>CAVRHB010000007.1:0-120000 GCA_963720905.1 uncultured Acidobacteriota bacterium
GAGCCATGATTACCGCCCGTTCGATGATATTTTGCAGTTCACGCACATTCCCGGGAAACGAATAACGTTGCAAGACCCGGATGTCATCAGCGGTTAGCCTTAATGATGACTTCTGGCTTTTGCCGGCCAGCGTATCAAGAAAGTGTCTTGCCAAAGGAGCGATATCTTCGGGCCGCTCGCGGAGAGGTGGCAAATGAATGGGGAAAACACTGATTCGATAAAATAGGTCTTGGCGAAAACTTCCATTTTCCACCTCGGTCCATAGGTCGCGGTTGGTCGCCGCGATCACGCGAATATCGACCGTGCGTGTCCGGTCCTCGCCAACTCTTTCGAACTGCTTTTCCTGAAGCACGCGCAGTAATTTGCCCTGCAGACGGAGTGGTAGATCCCCGATCTCATCCAGAAAGATCGTTCCGCGGTCGGCAAGCTGAAACCGTCCGACACGATCCGTGAACGCCCCGGTGAAAGCTCCTTTGACATGACCGAAGAACTCGCTCTCAAATAACTCGGGCGAAATGGCAGCACAGTTTACGCGAACCAGCGGCTTGTCGCAACGCGGGCCTGCTTCGTGCAGTGCGCGAGCGACCATTTCCTTTCCTGTGCCGCTTTCGCCGGTCAACAAAACTGTAGCGTCCGATGAACTGACTAGATCAATCTGCTGAACGATCTTTGTCCAAATGGGGCTTTCGCCGATCAAAAACTTGTGCGGGGCGATCTCACTGATCTCCTCGCACAAATATTCATTCTCATCCTCTAATTGGCTACGCAGAGATTCGATCTCTTCGAACGCTCGGGCGTTTGCGATCGCGATCGAAGCCTGCCCGGCATAGACACGCAACCAATCGAAACTCTCGTTGCTGATATTCATCCGCGAAAAAACGGCGACGACACCCAAGATGTCATCTTTGAACCTGAGCGGATGAGCAGCAAACCCTTCGATCTGTTCAGACACTACCCATTCCTGATCTGCGATCCAGGAATTTTCCTTCGTGCTGAGGTCACCTAGTAAGATCGATTCACCACTTTCGGCGACATGCCCGACCTTTCGAACGCCAACTGGAAATCGAGCAAATCGCCCGTCGATATTTGACCAGGCATGATTGCCCACAAGATCTTTTCCCGCACTTGCGGTTAGATGTAGACATCGTTCTTGGCTGGGACACACTGGACGCATTACACACGTGTCACAGATATCGCCCTTTTCGACCAACCATATACGTGCTAGAGCGACGTCCTCGTTATCAAACATCTGGGCGGCTATCGCCTGCAGCGTCTCCTCGACCGGCCGACTTCTGACGATCAACTCATTTATCGATTCGAATGCGATTCTAGATCTCATTGGTGAACCTGCCCTCCCAATTTACGCCATATTTTTATGGAAGGCCTGGATCAGCATTTCGACCTCGGCCAGTGTTTTGTCATCTGTAATTTTGTACTCGTTGCTGACTTTCAATTTTGCGTGCGAGATCAACAGCTGAGTCTCATCCGTAATATTTGCATCAATGACTTTCAGTGTTTCCAATAGCGAGGCATGGCCTTTCTCGCCAACAGACGAGGCCGTGATCAACGCCGTCGGCTTACGGTAAAGATCGGCCGACGAAACTGTCCAATCGATCGCGTTTTTTAGCGTACCCGGAACGCCCATCGCATATTCGGGCGTGCAGATCAGTACGCCGTCGGCCTCGCGAAGTTGTCGCCGCAGATCTGCTACTTGATCACCCGCCTTTTCGTTGTCGTTATCAGGATTGAATTGAGGCAGCTCCATGAGGCCCCAATAAATATTCACTTCAAAACGATCAATGGCAAGATCAGCGATTGCGTGGATCAGGTTGAGGTTTGTTGACCGCTCCCTCGTGCTGCCAGATATTGCAACTATGGTTTTCTTGAGACTCAAATTCCACCTCCCGCCCGTATGCAACGATATTTCGTTAGAAGTGCAACGAGGTTTCAGTGTACCACGAAATCCCGTTACCACATGTGACCGTAGTGAATAACCCTATATTATTGTGAATAGACACTTTAGCTGATCATGGCCGAATGGCACGACGTATGCAATAGCGAAAGCCGTAAATCGAATGTCAAATTTAGCTCATATGAGCACGAATGAGCAATCAAATGAAAAAACGAGAGAATAGATGATGCTCTTCGAAAGTATCTATTACTACGCTTGATCATGATCGCCGGAATGTCGACTGGTCTTAGTTTCCAGGGGCAAGCCCGAAATTAAGACCCCAATTGGAATTTAGATAAAAACTTAGGAGATAATAAATGCAGAGGATAACAGCAATTGACCACGAAGAATCAACAGGCAAAGCAAAAGAATTGCTCGACGCGGTAAAAGAAAAGATCGGTTTCGCACCGAATCTGATGAAAACCTTGGCGAGTTCGCCAGCGGTCCTGGAGGCTTATTTGAACTTCAATGGTTCTTTAGGCACAACGCTCAGTGCAAAACTTCGCGAACAGATCGCTCTTACTACAGCGGAGATCAACGGCTGCCGGTATTGTGCGTCCGCACATTCGGCGATCGGCAAGATGGTCGGGCTCGACGAGCACGCCATCGAAGATGCTCGCAGGGCGTCGGCACATGACAAAAAGGCCGATGCAGCTTTGAAATTTACAAGTGCATTGATCGTCAGTCGCGGTAAGATATCGCCGGCAGACTTTCAGGCTGTGACCGATGCCGGCTTTACTGAGAAAGAGATCACAGAGATCGTCGCCAATGTCGCGGTGAATATTTTTACTAACTATTTCAACGAAGTTGCCGGAACGGTTGTCGATTTCCCGGCAATCGAATTCCCGATGGCAAGCCGAGCGGCTAGCGTTTAGACACAAGCTAAGGGAAATAGTATTTAGAAGGAAATGGTGCGTGGCCATCGCACGCACCATTTGAAGAAGGTGGACAAAATAATGAATACGAAACTAGTAATGACATCGAGCGCCATTCTGATGGCAATAACCGGAACAGTTCTGGTTTTCTTTTCGAACGACCTGTCGAATTACTTCAGTCTAGGATCAAATGAATTGTCATTACTGATCTTGCAGATCTTGGGCGGGCTCTATTTTGCGTTTGCGATGCTTAATTGGACCGCGAAGGCAAATCTGATCGGAGGTATTTACAGTCGACCGGTATCCATGGCTAATTTCACACATTTTTTGATCGGCGGCCTCGCATTGTCAAAGGCAATGTTCACTACGCAAAACAAGGTACTTGTCGGCATCGCTGCTTTACTTTACGCTGTTTTCGCGTTGGTGTTCGGAAAGATAATCTTTTGGCCTTCCCAGAGGCCCAACGCGAATTGATCAAGTTTAAGGAGGTGAGTTCGTATGTCGCACAAGTTCTTTGACCTGACATTTTCGCCAAGCGTTAAGGCGACTCAAGAACGCTACGGAACACGCAAGAACTACGTCAGATTTGAAGGCGGCGAGCCCGATTTTCACGGGCTTTCGGACACCGAGAAAGATTTCATTGAACAACGGGACGGATTCTATATGGCTACCGTGGGCGAAAGCGGCCAGCCGTATGTTCAGTTTCGCGGCGGTCCGGTGGGCTTTTTGCAGGTTTTGGATGACCAAACGCTTGGCTACGCCGATTTTCGCGGCAATCTGCAATATATCAGTGTCGGCAACCTTGCCGCGAACGACAAAGCGGCGCTTTTCCTGATGGACTACCCCAACCAGACACGGCTCAAAATTTTAGCTCGAGTCGAAGTCAACGATGCCGTTGATGCATCGGATCTGATCGAGAAGTTGACGATGCCCGATTACAAAGCGAAGATCGAGCGGGCGATGGTCCTGCATATTGAAGCGTTCGACTGGAACTGCCCACAGCACATCCCCCGTCGATACACGCTGGAAGAGATCCGCTCGATGACGGCACCGATGCAGGAACAAATAGAGAAATTGGAAAAGGAGATCGCGATTCTAAAACGCAATAAGGAAAAATAACATGAGCGAAAACAGTTACCCCAAATCATCGGATCTCAAACCGCCATTCACCTTTGCAACCGCAACCGCAAAGGTGCAAGAAGCTGAGAACGCCTGGAATTCACGCGACCCGGAGCGTATTTGTCTCGCCTATTCGGTTGATACCGAGTGGCGAAACCGAGCCGAATTCATCAACGGCCGCGAGGCGGTCAAGCAGTTCCTGAAAAGTAAATGGGAACGCGAACTTGACTACGTTCTTAAAAAAGAGCTGTGGGGATTTCGCGAAAACCGCATGGCTGTCAGATTCGAATACGAATGGCACGACACCGCGGGCCAATGGTTCCGCAGTTATGGTAATGAATTGTGGCAATTCAACGAAGACGGCTTAATGTCGCATCGTTATGCCAGTATCAATGACCTGCCAATCGAAGACGCGGGCCGTTGTCTAAATAAGAAGACGACCGAAGCCGTCCATTCATAGTATCTACCGTTCATCTTGTTTTCGGCTGCACACCCGCAACATGGGGCGATTCTTGCAGACTTCTGACTGCAGCCTTGTTCTTACCGCTCGTTTACATCTGCCGCCATTCATCGAACATAGTGTTGCGGTTTGACGTATAGTCTATTGTTATATTGTTTTACCAAGGCAAAATATGAACTGTCCAGAATGCGGATCACCAATTGTAAACGACCAGCAGTTTTGTCGCTCCTGCGGAGCTCCGCTTGCCGCAGCCGAGCCGCGTCCTTTTAACCCACGGCTTGCGGGATTTTTGATGGCGTTTGGAGGAATCATGATCGCTTTGGCCGGTAGCTTTGTCGATATTCGCGCGGTCCTTTTTCTCGGGGTGATCATTTCAATAGCCGGAATGTTCTCTATCGCTGCCTACCCGATGCTTCGCTCGTCTTTCAAAAGGCGGAGCGGTGCCGCCAAACACCCGGATTCATTGCCGCAAGCACCTACGACCAAAAAACTTGCCGCCGGTCAGGGACTTCGACTATGTTCCAGCCAGTGTTATTGAAGGAACGACAAACTTACTAAAAGAACCTGCAGCGAAACAGTTTGACTCGGACAATTAGCTACACGCTCTTAGGCGACAGAAGAATTGATCTGGCCTGATCTGCCCCAATAGTACAACGCGAACGGGGCATCAGGTCGCTTATTTCCTTGACCCTGAGGGCCATGCTTTGGCATTTGCAGAAAGTTAAAACCTAAAATCACTGAAAATTCGGCTCGAAATACAGCAACGTACCGCCAATACATTGCTACTTGGCGCTGGTCTTTTGTATGTCTTCACGAAGTTTCGCAATGGCCGAATTCTTTGGATCGAGGCTCTCAAGTTTTGATAGGGTGGCTGCGGCCTTAGCTGCATCGCCTTTCTTTGTGTAAGCAACGGTAAGGTTTTGAAGCGTTTGGATATGGTTCGGATCGGTATCAAGTGATCGGCTAAATTCCTGGATCGCGCGATCGTAATTGGGCGGCTCGCGGAACACAAAGGTAAGACCTAGGTCAGTGCGCACGTCCGGGTCATCTGCTTTTGTAGCCAAAGCCAATGCATACCACTTTTCGGCCTCTTCGTAGCGATCGGCGTCAAAATTCGCGTTTCCAAGCAGCACGATAACCTCACGGTCTTCCGGTTTCAATTCGTTAGCTCGTTTTAACAAACCAATAGCTTCGTCCAGTCGCTGGATCTGGTAATACATTTCGGCCGCCTTCATCTGGGCATCAAAATCGTCCGGCGCCTGCTTTGCCTTTTCGATCGCCGCTTGGACCTCCGGCTGCATTCCGCCGGGTTGACCGGTTCCGCCCGTACTTCCGATATCAGGATGGCCGGGCGGGATATTGGAATTTGATCTTATCTCGGCCGAAACCGGCATTGCACCCTTTTGATTGACCGAGTTTGCGAACATAAAGCCTATGATCAGGCCAGCGAGGATCCCCACGATCCCGAATAGTATGTTTTCTTTATTCATTGGTCTTCCAGTTGTTTAGGCGTATGAATGCAGCCCCGGCAGGAGATAGCTCACGCCAAGGTAGGTAAAAATTACAAACAGAAATGCTGCCACCGCGAAATATGCCGAGCGGCACCCGCGCCAGCCGTAAGCGATCCGCGAATGAAGGAAGCCCGCATATGTGAGCCATGCAACAAGAGCCCCGACCTCTTTCGAATCCCAGCCCCAATATCTCCCCCACGATTCGTTTGCCCAGACGGCGCCGGTCATGAGCAGAAGGGCAAGCCCCGCGAACGCCACACCAGCGAGTTTATACATAAGCCCGTCGAGAGT
The DNA here is from genome assembly GCA_963720905.1 of uncultured Acidobacteriota bacterium. GTDB lineage: Bacteria > Acidobacteriota > Blastocatellia > Pyrinomonadales > Pyrinomonadaceae > OLB17. The sequence goes on from CAVRHB010000007.1 coordinate 6,208, forward strand.
GTCCGCTGACGGCAGCATTTCACGAAGTTTTGGTGTATTTATGCCAAAAAGTATGACGAAGAATGTCCCGGTAAACGCCGTAATCAGCGCAGCGAGCTCGACAGGGTTGGCATTGAGGCTCAGGTGCAGCTGTGCTGCATTTTCGGTTATCCACTTATTTGCTATATCGTATAGTTGCTGCTGGCCCATTGCATTGATCTGCTGCTGAGGCATTTCCTGCTGCTGGAGCATCCACACGGCAAATCTCTGATATTGCGATGTTGCTATATGCGAAACTACGTTTTCAAGCGTCTTTATCTGATAAACGAGCGTGGCAATAGCTGCACCCTGGGCGACGAGCCCGGCATACAAAAACCGCGTCCCCCATTTCCGCGCATTCTCGTCCGGCTTTGAGATGTGCATCCCATACGTGACAACTGCCGCGATCAGCATCGAGGTCGCAGCGACAATCAACCAACCGACGTACGGAATATCCGCCCGCAGGCCGAGGGCCATACGAGAGCTGCCGACAAACGTCGATGCCGTGTAGGTCCCAAACGAGGTAAATGAAAAAATGCTGAACTTACTGATCGTCGCGAATACTGAAATCGCGAAAATGCTTGTCCAGGCTGCCATTTTCTCGACCTTAAGGCCGTCTTTCAGCAGATAAAGCACAGCAACGGCAAAGCAAACTAAAGCGATGCCATAGCTCAAAGACGCAATACCGACATGAATTGGACGCCAGTATGAATCCAGCACGGGCGGCAGATCGATAAGGTCGCTGCCGATAAATCGTGCGAGAACCAGTATGATAGCTGCCAGTGGAAGCGAAAGAGCCGCGACGATCCGAAAATGGCGGCGTCTCATCACGAGCAGCGTAGTGATCCCGGCACCAAATGCAAATGCGAGGCTCAAGTCGTATAGGTTGGCAAACGGCACATAGCGAAACACCCACGGCATATCTGCCGCATTACTTCCCTGCCCGTTGAAGATGGCGAGTTCCCGATCGTAAGCCGCTACCCATCGTACAAGCCAGCTCGAAAGGTTAAAGAAAACGCCAAGTGTCGCCGCCCACATCCCGAGTCTTTCGGCAAACCTGAATGGGGCATAAAGATTCGTAAGATAAAACACGGCGGCGATCAGATAGGAGGCCAGGGCAAGCATCATCAGAGCCCCATCTGAGATAAATTGTGCGCCACCTGTATTTATCCTTGCCAACATAAGGACAATTGAACCAAGAATTGCAAAGGCCGCAGGTCCATAGGTTTTCCATGAACCGCTGTCAGGCGCCGGTTCGGCGGCGATCATTATCGGATGGTCTAGTATTTCTTGACTCATGATGTTTTTGTCTCCAGATCGTGGATAAAGCGCCGGAATTTTGCGTCGAACGCATTCGTATTACGATTGGTGTTTCCGGCGAAAATTACCTTGGTTGTACCGTCGGGGGCTGTCTCGAGCGCCGCCCAAATACGCTGGTGCGAGAAGAAAAATACGGCTACCAGCGTCAAAAAAAGAAGCACAAAGCCCACATAGACGATCGTTGTCCCGGGATCGCGCTGGATTGACAGGACATGCTGATCGGCAACTTTTTCAAAGTCTGTCAATTGATATGTGTAGCCGGCGACGGGCTTGCCGGCGACTGGGATATTTGCCATCTGCGGGCCAAACGCATAAGCGGTTTGAGGCGGCGATCCGGGCTGTGTAACTTGAAGCACGGCCGCCGGATTTGGATAGTCGGCTGTGTTTTCGTCCGGATCCTCCTGGCCTAGCCGAAAGTTGCCGCGAAATTCACTAAATCTGATACGCGTGCCATCCGCCAGATCGATCGAACCGTCACGCGGGATCATCACTTCCTGCGCCTCACCGCCATTTGCCGGGTTGGCTTTTACCGTAATGCTGCGTGCTCGTCCGACCGGTATAAAACTAGCCTGAAAGAAACGGTAACCGCGATAGTCGAAAGGGCGGTTCATCTGGGCCACAGCGTCGTGCGTCCCCGTTTCATCCGTGATCGTGAACCTCGTGATCCAGTCAATAGTATTTTGGGCTGAAATGGATCCATCCTTTTTGATGAGCTTTTGCTGAAGGTCGGTGGCGGCGACCTCGAACGGCAACCGCATAGTTACTTGATCTACCTTGTCGAGATCGACAACTGTTTCGAACATCAAATTTGTCGTTTGCCCGGGTGAGAGCGGCATTTGCCCGGTCGATCCTAACTGGGCTGTCAAGAACCCGCCGAAAAATATGGTGAGCAGTCCGACATGGACGGCATAGGCACCGAACCGATTCCAGAGGCCGCTTTGGCCGAACAGAAACGTGCGTCCGCCTTTCTCCGTCGAGACTATCTTCTTCCATCCCGCATCTTTCATCGCGCCTCTAATATTTGTCTCGACGTGATCGGGTGAGCCGTTGATCTCAAGCTCGGCAGTCTGCTTCTGATCACCCATCCAGCGGAGCGGCACGTTTAGATTGGGTTTGGAAACGTAGGTCCAGGTTTTTGGAAACCTGTCCACGGAAGCAAGAATGATACTAAGCGAAAGCGCTCCAAGAAGGGCGTTAAAATACCATGCGTGATAAATGTTGAAAAAACCGAGCGTTCCGTAGACAAGCCTTTGTGCGGGCGTCAACTCAGCAAAGTAGCGGTCAAAGCCTTCGACGTTCTGCTGCATTATCAGCATACCGATGAGGCATGCCAAACCGAGGAGAACCAGCAGAGCAACGCCAAGACGCACTGAGCAAAGAAGCCTGAGCAGACGGCCGATCATTGGCTCCCCGCGTTTTTTCTCCGGGATCGCAGATGCTGAACTACTTACTACTGCCTGTTCGATTCCATTCATATTTATGTATCTCTCAAGGCGAAGGTAGCAAGAAGTGTGCCCCGACACACAAGAGGCTCCAAATCTTGTAAATTAGCCATTAAATATATGTGAGTGGCATCAAGACGGTCGTTTGCCGATTCTTCTGAACTGCCAAAACTGCGGATTATTTCTTGCCTACAGCGTATAATTTCGCGGATCAGCCGTAAGCGATGTGACGGCGGTCACATCGCTGACATCTTTTAATGAATAGATTAGTAACGAGAAATTCTTGCTCAGATGTTCATGCGGAACGGAAAAACCGACGTCCGATTATTGACTGGTGGATTTATCGCCGCTCTATTTGCTTGCCTTACTCTATACTTATCATCGCCGCAGGTCAGAGCGGACTCTGACCATGGATCGACGAAGGAGTTTAGCAAACTAAACTACAGTGAGTTTCCGCACAATACGAAAGCTCACCGTCTCGAATGTTCCAAATGTCATAAATTTCCGTCATCCAACTGGAAAACGGTTCGCAAAGGTAGCGACGCATTTCCGGATATAACAGATTATCCCAAACATGATTCCTGCGTTGGTTGCCACATGCAGCAGTTCTTTAAGGGAGCGACGCCGAAGATCTGCTCAATTTGTCATACGAATCCGGGACCTCGAAACGGTTCGCGCCATCCATTCCCTAATCCCCGCGAGATCTTTGATCAATCGGCGAAAGGCAAGAAGGCCGAATCAGATTTTGTCGTCAGCTTTCCCCACGATAAGCATATCGAGATCGTGTCGGCAAATTCGGATAAACCGGTTTCGTTTAGAAATGCGGCCTTTGTCCCCAAACCGCTCCGTCTTGGCTGCCGAAGACAGCTGTTCGGTTTGTCACCAAACGATGAAGCCGCAAGGTGACTCTGATGATGAATATATTACAAAGCCGCCGGCAAAGTTGGGCGATGAATTTTGGCTTAAGAAGGGCACATTTAAAACGGCTCCTACCGGCCATGCAACTTGTTTTACGTGTCATTCGACCGATACCGGAATACTACCGGCCCCGAATAGTTGTGCAGCATGTCATCAGCTAAAACCGCCGCAACCGGCTGCTGATTTTGATTCGAAACAGGCCGATTTGATGATCGTTAACGATAAAGTGATGGTCGATGCGTGGAGACAGCCGCGAGTCTGCGGGGGCATTTCGACACGAATTCTTTGCACACGTCGAACTCAGCTGCTCCACGTGCCATAACGTTCTGACAATGAATACTGCCGATCCCGTAACCCGAAAAGTGAGCATCGCATCGTGCGCAACATGTCACGCTACGGCGACCTCAGATGACGGCGGCGCATTGAATTACGAGGTTGATTCCCGCAAAACAAATCCGGCATTTCAATGCGTTAAGTGTCACATCACCTTTGGGAAGCTGCCGATACCCGAATCTCACATAAAGGCCATAGCTGAAGCGGCAGGCAAATGAATAATATCTTATCGAAAAAAGGATATGCGGCGACCTACGCAAAGCGGTATATACAGTTCGCACTGATCGTCGGATGGTGCATGGCATTCGCGTATGCGTGTTCGGCTCCCCCCGATACAACTCTCCCGGTCGAGCCGACCCGCCCCGAAGCGAATCAAATGGAAATAGCAACGATGGCGGCGGATTACTCTTCGTTTACGCACTCAAATCCGATGCACGTACGCCTGCCGTGCCTACTTTGCCATACGCGCGATGATAACTCGCCAATGCCCAAACTATCCGGACACTTACCCTGCTCAGGCTGTCATGTCCAGCAGTTTGCCGACAAGAATAATCAGATCTGTTCGATTTGCCATACAAACATATCTACGGGAACAATGAAGCCATTTCCGCCACTTCGCGGTTTTAATGCCATGTTCGACCATAGAAAGCATCTACAGCAAACAAATTGTGCGACGTGTCATCGTCCATCGCAGAACGGAGTGGCCTTTTCGATCCCTTCAGGCTCGACTGCTCACAATACTTGTTTTCAGTGTCACGCCCCTGATACTCAGGTCAACGGCAAAAATATTGGGTCGTGTTCCGTTTGTCATCAGCCGGGGGAGCCGCCCAAGACCTCGGAATGGGCGAAAGCCTTCACCTATAATTTCAGCCACGTCGAACACAAAGGCCGAGGTAATCTGAATTGCACAAGCTGCCATACGGTGCAGGCCGGAGCATCGCGCGGCAATCAGGTCACGGGACCCGTGACGGCAATGCATTTTGCACCCGCACGCTCTCAAAGCTGCGGCGGCTGCCACAACAGCAAACGAGCCTTTGGGATCGAGAATTTTACCAACTGTAAACGCTGTCATGAGGGTAAAAATTTCAAGTTTTAGTAGGGTGAACTGCGTACTTTTTCGCGGTGATCGCGAGATCCTTCTTAACACCGGGATCGCGAAAATCCTCTTCCAGCCTTTTTTACCTGCGAAAGCGGGGGCCGCGGCCGAACATCCTTGGCACAAGGGTTGCACATATATAAGGGCGAAGGCGTTCGGCCGTTACGCCTAAGCTCAAGTTTAGAAACCCTGGAGTTGATCATGAGAACTATTAAAATTAAATTTTTTGCAATCACCTTTTTTGCGCTGCCTTTGTTTTTAGTCGCTTTGTTCAGCGGAACTCCCGCGAAGGTTGTTGCCTTTTCTGTGGGCGATCCGGCCGCAGAATACAAAGCGAAATGTGCGGCGTGCCACTTGCCAAATGCAGGAAAGTTTTACGATCCGGCAAAATCCGATGACGAACACGTACAAATTATTTTGAAAGGAAAAAAAGGCGAGAAGCCGCCTTACATGCCTGGATTTGAAGCAAAAGGCATGACCGAGGACGAGGCAAAGGCGTTGGCCGCATACATGAAAACGCTAAGACCTGCGGCAAATTGACAACTTCTTAGGTCGAAGACCTCACAACGCCGAGGCTGTTCTATATTTTGATTCCGAAAATTTTTGAACGCGAGGAATCGAAATAAGGAACGGCCTTGGCCTGTCTGTGTTTTTGGCGACAAGAAGATCTAAACGGTTGGTAATTACTATGGACAAAAAACATATCTCGGCAGAGCCAAAAGCCAATGGTGCCAGCGTGACGCCCTTACGGCCCAGTTTAATTAGAAATTACATTAGCTTTATCGGCCTTTCGATCGCTGCCGCGAGTTTTACAAGCTTTGTGCTCTTGTTCTTGATCGGGCTTTCGAGTGGGACGGAAAATCCATATACCGACCTTATTACCTTCATTTTTGTTCCAAGCATCCTTATATTTGGACTGCTCGTTGTTCTGATAGGAGCTCTTTACGAACGGCGGCGGCGGCGAAACTTGTCGCACGAAGAGATCGCAGCGTATCCCGTGCTCGATCTAAATGATCCAAAACGACGAAGAACCCTAATTGTGTTGACCTGCGTTGCCTTCATTTTCTTATTTATGACAGCGTTTGGCAGCTATCGTGCCTATGAATATACAGAATCCGTGACGTTTTGCGGTCAGGCGTGCCACGACGTAATGAAGCCCGAATTCGTCGCTTACAATGCATCGCCACATGCCCGTATCCGGTGCGTCGAATGCCACGTCGGTGGTGGCGCGGAAGCGTACGTGCGCTCAAAATTCGCGGGAATGCGGCAGCTTTACGGGGTCGTTACCGGCCACTACAACCGTCCGATCAAAACTCCAGTTCACAACATGCGGTCGGCCAATGAAACATGTCAGAAATGTCATTGGTCCGAGAAATATCACGGCGACGAGCTCAAAGTTTTTAACCATTACGGGTATGACGAAGAAAACTCGCTTAATCAAACGCGGATGTTCATCAAGGTTGGCGGCGGGAATCCCGCGACGGGACCAGTGGGCGGGATTCATTGGCACATGAATATCGCAAATGAGGTAACTTTCATATCATCAGATGAGCAGCGTCAAAATATTCCGTGGGTGCGAATGAAAGATGCGTCGGGAAAGATCACTGATTATGTTGCGAAAGACGCGAACCTAAGTGATCAACAGATCGCACAGGCTTCTAAACGCAAGATGGACTGTATTGATTGCCATAGCCGTCCGGCTCATATTTATTTGTCGCCGAATGAGTCCGTTGATCAGTCTCTCGACGCCGGCAAGTTGGACATCACGCTGCCATTTATTAAAGCCAAGGCCGTCGAGGTGCTGTCAAAGCCCTATACCACGAACGACGAAGCTGTGGCCGCGATCGCCGCGGACCTCACCGAATACTATCGCTCAACCTTCCCTGACATTTATGCATCGAGAAGCTCTGTCGTCAACGCTGCCATCACCGAGATTCAAAGCATATATCAAACAAACTTCTTCCCTGAAATGAAAACCGACTGGCGGGCCTCACCGAATAACATTGGGCACTATAATGCTCAGGGATGTTTCCGTTGCCATGACGGCCAACATTTCAGCAATGATGGTAAAGTTATCAGAAATGAATGCAGTATCTGCCACACGACGCTCGATCAGACGTTTGGCGGAAAGACTGTGACCGCAACTAACGGGCTCTTTCAACATCCTGTTAGCCTGGGCGATAAGAATACTTGGCAGTGCGCCTCCTGCCACAAAGGTGATCGCACATTCAAGCATCCGCTGAACCTGGGAGATATATCGAAGTTTCAATGTGCTGAATGCCACAAATCGGAACCATTTTCAAGCAAAGGCTTATAGAAAAGTCGTGAATATACTAAGAAGAGCACCAAAGATCTGAAGTCTCCGGAGCTCTCCTTCCTAATTTTTTATTGCAAGTTACCGGTCGCCGGCCCGGGCCCCGAAGTAGATCCTGAGAGAGGTGAACGGAAGATGCGCCCGGTAGTTCTGGCCGGGTGTTTGGACGTCTTTGTAGTCGTAATATTGATATCCGACATTCCAATCAACATTCCTGGAAATCCGAAAGGCAGCACGAAATTCGGGGGTCGTAAACTGCATCGGGTACGAGGTAATGATGTTCTGAATAATCGCCGAGAACCTGTCGCCCTGCCCCTTATCCTTGCTGATCCGATAGCTGGCGTAAAGCGAAACACGCTTATGCGGTTTTGCGGTTACATCAAAATAGGCATAACTATCCCGCATATAGAATTGGCTAAAACCCAGGAGATAAACGCCGCCAACGGGTAGAACAATTGGGGTCGTGCTGGTTAGATGATGATAGGTATAGCCGCTGCTGATCGTCAGTTCCGATATAGGTGCCCATTCCACTGTCCCCGAATAAAACCTATTTTTGACAATTGTGTCATAGGCTAGCGGCTGGATATCCGTCGGTTGTGACGGGTTCTCATTGTTCTTTGTGATCACGGACGCGTTAAACGCGACCTTGTTGAATGTCAGTCGGCTGCGGGCGCGAAAATTGGTGAAGTGATAGTTCTCAACCCGCGTAAAGACATTGTCCGCCGTCCCACGCTCCGCATCCCAAAATATGACCCAGTTTTTCACCGGTTTGATCTTCATTCCGGCAAGAAATGTGTTTGTGCTGTTGCTCTCTTCTTCGTTTATGATAGTAGGATTTGTCCCCGATGGTGGTGATGTGAGTGTACGATCGAAACCGGTCACATCGACCTTCCGGTGGGTATATCGGTAACCGATGTGAAAGCTAACCGCGTTGTTGAATTGGTAATCGCCTTCTAAGGTGTTCACATACCTCAAATAATCATTCACCCGGTAGCCGGCCGAACGGGTGAGCGTGGTAGCGAGTGGATTGCCTGCGGCATTCCGACGAAATAATTGCTCTTCAAAAGCCTCGCCGCCATTAACAGCAAATTTGTCGAACGAAAACGTATTGGATATCCGGAACTTATTTGTTGCCATATAAGTTACACCAAGGTCGCCTCGGGTTTGTGGACGTTTTGCATCGCCACCGATCTGAAATCGATCGAGATCAACAAAATTATTCGAATTGTCTCGGCCGGTTATTAGCTCCAGCATTGAAAACCGGCTGTTTGTGCTCGAATAGATCAGGCGTATTGTGACGTCAAGCTTTTTAGCAAAGGTGCGATGAGCATTAAACTGTGTGTAATATGCGTGTCCCTCTGTTGGATATGACCGGGAGAATGTGGCCAATCTGGCATTATTTGTCGTATTATTCCCGAGACTTGGGGCCGCTAACTCATATGAAGATCGATCGTTAAAGGTCCGAAATCCCTGCGTAAGTCCATAATCAAACCCGAGGAGCTTCCCTTCGATCCCGATCCGAAAATCGTCACTTCTGTTGCGTGTATTGGTTTCAACCGCAAATTCATCGCTGAATGCTCTGGCCGTGAAGACTCCAGGCCCGGTGCTCTTGCTAAATGATGCTCCTAGGTTTATTTTGAATTTTTCATTCTGGGGTAAGACCGTAAGATCAAAGTCGCCAAAATTATGGACCGTGTTCTGTGTATGTTCACCCAGAGCATGGTTCGAAAGGTTATTAAAATAAGTAATACGCCTTACGTTGGCGTTGAATTTGTAAATGCCGATCTTTTCCATATTCACACGGGTGAAACCGGTAGGATCAGCGCCCCAACCAGAGTTGCTTATTAAGAGAGAATCAAAGTACTTTCCCTTACCGCTTTCGCTCTCAAGCAAAAGGTTCGTGTCGAATGTACGGAATCCCTGTTTGTAATTGAGGTCACTCCGATACTTATTTTCGTTGCCATCGAGCGATCGCCACCGCCACCCAAACTCAGTCGTTGAGGTGACATGGTAGCCGCCAAGCATTACGTCGGTCTCAGGCGTGGGTGACGGCGTCGGACTCTGCGCCCAGAGAATCGTTGTGCCGAACACAGCGAAACAAAGGATGGCGGAATGAATCACCAAGAATCGGCAGACATCGCTTCTTTTTTCAGGTCTTCTATCGTGCTTAAACATGCATCCGTCCTCCTGTATCTACCGCAAAAATCTGTTGCTCGCATTTGAACCGTGAATAGTAGTATGGCAAACCGTGCAGTCTCGATATCTGACAGTGGCCTGATTGTGAAATGACGGCACTCCCGGTGCGAGTTGTTCCGTTATGCTGCTGTGACACTCGATGCAAAGCTGGCGTACAGAGCTACGGTTGAGCATTTTCGGATTACTCGATCCATGCGGGGTATGGCAGGCCGCACAGCCTTCGGTCTTTAGCGGGGCGTGTTCGAATGCGAATGGACCTTGTTTGTTACTGTGGCATTTGATACATGCCGCGTCCGTTCCCACCGCAAGCTTAGTTTGTTTCGCTTCAAATCCGCCGTGGGCATTGTGGCAATCGCTGCATTTCATCGTGCCTTCAAGAACCTTGTGATGGAACGGTTTACTGAATTGCGATTTCGTCTCCGTGTGGCAGCTAATACAAAGCTGTGGCTCGCTTTGTCGGAGCATTGCAACATCAGCGATACCAGGATTCTGGTCGGTTGTTTCACCAATAAAAACGGCGGAGCCGGGGCAGAATTACCGAGTTGCGATCCGTGAGCACTGTGACAATCGGTACATCCAACATCATTTCGCCAATGCTCCCCGCGCCGAAAATTGTTATGGCTTTCCTTTCCGGAATGGCAACTCAGGCAGGTTTCTGATATTTCCTTGGAATTCTTGTTCTTAAACGAAATTATCTTTGTCGGATCGGTAGCGTCTTCGAGATGCTGCCTTCCCGGGACCGTGGCATGACTCGCACCCCTGGACCTTGTCCTTCCAACTAGCTACTTCCTTAAGTTTGGCGTGCTTTGTACGGTTAAATTTCTTGAACTGATCTTCGTGGCATTCCTTACACGATTCGCTGCCCACGTAATCATCCGCACTCACGTTTGCCATCAGCGCAGGGCCAGTGGAGTCCTTGTCAACGGAAACTCCCAGAGCCCTGGAAAATGCGGAGGAAAAGACCCACACGAGAACGAGAACCGAGAACATTATCAGCAGAACGTATTTGATCTTGTTGTTTGAAGCCATCTTTGTCTCCCGACTTAGCGAACTAGTCTAGAAATTAGTATTTCGCACGATGAGGATATAAGGGCTTTGTTTCCAAGTATGTGAGCGCTGTCACAATTTGTTCTTCAGCTAAAAAACATATTCTTTTCTGTAAGCGCTGTGGCTAATCAAAGCCTTACGATCGACGCTTTAGTCGGCGGAATGAGGTATTCCGCGTACGCCGGTCATTGCCGTTAGACGCTGTCGATTGTGAATGATCAATTCGGTTCCTTTTAGCGTTATGATCTCATTATCTCGAAAGAACTTCAGTGATCGTGTTACTGATTCGCGTGAAGCGCCTATCATCTCTGCGATGTCGCTATGGGTAAAAGTGTTCTTGAGGTAAATACTTCCGTTTCCATTGTGTCCGTTCTTTCCGTTACTACCATTTACCTGGCCGGTGCAGCTCCATCCAAGGAAAAGGCTTGCAAGCTTGCCTGCTACCGAATCGGTCAGACCCAACGAATAGACCTGCCGGCAGGCCATCTGATAGTTACGGCTCAATTGACGGGCGACATTCAAACAAGCCTTTGGGTTATCCCGCAGAAAGGCAAGAAGCTCAGTCGTCCTGAGGTAGTTCACCTGGCACAATTCGAGAGTCTCGGCCGTTGCTTCATATTCGTTGGAATTGATCGCGGCACTGATCCCGAGGATTTCGCCCGGTTCGGCAATGCCGATTATTATCACCTTTCCGTATGGCGAACATATGGAGAGTTTGACGCGGCCCTTGCACAGCATATAAACACCGGTTGACGGCTGACCTTCGACAAAGAGCATCGTCCCTTTCGGATAAGCCTTGGTGACCTTGATCAATTCAAAAGCCTGTAGGTCCTCTACAGGAAGTGCGCAAAAGAACCCCTTACCGTGCAGGTCACACTTGTGACATTTATCCTGAGTGCCGAGATGGTGAAGCTCTTTCATATTTTGCTATCCGTTTATTCCTTCTATAATGGCTGTGCGTTCTCGCACCTATCCGTAACATCTGGTTTATTTACTTGCAAATAATATTCCTCGGCGGAAAGCCGCTATAAAGCCAATAACAAAGGGTCTGCGGGCAGATCGCAAATAACCTCGGCACCCAAATGTGGCATTTTCCCCTATTCTGCGAAAAACTTCGCATTTCTGTTTTTATGGGTACGCCGCTTTTAGCCAAATAAAAGCCATGATCGGTAGCCCGATGCTGTCAAACAATTCGCTTCGCTAACGCATTGAGATCGGCGCTTCTAATTGCAAATTTCCCCAACCAGTAGCATCACGTCGTAAGGGTTTCTTTCTGATTTTGATTTTTTGGTCGGGTTGTGAGGGCGGGCACATATTCTTTGCCGTTAAGCTTACAATTCACGAGATCTTAGAAAATACCGACAAAATTCAACACCATGCGACCCGTTAGGCTAATTATCAAACAGCCCAAAAGCATAATTACTATTCCGGGAATAAACAGATCATTGAAACGAACTCCGCCCTCGCCGAAAATCATCGCATTGGGCGGCGTACTAATAACAAATGGCATGCCGAATGAAGCCGCGATCGCTACTAAGATCGCCGTCGAAGACTCAGGAATGAGCGCGTGAGCGATCGGGATCAACATTACGGCGGTTGCGGTGTTGCTCATCAAGGCCGAAAGCGTCGCGCTCGCCAGGCAAAGCAAAAATAAAGCGAGCGTCGTATTCAAATCGTTCCAGGCGACGTTTGCCGTGATGATCTTGACAAGTCCCGATTGTTCTAAAAGCTTGCCGAGCGCAATACCGCCCGCGATCAGCAAGAGGGTTGACCAATCCACGCTCAGCAGATCTTCTTTTTTGAGCAGGCGCGTCAGAAATAAAACGCTCGCTGCGGCCAGCGATACGACGCTAGCGGAAACGCCGTGCAGAGGCTCGGTCAACCAAAGTAAAATTGCTGCCGCGAGAACCAACAAAAAAGCGAATTCTCGAGCGTGGCTCGTTTGACCACTTTCACCGCGGAAAGCACCTTCGTTCAATTGCCCAACTTTGCTTGACCATTCGCTTTGCTGACGTCGAACGCGAAACCAAATTAACGTGAAACCGAAAAAAAGCATCCCGATCGAAAGAGGTAAAGCAAAACTCATCCAGTCGAGAAATGAAATATGAGCCGTTTCGGAAATCGAAGCGATGGCAATGGCGTTAGGGCCGGTTCCAATTGGCGTTGAGAGACCGCCGATATTTGCACCCAAAGCGATTCCGACGAGGATCGTGCGGCGGAGAATATCGTCAACTTCAAAGTTGAGCAAGACCGGCCGCAGGCAAGCCAGCATCAATACAGCGGCGGCAATATTCGACATCCACATCGAAAGAAACGCCGTCATTAGAATTATGAGCAGTAAGAATATTGCAAGAGATTTTCCCGCCGAGCGAAGTGCGACACTTGCAAGGCGCTTATCGAAACCATAACGCTCGGCTGCGACACCAAGCACGAAACCACCGAAGAATAATGCCAGGACCGGATCCATCGCCCAGGCTAAAACATTCGGCAAATTAAACTTATTATCAAGCGGGCCGAGCAGAAGAGGGGTGAGTGTGCACAGCAAAAAAGTCGGGACAAACGGCGGCACGATCTCGCTGAGCCACAAGACAAGGCAGGTTACGGCGATAATCGTGGTCAATCTCAATATCGCCGAGTCCAAAACGAAGATCGCCGCGAGAGAAATTCCGATAATAGTTAAAATAACGAACAGCCAAAGCCGCATACTCTAAATTCCGCCTGATAGCACAACCTCCACCGAACCGTGCGAGCGAGCCGCCTCGGCCTCCGAAATGCTGCCGAGTAAGAATCTTTCGAGCGATTAATTCCGTTCATCACCACGGCGCGCCTACGGTGGGCCCAAAGACTCTTTTTTTCTAACCAACTGCATCAACAAACGGATCTGCTCTTGTTGTATCTCTATTAATTCTCGCCATTGTTGCTGCGTAAGTAGGTCCAGCTTATCATGGAGCGACTTTACCTCGAGTTCTGCTTTAAGGTTTACTTCATAATCGTGCTCTGCGTTCAGGCGATCCTTGGCCGCGTACCGGTTCTGTGACATCAGGATGACGGGCGCCTGTACGGCCGCAAGCATGGAGAGAAATAGATTCAGCAGTATATAAGGATATGGGTCGAAAACATCGCCGCGCGGAACAAGTAGGTAGGAATTCAGCACCACCCAAACGATAAGTATGGTTCCGAAGATCATTATGAATGGCCACGACCCGCCAAATGAAGCAACTCGATCAGCAAGCCGCTCTCCGAGTGTCAGAGTCTCATCAAATTCTTTATTTCTGTTCCGTGTAATGTGCAAACCCTCGGCAATGTAATGTCGCACCTTAATAGCTGTTTCTGTCAGCGCGTCGAGATTTGTCTTAGAGGATTTCTGAGAAACGTCTGAAGTTTGGTTATTCATAAAGAGTGTCAACTACTTTCTGTATTTGCGTGTGAGAACGATCAAGGTCATCAACGAATTGGTCGTGATCATAGCTATCGAATGCAGCGTCGTCGCGATGTTATAAGCCTGCATGGAAAACAAAGCCAGAATGTGGCGCAAAACGTTCGCGGCATACAAAATCGGAGTTTCGGTTTTCGGTTCCGCCCATGTTTTTCGCAGCGTAGGGCTGAATGCTATTACGTCAATACTTACGGCCACTATCACGGATACTGTAGGATCGCTGGTGAATATCCACGGAACGATACCGACAAGCGCCAGCAGCAGAAAAAAAGTATCAGTTTTAGTAATGCCTTTGAATCCATATTTCAGAGAGAGCAGGAAAATGATGAGCGTGAAAATCTCAGCCGCTGCCGTTGGCAAAGCCCCGATTCCCGCACCTTGCGGCAAGCTGTCCAAAAAAGACGATGCCGGAAACGATAGTCCATACGAACCACGTATACGCATGCGGTTGAACCCGCCCCTTCAAAATGTCGATGACGTAAGGAACGTTACCCGCTATTGCGAGAACTGCCGCTACGACCGCGAATGTTTCTTTCACTTAATGATGCTGCGGCCGCCCGCTATCACAACCGTTGCTGCGATAGACAGCGTCTGTATTTATCCGTTGATCCGTCCAGCGAATACCGAACGCGGGAGACGAAAGGCAACAACATCGAAAAATTAGCACCGACACTTATCTTTTTCATAGCGGCCTCCAAAGTCCGTTCGCACATTTCGTATCAGACAGATGTTGATATTCCGACTGTCTCAAACCGCAAAATGGTCATCCGCCCATCGGTGTCGAGGACATCGAGCCCGTCCTCGTCGCCGGAGGCAGTGAACTGGAATGAGAGTTTGACCGCGTTCTTGATCTCGTGTGTAATTGCACCCGCCATTATTTGAACGGTCAGCGTGTCACCGCGTGCATCGAGATCGACACCGACGAACGGCAGCCCGCACTCTAGCCAATAGTCGGCCGCGACACCGCCGGTTGGTTCAAAAACCCCGAGCCTCGTCGGTGTACCGGCATTTTGTTCGCTAAAAAACTTGAGAAAGTTTTTCCATTCGTGTTGTTTTTTCGTCGTATTCATTTTGATCACCTCTCACACTCGTCAATTTTTCTTCGAGGAGCTTTGCCGATACCGTCAGAAAATCGTATGCCGTTATAAGGCCGACGAGCCGGCGATCCTTGAGGACCGGCAGACAGCCGATATTGCGCTCACGCATCAGATCCAGTGCTTCGAGCGTCGGCGTGTTCGGGCACACCGTTACGAGATCTGTTTTCATAATGTCCCGGATCAAGATCGACCCGGATGCGGTGGACTTTCCGGAGGCCAATAACTCGATCAGGTCGCGATGCGAAACGATCCCGATCAGCCGCCCGGCGTCGTCCTCGACCGGAACGTGTCGAACATGTCTCCAATGCATTAAACTTGCAGCCAGATCAAGAACATCTTCGGGACGAACGGTAAAAAGATCAACGGCCATGAATTGCTCGACAGTCTTGTAATTGTCGATCCATTCGCATTTTGCGGGTATCTCGGCCAATGGCCATTCATGCAGCGGTTCTCCGCTCTCCTGATGCTCTTTCATTGCGGCGGTCAACGTCCGGAGCCGAACGTTCGGCTTTGCCCGCTTATCCATTGCCGCGAATGAATCGAGCATCCAGCCGGAGCCGGTTTTTTCGGCGGTGACTCGTGCCTCGATCACGCCGAGAAGGCGTTCGATGTCGCCTTCGTCGATGCCACTACGGATCAGGCCTCGTTTTGCTCTCGGCAGAAGTTCCTCAAGGAGGATTCGTCCGACGCGGCGGCTTTTACCGTGAATCCCTCGGATCTGGCCGTTAAGTCCGTACCGTGCGGCATTGAAGAAATTGTTTTTTGCGTCGTCGAACGACATGTATTTAGTGATATCACCGAATTCCTCCGGGAGCTCGGTCATCAGGCCGAGAAACAAAGCCGCTGTTTGCCATTTCGTCTACTACCGATGGCCCGGCGGGAAGATATCGCGCCTCGATCCGCAGCCCCGGCTTACCATCGACGATCCCATAACAGGGCCGGTTCCAACGCCAAATCGTGCCGTTGTGGAGACGCCACGCTGCAAGCTGCGGAATCCCGCCCTTTGCGAGGACTTCTAGTGAATTTTCCTCAACCGCTTGAGTCAGAAGAATTCGAAAGCGGATCGCGTCTTCGCGAAGCACTTCGATAATAGAATCGGTTACCCAACGCTCGCCGAAATTGACACGCGGCGGTTGATTTCGCTCTTTATGAATGTGCGATCTCGTATCTGTCGCGTGCTGAAACAGAGCGAGCCTCGTCTCGTGCCAAAGGCGATGCTTGAGAAGGATCGGCGAATTTACCGCCGAAGCCAGGACCGGCGCGGCGATGGCCTGGGCCCAGTTGTAATAGCGAACAAAGTCCTTAGCCCGACCTGAAGATGGATCCTGAAAACTCGTATTGCAAAACTCGATAAACGTGTCCTGGAGCGTTAGCTGCAGTTCGTCCAACCCTTGGATGTGGATATTCCGGTCGCCGCCATGCAGCATCGTAACGACGCGGTCGATCTCGTTGTACCGTGGGTTCGGCGTCAGGTTATCCTGTGTCAGATCGGAAAGCTGGATCGTCGGCAAAATACCGGCTAAAACAACGCTCGCGTCAAACTTACCGGCGGCATTGCGAACGACGTCAATTATCTCATTGAGTTCGTTTTCCATTAGCCTCAGGCAATCGCCATTAAACTCACGCGGCGTAAGATTGGCCTCAAGATTGAATTTGCCGATCTCAGTTGTCAGGCGGCCGTCACGAGCAGTCTCGATCACTTCTATGGCGAGCGGAGCCGGCCGCATAGCAGGATCCACAAGAAACATTTCCTGCTCCGCTCCAATTCGGCGCTCCGTTTCTTCAAAGAGTCCGCCCTCAAGCATCACTTCCAATGCCTGAAGATCATTCAGCACACCCAGCGTAAAATTCCGCATCTGTGTGTCGTCGTATTCAGTCGTAACTTTCTTGTCGCCCATCGATCATTTACCTTTCCATTTGAACGGACCGTCCGTGTCATGCCTTCGTCGGCTAACAACCAACTTATTACCCTTCCAGCGGCGGCGGCGGAAACCAAGCAAGTGAAATACCTGAAGGGGAAATATCCGCGCAACGCGGGTATCGACGTCTAGCGTTGCAGGATCACCGGGATGCCTGTTAACACCGGGCAATACGTGCATGATCTTCTGAAGGCCAATATTTCGAAGAAGCCCGGAGAGCCACAACCAGAACCAGGAAATTTCCCGACCGATAAAGAAACCGTCTTCTCCAAGTTTTTGATAGAGCGGCATTAGCAGCAGGCCCGATTCGACAGCTTTTACCGGCCCATTTCTATCCGTCGCAAGGATCTGGCCTTTCTTAACGCGGTCGAAATTGTTGAAGTTCGGGTTCATTTTGAACCCACTATCCGCATTTATGGCATGTCGATAGCGAATCTCAAAGATTCGGGTCCTTCCACAGATCTGCTCGAGGCGTTGTTGGCAGTCTTTGAAGTCTGGGATCTGATCTGCGTCGAGGATTCCAGCATTTACGAGGGCGAACCACACGAGAGCTTCGTGATTGTGAACCGTGCGCTCGGATAAATGCTGACCGCCTTCAAATCCAAGAGTAACTGCCCCGGCGTTGTTCAGATATTCGAGCATCGTACCATCTAGCTGTTCCTCGATTCCGAGCAGGATCGGCACCGGGAAGCCTTGGGCAAATTCCCGGTTTCGCAAGGTATCGCCAACAGTGGCAAATGGCATACCATCAGCCGATGTTGAATGGAGATCGACCACAAAGACCTCGTCCATCGCGGTGATAAGAATGCTGTCGAGGAGTTGGTCAAGTTCGGTGAGTTCCACACCTTCGGCTTGGAGCGCGATCTCTTGCGTCCCGACCATCGACAGATTTTGCGGCGTCCAGTGTCGGTTGAGGTCAGAATCAATAAAACGCGTTTTCTTCGAAATTGCCCTTGTGTTGCCGGCGATAAAATAAACGCGGCCCCGGAGATCGTCGGTTCGTAGAGAAAACCAGCCGGATAAATTTGATAGAGCAATCGCCCCGGCCGGTTCATTGCCATGAAGACTCCCAATTACTATCAGAGTTGGCCCATCAAATTTGCCAACAAACGCTCCGATCAGATGTTCCCCTTCTGCGATCAAAGGAGTATTGGATTCTCTGGGCTTTACAAAATTATTTACAACGTCTACCCGAGTTGACATAAAATTCCTTTAACAAGTGCATGTTCTCTTTCGCAGCCACTAATTACTGCCAATTACTGCAGGTTACTGCAAACGCCGTTCCGCAAGGATCCCCAGGGTTTGAAGATCGCTTTACTATAGAGGTCGAATGAAAACGCCTGCAACCGAAGGCTCCTGCCTGCGGACTTTTAACCAGTTTCCGTGTAAAACTACGCACCCGATCATGTGAGATGGTGTTTATACACGGTGAATTGATTTTCCGTGCGGATAGCGAAAAAGTGTATTTGGGCCGCGGCCGATCGGCAGAGAAAGCTCGTTGGTTCAACGGGACATCGGGACCATTACGTGCTGTTGAATCATTTGCCCCGAGCTGTGGGCCTGTTGGCGCCGAGGGCAGGTTGTTAGCAGTTGCAGATTCCGACGTCCAGCTTCGATCCGTCGTTCTACGCCCCAGATGAACGACGTGGATCACTTCGCAAGGGGTGGAAACATCGCAACCGAATCAATGCAAACGCTCCTTCAAGGAACTAAATAAAAGCGTATAGGATTAATTACATCAATCCCGAATACGACTAATGCTTTAACGCGAAGTATCAGCGAAGGATCTGCAACGATTGCGGTATTCGATTCTCTAGGTATCGACAAAGAACCAACCTGCCACCAAGTCAAAAAAATGGAGCTTCCAGCAATCGCTGAAAGCCCCATGTTTATTGGTCGGGACGGCGAGATTTGAACTCACGACCTCTCGCACCCCAAGCGAACGCGCTACCAGACTGCGCTACGTCCCGAAATATTGAATTTTAAGATTAGGTTTACGACCGATATTTGTCAAACTTACTGGCTTCGAAGGCGTTCGGCAGCTTCGGATGTCTGATCGGTCTTTAGCATTTCGCGAAGTTCGAGCAATTGCGAAGTCAATGATTTGAGCGCAGCCTGTTTTTCCGTATTCATCACAGGAGCAGCGGCTTGGCTTTCGCCGTCAATATCGATGTCGTTGTCAAAAAGCGTGGGTTCGGAGCCGCTTGCCTTTGCCGCGGGTATTTCACTCGTTACGATCTTTAGTTTCGGAGTTTCGCGCATTTCGCCGGAAAGCTTTTTCTTTGCTCCGGCGATGGTGAACATATCTTCGTAAAGAAGTTCTTTGATCCGCAAAGCGATCTCCACATCGCGCCGGCGATAGCTTCGCTGGCCCGAACGGTTCTTTTGCGGCGAGAGCATTGGAAATTCGGTTTCCCAATATCGTAGAACATGTGCCTGCACTCCAACGAGTTCACAAACCTCACCGATCTTGAAGTAGATTTTCTCAGGTATCACGACAGCTGTTTGTCCCATTTATTTTGCGAGTATGTTAAAGTTCTGTATAACTTCTGACGCCGTTATTGTATGTGTTTATTAAACTTGTGTCAATAAATTAATAATGCGTAGCGAATTTGACCTCATAAATAACTTTAAGAAAAAATATTCGCTCCAAAGCGTCGGCGATGACTGTGCCGTGCTGCCGAAGAGCGATACCCACGATCTTATCATTACGGCAGATATGCTCGTCGAAGATATCGATTTTCGCATTCATTGGACAAAAGCAGAATATTTGGGACACAAAACGCTGGCCGTTTCCCTTTCTGACATAGCTGCAATGGGCGGAAAACCGCTGTGGGCAATGCTTTCGATAGCAGTTCCGGAATCGCTTTGGAACAGCGGCTTTTTGGATGAGTTTTACGACGGTTGGCATAAATTGGCTGCAAAGTTCGGCGTAGACCTTGTTGGCGGCGACATTTCCCGTTCGCCGGATAAATTGATGATAGATTCCATCGTTGGCGGCGAAGTTCCAAAAGGTAGGGCGATCTTGCGTTCTACGGCAAAGCCCGGCGATCTGATCTATGTTTCCGGCTCACTCGGCGGCGCGGCAGGCGGACTTTCTCTACTCGAAACCGGGAAAGTTAAAGAAGTTTCTGAACTTATTCTCCGCCAGTTGCGGCCCGGACCACGCAATGACCTAGCCCAGCAGCTATCTACGCAAAATATT
Source organism: uncultured Acidobacteriota bacterium (assembly GCA_963720905.1). Taxonomy (GTDB): domain Bacteria; phylum Acidobacteriota; class Blastocatellia; order Pyrinomonadales; family Pyrinomonadaceae; genus OLB17. The sequence goes on from CAVRHB010000007.1 coordinate 26,549, forward strand.
CCAACCGCGATGATCGACCTAAGCGACGGACTTTCGGCCGACCTTGCTCATATTTGCTCGGCAAGCGGCGTCGGGGCCAAAATTTATGCAGACCGCATTCCCATCGACCAAAACCTTGCAGAAGCTGCGTTTGATCGCAAGACCGCTCTCGATCTCGCACTCAACGGCGGCGAAGATTTTGAACTGTTATTTACCGCAAACAGATCGGGCGAATCCGCTTTGGCGGGAATGGACGTCACCTGTATCGGCGAAATAACGGACAAAACCGGCCTAGCGGAGATCATCGATGAACAAGGAACGACACAGCTGGAACCAAATGGTTTCCGGCATTTCTGATGATATTTTTACGTAAACGTAGACTTTGCTTTCAAACGTGAAAAAGGCCGTCTTTTCAGACAGCCTCTTCGTTGCTGATCGATCTTACTTTACATCGTGGGCGATGGTGTTGGAGCCGGATCACTTGGATCCGTTTTCGGTGTCGGCGACGGATCCGACGGATTCTCATAAGGTGTCGGTGTCGGTGTTGGCATATCTTCATCATCTCCTGGTGAAGGTTCTTCCATTGGGCTCGGTGTCGGTGTCGGCGTTGCAACTGTGCTCACCGTTCTGTTCGAATCAGATTCACTGTAAGCAGATGCGACTACTCCGGCGGCGGCAAACACGGCAATTAAGGCAACGGTAAAGACAGTCATCATTTTCGATCTAAAATTATCTAGCATTTCTCCTCCTACTGGTCCGGTAAAATTTCAAATTATTGGCAATGTGGGCTTCGGTATAAACCTGGCGGGTAAACGACCGTGGTGCAACTAGGATGCCAAAAGATATGCGGCGAAAATGCTTCGATCGCCAGTGAAAATGGAAAGATTTGATGCAGATGTTGCGTATCAATTCGCATCATAGATGCATCAAACATGGATAAGGACGCGGACCTATATACGGAAATTCAACCATTCTTTGACGGGTTAGAACCAATATATGGATCGACAAAAATGTTACATAGCAATATATTGTGCTTGCTAAATTCCTGGGAGTTGTTTTACATTAAGACCTTGCGGATAACTTTATTAAAAACGGAGGAAAACGGGATTTGCTAACTGGAAGAGTGCTTTTACTAAACTTTTCGTATGAACCGCTGGGAACGGTCGGAGTTGCCAGAGCAGTATGTCTGTGGTTTCGCGGAGCTATTTTTGTCGAAGAGAACGACGGCGATAATGTGCTTCATTCGCCATCGACAACCTTCCCTGTTCCGTCAGTTGTCCGTCTACGGCATTATGTACACGTGCGTCGAAACCGCCGCGAAAGCACGATGAAACGTGCCCGCATTTATATTCGCGATCGTTACCGATGCCAATATTGCGGCGAAACAAAACACGCAAAAGACCTTACGCTTGATCACATTCTGCCGCGTGCACAGGGCGGTGAAAGCACACCGGCTAATTTGGTTACCGCGTGTGTAAAATGCAATCAGACGAAAAGGCAACCGCACGCCGGAACAGGCTCGTATGCCGATGCTGACATCGCAAAAGCTTTTGCGCCTCGGCCTCGACCACGTACTTCTTTGCCATTACGCCGAATCGCGGCCGGAATGGAAAAAGTATCTGTTCATGGACGAAACCGAGGAGCAAGAAGTGAACAAGGTCGCCGCTTAAATTAAACCCGGCGATGTGATCTCTTGATTATCAGGTCCGACCGTAAATAAAAGATCGGCAATGTCGTCGGCATGTTCTTCTTCGACGGAAAGGATCTCTTCCAGTAAACGCCGTGTGGTCGGATCTTTCTCACCAAAATATCCGATCATTTCGCGGTAAGATTGTATCGCGATGCGTTCTGCGATCAGATCTTCTTTCAACATATCTTCCAGCGTTGTGCCTTCCACATATTCCGAATGGCTCAAAGCCGCAAGCTTTGAAGGATCCATTTCCGGCTTTCCGCCAAGCTGTTTGATACGCTCGGCAAGCATATCGGCGTGCTGCTGTTCTTCATTCGAATGCTCTAGAAATTCTGCGGCAGCACCTTCTTTATAAATGCCGCTCGCCATAAAATAATGAAAGCGATAACGAAGTACGCAAACTATTTCCGTCGCTAAAGCTTCGTTCAATAGTTTCACGGCTTCGTTTTTATCAAGTTGATAATCCGGCGTGATCGCACCGTCTTCGATCTCTCTGCGGGCTCGTTCGCGAATAGTTTTGATATCGGTCATTGAACTCATATACATTGCTCCTTATTTTTTTGTAATATTCCGTAGGAGAATTTTAAGCCTTTAAGTAGTTATGTAGCAACAATAGCCAATGAGACGATTTGAAACAGAAAAAGAGATACACGATCTCGTTCGTGCATTTTATGACGCGACGGTTAAACGCGAAGACTGGAAGCACGCCGAACATCTTACGGTCGGACTTTATCTTGTGATGAATTACGAGCTCGAACTTGCGATCGGAAAAATGCGCGAAGGTTTACTGCGGCTTTTGCGTGCACAAGGAGTAGATCTGACAAAAGAAATGCCATATCACGAAACGTTGACAGTATTTTGGATGCGAACGCTCCTTGCGTATTCGCTAAGTTGTGAAGAAAAGAATACCGTCGAAAAATGTAACGATATGCTGGAAGGTTTCGAGAAAGATCACCCGCTCAAATTTTATACTCGCGAATTACTTTTCTCAGACGAAGCTCGGGCTCGATATATCGAGCCCGACCTCATTAATGTCGATCTGTAACGTCCTAAATAACTTTGTCCCGCGGGGAGGCAAGAAGAACACCGTTACTGCGGTAATACGATAGTGAGCGTTCGACGTGCATTCCTTTGTATGTCCCGTTCGACTTGCGTTTATAAGCAGGCTCCATAGCGTGAACCCGCGGATATTCGTTTGGCCCATCCATGTCAAAGATAACGTTTACATGGTTTCCACCGACGACAACGTCATAATAGCCAATATAAACCGGCCCGAAATTTAGGAAGGCGGCGAGAACACCCCACGTCAAGTCCATTCTATTCTGAATTTTTTGATGTACCATGCCCCATCGCGGATCTCTCATGATCTTTATTATCCCAGCTTCCGGTATTGTGCCGCCACCGCTTGAAAGATTCCAAAGATCTGAATATGCATCATCATCCATTATTTCCCATTGCTCTATCTTTCGTTTGTTGGTCGCACGCAGCCACCACGAAAGGCTCGCTGCCCAGCACGCGTTCTTATCCTCTTGTCCTACCGGCTTAACATTTTTATATTTCGATCCCATTTTAATTTGCTCCTAATAAATAAATATTATAATTACTTCCGATTGTTGACGGAATCTTATATGTAATTTGCCGATTATTTTAGATATTCGGGGAAAGCTTATCGCGAACTTCGAAGTCGAATAGCGTCCAACTCGCGAACGGTATTAAAATGCAGAGAGCGAATGATCGATGTCGAGATCCTGACAAATGATCATTCGCTTTGCTTCGATCTCAAAAAAGTGGTTTTACAACCAAGGCATGTCCGGATTGCTGTAAGCATCTATCTCAAATGCATCGCCGGTATCTGTCAACGTTGCTTTATCGACATATTCGTCATCTTCCATCGACCAGTATCTGCCCCAATGCACAAGCTCGTGAAGGATCAATTTCTGAAGATATTTCTCCGTCTGATATAGTTTGGCGGACGAAGTTTTGCCGCTGTCGATCGCGATCAATTCGCTTACCTTATTAACGTTGATCTGGTTGGGTAAGCTTGGCTTAAAATGGCCGTAACTATGAACTCCGGCGGTAAGAACCTTGTCCTTATTAGGAACGACGATCTCTGGATATGTATTGTAGGAAACACATTTGATCGCCGAACTTTCATCAAGACATGACCATTTTTTAAATGCCTCCCAAACTCGCGGTTCGTCCATCGCCTGCACAAAATATTGTAAATAGATATCAAAATTAGGGTATTCCTTAGCACTACTACTTTTTATAAAAACCATTATTACCTCAAAGAAACTTTTTTAAAATTACTGCCGCCTTCCGTATTTAGACGCTCGGGGATCTGAAAATTTGCGAAATCCGTCTATTTAGCCGCTAAACCGAAGTTCATGATTTGGACAACTGCGGCCGATTAACGTTTAATAAATAACTAAAGTTTTAGGAACATTAACTAACACAGATGCTCAAAATATTTAATACATTGTCGCGGCAGTTAGAGGAATTCGTGCCTATCGAAGACGGAAAAGTGCGGATGTATATCTGCGGACCGACAGTTTGGAATTTCGCGGATATCGGTAATTTTCGAACGTTCATATTCGGCGATGTGCTGCGGCGGTATTTGAAATACAGCGGCTATGACGTTACGCACGTTTTTAATCTGACTGATATCGACGACCGAATAATTAACGAGGCAGCGGCTCGTTCGATAAGTATTGATGAATTTACGGCGCCGTTTATCGAATATTTTTGGGAAGATTTTGACGCTCTCGGAATGGAGCGGCCGGAAGTAACACCGCGTGCAACCCGTCATATTCAGGAAATGATCGATATCATCGCAAAGCTGCTGGAAAACGGGCACGCCTACGAATCGGAAGGATCGATCTATTATCGCATCACCGCCTTTCCCGATTACGGAAAGCTTTCGAAGATAAATTTTTCGGGCAACATCACCGGAGGCAGCGAACGCATCGACACGGACAAATACGAAAAAGAGGACGCACGCGATTTTGCTTTGTGGAAACTCGTTGGCGAAGATGAAGAGCCGGGTTGGGACGCTCCTTTCGGACGCGGCCGTCCGGGTTGGCATATCGAATGCTCGGCGATGTCAATGAAATATCTTGGTGAAACTTTTGATCTGCACGCCGGCGGAATGGATCTGCAGTTCCCGCACCACGAAAACGAGATCGCCCAAAGCGAAGGTGCGACCGGCAAATTGTTTTCCAAATACTGGGTTCACAGCGAATTTCTAAAGATCGACGACGTGACTATGTCGAAATCTAAAGGCAATTTTTTCACCTTTCGCGACCTTCGCGAGCAAGGTTATTCGGCTCTGGCGATGCGTTATCTTTTGCTTTCGGTGCCTTACACAAAGCAGTTGAATTTTACTTTTGAAGGCCTGGACGGAGCGGAAACGACGGTCGAACGATTGCGTAATTTTTATCGAAGTGTGATGGATGCTTCAACAATTGAAAACGGCGGACGCGGGGTTTTGGAAATGACAACTACCGCCCGCGACAATTTTCGCTCAGCAATGGACGACAATTTGAACACTGCGGCCGCACTCGCGGCGGTTCATAATCTAGTCCGAGACGTTAATACTGTCATGGCTGCGAACCAGCTGACAGCTCAAGAAAGGGGCGAAGTTATCGGCATCATCGGCGAGTTCAATTCGGTTCTTGGAATTTTCGACACAGCGGAAGACAATGCGCTCGATTCGGATATCGAAGCTCTTGTGCAGGAACGCGAAGCCGCACGACGAGAACGTGATTTTAAGCGCTCGGACGAGATCCGCGATCAGCTTGCAGAAAAAGGCGTGATCCTTGAAGACACAAAAGACGGCGTCCGCTGGAAGCGAAAATAGTACTGATGCGTAAATTTGACATTGCAAAATGGGCATTGACTCTCGGAAGCGGTTCACAGAATTTTCTTGGGGCTCGTTGGGTAGAACCTTTCCTCGGAAAAGTCTCCGAAGCCAAGAAACGCATATGGGCCTTGCGTATTCTTTCGCTTAGCCCGCACTATTTTCTTGATCCTGACAATCCGAAATACAAAGAGATGAGTTCGACCGAATACCTGGAACAAATGTTTCGGGAGTCGGTCGATTCGCGTAAGGATATATTCGAAAATCTGATCCGACCTCAGATAAGAACTTCCGACGCGGTGATGGAATACGGCTGCGGTCCCGGATTTCTTGCCAAAGAAACGGCCGGGTATGCAGCAAAAGTCTTTGGTTGCGATATATCGAGCGGTGTCTTGGCATGCGCGCGAATTTTGAATTCGGCTCCGAATTTGACCTTTGTTTTAGCGAATGATGAAGGGCTTGGAGAGGTCGACGACGAAAGTCTCGACGCGATCTACAGCGTGGCTGTTATCCAACATTTATCGAATGAGATATTTGAGATCGTTCTGAAAAACTGTGAAGCAAAGCTGAAAAAAGGCGGCAAGCTTATTCTTCATATTCAGCTCAATGATGACGATTGGAAAACTGAAGAAGAATGGAAGAACGACTCGTCCTTTCGCGGGAAACTGAAGCTGAAATACGGCCTTCACTGTTTTGGCCGCACCGAGCAGGAACACACGGAGAGTGTCGAAAAATTCGGATTCAAAGTAGTTTCGATCACACCTCTGCCGGTCGTTGCCGGAGATGAGGTTTCTGCCCAGGCTTTATTGATCGCCGAAAAGATCTAAAAATGAATATTAGATTTTTCAGATCTGCAACCATAACCGCTATCAGCCACATCATAGGGTAAATTCTAAAACCAGGGAGAAAATTAATCTATGAAACTTTTAGCTTCGCTGTCATGTCTAGTTTTACTAACTTTCACCGCGATCGGCCAAACACCGGCCGAAAAGCCGGTAAAGTCCGATTACAAAGCCTTAGTTGCGAAGGTCCGCAGCGGCGACAAAAAGGTGAATTTTGGCGAACTACGCCGAGCCTATGTTGCCTGGACCGTTTCGGATCCGAAAGGTTCGGAAGCTCCGAACCGCGATAAAATGGTTGAGGCGTTTGATGCAAAGGACTTTGCGAAGGCAGCGGAATTGGGTGACAAGGTTGCGGATTATGAGTTTGTTAATTCGGGCTTATTGCGAGCTGTCGGCTCAGCTTACCGGAAAAGCGGAAATGAAGAGAAAGCAAGATTTTTCGAGGAGATCGCTCAAAAAGCCGCGCACAGTGTCTACCTGAGTGGAGATGGAAAGACTGCAACAACTGCTTATTTTGTTATGAATATAGGCGAGGAATATAGACTCATGCGTGAATTCGGTTATGCGGTTTCCTCGCAGTCACTTTTGAATGTTGACGGCCAGTCTTACGACCTTCTGGAAGGAAAAGACGAAAAAGGCAAAGAGGTTTCTGTTTATTTTAATATTTGTGCGTTCTTTCCGTGTTCAGGAATGAAAGAGAAATAGCCGAACTACAGATTGATCCCTTCGCAGAGTTTGCCGTCGATACTAGTGTAAAAAAGTTCGACCTCTTTGAATGTATCGGTTTCGCGGCAATATGCGAGGCAGCGGTCGTATGGTTTGGAATAAATATGGACGCTGACCGCTCGTTCGTCGAATTCCGGCAGGTTCAAAACTTGATGGATCGGTTCTTCAAGATCTACTTTCGCCGCTATGCAATCGGCCAGATCGAAATTATTAGTTTCACGCAGTTTGCAGAGGCCTTGGTCAGGATCGATCGATTCGACCGCGAAATTCTGCCCCCGAAGCTTGCCGATCGGAACCGCCATCCAACATTTTTGATCCCAATGATTGTGGATGGCAGAAACCTGGCCTTTCTCCCAACAGATCGCCATTGCCTCAAAACGCTCATCCTTATAGATCAAATTACGCGTATAATAATTCGAACTCCAATGGAGATATTTCTCTATTGAATCCGCGTCGATCGGATTCGTATTCAAGTAATCATAAACCGTATCGCAATAGAACTCTTCATCGGGAATTTCGCACAAACCCGCGATCACATTTTTTATTTCGACTTTTTTCATTTTGTCTATTTAACACTTCCTTTCTTCAAAAAGCCAACGAACTCGTCGGCGTTACGCGTCAACCCGGCAAATGTCGCAACCGGTTTTCCGTCGCCGTCGATGATCGCATAATACGGCAAAGCGACCGTGCCGAACATATCTTGCTCGAGCTGAAAATTCTTTTCGTAAACTTCGCCTTCGCCGTCCGTATAAAGCTGGACGAGGATCATATTTTTCAGCTCAGCCTCAACGTCATTCTTGGGAAAGATATTCGCTTCCATCCAGCGGCAATTCGTGCAGGTATAACCCGTGAAATCAACGAACAAACGTTTGTTTTCCGCCTTCGCTTTTGCAAGTGCCGCCTCGTAATCGTTCCGCATCCATTCAAGCCGTTCGCCGCCTGCTGAACCAAAGCTGGACGTTTCCTGCGACAGATCCGGCGGCAGAAACGCTTCCAATTCGCCAAGTTTTGCGCCGAATAATCCTGTTATCAAATAAAAGCTTATCGCCAAACTTATGATCGCCGAAATGAGCCGCAAAGCGCCTATGCGTTCCGGTTTTGAATCGTGCGAAAGCTGAAACTTCCCGAGTAAATAAACTGTTAAAACGATGCCGATCGCGATCCAGATCGCCAGCACAATGTTTCGCGTAAAGATTCCCCATTTCCATACAAGGTCGGCGTTGGACAAAAATTTCATCGCGGCGGCAACCTCGAGAAAGCCCATTGTAACCTTGACCGAATTCATCCATCCGCCCGCACGCGGCAATTGAGCGGCAAGCTGCGGAACCAAAGCAAGCACAAAGAACGGCAAAGCGAATACGAGAGAAAACACCAGCATTCCAAGCAGCGGTGCTTTCCATTCGCCCTGCGATGCGGAAACCAAGATCGTGCCGACGAACGGCGACGTGCAGGTAAATGACGTCAGTGTGAACGTCAGGCCCATCAGCAATGCGCCGGCAATTCCGCTTCCCTCGCCTTCGGAACCTCGCGTTATTCGATCAAGCTTTGTAAGCAAGCTACTCGGAACGGCGATCTCGTATGCTCCAAATAAATTGAACGCGAAGAACAAGAATATCGCAGTAATAAGAATATTTACCCACGGATTCGCTGCAAATAAATTTATTCCCGCCGCACCGACAAATATCGCCAGAAGCATACCGAGCAGCGTGAACGTCGCGATAATGCCGAGCGAGTAGATGGTTGCGAGCTTTACAGCTTTCCCGCGGCTTCCCGATGAATGATTCGTAAAATACGAAACCGTGATCGGTATCATCGGAAACACGCACGGCGTTAACAATGACAAAAGACCGAGCGTTGCAGCCAGCCAAACAAACCCCCACAGATCCTGATCCGGAGAGCCGTTAACCGGTGTTAATATCTCGCCTTTGGTCTCAACCGTTTTCGCCGCGGCCGATCTGCCGATCGCCTCTGTTCCTTTCGTAGAAACCCGAACTGTTTTTGGCGGCAGACAAAATGTGTCGTTGCAAAGTTGAAATCGAACATCCAAAGCCAATTGCTCGAAAGTCGCGGCTTTCTTCGCTTTTGCAGAAAATTGAAAATCGGCTTTGTCTGTATAGAATTTTGTTTCGAGCGGTTTCTCGTTGACTATAAAATTCGGATCGGGTTTGACCTGCGGCTCGCCGGCTTCGATCTCTTTATCCAATTCGAACGGACTTTCCGGTGCGATCTTTATCGTTGTTTTGATCGGCCCGCCGTCCGGTTGGTCTAGTGCGTAAAGATGCCAGCCCGGCTCAACCTCCACGCTCAATACACCTTTTACAACCGTACCCGCGGCCGCTTCATCGCCCGAATTTTCAAGCGTCAATTTCCATTTGGTCGGATCTTGGGCAAAAGCCGCGCTGGTGAGTAAGATCAGAACTATAAATGAATTGAAAATGAACCTTTGCATCGCTGTGATAAATATTAGTATTTGTTGGAAATAATAACAATCATTTGATCCATAAATGAAACTGATCGCTTTTGCCAAAAGTGTTTTGACACAATATAATTATTAATTCGCGCCATATTTGTAAATATTCATAACAAGCGATGTTACGGAGGATTTTGTTTTGCCAACAACAGCGACAACGACCAAGAAAACTTCAAAGCCAAAGGCCGCCCCAACCGCCAAAAAGAAGCCGGCGACACCGAAAAAACAGGCCAAAGCCGAATCGAACGATTTTCCGGATGTAGAGATCTCAAAAGCAGAATTCGAAAAGCGAAAAAAATCGCAGATCGCGGTTATCAAAAAGACCGACAAAAAGCTTTTGCGCGAGATGCTGTATGAAATGGTCCTCGGCCGTGTCTTTGAAGAAAAAGCTGCAGAAGTTTATCGAATGGGTAAGATCGGCGGTTTCTGCCATCTTTATATCGGCCAGGAAGCGATCGCTGTCGGTTCGATGATGGCTCTGCGGCCGGATGACAATGTCATCACGGCGTATCGTGACCACGTTCAAGCAATGGTAAAAGGTATGACGCCCGAATCTGTTATGGCAGAGCTTTACGGACGCGAAGGCGGCTGCGTCAAAGGCAAAGGCGGTTCGATGCATATGTTCTCGAAGGAATTGAATTTCTTTGGCGGACACGGCATTGTCGGCGGACAGATCGGCGTCGGAACCGGAATGGCTTTTGCTTCTAAATATAAAGGTTTGGACAATGTAACGCTTTGCTTTTTTGGCGAAGCAGCGGTCAATCAGGGCATTTTTCACGAATCGCTGAATATGGCACAGCTTTGGAAATTGCCAATTATCTTATATCTGCGAAAACAATCGATATGGAATGGGAACTTCGCAGGCGCGGGCGATGAGTGTTAAGAGTGTCGCCAAAAAAGGCGATGCCTATGGCGTCGCAAACGAATTTGTCGATGGAATGGACGTTATGGAGGTTCGCGAAGCGACACTGCGTGCGATCGAACGTGCACGCGAAGAGTCTTTGCCGACGCTGTTAGAAATTCGAGCATATCGTTTTATGGGACACTCGATGTCCGATCCGGGAAATTATCGAACACGCGACGAGATCGTAAAATACCAAGAACGCGACCCGATCCATTTGTTTCAAGGCAGCTTGAAAGAAGCGAAAGTTTTCACAGACAAAGACTTTGACAAGATCCGCGAAGAAGCGATCGAGGCAACGAACAAAGCACTTGAATTTGCCGACGCAAGTCCACTGCCGGATCCGAGCGAACTGCTGACAGATGTTTTCGCGTAACTTTGATCGAAATTTTACGGAGTTTGAATTTGAGCTGGCGCACAGCTCACTGCTTACAATATTATGGCCGAACTAAGTATTAGAGATGCTCTGAACGAAGCATTAAAAGAAGAATTGATTCGCGATGAGAACGTCTTCATCATGGGCGAAGAAGTTGCCGAATACGACGGAGCTTATAAGGTGACACGTGGGCTTTGGAAAGAATTTGGCGACAAACGCGTCATCGATACGCCGATCACGGAGCTCGGTTTTGCCGCCGTTGGAGTCGGCGCGGCGATGGCCGGTTTGCGGCCGGTCATCGAGTTCATGACTTGGAATTTTTCTATCCTCGCGGCCGATCAGATCATAAACCACGCGGCAAAAATGTTCTACATGTCCGGCGGACAGTTCAACGTACCGATCGTTTTTCGCGGCCCGAACGGTTCTGCTTACCAAGTTTCCTCGCAGCATTCACAAGCACTGGAAGCAATGTACGCGAACTTTCCTGGTTTAAAGGTCGTTATGCCATCGACCGCCGCAGATGCTAAGGGCTTGCTCAAATCTTCGATCCGCGACAACAACCCTGTAATATTTCTTGAACAAGAAAGAATGTACGGCCTCAAAGGCGAAGTGCCCGAAGATGACGATTTCACGATCCCGCTCGGCGTCGCTGATATAAAACGCGAAGGCACTGACTGCACTATCGTAGCTCGTTCAATGACGGTTCCGCTAGCACTTCAGGCCGCTGAAAAGATCCAAGAAGAATTCGACGTTTCGGTCGAGGTCATCGACCCGCGAACGATCAAACCGCTCGATATAGACACGATCGTCGAATCGGTAAAGAAAACGAACCGGCTCGTCGTTGCTGAAGAATCGCATTCGTTCGCTTCGGTTGGTGCGGAGATCTCGTTTCAGGTCCTCGAAAATGCCTTCGATTATCTCGACGCTCCGATCAAACGCATCTCGACCGCCGAAACGCCGATGCCCTACGCAAAGAATCTCGAAGCCATGGCTCTCCCGGATGTGGAAAAGATCATCGCGGCGGTCAAGGAAGTCTGTTATTTATAATTTAAAAGCGTGCCCATTCAGCAGGGCTCAAAATTTTTGATGATCGACAAAAAGGCCGCCAAATTCGAATACAAATCTTCGCATCGACCGATGGGAATTTTTTCGATCACGAACGTTGAAACTGGGAAACGCTTTATTGCTTCGAGTTTGAATTTGCCGGGCAGTTTTAATCGGCATCGATTCCAGTTGAACACCGGCGTGCATTCGAGCAAAAGTTTGCAAAAGGAATGGACCGAGATCGGCGACAAGAGTTTCGAGTTCGAGATACTTGAAGAGATCCAGCCCCGCGAAGATCAGACGTATGATTACGCCGCCGATCTCGAATTTTTAGAAGATCTTTGGCTGGACAAATACGAGCCTTATGGTGATAAAGGCTACAACGAAAAGAAAAAGACCCGCGAAGAGCGTTTGCGAATGATCGCACAGAATCGAAAATTATAATATTTGAATTAGGGTAAAAATATGGCTGAAAAATTTTTAATGCCGAAGCTGTCGCCGACGATGGAAGAAGGACAGATCTCGCGTTGGGTCAAGAACGAAGGCGATACTTTCGAAGCGAACGAAACGCTTGCCGAAGTTGATACCGATAAGGCGACGATGGAAATGACCGCCCTTTCCGGCGGAACTTTGCTCAAGATCATCAAAGCGGGCGGTGAATCTGCCGCACTTGGCGAAGCGATCGCTATCATCGGAAAAAAAGGCGAGGACATTTCGGCTTTATTGAGCGAGATCTCTTCGAACGGCAAATCAAAAACCGCCGAACCGACGGAAAAAGAAAAAACAGAATCAAAACCGCCAGCGTCATCGAATGGATCATCTGACAACGGATCGTCCGCTCCGGAGAAAAAGGCGGAAACGCGACCGGTAGAGAGCGTGTCAACCGTATCGAATGCTGCTCCGCAAACGAACGGCCGTCTGATCGTTTCGCCGATCGCCGCAAGAATGGCAGCGGACAACAATATCGACCTGAGATCGATCGATGGTTCCGGCCCGAACGGCCGCATCATCAAACGCGATATCGAACAGGCTATGAGCGGCGGCGGAACCAAAGCCGGTTCGCACTCATTCACGCCTTCGACGCAGGTTGGTGCGTCCGGTTATCGCGAAGAAACAACATCAAAAATGCGCCGCGTCATTGCGGACCGCTTGGCTGAATCGATCGGCCCAATACCGACATTTTATTTAACGGTCGAGATCGAAATGGACAACGCCCTTGCTGTCCGCAAGCAGATCAACGCAAATCTCAGGGACGACGAAAAGATCAGCGTCAACGACATAATTATCAAAGCCGCAGCTTCGGCTCTTGTAAAACATCCGTTCGTTAATTCCTCTTATCAGGGTGATTCGATCAAGTTCTATGAACAAGCCGACATCGGCGTCGCCGTCGCTATCGACGAAGGTTTGATCACGCCGGTCGTTCGCGGAGCCAATCTGAAAGGCATGGCGGAAATTTCGGCAGAGGTTCGTGACCTCGCCGCAAAAGCCAAAGCGAAAAAACTTCAACCCGAAGAATACACCGGCGCGACCTTTTCGATCAGCAATCTTGGAATGATGGGTATCAAAGAATTTACGGCGATCATCAATCCGCCCGAGGCAGGAATTCTAGCAGTCGGCGGGGCCGATCAAATGCCGGTCGTCCGCGATGGCGAGATCACGATCCGCAGCATTATGAATGTAACGATGTCATGCGACCACCGAGTGATCGACGGTGCAACCGGCGCCAAATTCTTAAAAACGTTCAAACAAATGCTCGAACAACCGGCAATGATGCTGGTCTGATCGCTCTTACTTTTTAATTTTCAGCTCGATCTCATCAGCTTTCTTTTTATCGGCGGCGGCTTTTTTAGCGTCGCCCATATTTTCATACACAAGTGCCCGATTTGAATAGGCATCTGAGTTTAGCGGATCGAACTTTATAGCCAGAGTAAGATCTTTCAGAGCTTTATCATTTTCGCTCAGATTTGAAATATGCCATTCCGCGATTTGTGTATGCGGCAGAATTTTTGGGGTCAAGCTCGATCACTTTAGTAAAGTCCGCCACAGCCGCATCAAAGCTATTAAGGTCGATCAATGTGTAGCCACGATCAAAATAGCCGTCCGTTTTGGTGCCGTCTATTCGTATTGCCGACTCAAAATCAATGATCGCTTTTTCATACTCCGCCGCATCCGCGTAATACTCGCCACGTGCTATCAGCCCATCATAATTATTTGGCTCGAGATCAAGAGCTCTGTTGAAATCTTCAAGAGCTTCGGTCTTGGCACCTTTCCCATAATACGCATTCCCACGATCTAAAAAGCGGCCAGCAGAAGGATCTATTGCGATCGATCTATCGTAGTCCTGAATTGCTGCTTCAAAATCATTCTTAAGGAAAAATGTATAAGCACGATTATGAAACGCATAGGCCGATCTTGGATCAAGTTCTAGAGCCTTATCAAAATATTTGATCGCATCATCATATTTTTCATCACCAATTTTCGCCCGACCGAGACCGACATTACTGTCAGAATCTTTTGGGTCGATCGCCAGAGCCGCATTGAAATCGGAGATGGCTTTTTTATTGTCTAAGTCTAAAAATAGATTTCCGCGAGACTTATAGCCGTCGATATCTTTAGGTTCGAGTTGAATGTATCTTGAATAGTCGGCAATGGCTAGTTCAACCTTACCTGTGTTTTCATAAGCGAGCGCTCGGTTGTAATAAGCCGCTGAATACTTTTTATTCAACTCAATGCTTTTGCTTAAATACTTGATGGCATCATCATACTGTTCGATATCACTTAGCCCAGTTCCATGATAAAAATACACGTCTGGGTTCGAAGGGGCATTCTCTTCTGCCCGTCGAAAATCCAACGACGCTTGGCCCTCGTTCCTTAAAGACAGAAATGAACGTCCGCGTTGGGCTAAGACAGTCCAGTCATCTGCGTGGAAACTGAGAGCTTTTGTGTAGGCATCAACCTTACAGCTGAAGGCGTCATCAGCACATTCGCGAGCCTTTTCTGTGTAAACATCGCAAAGCTTAAGTCGAATTGTTTCGATCAGTTCGTCATCAGCACCCCGCGAGCGCAGGTCCTTTTCTATTTCGTCATCGATCTCAAACGATACGCCGTCGTCGCGAATGCGTTTGGCGATTATTTTCAAAATAGTCGGGAGACCTAGTCGCTTTTCGGTTAATTGTGTAGTGATATCCACTAAACTAACCGGATCTAGCTTTTCCTGAGCGTAAGAATCGGCGACTATTGTAAACGTCAATAAAACGAACAATAAAATGCAAAGATCTGAATAGAGCGGTATTTTTCTAGCCATTATTAACAACGATCATCTCCTATCAATATCGAGAACAAATCTTACCATCAGTTGACTATGCAAAGAAGCTTTTTTTAAAGAAATCTCAGATCTATTCTGTTATTATGCGGGTTTAAGGATTTGCATAGATCTTACTAAAATTCAATTGGATAATTTGCCAAACGAAACTAAGACAACGACTACAGAAACCTCAGTTGAAAGCAATGCGGCTCCGTATATAGCATTGCTGTTGGTTCAGTGCTTTTTCGGTTCGCTGCCGGTGGTAGGAAAGGTCATCCTTACTCAAATTCCAAGCCTTGCCCTGGTCGGTTTTCGCGTTGGCATTTCGGCATTGGTCCTGTTCATTTTCCAGAGCCACCGAAAACGCCTGTGGCTCCGCGAACGCGGCGATTACGCTCGGCTCGCGATCTTAAGTTTATTCGGTGTGACCATAAACCAGATATTCTTCGTCGGCGGCTTATCGCTGACAAAAGCGGCGAACACTTCCCTTTTAGCAGTTTCGATACCGATCTTTACGGTCGCGATCGGCGCTCTTTTGAAAACTGAAAAGCTACGACCGATCAAGATCATCGGAATAATCCTCGCCGCGGCCGGGATCATCTTTCTTCTAGATCCGCGAAAAGCTTCTTTTTCGTCCCAGACAACGATCGGCGATCTGATGATCATCCTGAATTCGCTTTCGTTTGGTATCTATGTCGCGACTTCGAAAGAAGTTGTCACAAGAAACGGGGCTTTTCGTTCGATGATGTGGGTATTTATTTTTGCCGCCCTGATATGCGTGCCGCTGGGAGCGTATTCGCTTTCGACGATCGACATCGCAGCCGTCGACTCAAAAATTTGGCCGCTCATTTTGTATGTTGCCGTATTCGCGACCGCCGTTCCCTATCTATTGAACGCCTGGGCGTTGGCACGCGTCAGCCCGTCAACCCTTGCGGTCTTCATTTATCTACAGCCGCTCATCGGCTTCATACTCGCGGTAGTTTTCTTGGGCGAAGTGATAGATATAAGATTCGTGATCGCGGCAGGTTTGGTCTTCGCCGGCGTTTTCCTTACAACCCGAAAGCGTCAGCCGATCGTCGTAGCAGAAAGGATATAATGTTGTTATATTTCACCTGTTTGGTGTATAAACATTTAACGATATGGCCACACATATTACGCAAAGCTTGAACAGCGAAACGGGACATGCCGTTCTCGCGATCAAAGGCGAAATGATGCTGGACGATGCATTGCTGCTCGAAAAGATCGCAACCGGAATGCTCCGTTATGACGAGGGCCCGATCATTATCGATCTCGCCGATCTGAATTTTCTCGATAGCGAATCGGCCGCCGTTTTGAAACGCCTTTCCGATGATGACAACTTTCGTATAGAAGGTATGGAAATATTCCTGCAATCAGCTATCGACGCCGCCGAACGCGGTGCTTCGCTTGCGGACTGACTTTCCTGCAAAAACCCTATAAAATGCTTCCAATGAAAGCTCGTGAAATAGCCGAATTTGTCGGCGGTGAATTGAACGGCGATGGTGAAGTAACGATCGATTCGGTCGCTTCTGTCTCCAATGCAAAGAGTGGACAGATCGCATTTGTCGATGGAGGTGAAATTCCGGAGACAAACGCTTCGTGCTTGATAGTTTCGACAAAATCCGAATGTGCCGCTCCCGTTTTTATCAGAGTCAAAAACCCAAAACTCGCATTCGCAGGCATCGCCGCTCGGCTGCATCCGCCAAAACGACGAGACGCAGAAATTCACAACACAGCCATCATCGCTGAGAATGCTGTGATCGGCAAAGGAGTTTTTATCGGCTCATTCACCTGCGTCGGTGAAAATTCGGCGGTCGGCGACGGGACACAGATACGCGCCGGTGCAAAGATCGGCGACAATGTGATCGTCGGCCGCGACTGCATTATTCATCCGAATGTTTTTATCGAAGACGGCTGCACGATCGGTGACCGCGTCGTTTTGCACTCAGGTGTCGTTGTCGGAGCCGACGGGTTCGGTTTCGTCCGCGATCCGAATGGAAAATATATCAAATTCCCGCAGATCGGCGATGTCGTTATCGAAAACGATGTCGAGATCGGAGCGAACACCTGTATCGATCGTGGAGCATTGGGTACGACACGCATCGGCGAAGGCACAAAGATCGACAATCTGGTACAAGTCGGCCACAACGTCGATATCGGCAAACAACTGCGTCATAGCCGCACAGACCGGTATTTCCGGCAGCGTCGTTATCGAAGATGGCTGCGTCATCGGCGGCCAGGTCGGTTTTGGCGATCACGTCCGAGTAAAAAGCGGCGCGGTCATCGGTTCGCAGGCCGGAGTTCTTCCCGGCAAGATCGTCCGTCCCGGCGTTTGGTGGGGAACGCCGATCCAACCGCTGGAAGAATTTAAGCGAAAAAATGCGTTACTAAATCGTATTGAGAAAATCGTTCAAGACATCGCTGACCTAAAAAGATCCGGAAATAAGAAATAATTTACCCGATCTCTCGAATAACCGCCTCAGCCGCAAACTTAGAAGCGTCGCCTTCACCGAGTTTCGCAGTTGCGGACTTCAATTTTTCACGCATTTGTTTATTTTTCGTCGGCTCAAGCAGCGAAAATAATTCCCGGCAAAGCGATTCGGCCGTAAATTCATTTTGTATTAGTTCCGTTGCTATCCGTTCTTTCGCGACCAAGTTTATCAACCCAAAATGCTCGACTGAGATCAGAGGCCGCAAGAGTTTATTGTTCATCTCAGTTCCTTTGTAAACGATCACCATCGGCGTTCCGATCATTCCGGCTTCGAGCGTTGCCGTTCCGCTGGCGACAGCGGCCGCGTCTGCGGCATTCAGCAGATCGTACGTTTCGTTTTCGATAACCACAATGCCGTTTGGCTCGCCGATCGCGTCCCGCTTTCCGCTCGCGGCCGCTATTACAAATTGGATATCGGGCTGTGTCGCGCGCATCAATCGAACGGCTTGGAGCATTTCCGGCAGGATGTGCTTTATCTCGGTTCCGCGGCTTCCAGGCAAAAGTGCGATAATTGGCTTATTGCGATTCAATCGATGCTTTTCGCAGAACGCATTCTTATCATTCCGAAAACCAACTTTTCCGACTAAAGGATTGCCGACATATTCAGCATTTTCCACGCCTTGTTCGGCGTACCAATCTTTTTCGAAGGGCAGGATCGTCAGAAGCACATCGACATGATCTCGTATCGTCCGAACGCGGTATTTTCGCCAGGCCCAGATCTGCGGGGATATATAATAGATGATCTTCTGACCCAATTTTCGCTTTAATGCACGAGCCAGTTTCAAATTGAATTCCGGAAAATCGACCAATATAACCGCGTCCGGCTGTCGTTCTTTTGCTGTTTTCTGCAAAATTTTGAACGCTTTCCAAAACATCGGGAAAACCCGTGCGATCTCCGCGATGCCGACGACCGCAAAATCATCTGCGGAAACGACCGTTTCAACTCCGGCAGCACGCAATTTCGGCCCGGTTAAGCCAAAAAACTCGAACGCCGTTTCGGGGCGGCTTTCCCTAATGCTGCGAACAAGTTCCGCAGCATGAGCGTCGCCCGAAGCTTCGCCCGCGACGATCATTATTTTTTTACTTGGCTGCAGGTTTGTCATCGACCAATTTAATCATAGATGTAAATCATAAAATGACAACCCTTTGAGGTCGCCGATGCATCATAGATTTTGATCTTAATGAAGGTATTTCACTTTTATCATTTAACCGGTTGCGGAAAGCGTGTTTTGACTTTAAAATAATACGTTTTGCGTCCTAATTCCTGAACGCCAAAGCTCAAGTTCGGTGTTCTTTTGTTCATTTATTTATTGGAGGAGTTTGTGAAACTTCGCGTATTCTCATTATTTGCAATTATATCCGCATTTGCGGCCTTTTCTTTTGTTTCGGCGGAGGTTGATACGGTCGTCGGACAATTTACCAGTTCCAATTCCGAATCGTTCGGCGGCGGAATGAGCGGTGACGGACGTTTTGTGGTATTCGAATCGCGCGGCAACATCGCCACGGTCAATCCGCGAAATGCCGACCGCAATGTCGAGATATTTTTATTCGATTACGCACAACGACGGATCTTCCAATTGACCGACACGAAGGCAGTGTTGCTCGATCCGGCCGAACCGGTGGCGTTCAACAATATTCGTGTTGAGATCGCAAACACGCGGCCCGTTATCAGCAACGACGGCAAGTGGATCGCTTTTTCCTCGAATGCAACGACATCGACACCGACGACTCCGGACGCAACAAATCCCGGTTCATTCGACGGAAACGCCTACACGGATACGAACGGCGATAATCCGCTGACCGAAGACGGAAACCTTGAGATGTGGCTGTATCAGATCCCGACATACGCGCCGGCCGATCTGACTACAGGCGAAGAGATCCCATACACGGCACTCGATACCGGAACATTCACACGCGTTACGAACACTCCGCCAAGCCAGCTTCCTGTTCCGGCGACAGAAACAACCGGAGCATTCGTCGCGGACGATAACCACGATGCTTCGATAAACGATGACGGTAACGTTATCGCATTCGTTTCGACACGCGATCTCGTAACCGGCGGCAATCCGTTCCCGACCGATGACAATGACGAGATTTTTACTTATGCCCGCTCCACCGGTGCTGTCGCTCAGGTAACGCAGACGCCCCGCGGCCCGATCGGCGATCCGATATATAATAAAAATCCAACCATTTCCGGTTCCGGCACGCGTGTTGTTTTCGCAAGTACCGGCGATAACCCGATAATCGGAATGACCGGCGGAACAAATCCTTCGACAAGCCGAAACGAAGAAATATTTGTCGCAAATCTTAATGCCAGCGGTTCGCCAACCGGCACTCAGCGTCAGATTACAACAACTACACCGCTTAATCCCGGCAATCCGGTAAATATTCTGGATCTCGGCCGCCGTATGAGCCGCGACGGTAATTTTATCGCGTTCGATTCCTACGCCGATCTGGCAAATGAAAATGGCGGTACGAACCAAACCACTTTTGCAACATATTTGTATGATTACACGGCGATGACCTTCAGCCGCATGCTTCCGCGAAGCGGTGCGGACGCGACCGCGAGCGGCGGCGACGTTCAGCGGTATCCTGTATTTACGGATAACAACGTAAGCGGAACACCATCGTCCGTGATCTTGCAAACGCGAATGAATATCATTCCGGCAGGAACTGTTGCAACAACGAATGACGATGGATTGAATCCCGAAGCATCGCGTCCGCCGCAACTATATCGGTTTCCGGTCGTTTCTGCGCCGACGTCGGTTTACACACGTTTGACGAGATTTCCGCCGCCGCTGTCACAATTTATCCCGTCTTCGCAGGCACTTCCGAGTAATAGCTCGAAGCGTTTTGCTTTCACACTGGCGATCACGGAGCTTGGAACAAAGAATATCGATCAGCTTAACGAGGTTTATTATTCGTATGAGCCGCCGGTTGTAAATGAGGCTCGTGCGGTATTTAGCTATGCAACCGGGGCCAGCAATCTGCCGGTTTCGCCGACTGCAGTTCCCTCGCCAAGCCCGACAGCAACGCCGACGCCAACTCCTACACCGACCCCGACACCCACTCCAAGTCCAACGCCGACGCCGACGGGCAGCCCGACGCCGACGCCTTCGCCGACACCGGTAACACCGCCTGCTGTGCTCGGAATTTCGCCGGGAATGTTGGCGATTTTGAACTACACTCCTGCATTGGGTACGCCGACCGTGCAGCGAACCGCAGTTGGATTGGGAGATCGTGTATTCGGCCTGCCGTTGGAGCTCAGCGGAGTTTCTATGACAATAAACGGGATCGGCTGCGGCATGAAATCCGTCAATGGCCACCAGATAACTTTCGTCGCACCTAAGTTTTTATCAAGTGCTATCGAAGGAACTTCCTACCCGGTGATCGTTAATAATCAGGGAACGGTTCTTCGCGGAAGCGTGACCATTGTGCCGACTCGGCCGGACGTTTTTAATATAGAAATGATCCCCCAAGCCGGCGGACGGGCGAGCGTCAAGAACGTAACCAATCGCGTCGCAACCGGCGAGCCGTTTACAGTAACGACCGTCAAATATCGCGGCGGAAAGCGTGTTCCTACTGTTCTTCGTTTGAAAGTAACCGGAATCGCAAACACGACGCCTGAAGTCATCTCGATCCGGATGGGTAATCAAACTGCCACCCTCGCTAGGGTTCTTACCGGCGGCGTTCTGGTCGAACCGGGCGTTTATACTGTCGATTTCACAGTTCCGCCCGAATTGAACGGAGCCGGTGATGTGCCTATCGTTGTTATCGTCAACGCAAACGGCACTTTATTTCAATCGCGGTTAGACGACACCGCACCCAAACTTAGATTCTTATAGCAACACAATGCGGACGATGGCGTCTGCATTCGTCTCCATCTGGAACGCGGACGCTCTCGTCCGCGTTCCTTTCTTTATTCACCACCCAGAACGCTCGCAGTTTCGGCTCACCCCGAGTCGATGTTATTCATGTATAACAATTATTGATATTTGCCAAAAAAAGACCGATATTATAAAATTATGGTTTGGCCAAGATATTTTTATCCACATATTTAGCCCGGCTGGAAACCCTATACAGCCAACATCATAACCACTTTATTAGAAAGGAGAATTATTTAATATGACAGTAAAAGACGTTAGTACGATGAAGATCGCCGGAAAAGTATGGAAGAATGGTGAATTTATCAATTGGGATGATGCACGTATTCACGTCATGTCCCACGTCGTAAACTACGGTTCCAGCGTTTTCGAAGGCATACGCTTTTATGAAACGTCTAATGGCCCGGCCGTATTCCGTCTGAAAGAACATATTAAAAGACTCCTTAATTCCGGCAAGATCTATCGAATGGAAGTAGATTACGATGTCGAAACCATTTCGAATGCGGTCGTCGAACTTATTGCCGGCAGCGATCTAAACTCCGGATATATTCGTCCGGTGATTCTTCGCGGACTCAACGAAGAGAAGCCCGCCTTCGGGGTAAATCCTTTCGGTAATCCGGTCGATACTTATGTCGCGGTTTGGGAATGGGGCAAATATCTTGGCGAAGAAGCATTGGAAAACGGCATCGATGTCTGCGTCTCTAGCTGGACTCGCATCACGTCGAATGCAATGCCTTCGATGGCAAAAGCCGGTGCGAATTATATGAATTCGCAGCTTATTAAAATGGAAGCGATCCTTGGCGGATTTTCCGAAGGCATCGCACTCGACGACCGCGGATATGTTTCCGAAGGTTCCGGCGAGAACATCTTTTTGGTCAACAACGGCAAATTGATCACACCGCCGCTCGGTGCTTCGATACTGCCCGGGATCACACGTGATTCGGTCATTCAGATCGCCCGCGAAATGGGAGTTCAGGTCATAGAAACTACGATCCAGCGTGCGGCGTTGTATTTGGCCGACGAACTATTCTTCACCGGCACCGCGGCAGAGATCACACCGATCAGGTCGGTTGACCGTATTACGGTCGGCCCGGGAAAACGCGGCGAGCTGACGGCAAAATTGCAGGAAGAATATTTCAAGGTAATCAGAAACGAACGCCCGGCACCAAAGAATGCGGAATGGCTGACATTCGTAAATCCTGGCGAAAAAAAAACGGCATCAGCTAACTGATCCGTCTGCTATCTGATAAATTCATCTTGTCTTGATCGGGTTTGATAGACCCATCAAGACAAGATTTTTTATGGACACTCAAAGAAAGAGTTCTGTTTACGTTCTAAATTCTGCCGTATTTATCTGCGGAGGTTTGGTGATGGTTTATGAGATCACCGGCTCACGCATCGTTTCGCCATTTATCGGTGCTTCCACCTATGTTTGGACAAGTCTGATCGGTGTAATACTCGGAGCACTCAGTTTCGGATACTGGATCGGTGGTCGAATGGCTGACAAGAGGCCCGATGTCAGGGTTCTTGCGGGGGCGATCTTTCTCGCGGGCGGCGCGGTTTCGCTCACGATACTGTTAAAAGAGGTCTTGCTGTCAGCGATCGGCTCGGCTTCGATAGGAATAGGCCTAAAAGCTGTGCTCGCTTCGCTATTTTTATTTGCACCCGCTAGTGTTCTGCTCGGGTTCGTCACGCCTTATGCCGCGAAATTGCGCATTTCATCGCTCGATGTTTCAGGTGCAACTGTCGGACGGCTCTACGCTCTTTCGACGATCGGCAGCATTGTCGGCACATTTGCCGCTGGCTTTATTTTAATACCGTTTGTCGGCAGCGTGCGGACGCTTTACATGATCGCGGCGTTGTTATTCGCTGTCAGCATCTCGCTCGCCGCGTTCTCATTTACGAGATCGAATATCGCCATCCTGACGCTTTTCGTACTCGCCGTCTCGTTGAGCGAACTGAGCGTATATTACCTTCGTCAAACCGCCGGTTTACACGATATCGACACCGAATATAGCCGCGTTCAGGTCTTTCAAACGACCGAACCGAGATCTGGCCGAAAGATCCAGGCCTTGGCGATCGATCCTTATTTTACACAGTCGGCCGTATTTCTAGATAGCGATGAGCTTGTCTTCGATTACAACCGATATTATGACCTCGCCGAACATTTCAAGCCGGGACAGCGAAGCAGCTTGATGATCGGCGGTGCCGGATATTCCTATCCGAAAAGTTATCTGGAAAAGTATGAGAATTCGACGATAGACGTTGTAGAAATAGACCCGAAAATGACAGAGATCGCCCGTAAGTTTTTCCGAATGAAGGACAACGCGAGA
This sequence comes from uncultured Acidobacteriota bacterium, assembly GCA_963720905.1. Lineage (GTDB taxonomy): Bacteria > Acidobacteriota > Blastocatellia > Pyrinomonadales > Pyrinomonadaceae > OLB17. Next base: position 50,466 of record CAVRHB010000007.1, read on the forward strand.
ATGCGGAGCATCCACGAGGACGGGCGAGTTTTCTTGAATTCCGCACCAGCAAATACGTACGACGTTGTTCTGATGGACGCGTTCGGGTCGCTTTTCACAGTGCCTTATCAGCTCACGACGGTCGAAGCAGTTCGCGAGATCGATCGTGTTCTAAAAGACGACGGTGTAGTTATTTTCAATGTCGGCTCGGCACTTACCGGAGAAGGCAGTCGTTTTTTTCAAGCAGAGTTCAAAACTTATCAGCAGATATTTCCGCGTGTCTATGTCTTCAAAGTTCATCCGGAACTGAGTGATGAACGGTTGCAAAATCTGATGATCGTAGCCTGCAAATCAGCGAATCGATGTCGGCCTGGAAAGCACAGATCCGGGACTTTCGCGGTTGTTATCGAACGTCGTCACGTCTGAACGCAGAACGGATCTGTCGATACTTACCGACGATCTTGCTCCTGTCGAATATTACAATTCGATCGCACAGGATATTTATTTGCGGAAATAAAAATATTTAACGAAGAGCACGGCCGTCGCGTTCAGTTCCGACGGTTCCGATACCGTTCAAACGGAAGCTGAACGAAAGCCGATTCTCGTTTCTGACACCCACGCTGAAAGTATAAAATTGAACCGCGAGCGAGCAGCAATCATAGGCGTATCCAAGTGTGTATAAAGAACTTATAAGCGGCGAAAGTTTTGCGGCTCGTCGATTTTCAAAATCATAAAATAGCGACGCACCGCCGTAAATTCCCTTGTCGCGGTTTCCTATGAAAACAGACGGGCTCCACTGCGAACCATTTAAGGTTCCCGCTTCTTTGCCAAATCGGCCGGCATATTGCTTTAGTGAAGGGATCAAATTTACGGCTTTTGTGTAGTAGAAAGTTTGGAAAAGCTTAAATAGCGGACGGTCATAACCGATCGTTGATGAAAACGCCCGAACGCCATCGCCTTGCATACCAACATCCATCCTCGTGTTAACAAATATCGTCCTTTGCGGACGATATGTTGCGTCCAACGTTAGCGGTGAGAGTCTCCGTGGAACACCGCCGAACGTATAAAAACTCATTGCCGATATCGGTGCGATCTGATTCCGCTGCCCCGGCGTTAAAGCTCCGCCAAAATATTTGTCAAAGAAATATTTTCCGCGAATGGTCAGGCTGAATATTTCATAAGGTTGGATGGTAACGTCCTTCTTTTCATCGAGCGGCTTTTTCTGCAAAAGCTTTTGCGCGTCGCTCGTCACAGCTTCCGAATAGCGGCGTGTGTAGATACGGTTGATCAAACCGTACTCGATCTCGTTCGTGTCGGTATAAGTATCAAGCTGATCGAACCTGATGATCTCATTAAAATTATTAACACCTTTCACATATCTGTATGTGACGTAAGGTTCGATCACATGGCGAAACTTGAATTTATCATCCTTGCCGTAGTAATTTTTCGCTAAGGCCGAGGGTCGAAGGTCGAGTTCGAATTCACCGTATTTCCTTAGTACATCTCGGCCGACAACCTGACGCATATCGTTGAAGGAATTTGAATAGTAGGTTACCCGCATTCCACCGGACATTGTGAGATTAAAATATTTCGAGCTTAGCGGCAGCGTAAGTTTTGGGTGAACGTCCAGCCGCTGCAAAAGTGTCGGCGTGCGAACGGGATCGGATCCTGTTTGCGATCGGTATAGATCGATATCATTGACCGTTTCACGACGCGAAACTCCTTCGGCACTGCTTTCAAATGAAAAATATATGTTATCCAAAAAGGACAGCCGCGACGGCCGTTTTTCAAAATGGATACTTGGAAGATTACGTATGCTTACCTTTAGATTTGGCAGCGATACCACCTGCGAACGAGCAAGCAGATTGAGCGTGTAATTGTTCCAGCTTTTGTTGACCGAAACTTGCGAATTTTCGATCGGCGAGATGATCTGTTGGATGCCGTCGGAAAACACTTGCCGAAAATCTAGGTTAGACGTGATACGGACATCGGCGGCTCCGGTAAATCCGTTGGAAAAATAATGAACACCTTCGGCATACAGGATCGAGCCGCCTTGGTCGGGATGATCTTGACTTTCGCTGGCACCGAGAATCCGGTCTTTCACCGCGTAAAACCCAAAATCAAAATATGAACGCGAATTTGCCCTAGTTCGCACATCCATTCCGTAACCGATGCCGCGAGAGCTGTAAAGATCAGCCCGAAAAGTTACATCAGCCGAACGTCCTAAGGTTTTGTAATAAGCTCCGGATAGACGAAATCCTTTGTCTCCCGAAAAGCCGAATGTCGGGGTCAAAAAACCTGATGCACGATCGCGTTCCTTGATCGGGATCGAAGCATACGGTATTGGAATAAGCGGTATATCCTTTATTCTAAATTTGCCGTTCTTTAATTTTACGCGGTCATTTGGTTTTATCGAGGCTTCGTCGGCGGTAAACGACCATTTCGGCACGGCTTCTTCGCAGGCAGTAAATTCGCCTTTCGTTACGATAATTTCTGTGAGGGATTTGCGTTCTACATGCTCGGCGGTGAAGTAAATGACCGTTCCGTCATTTGTTTGATTTGTAAAACCGGTCGAATCTTCGAAGGTACCCAATTTGGTCTTATAATTCCATCTCGCCGTGGCTCCGGTGATCCTTTGGTCATCGCCTTGGTCAAATACAACGCTTCCTTCGGCCTCCATTATATTGGTGGCTTCGTAGATCGTGATCTTGTCGGCCTGCATCCGGTAAATTCCGTAATGCACATCGACATTTCCCATATGGACGATTATGCGTTTGCCTTCTTCGCCTTCGACGGTTTGCTTTTCGGAATACACGACCAGTTCGCCGTCGCCGCCTTCTTGTTCAAAACTGGTTTTTTTCTTTTTTGCAGGCGAAACTTCCTGCTGCGACGCGACGGGGTTAATATTCGGCGTGTCGGTTATCGGATTGGCAACCTGTCTCTCTACCGGATTTGTCTGCTGGCTGAAAGCAGGCGAAACCGCCAAAAGAAAGATAGCTGTGAGAATTGTGAGAATACGAAAATGCATGAAAAAGTTCGGCGTTCAAATGATGCTAACATGAAAGAAGTTAAAGCTTAAAACCATATGTTAGACTAAATCATTACTGATCGACACTCGCCATGGGAAGACAAAATGTTCTGGTTGTAGAAGACGAAGAATTGATGCGAACGATCCTGCGTCAGTTGCTCGAAGAATCCGGTTACGGAGTCTTCACCGCTGATAGTTCGGAGGCCGGTTTAACAATTTATCGTCAAAATGAAATTTCGGTCACGCTTACGGACATCAAGCTCGCCGGTGCAGATGGGTTGAGCTTGCTCGACCAGATCAAAAGAATAGATGAGGACGCCCTCGTAATAGTTATGACAGCATATTCGTCGGTCGATACGGCGATCGCGGCACTTCGGAAAGGTGCATACGACTATATTACGAAGCCTTTTGTAAACGACGATCTGCTCAAAACAGTAAAAAATGCGATCAACCAAAGGTCGCTCTTTCGCGAAAACCGGGCTCTTCGACGCGAGTTATCAAAAAAATATTATCCTACCGAGATCATCGGAAACAGCAGCAAGCTAAGATCCGTATTCGAAGTAATTGAGAAGGTCGCGGACACAAATTCCAATGTTTTGATCTTAGGCGAAAGCGGAACGGGTAAAGAACTGATCGCGCGTTCGCTGCATTTCAACAGCCGCAGGGCCGCCGAACCGTTTCTCGCCGTAAATTGCGGGGCGATGCCGGAAGCCCTGCTCGAAAGCGAGTTTTTTGGGCATGTTCGCGGATCTTTTACCGGCGCCATCGCAGATAAGAAAGGTATTTTTCAGTCAGCCACCGGCGGAACCTTATTCCTGGACGAGATCGGCGAAATGCCGCCATCGCTTCAGGTCAAGCTACTGCGGGCTATACAGGAACGCGAAGTTACGCCTGTCGGCTCGGCGGTTCCGGTGAAATTTGACGCTCGAATTGTAGCTGCGACGAACAAGGACCTAGAAGCCGAAGTTTCAGCGGGTAATTTTAGAGAAGATCTGTTTTACCGCCTTAGCGTAATAGAAATTTCCTTGCCGCCGCTGCGTGAACGTAAAGAAGACATTCCGCTTCTGGCGAAATTTTTTGTCTCAAAGACTGCTCGGCAGCAAGATGCCGCAGAAAGATCGATATCGCCCGAAGCTCTGGAAGAACTCATAAAATATAGCTGGCCGGGAAATATTCGCGAGCTTGAAAATGTCATCGAGCGGGCGTTTATTTTAAGCGGAGACGAGATCGACCGAAATGCTCTGCCCCAAAGAATAACCGCAATCGAAATCGAAAAAGATGCCGGAAGACAATTGAGTTTAGAAGAGTATGAAAAGCGTTATATTTTCGAAATATTGGATTCGACCGATCAGGACAAACTAGCCGCCGCAGAAATATTGGGTATCGATATATCTACGCTTTATCGAAAGTTAAAACGTTACGAAGAAGGTTGAGTGGCGGACATTGTTAGTACAAAATAATCCGTCTCGCCGATACGCGTAAGCGTACCGCTGTTAAACGGTTCTTTAAAAAATTCATTTGCCGGATAAGTTTTTCCGGGCAATGTCGTTTCAAGCTGAACATCGCCGCGGTCAACCAGTTCGGCCGGAAACCAATCTTGGATCTTCACCTGTGTTTCCTGAGCCGGTTTTATTGCTTCCGCCTTTTTTGTGATGCTGTCAGATTCGGCCGAAGAAAAACGAAGAACCGCCGTCAGATTTCGCGTATTTTTGTCGTTGGTCTCGCGATATGCGATCTCGACGGGATCAAAAGGTAAATTGATAAGCATCGCCAGTTCATCAGCGTTATCATTGGAAGCTTTATCCGGATCAACCGACTGACTTGGCACCGGAAGCGATTCGTTCGAATTATTGGCCGTGTTTATAGAACGACTGCAGCCAACGAGTATTTGAAACGAGAGGAATAATGATAAGATTGCGAGCGTTGATTTCATAGTTAAACAATTATTTTAGGCACATCGAAGGCCGAATGCAATGCAAATTTCCACATTGGCGAACGCGAATGCCGAAAATTTCTTTCTTTCTTTATGAATAAAAACGTCAACGCTTGGTTCGCCCTTATCTTGCTTGCCGCAATAAACCTGACGAATTTCTTCGATCGTCTAATAATCGGAGCCGTTGCCGAGCCGATACGGCACGAATTTTCTCTTAGCGACACTTCGCTTGGCTTACTCGCAACGGCTTTTACCTTGGTTTACGCAATAATCGGCGTTCCATTCGGACGGCTTGCCGATAAATTTTCGCGAAAAAAGATAATTGCCGGAGGTGTTTTTGTTTGGAGCTTTTTGACGGCGGCTTCCGGCTTTGCGCAGAACTATGCTCAGATATTCGCGATCAGGATTGGAGTTGGCGTCGGCGAAGCATCGTTCGCACCGGCGGCTACTTCCTTGATCGGAGATCTATTTCCACCCGAAAAACGTGCTCGGGCAATGAGCATTTTTATGCTCGGCCTTCCGATCGGCATTGCGATGAGCTTCTTCATCAGCGGCTCCGTTGCTAGAGCTTATGGCTGGCGGGCGGCATTTTTTGTCGCGGGAATTCCGGGATTAGCACTTGCTGCTGCGGCTTTGTTTATCAAGAGCCCTGTCATTTCCCGAACTAACGAAACTGAAACGCCGAACAGCACCGGATCACCATACCGTCAAATACTTTCGTCGAAAACGCTTAGATGGATCATCGTTTCGGGAGCGATCCACAATTTTAGTCTATATGCACTTAGTTCATTTCTGACCCCTTATCTGATGCGTTATTTCGAGCTGGATATACGAAATGCGAACATCGCGGCAATGGTCATAAATGGATTTCTTACCTTGCCCGGATTGCTTTTGGGCGGCTATCTCGGCGATCTCGTTAAAACGAAACGAAAGAATGGTGCATTGCTTCTCGTTACTTTTACGTCGCTTGCGTCTGCACCGTTTTTCTTAATAGCGGTCGTTTCCGGTCGCGGCTCAATGAATCTGTTTCTGGTTTCTATGGGCATCGGTTTTATGCTGATGTATTTCTATTATGCGATCGTCTATTCCACGATCCAGGACATCATGCCGTCGAACCTGCCGCGGAACAGCTATGTCTATATATTTTATGACGATGTATATTCTAGGCGGTGCACTTGGACCGCTTTCCATCGGCATCCTCAGCGATCATTTCACACTCAGTGCCGCGACCGCCGCCGGGATCGTTGAATTCACAGCCGCATCGTTGGAACCTTTTAAGGCTCAAGGCCTGCGATCTGCAATGTACATAGTTCCGACCCTAAGTGTTCTTTTGGCATTTGTTATGTGGATGGCAGCACGCGGGTTGGACAAGGTTGACGGCGACGACGTGACCGTAACGAATCGCTGATCAACGATTCCTTCTGTGGTAAAATCGCCCCTATCTATAAGGGACGTTCGCAGGCTCATACATCGAATGAGAATACTCCAAATTTGTTCGGCAAAGATCATCGGCGGCGGCGAAAGACATCTTGCCGATCTTTCAAATTCACTCGCAACGAACGGTCATCAGGTTTTTTTTGCTTTGAGTAAAGATTCACCGCTCGTTAGTTCTCTTTCGAGTATATCGAAAGAGAATGTTTTTTATTTCGGATTGCGAAATTCGATGGATATTCCCAGTGCGGTCAAGATCTCGAAGCTGGCAAAAAAGCTCGGCGTAGAAATTATTCACGCACATATCGCGAGAGATTATCCGGTTGCAGCCCTCGCGTCTCGCTTGTCAGGAATTCCGTTTGTACTGACCCGCCATGTTCTGTTTCCGATGAAGCGTATTCAAAGGCCAATCCTGCGGCAAGTTTCCGGAGTTATCGCGCCGTCTTTGGCTATTTATGAAGCTTTGCGAAATGAGAAAATATTTGACGAAAAGGTCATTTCACATATTGAACACGGGATCGACATTAAGCATTTTGCCGATCTTCCGAAAACTCCGCATAGCGGAATAAATGTTGGCAGTGTCGGGCATATAGATCCGATAAAAGGTTTTGACATTCTGATCGACGCAGCGAAGAGGGTTGCCGCGGAAAGAGACGATATTTCTTTTACTATCGTCGGTGAGGACAAGAGCAAAGATGGACGGCATCGAAAATTAATAGAGCGAAAGATCATTGACCTCGGGCTTCAGCAAAAGGTTCAACTCATCGGATGGGTGGACGATATCCGGCCGACTTTCGCAGAGATGGATATTTTCGTATCGGCAGCGAGGCAAGAGCCGTTTGGGCTTGTAATGGGCGAAGCCATGGCAACCGGAATTCCGGTTATCGCGACTCGGAGCGAAGGTGCGGTAGAATTCGTCGAAGATGGTCTGAGCGGAATGCTCGTCCCGCTTGAAGATCCCCACGCACTTGCAGCTGCGATACTGAAATTAGCTTCTGACATTCGGCTCAGAACCACATTAGTTAAAAATGCCGCAGATCGAGTGAATAACCTATTTGCGATAGAGCGAATGGTGTCTCAGACAGAAACTTTTTATCGATCGATCATAGAAGAATGACGAAATTGCCCAAATTTCCTTCACTTTCGATCAAACAGCGAAATATCATATAATGATTCAAGAGAAGGAATATAAATGACAAAAATCACAGAAGCTGCTTCGCCGATCGAAGCCGAAAAAGAGCGTTGGGAACAAGAAACATTGGCTAAAGTTTTGGAAAGGTCCGCAGAGCGCAAAGAAGTTTTTGAAGGCGTTTCGCTCGAACCGGTCGACCGGCTTTACACCGAAGCGGACAGCGAAGGCATAGACGTGGGCTTTCCGGGTGAATATCCGTATAAACGCGGAATTCATCCCACTGGCTATCGCGGCAAACTTTGGACAATGCGGCAGTTCGCGGGATTCTCTTCACCTGAAGAGACGAATAAGCGTTTCAAGTATTTGATGTCTCAGGGCCAAACCGGACTTTCGGTAGCCTATGATCTTCCGGCCTTGATGGGACTTGATGCAGATTCACCCTTAAGCGAAGGCGAAGTCGGAAAATGCGGCGTAGCTGTTTCGTCGCTGGCTGATTTCGAAGTTCTGTTCGATGGAATTCCACTCGATCAAGTTACAGTTTCGCAAACCATAAATGCGCCGGCGCCGATCTTTTTAGCGATGTATTTGGTAGTCGCTGAAAAGCAAAAAGCCGATTTCACCAAGATATCCGGAACGTTGCAAAACGATATCTTGAAAGAATATATCGCTCAGAAAGAATGGATATATCCGATCAAGCCGGCAATGAAATTAGTTATCGATACCTTCGAATACACGACCAAGCACGTTCCGAAATACAATCCGATCTCGGTCAGCGGCTATCACATTCGCGAAGCCGGTGCGACCGCGCTGCAAGAACTTGCGTTCACACTTCGCGACGGAGTTGAATACGTTCAATATGGCGTCGATCGCGGTATGAAGGTCGATGAATTCGTTCCGCGTCTTTCATTTTTCTTTAATGCTCACAACGACTTTTTCGAAGAGATCGCAAAATACCGTGCAGCTCGTGTCATTTGGGCTCGGACGATGAAGGAACGTTTCGGTGCGACAAATCCGCGCACCATGCAGATGCGTTTTCACACGCAAACGGCCGGCGTTTCGCTGACGGTGCAGCAGCCGCTGATAAACATCGCTCGCGTTGCGATCCAGGCCTTAGCCGGAGTTCTGGGCGGAACCAATTCGCTTCATACAGATTCTTACGACGAAGCGCTCGCGTTGCCGACCGATGAAGCCGCGTTGATAGCTCTTCGAACTCAGCAGATCATAGCGGAAGAAACAGGCGTTGTTAACACGGTCGATCCGCTGGCCGGCAGCTATTATTTGGAATCGCTGACTCAGAAAATGATCGACGGATGTTTTGATTATTTTGACAAGATCGACGGTTTTGGCGGAATGGTCGAAGCAGTCGAAGCCGGATTTCCGCAGCGCGAGATCCAGGAATCCGCATATCAATATCAAAAGGCTGTCGAACGCAAAGAACAGACTATCGTCGGCGTAAACAAATACGCAATGGACGAAGAAAATTCAAAGATCAACATTCTTCAGATCGACGAAAATGTCCGCGATCATCAGCTCGAACGGCTCGCCCAAACAAAAGCATCGCGTGACAACGGTGCCGTCAGCACAGCCCTCGACAAAATAAAAAACGCCGCACAGTCCGAAGACAACACAATGCCGTCCATAATCGAAGCCGTCGCCGCATACGCAACCGTAGAAGAAATATGCGTCGCGCTTACGTGATGTTTACGGCATTTACGAGGAACCTGCGTTCTAGAAAACTTAACACACGGCAGAAAAAACCGAGGAGCGTTATATGAGATGCGTTAAATATTTTTCTACATTTGCATTCAGTCTTATTATTCTTGCAACGAGTTTATTTGCTCAACAAACGGATAAGAAGTACGTTGTAAGTGACCGGGCCGCTAAAATTATTGTTGACCGCGTCCTTAAAACCTCACCCGTGATCGACGGTCATAATGACCTTTTTATCCACTTTTTTGCATGTAAGGAATGTCCGCAGGATTTTAGTACGTATCGGATAGATAGTACTAACAGCGGTCATACCGACATTCCACGATGGCGCAAGGGCGGCGTCGGCGGACAGTTGTTGAATATTGAGAAAGATGGCTCGCTCGACCGATTTCTCGGAGCGTACGATATCGTATATCGAATGCAGACGGCATACCCGAACGACATTCAGGTCGTCCGCACATCCTCCGAAATGCGCTCAGCCATGAAAGCCGGACGCATCGCTATTCTTCCGATCATGGAAACGTCCAAAAGCCTCGAAAACAGCATGATCCTGCTCCGAAGCTTTTATCAGCTCGGCCTTCGGAGCGTCACCTTTGCTTACAAGACCAACGACCTTGCCGACGGAAGCGACGATAAACCAAAGAATAATGGTGTGTCGGCCTTTGGAAAAGAAATGATCGGCGAAATGAATCGGCTCGGCGTCATCATCGATATTTCTCACGTCTCAGCAAAGGCAATGAGTGACGTGCTCGAAACGACGAAGGCTCCGGTCATCTTCAGCCATTCTAATTCGCGTGCACTGTGTGACGTGAACCGTAATGTGCCCGACGATGTAATAAAAAAATTGGTAGAGAATCGGGGCATGATCATGCTTACGTTCGTACCTGAATTCACCACCAATGAGTTTGCAAATTGGTATAGATCTGGCGACGAGTTCTATTTCTCACTCCAAAAGAAATATGCTTTCGATAAGGCCAAGGTCAAAGTCGATATGGATCTGTGGGAGAAGGAAAATCCGCCGCCGGTTGTAACGGTTGCTGACATCGCCGATCATTTTGATCACGTGAAGCAGCTCATCGGAGTTGATCACATTGGCATCGGCGGTGATTACGATGGCATCATGTACACCATTAAGGATCTGCAAGACGTTTCCGGTTATCCCAAACTATTGATAGAACTAGCAAAGCGAGGTTGGACCGAAAAAGAACTACAAAAGATCACCAGCGAAAACTTCCTCCGCGTCTTTGAAGAGGTCGAGGCGAAAGCGGCAGCATTACAGAAAACCATGCAGCCGTCGATGGTCAAGCTGGATAAAGAACAATAGTTACTTACCATAACTAACGCGCCAGATCTTTTTACCGCCGTCGTCGGCTATAAGAAGCGAGCCGTCTGCCGCGACGAGCAAACCGACCGGCCTTCCCCAAACCTCGTTTGAGTTCTCGTCGGGCAGCCATCCTGTCACAAAATCTTCGAAGGAATTTCCTTCGAGCTTCCCTTTTGCATCGAATTTTATGCGAGCGATCTTATATCCGACAAGTTTTTGACGGTTCCACGAACCGTGCATCGCAACAAAGGCATCGCCCTGATATTCCTTCGGGAACATTTTTCCGGTGTAAAACTGAATACCAAGCGACGCCACGTGTGAAGTAAAAAGCACATCCGGCACGATCGCTTTTTTGACGAGATCCGGCCGTTGCTCCTTGATACGCGGATCGAGGTTCTGTCCGATATAGGAATACGGCCAACCATAAAAACCATTTTCTTTTACACTCGTCGCGTAATCCGGGACAAGGTTGTCGCCCAAACCGTCGCGTTCGTTAACGGCTGTCCATAACTCACCGGTCTTTGGGTTCCACGACAATCCGATCGGATTTCGCAATCCCGAAGCGTAGATCCGATGGTTTTTTCCATCAGGATCATACACTGAAATTGCCGCACGTCTCGGGTCTTCTTCGACCGAGGCGTTCGATGATGAGCCGATAGAAACGAACATCTTCTTTCCGTCGCGTGAGAACAAAATATTGCGTGTCCAATGCTGGTTGTATCCGCCTGCCGTCAGCTCTACCAATTTTTCAGGTTCGCCATCCGCCGCCGTTTGACCGCTCTTATATTTGAACCGCACGATCGAATCAGTGTTTGCTACATAGAACCAATCGCCATGAAACGCCATCCCGAAAGGTTGATCAAGCTTATCCGACCAAACCCAACGCTGATCCGCTTTGCCGTCTTTATTCGTGTCACGCAGCACTATCACAGAATTCGCACGCGAATCAGCCACAAACACATCGCCATTGGGAGCCAGAGCCATCCAGCGTGGATAGGTAAAATCGCCCTCAGCAAATACATTTACTTTGAAGCCTTTCGGAACTGTCAGCTTGGCATCGGCCGGCTGAGGAATAACGCGGGAAGGACGACGCGCACTCTCGGTCGCAAAAGGCTCGGGCAGTGATTTCGGATCAACAGAGGTCGTCGCGGACTTTTCAGTCTGAATGATCTCCGGCAGAGAAACGCTTTGCGGCGATGGTTTGGCTTCCGGCTCACGCTGAGCCGATCCGGCACAAGCAGCTAAGAAGATAAAGCCTAGTAACGAAATAGAACCTTTGATATAATCCGATAGCATAATTTCCCCTTATTCAAGATGGCTGAAATAGAAACGTTGTTTACTAAGGATACCGCTCACAGCACGTCCGGTTCAAGGTTTGTCGGCGAACGCGGCGAAGAATTAGCCGCAGAATTTCTTGTTGCCAACGGTTTCAGACTCGTTATGGCGAACTTTAAGGTACCCATCGGCCGCAACAGCAACGGTGCACAGGTCACAGGCGAGATCGATCTGATCGCCGTCGATGGTGAAACGCTTTGCTTTATCGAAGTTAAATCTCGCCGTTCCGATGATTTTGCACCGATCATCGCCGCCGTCGATCGAAGAAAACAGCGGCAAATAACTCGTACGGCTAGGGTTTATCGCCGCCTTATGAATCTCGATGAAATGCCTTTTCGCTTCGACGTCGTTACGGTTTTAATACCTAAGAATGGAAAGCCGGAGGTCGAACTGACCAGATCCTTCTGGACCGAGGCGAAATTTAAAAAGAAAACTTGGAGCGGCGATCCTTATTACAATTTTTGATCGAACAAACGCATAGATTAAATCGTTCAATTTGAAAGAAAGAACCCTAAATATATGAAAAGTTTAATTTTAGTTTTTGCTGCGGTATTTTTTGTCGCCGCGGCCGTCAACAACACAGAAGCACAGCTTCCCAAGCTACTCGACCGCGAGGCACTCTTCGGAAATCCCGAATATGCTGCGGCTCAGATATCACCGGACGGTAAATTCATCTCGTTCGTCAGGCCGTATAAAGACACGATGAACATTTGGGTCAAAGGCGTTAATGAAGCATTCGAAAAAGCTAGGCCCATAACCGCCGACACCGCCAGGCCTATTCGCTCATATTTTTGGTCGCGTGACGGAAAATTTATTTTGTTCGTCCAGGACAAAGGCGGTGATGAGAACTTCAACGTCTATGCAGTTTCTCCGACCGAAAAGCCGGCAGAAGGCTCAGACGTTCCGGCTGCGCGAAATTTGACCGATGCCAAAGGCATTCGCGCGATGATCTATTCGGTCCCGAGATCAGACCCCGACGCTATTTATGTCGGCATTAATGATCGCGACAAAGCATGGCACGATCTTTACAAAGTAAAGATCTCGACCGGTGAACGAACACTCATCAGCGAAAACAAAGACCGATATCAGGGCGTCATCTTCGACAATGCCGATAAAATGCGGCTTGCTCTTCGATCGCCACAGAACGGCGATACGGAAATTCTCCGTTTTAACGACGACGGCACAACAACGAACATATATACATGTAATTTGTTCGAAACCTGCTCGCCGATCGCCTTTAACAAAGACAACAAACGCGTCTATATCCAAACCAACAAAGGTGATCTTGATCTGATCGAATTAGAACTACTAGATGTCGCGACCGGCAAAACGACAAAGGTAGAAAGCGATCCGCTTGGTAAGGTCGATCTTGGAAATGCTACTTTTTCTGACCGGACTAACGAATTGATCGCGACGAGCTATGAGGACAGCCGTGATCGTATTTATTGGAAAGATAAAGCCTACGAAAAAGACTACAAAAAGATAAAAAACCGTCTCGGCGACCGCGAGATCTCTTTCAACTCAAGCACAACCGACGAAAAGAAATTTATCGTCGCGACATATAGCGATGTCGATCCCGGCACAGTTTGGTTATACGACCGAAAGTCGGGCAATCTGTCGACCCTTTATCAAGTCCGCGAGAAGGTCGATCGAGCCGCTCTTTCGCCGATGACATCGATAACTTACAAGTCGTCCGATGGACTGGAGATCCCGGCTTATTTAACACTTCCAAAAGGTATTGAAGCGAAAAACCTGCCGCTCGTTGTATTTCCTCATGGCGGACCTTGGGCCCGCGATTCATGGGGATACAATACGTTCGCCCAACTTTTGGCAAATCGCGGCTATGCAGTCCTAAGTCCCAATTTCCGCGGTTCGACCGGTTACGGCAAGAAATTTTTGAACGCCGGAAACAACGAATGGGGCCAAAAAATGCAGGACGATATAACGTGGGGTGTGAAAGATCTAATTGCAAAAGGCATTGCAGATCCGAAACGAGTCGGCATTATGGGCGGAAGTTACGGCGGCTATGCAACGCTTGCCGGGGTTACATTCACTCCTGACACGTATGCCGCCGCAGTTGCGATCGTCGCTCCATCAAATTTGAAAACTTTGCTCGAATCGATCCCGCCGTATTGGGAAGCGGGACGCGTTATTTTTTACAAACGAATGGGCGATCCGAATACGCCCGAGGGCTTAGCTCAAATGAAGCGTCAATCGCCGCTTTTTTCTGCAGATAAGATCAAAACACCGCTTATGGTTGTTCAGGGAGCGAATGATCCGCGTGTGAATAAACGCGAATCAGATCAGATCGTCATAGCCTTGCGTGACCGCGATTATCCTGTTGAATATCTGGTTGCGGATGACGAAGGCCATGGCTTTGCCCGGCCGGTGAATAATATGGCAATGATCGCTGCGTCGGAAAAATTCCTCGCCAAACATCTCGGCGGCCGATATCAGGAATCTATGACACCCGAAGTCACAAAACGCCTGAAAGAGATCACAGTTGATCCGAAGACAGTAAAACTCGCATCGGCGGCTTCCGAAGAAAGCGGTTCATCGGCGAGTGCTGATCCGAACGGCAACTGGAGCGTTTGGGTCGATGCCGGCGGAAATCCGATACAGGTCGATATTTCATTAAAACAAACCGGTTCGGATATTTCGGGTCTCATGACATCTGAAATGGGCGGCGGCACGTTCGAAAGTGGGAAGATCGCCGGAAACAAGGTTTCCGGAATGATCAATGCCACAATGCAGGGCCAATCCATGCAGATCCAGATGAATGGAAAAATAGACGGCGACAAGATATCGGGAACGATGAACGTTCCCGGACTTGGTCAATTCCCGTTCAGCGGTTCGCGCCAAAAGTAAGCTGCTGGAAGTCACAAAAATGCCGAGTCTTGCAAAAGGCTCGGCATTTTTTATTTCTATTTTTTACTGCTTCGCGGTTGAGAGGCGTCTGTCAAAATAACAAAATCGCCGAGGTTCTTCATATCCGGCTTGAACGTTTTGAAATCCGTTTCATAACGCATTGTCACTACAATGCCTTTGGTTTTCGGCCTGTATTTAATTAACTGCTCAAATGTGCCGAGGCGACTTTCGGTGTGAAATCCGCCATTCAGATTCACGACCAATGAGCCTTTGTTCTTATCAAGACTTTTAGCGATCGAATTCGCCATCGTCGCATCCCAAAGAGCCTGTGAATAAAGTATGGGATTAGCAGAACTCAATGATTCGGGCGAACCGCCCATTAATGCATTGAATTTTCGCGAATATGCTTCGGACGGTTCGGGATACGGCAGCGGAGCGATCCAACTTTTTGCTTCATCGGAAAGTTTGTTCAACGAGTCGCGGCCTAAACGCGAAACCATATTCACGTACCGGCGCGGTGCGTTTGCCGCGACAACACTTAAGCCTTTCTCCTTTGCTAACTCAACAAGCGGACGATAATCCGTATTATAATTTCCCCACGGCCGCGAACTCGCAAGAAACTGCTTTTCAGAGATTAGACCGGATAAATATTCGTCTAATACGGTCTGAACATCGCGTTCGAACATCTCCATGGAAAGCGTT
Source organism: uncultured Acidobacteriota bacterium (assembly GCA_963720905.1). Classification (GTDB taxonomy): domain Bacteria; phylum Acidobacteriota; class Blastocatellia; order Pyrinomonadales; family Pyrinomonadaceae; genus OLB17. Next base: position 65,908 of record CAVRHB010000007.1, read on the forward strand.
ACCTTACGTTTACCGGCATTCTTTTCAACAAGCCGTTTGAATATATCGAACTGAAGGGCATGTCCGACGGTGTCGTCATGCTGTTCGCCGAGAAATATAACATCGCTTCTCTGAGCCGCTTCAACGATCGCTTCGATACTACTCGGATTTCCGTCCGCATCAAATATAGTATATTTTGCTTCGTCGGATTGAGCTGTTGCTGAAGATCGCAAATAATGCGGTCATAAAACAAACCACCAGAATAGAAATGCACTTTTTCATATGAAAAAAGGATACCATAGCCAGGGATGGTTTTATCCTATAGCACCTAACGGCTCTTCTTCAAAACTCTTACGAAAACAATCGAACGTTTGCTTTGCAGTTTCAACGATCGCATCGTCATCATTGTTTTTCTCAGCGAAATCGGTCACCGCTTCGCCAAAAGCTTTCCACATTGGTCCGACCATGTGTCCGTAACTATTAAAAAATGCACCGCCTTCTTCCACCGAGATGCCGAGATGATCTCGCAGGTGCCTCGTGATGACCTGGCCGCCTAATGTAGCTCCTTCCATAACATAGACGGCTCCAAAAGCTTTTGCGGCGGTGTCCAACGTTGGGATCACAGGTTTCACATTTGCGGCTGACCTAGCTTCTTCCAGCAAGCCAAGGCTCGTCAGATCACGTTCTAATAGCGGCAGTTTTCGACGTTCTTCGATATCAAATCCCTCAGCTTTTAATTCGGCGGCAGGAAGTTCGGCTTCCATGGCCGTATAAAATCTATAGAATTTGGTCAGCAGATTACCGTAATCCTCCTTTGTGAACATCCGATTCATTACATCGACCACGGATTCCAAAGCCTCGTGTTGTTCCTTCGTAGCTTCTTTCAATTTTTTCAGTATCACCTATTTTCTCCTGTTATTATGCGAGGTCGTGAGGCGATCCTTTGCAAATGAAATTCACTTTCAATAAGATAGATCGCGCGACTCATTTTGTCAACATCCTATTAAACAACCTTTTCTTATAATATAAAAAAGCGTCCCGAGCTTTTAAAACCCGGAACGCTGATCCAAAGAAAAGTTTAACTTTAACGACTTGAAGCGAGTTCTAACCTGGCTTCAGCAAGCTCTAGCTCGATCCGAAGATCGCGTGTTTCATCAAGCGAAGACGTGGATGCCGCAGCGAGAGCTTTTTCTGCAGCGTCCCGATCTGACTTAACCGCTGCGACGTCTATCTCAGCGGGTGTTTCAGCCGAACTTGTCAAAACAGAAACGACATCGCCGCTCACCTCGACAAATCCTTCAGAAACAGCGATGCGTTCGGTCTTCCCTTTCTGTTCGATCGTCAAAATTCCCGGCTTCAGAGCCGATATCACCGGCACATGGCTCCCGAGAATTCCGGCTTCACCGGAAGCGGTCGGAACCGTAACCGATTCGACCGAATCATCAAAGACCCTCTTTTCCGGAGTTACTATTTCTAGTTTCAACATTTCTATTTTGCGTTAGGCGGATGCCGCCATTTTCTTAGCTTTGTTTCGAGCGTCTTCGATCGTACCGACCATATAAAACGCCTGTTCCGGCATATCGTCGCATTTTCCTTCGAGAATTTCGCGGAAACCTTTGATCGTATCTTCGACGTTGACGTATTGTCCCGGCAAACCGGTAAACTTCTCACCAACGAAGAACGGCTGCGAGAAGAAACGCTGGATCTTACGTGCACGGGCAACGGTCAATTTATCGTCTTCGCTCAATTCGTCCAGGCCGAGAATAGCGATGATGTCCTGCAAGTCTTTGTAACGCTGCAAGATCTTCTTAACCGATTGTGCGGTGTTGTAATGTTCATCACCAACAATATTCGGATCGAGAATACGCGAGTTCGATGCAAGCGGGTCAACGGCCGGATAGATACCAAGCTCAACGATCTGTCGCGAAAGTGCCGTAACAGCATCGAGGTGAGCAAACGTCGTTGCCGGAGCCGGATCGGTGTAATCGTCGGCGGGCACATAAACGGCTTGGATCGATGTAATAGCACCGGTTTTAGTTGAGGTGATGCGTTCCTGCATCTCGCCCATTTCGGAAGCCAACGTCGGCTGATAACCCACAGCGGAAGGCATACGTCCAAGAAGTGCTGACACTTCCGAACCTGCCTGCGTAAAGCGGAAAATATTATCGACAAAGAAAAGCACGTCGTTTCCGAGATCGCGGAAATGCTCAGCGACCGTCAATCCTGACAAAGCAACGCGAAGACGAGCTCCCGGAGGTTCCGTCATCTGACCAAAGATCAGTGCCACTTTCGATTCTTTGAGCGAATCTTTGTTGACCAGCGGCAAGTTAAAGCCGCCGTTCTCTTCCTTATCCTTCATGAACGCTTCGCCGTAATTGATAACTCCCGATTCGACGAATTCTTCCAGCAGGTCAAACCCTTCGCGGGTACGTTCGCCGACACCGGCGAAAACCGAATAACCGCTGTGAGCTTTTGCAATATTATTGATAAGTTCTTGAATTAGAACCGTTTTACCAACGCCGGCACCGCCGAACAGTCCGATCTTTCCACCACGAAGGAACGGTTGAATGAGATCGATGACCTTAATGCCGGTCTCGAACATCTCAAGCGTTGTTGATTGCTCGTCAAAACTCGGTGCGTGGCGGTGAATAGATGAACGGCTTTCGGATTCGACCGGGCCGAGTTCATCAACCGGATCGCCGACTACGTTCATAACTCGGCCGAGTGTTGCTTCGCCGACCGGGACCGTTATCGGGCCGCCGAGATCGATCGCTTTCATACCGCGAACCATGCCGTCGGTCGGCAGCATCGAAACCGCACGAACGCGGCCTTCGCCTAAATGCTGCTGCACCTCTGCGATAACATCGATCGTTTCTTCAACATCGAAACCTTCGGATGTAATGCGAAGCGCCTGAAATATCGGCGGAAGATAACTGCTTGAAAATTCTACGTCAACTACAGGACCGATGATCTGTACAACTGTCCCAAACTGTGCGTTTCCGTCATTAGCCATTCTATTAAAATGCTCCTTTAAATTGAAAGAAAAAGGTATTTATTACAAAGGAGTAAGAATATCACAGCGAATCGCGGCAATGCAAAGATGCAGAGACCATACTAAACATACTGTCTAATAGCAGAACTTGTTCGATCCGGGCAAAGTAAAAGCGGAGCCGTGAGACTGTCGCACACACTCCGCCCAATTTTACGGCTTTTACCAATTAGTCTTTATGGCTCTTTCTTCCCGAACCTCCGGGATTTTTGCCGCCGCCGTCCTGTTTATTTACGGTTGCCCAAGCGATCTTTTCGGCTTCTTCTTTTGATTTGCCCTTTTTCTCGTAGCTTTCTTCGATGTGCTCCGCTTTTCGTTCTTGCTTATCAGTGTATTTACTTGTTCCGTCCTTTTTTGTTGGCATATTCCCTCCTTTTATTAAAATATTCCTAATGAACTGCGTCCATGTGTACCACGCGACCGGCGAAATATCTTTCTTGCATAAGGAAAGATCGTCTCATTTTCCTCGGTGCTTGCTACCTTCTCCTCGCCCTTTCGCAATATTACAGGTTCTTCCGTTTCGCAAATATCAGGAACCTTTCTCTCTTCATCCTCAAATCCAGTAATGTTCAAATTTTCTCGTTCCATTTCGCACTTCCCCCATGATCTGTATGAATTCAAAACAATCTTTCCATACAAATATAGGAAGCAAACAACGTGCCAAACCGAGCTTTATTCCATTGAGCAAACTATCTGGTTTTATTACTTTTTTCGAGAAGAAAATCGTATTTAGCGAGGTGGATCAGCGGATAGAACTTCTTCGTCGCTCGGGCGAAGCGCGAAGCATAACATTGCGATGCCTGATCAAGCCAATGGCGTCGATAACGATTACGCCGCGGGTTGACCAGATCGGGAATATCGAGTGGCTTGTATAAGTTTTTGTGATCTTCCGGTCGCTATCGGCAAGCAGCGGCATCGGGAGGCTGTGATGAGCCGCAAAGGCATAATGCTCTCCTTCAGTTCCGGGCGAAACGCCGACGACTTCAGCTCCGGTATCGACGTATTTTGCCCAATTATCGCGAACTGAACACATTTGCTTTGTACAAACTATTGTTTCGTCACCCGGGATAAAACAATAGAGCAACGATCTTTCCCCGCTGTTCTGAAAGCTGCCATGCGTCGGCCTTTTGTGTCGGTCAAAGTAAAATCTATCGATTCATCGCCTATTTTAAGCATTTTCACCTCGGAATTTTGTTGCTAATTTATTGGGAATAAATGTAGAATAACATAGTAAACATTGTTTACTTCATCCAACTCCCTTTTCGTAATCCTAGTTATCAAACCGACTGTTTTCCCGACAGCCTCACAAATGTATGTGGACAAAAGACGAGTTGTGGCAAACTCTCATTAATATTTCCGGCATTGTTCTGATTTTTATTGCCGTGTTGTTCTATTTTCAATACGGATTGGTCTCTGTTTTCTTCTTCGTTCCTATTGCGGTTTTTGGATTCGTAACGAAGCGTCTTTTTTCGCGGACGCTAAAGGTTTCGCGCGAACAGGTGATGCAATTCAGCCGTCATGTCGATGAATTATCGCACCATTTGGAAGAAAAAGAACGTCTAAACAAGATCGTTCGCCGCAGCGAAGAGCGTTTTCGGAGCGCTTATGACAATGCTTCGATCGGAATGGCGATCGTTTCAAAACATGGCTCGATCCAAAGCGTAAACGAGGCTTTGGCCGAAACGCTAGGTTTTAGCGGTGAGAATATAGTCGGACATAATTTTCAGGAATATCTTCATAGCGAAGATCTAAATTCATTTCTCCTTTTGTCGAACTCGTTGATAGAGGGAACAAACACATCGGTACAGCTCGAATGCCGCGTTCACAATAGCAAAGACGAAACTCTCTGGCTTCTTTGGAACGCATCTTTTGTTTCCGACGAAGACGAAAGTTCAGAAGAGTCTCATTTCATCTTTCAACTACGACATCACGGACCGCAAACGTGCCGAGGAACGCCTTGATCCACGACGCGGTGCATGATTCTCTAACGGGTTTGCCAAATCGCGTTTTATTTTTGGATCGATTAAATGTCGCATTTCACCGAGCGAAACGGCACGTTGGCAGCTATTTCGCCGTGCTTTATATGGATTTTGATCGGTTCAAGCTTATTAACGATAGCTTCGGACATTTAGTTGGCGACAAGATTGCTGATGGAGATCGCCGGATCGGCTGAGGCCGATACTTAGGGCAAGCGACATGATCGCACGAATCGGCGGCGATGAATTTGTAATGCTTGTCGAAGATATTAAAACGATCGAAGACGCAATACCTCTTGTAGAGCGACTGATGACGGAAATGTCGCGGCCATACGAACTGAATGGCCAATCCGTTTTTATTTCGTTTGAGCATCGGTGTCGCCGCCTGGGACGAAAACTGCGAACGGCCGGAATTCATGCTTCGAGATGCTGATACGGCACTTTATCAAGCTAAAAAACTTGGCCGTGATCGTTATGAGATATTTACGCCGGAAATGCACGAGAACGCTCGTCATACATTCAAGATCGAAACAGACCTGCATCATGCGATCGAGCGTAATGAGTTTAGAGTTTTCTACCAACCAATAATAGATCTTGGATCCGGAGCGGTTTCCGGATTTGAATCGCTGATACGTTGGGAGCATCCGACACGTGGGCTGGTTTCACCTATGGAATTTATTCCAGTAGCAGAAGAATCCGGACTTATTCTGACGATCGGCGAATGGGTTCTTCGCGAATCGTGTCATCAATTAAAAACATGGCAAGATGTTCAGCCGTCTAATGAAAAACTTTGGATCAGTGTCAATGTTTCAAGCAAACAGTTCATTCAGCCAAATTTTGTCTCGATCGTGAAGATCATCTTAGACGAGACCGGTCTTGATGCAAATTCGCTGAAGCTGGAAATAACCGAATCGGCAATGGTCGAGAATTTGGAATTGGTAGTGGCTGTAATGGAAGAGCTAAAAACTCTTGGCATCAGATTGAGCATTGACGATTTCGGCACCGGATATTCAAGTCTTAGCAATCTTCATCGATTGCCGCTTAGCTCGCTAAAGATCGATCGTTCGTTCGTAAATCACATGGATACGAGCGACCAGAATGACGAGATCATACGGACGATTATCGCTTTAGCAAGATCGCTTGAACTGGAAATAATAGCTGAAGGTGTCGAAACATCGATGCAACTTGATCAACTTCGGTCGCTTGCATGCAATTTGGGCCAAGGTTATCTGTTTGCCAAACCATAGCCGTGCGAAACATCAATGAACTCCTAAGCGGCGATATAGATGTTTCAATGTTCCCGCAGCCTAATGAGATAGTTCCGCCGGCTGTATTTGAAAATATTATAGTTGCAGATTCTTTGAGCCAATAAATCGTTGACACTCGATCCGCGTTCTAGTAGCCTCGAATAAAGACCGCAAATTTAATTGGGACTATTCGAATTTGAGCAATTTGAAAAAAATAGAACTTCCGCCGCAAGGATTGAAGACGCTTTTTGGCGTTCAAGATCAAAACATTAAATACCTCGAATCTGTTCTGGACGTGAATATCGGCGCCAGAGGAAATGAATTGCTGATCGACGGCGATCCGCGAAACATTGAAACGGTCGAAACGATCCTCAACGATTTTTCCGAGCTTTTCGCCGAAGGCAATTCCTTTACCGACAAAGAACTTAAAGACGCCTTTACTCAGATCGCAGAGGACCGTGCTTATTCGCTGAAAGATCACTTCCTCAATTCCCGATTTAATCCATCAGGCAAAAAGCAGGTCGCTCCGAAAACCGCTAATCAGCGAAAATATCTCGAAGCAATTGCAAAGAACGACTTAGTTTTCGGGATCGGCGTCGCCGGAACCGGAAAGAGCTTTTTGGCAGTCGCGATGGCGATCGATGCTCTTTTTAAGAAACAAGTCAGTCGAATTATCTTGACTCGGCCTGCCGTCGAAGCCGGAGAGCGTCTAGGCTTTCTTCCCGGCGATCTGCAGGAAAAGGTCGATCCATACTTGCGTCCGCTTTACGATGCATTGTTCGACCTCGTTGATGGCGAAAAAGTCACAAAAATGCTTGAAAAACGCATTATCGAGATCGCTCCGCTTGCATTCATGCGCGGCCGAACGCTTTCAGATGCTTTCATCATTTTGGACGAGGCCCAGAATACGACCAGCGAACAAATGAAAATGTTCCTGACGCGAATCGGTTTCGGTTCAAAAGCCGTCGTTACCGGCGACAAAACCCAGATCGACCTGCCTCGCGGTCAAAAAAGCGGAATAAAAGAAGCCGAACATATTCTTGCAAACCTCGAAGGAATTGAATTCGTCCACTTCACCGATAAGGATGTCGTCAGGCATAAATTAGTGCAGATGATCGTTAAGGCTTATGAGCGACACTCGATAGATGAAGACCGATAAATTTACAAACTGACCGTGATCGTCAATCTCCAAAGAAAAATTAAATTCGATGCCGCTGGTCTGAAACCGTTCGTTTGGTCGCTGCTTGAATCGATCGATGAGGTCAGCGGTCGTGAGGTCGCCGTCGCATTTGTTTCTGATCGGCGGATGATCGAACTCAACAAATTCTTTCGCGATAAAAGCTCGACAACAGATGTGCTTTCGTTTCCGAATGAACCAGACGAGTTTGACGACAAAAACGAGCTCGGCGATATCGTAATTTCGGTTGAACAAGCAAATAAACAAGCCGAAGAAAACGGCCTGACGCTCGAAGCAGAGATCAAGCAATTGATACTTCACGGCGTTCTGCATCTTTGCGGTTATGATCATGAAACAGACGGCGGCGAGATGAATGAGCGAGAGCTGGAACTTCGTGATAAACTTGGGCTTTAAAATATATGTCTGAAATGCATAAAACCGCCGACCCATGTGTCATGGTCATTTTCGGAGCGACCGGAGACCTAACGAAACGTAAACTACTTCCCGCACTTTATAACCTTGCAAAAGACGGATTCCTTCCCGATAAATTCGCCATCGTCGGCGTTGGCCGGCAAGAGCTGACCACCGAAGAATTTCGCGACGAGATCATATCCGATCTGAAAGAATTCGCCGGTTCCTCGCCAAATAAAAAGCTGGTCGATTGGTTCTGCGAACGGATCAGATATGTCGGCGGCGATTTTGATGAAGACAAAGTTCTGTTTCCCGATATCAAAGATGCACTCGCCGAACTCTGCAAAGAATACGATATCCCCGAAAATTTCTTCTATTACATGGCGATCCCGCCGGGCCTTTTTGCGAACGTCGCGAAAAAGCTTGTGAAGAATGGAATGGGAAAGGAAGAGAACGGCAATTGGCGAAGGTTTATTTTTGAAAAGCCTTTCGGACGTGATCTGGATTCGGCAAAGAAGCTTAACTCAACTTTGCTTTCAATGCTGAAAGAAGATCAGATATATCGCATCGATCACTATCTCGGAAAAGAAACTGTTCAAAATATTTTGGTTTTCCGATTTGGAAATACCGTTTTTGAGCCGATCTGGAATCGCAATTATATCGATAACGTCCAGATAACCGTCGCCGAAACTTTGGGTGTCGAAGAACGCGGCGGATATTATGATACGGCCGGTGCGTTGCGGGATATGATCCCGAATCATATTTTTCAATTGATGACACTGACCGCGATGGAACCGCCGGTTTCTTTCGAGGCGGACGCTGTTCGCGATGAACAAGCAAAGATCCTTTCAGCGATACAACCGATCAAACCTGAAGATGTTCTGACTAAAACTGTCCGCGGTCAATATGATGCCGGCGAGATCAAAGGCGAGGAAGTTGCCGCATATCGTTCCGAACCAAAGGTCGATCCGAATTCGAATACGGAAACCTATGCCGCTTTGAAACTCTCGATCGACAATTGGCGTTGGGCAGATGTGCCGTTCTTTTTGCGAACAGGTAAGCGTTTGGCGGATCGCCATTCGACGATAATAATCCAATTCAAAAAAGCACCGTTCGTTCTTTTCCGCGACACATCCATCGAAAAATTGACGACCAACCGCATCGAGATCCACATTCAGCCGGACGAAGGAATAGCTATGCATTTTGGTGCGAAAATTCCCGGTCCGATCGTGAAAATGGGTGCCGTAGATATGGATTTCGACTATGCCGAACATTTTGGCGAACAGGTAAATACGGGTTATGAACGTCTTCTTTTTGATTGCATGATCGGCGACGCGACGCTCTTCCAGCGTGCCGACATGGTTGAGGCAAGCTGGGCGATAGTTACGCCCGTCTTAGACGTTTGGGCAGCGGTTCCTCCGCGGAATTTTCCAAATTACAAAGCCGGTTCCTATGGTCCGGACGAAGCCGATGAATTGATGAAAAATAACGGTTGCTACTGGCGAAACGAGGCTCCCGAAAAATGATAGATATCGAAGTATTCGATTCGCTTGAAGAACTCAGCCGCGAAGCCGCCGAACGCTTCATTTCGATCGCCAATGCGGCGATCGCTGATCGCGGCAAATTTTCAGTATCGCTATCCGGTGGATCAACGCCGGTCACGCTTTACGAACTTCTTGCGAACGAATTCAGTGATCGAGTCGATTGGACCAAGGTCGGCTTTTTTATTGGTGATGAAAGAAACGTTCCGACCGATAATGAACGAAGCAATTTCCGCATGATCAATGAGATACTTCTGAAACCGCTTTGCGTTGAGAAGTCCTCGATATTTCACTGGGAAACCGATCATGCCGATAAGATAATGATAGTCTGCGAATTCGAAACGATGCTGATGGACTATTTCGAAGGCTCGCCCAAATTCGACCTGATACTGCTGGGACTCGGTGACGACGGCCACACCGCATCGCTTTTTCCGGGAAGCGAAGCTCTCAGCGAAAAGCATCGTTTCGTTGCCGCAAACGACGTCGAAAAGCTTCACGAATCTAGATTTACGCTTACCTTTCCGGCGATCAATAATGCTCGCAATATAATCTTCCTCGTTTCAGGAGCCGAAAAAGCAGAGGTTGCCGCCGAGGTTTTCGGTCCGGATCGTGTTTCTTCGGAGCTTCCGGCCGCATTCGTTCAACCAGTGAACGGCACCTTATCCGCACTGCTTGATACTGCCGCGGCAGCCGATCTCGCCGTGGAATAGGCTTGCTTTTCGTACCTTCGGGCATTAACATCGAAATTCGATACAATATGGAATTCGAACTCGCAGCCATTTCGGTAATTGTTCTCGCACTTCTCTTTTTTGCGGTTACCGATCTTGCCTTTTCGCAAATGTCAGATCTCGGGCTTCGCCGTCTCGCGTCAGATGCCGAAGACGGCACTCATCCGACTCTTGCGGAATTTCTAAAATCCATTCTTGAGAACAGGCCGCAATTTCGCTTTTTTCTTTCGGTAATTATCCAAATACTTTTGATCGTTTTGACGGTCTTGATCTCGCTGATCCTGACGCGTTATACGGGAAATCGCTCGGAACTATTGCTTTGGGCTTTGTTGGCGGCCGTTGCGACCACGCTTACATTTCGACAGTTGATACCGCGGCTGATCGTCGGCAAAACACCCGAATCGAAACTTCTATTTTTACTGCCGATAATTCGACCGTTGTTTTCCGCGATCGCTGTGATCACTTCTCCATTTGCTCCGGCTTCGATGGCATCGGACGCTCCGCGAATGGAAACGACCTCGACACCTGACAGCCTCGAAGACCGCCTCGAAGACAGCGGCGAAGATTTCCAGGCTTTTATGGAAGTTGGCGAAGCCGAAGGAATTTTAGAAGGCAATGAACGCGAGCTGATCGAATCGATGGTCGAATTCAGCGAAACACGGGCCGGCGAAATAATGACGCCGCGTACCGAACTTTGTGCGATTCCGATAACGGCAACTGTTCGAACGGCTCGTGACCTGATCATCGAAGAAAAATATTCGCGTCTTCCGGTCTATCGCGACAATATTGACAATATCGAAGGCGCGGTTTATGTTCGCGACCTGCTTTCGGCTTGGTCAAGCGGTGATGAAGACGCTCCGATAACGACTATCATCCGCGATGCTTTTTTTGTTCCCGAAACAAAATCTGCCGCCGAGCTTCTTAAACAGATGCAAGCCGATCACATTCAGCTCGCGATCGTGATCGATGAATATGGCGGCGTTGCCGGTATCGTAACGGTCGAAGATATTCTGGAAGAAATAGTCGGCGAGATCGAGGACGAAGACATCGGCGACGAAGAGATCGTGGAGATCATCGAAGGCGATGACGGCTATTGGGAAATGGTCGGATCGACGGAGATCGATAAGATCGAAAGACTTTTCGATATGGACATAACCGAACAGGATTTCACAACGATCGCCGGATTGGTTACAAGCGAAGCCGGTTATGTCCCAAAGGTCGGAGAGTGCCTGATCGTTCACGGGCTTGAGGTAGAGATCATTAGTGCGGATGAAAAGAAACTGACGAAACTTCGCGTTCGCGCCGCACCCGAACCCGATGGCGACGAAGAAGATGATTCGAAACACTGATATGAAATATTTAGTCGATATTGACGGCACCGAACAAGAGGTCGAATTTTCGCGATCCGGCAATGCCGTGAAAGCTGAGATCGGCGGGCGTTCTTACGAACTAGAAATATCCGAACCGGGATCAGAAGCTTATTTGATCAAAGACGCCGGACAAATATGCGAAGCCTTTGTCTCAAAAACCGATGGCGATAAGTTTCAAGTCAGCATCGCCGGCAACGAACTGGAGATCACTGTATCCGACCCCAAACGCCTGAGAACCCGCGGTACTTCTGCCGGAGATCACGACGGCATTGCCGAAATAAGAACCGCGATGCCGGGCAAGGTCGTCCGCGTGCTCGTAAGCATAGGCGACACGGTTGAAAAAGACGATGGCGTTATCGTAGTCGAAGCGATGAAAATGCAGAACGAATTAAAGTCGCCTAAAAACGGCACTGTTCGCGAGATACATTTTGAAGAAGGTTCAACAGTATCTGCCGGCGACATCCTCATATCTATCGAATAGCATACGCAGCTTCTCGCCCTGCCGATCTCAGCGGCGTCGTTAAATTTTCCATTACTACTGCGAACTGATCGAGATCAATGGATTGAGCCGAATCAGACCAAGCTTCATCCGGTCTGGGATGGACCTCGATTATCAACCCATCAGCACCAACGGCGATCGCTGCTTTTGACGTCGCCGCGATCAGACTTCGTTTTCCTGTCGCATGCGATGGATCCACGATCACCGGAAGATCTGACATTTCTTTTACCAACGCTACTGCCGCAAGATCTAGAGTATTTCGCAGGCTATTATCGAACGTTCGAATTCCGCGTTCACATAAAACAACGTTTTCGTTGCCGCCTTGCAGAATGTAGTCCGCCGCGCAAAGCCATTCTTTAACTGTCGCTGACATGCCGCGTTTCAACAATATCGGCTTGTCCGTTTTTCCAAGTTTTTTAAGAAGTGAAAAATTTTGCATATTCCTTGCACCGACCTGGATCATATCCGCATATTCACAGCCTATGCCGATATCATTTTCACTCATGATCTCCGTCACGATCGGTAGGTCTGCCGCATCACCCGCTTCACGCAAAAGCCTGATTCCATCAGCTCCCAAACCTTGAAAATCGCTCGGCGATGTTCTTGGTTTGAACGCACCGCCGCGCAGAATAGCCGCTCCGCGAGCCTTCACGCCGAATGCGGTTTCTAAGATCTGTTCTCTCGTTTCGACCGAACATGGCCCGGCCATGACCACCGCCTCGCCTCCGCCGATAGCCACATCTTTTACCCAAACAACTCTGCGGTCAATATTGATTTCGTCAATATTGGAAGCCCTAATACCGACCGAACCGCTGTGCATTGACAATTCATTTCCCGTTCTCATTTCCAACATAATTTAACCTCTTATTTTCTGCCGACGAGTTGAAACATCGTCCAGTTGTCTGCCTCATCGGCGATCGCTGTCGCCAAGATTCTTGCCTCGTAAAGTTCCGCCGCTTTACAGCTGCAGATCGCCGCCGCATTACGCTCCTTATTCTCAACGATCGATCTCAAACTTCCTGCCGTGTCAGTTCCCGTCTCTATTTTCCAATTCGGATGTTCGCTCAAATATCGACTGCATTGCTTCAAAGCTTCCGGATGTGATCGGACGATCTCGATCTCATCGACCGCCGTATCTTCATTACCCGCAAGCACATGTTCGATCGAAAGCTTTAGTTCCTTATGCACAGCCATATCGTTTATGCCGATCAACTCGACCGGCTTATTGATCTGGCCAACGATCTTGTTATTCACCGGAACGACCGCCAGTTCAGCTTGTCCACGCAATACCGCTTGAAACACCGAATCGAAATCCGAACATTCCAATATCTCGGCACCATCGCCGGCTATCTGCCGCGCAGCCTGATAGCTGTAAGAGCCAAAGATTCCCTGTATAGCGATCGAGATCATTTAGCTGCCCTTTCGCCAACCGTCAAATTCGCTTGCATTGCTCGTGATTCCGCCAATATTGTGTGATAAATATTTGATAAAGCTGACGATTCCTGCTCATTATCACCATTGAATTTTATTTTTTGAAGGACTGAAACTTCCCGTTCCAGATCAACTATCGGCAAACCGGCCTGAGCTTTAATGACGCCGATTCTTCTCGAAAGAGCATTCCTTCTTTTTAATAGTTCAACGATCTCTGCGTCGATCTCATCGACATTTTCTCTAAGTTTTTCCAACATATTTACTCCATTTACAAACACAAAAAAGCCGGGAACATTTTTCAGTTCACGGCTTCGAAGAGGTTGCTGTCCTGTTAAGACTCTATCTGGTTTCAACACACGCTTCAGCCGTTTTACTAAAATAGTAAAATCCAAAATAGCTAAAGCTTGTAAAATTGATCGCCAGATTCATATAACTCGGCATTATATTGCCAAAAACAAAATAACTTTTTGAAAGCCCGCTTGTCAAGCGGAACTCCTTTTTCTTAGTAACTCAACAAATTTGCCAGTAACCGATACGCTCCCGGGACGCCTGCCGGAAGCTGTCGAAACAGCGAATAGCTGCAATAGACATATTTTCCTTTTCCGACATTTGCCGTGACAAGCCCGCCGCCGTTCTCGGGTTCGTCCACATCGTGCGATTCAAGTAAGCCGATATAATTTTTTCCAGCTTCCGAAAAATTATACAGATTCCGTTCCTGCACCCAGCCTTCGAAATCTTTCCCGGTTATTTTATTTGGCACATTAAAGATAGGATCATTCGGCTGCAATATCGTGATCTTTGCATTCTCATCAGTCACTCTCGGGCCCAGCGTTGCCGGAAATGGAGTGAAGTTTTGTGCGTATGACGGACGCTGGTATTGCACGACCAATGTTCCGCCGCCGCGAACCCAATCTAAAAGCTTTGCATTCAAAGACTTAAAATCGGCGACAGTTTCGGAAGCGCGAATGCCTAATAAGACAGTGTCATATTTACTCAGATCTCCGTCATCGATCTCTTTTTTACCGATTACACTTACATTAAAACCGATCTTCTCAGCGGCTTCCGCCACCGTATCGCCGCTGCCCGGAATGTAGCCGATCTTTCTATCCGTCGATCTTACATCCAGAACGACGAATTCTATTTCAGCCGGCCGATAGATTCGATGCGTTTGAATATGCGGATATTCTATAGTTTCGACCGAAGGCACAACCTTTTGTTTTTCGGTGATCCGCGTCGTAAACGTGCCGTCAGAAATTCCATTTGGTATCTCGATCGCGACATCGAAAGTTTGAGTTGCCCCGGGCTTTTCTATTTTGTACTGAAGATCTTTTGGCACTGCAGTCCAACCGGCTGGCAGATCAAGGTTCAATATTCCCGAAACCGGTGCCGCAGAATTATTCGTAACAGTGATATTAGTTTTGACCTGTTGTTTCCCGTCGGAGCGCTTTACGATCTTCATCGTCTCGTCTGCCGCAGCCGTCACACGCGGCACAATATTCAGATCGCGTCGAACTTCGCCGCGAACATCATCGGCGTAACGATATTCGATCGGCTGCAAAAGTTCGATCGGAACTCCTGCGATCTCGATCTCGACTTTGCCGAAAGCCGTGGGCTTCGAAAAAGGAAGAGTCGCGAAATTGTCAGCTCCGCTCCAATCGTAAAGGTCAGTGGAACGCTCACTTTTCAACCAATACGGCTGCGTCAGCGGTTCGTTCTTTGAAACTGTGACAGTAAAGTTCCGCGAATCTTTCGCATTTTCACGCCTGTAAAAGCCTTGCGGTTCGGCTGCTATATTTTCGACAGATGCAACGCCCCAACCCGCTGGGTGATCGACCGAAACCGATTTAACCGTTAGGGATCCGGAGTTCGGATAAAACACCCGCACAGCAAGCCCAAATTCTTCGCCCGAAACGACTGTTTCTTTATCCGAAAGCGCATCTATTTGAATTCCCGCTGCTAAACGAATAGCTCGAACTACCTGTTCGCGTTTGTCACGAAATATAGTTTTTAGCAGATCCGTTTTCGAGTTATCTTCTGCGTCCGCTATTTTCTTATAAACGGTTGCCAAAGCTGATAGTATTTCGGCTGGTTTGCCTGTGTCGTATTTTGCGTTGATCGCTGCGAGCTGCGTTTGTATTTCCGTCGCGGCTTTGACCATAGCTTGGTCACCGTTTTCTTTTGCGACAGATGAGGCGAATGATGTGTCAACGCCTTCAAAAATATCTTTGACAGCCTGACCGGAGTTGTTCAGTCCTGAAAAAACATCGCCGCGAAGTTCCAGGCTTCCTTGGCCTTGAGACTTATGCTGGCTCCGAGCTTCCATCGCTATCTCAAAATAAGAACGCCCCAAAAAGGAATCAAACGTTCCCGTATTAATTTTGAGATCCGCTTCGCCCGAAGCTCGAAAACCTTGCCGAGTATAAAGTCTTTCAACTTTCCACACTTCGCCGGATCCGCGACACTGCGTAGCATCGCCCGCAGCTTTTACCGCAAGCGGCGTTATATAACCGGCGTATTGATGCTGTCCGTGGCCGTCCGCAGGCGTACCGGAAAATTGTGAAACGACGACAAGCGGCCGAAATTCGCGGATAGCCTTTACGGCGTCGCAAAGGATGACCTTCTCGTCCCATTTTGACCGTGCCTCGGCCAACGTTTTAGAAAAGCCGTAATCATAAGCACGCGTAAAAAACTGCTCGGCTCCATCCAAACGTCTTGCCTGTAAAAGTTCTTCGGTTCGAATGACGCCGAGCGATTCACCAAGTTCGCTGCCAATGATATTTTGCCCGCCGTCACCGCGCGTCAGCGACAGATAAGCCGTGCGTGCGTGTTCACCTCTAGCGAGATATGCAAGCAACGCCGTGTCTTCATCATCCGGATGTGCGCCGATCATCATTACGCTCGCCGATGTGTTCAGCTGCTTTAAGGTCTGCTCCAAACCGGTCGCACCGCGATCGTAAACCGGCCTAACCTGTGCCGAAACGCCGGCCGCAACTAGTCCGGCGAATATCAATATTTTTTTTAATCGTTTCATGATCTATTCCGCCGCCGGACGTTTTACCGTTAGGCTGATCAGATAGCCGATCGCTACCGTTACAAAACATCCGATCACATTGAACCAGAGAAATTCGATCTGTGTATATCGGCTCGCGATCCAAACCGAAGTAATGCCGAACAAGAGCCCGAAAAAAGCACCTCGTGAATTGGCTCGTTTCACGGCGAACGCAAGCACAAAAACCCCAAGCAGCGAACCATAAAAGAACGAACCAAAAACATTTACAACCTCAATAAGCGAACCAAGGTTAACGGCAAAGATCGCAACAAAACAGGCAAACAAACCCCAAACAAAAGTCGAAATTCTGCCAACCGCCACGTAGTGGGCATCTGTCGCTTCCGGTCTGTATAACCGCCGATAAAAATCGATCGTTGTTGCCGTCGCCAGTGCGTTCAGCTCAGCGGCGATCGACGACATTGCCGCCGCAAATATCGCTGCGATCAAAAGACCGATAATCCCCATCGGCATATTTTGAACGACGAACGTTGGAAAAACATAATTGACGTCATTGAACGAAGCATCGCTCGTAGCCTTGACGAATTTAACGGCGTCATTTCTGGTCGCATTGAATCGTCCGTTCGCCTCAATGTAGGCCGATCGTGTTTCGTCGGTGTGCTCTCGCGAAAATTCGATCGCCGCGTCTCGTTTTTCAATAAAGGCTTTGTCAAATTTATTCTCGATCGCTTGGAACTCAACATGCTGCTCCGCTTTCGCCATTTCATTCGGGCTAAAAACAACGGGTGGCGGCGAAAACTGATAAAAAACAAACACGAGAACACCGATCAGCAATATCAAGAACTGCATCGGAATTTTTAAGAACGCGCTCATCAATAATGACGTGCGTCCCTGATCGATCGATTTTGCCGTCAGAAATCTTTGCACCTGGCTTTGATCGCAGCCAAAATAACCCAGCATCAGAAAAAATCCGCCGATCAAACCCGACCAGATCGTATATTTCTCATTCAGGTCGAAATGCGTATCGACCATGTTCAATTTTCCCAGCGAACCCGCAAGACTCAATCCGTCGCCGAATGTAACTCCGGCCGGAAAGCCCCAGATTATCACGATCAGACACGCCGTAAGCCCAACGAGAATGATCACCATCTGCTTTACGTCTGTCCACGTAACGGCTTGAACACCGCCAAAAACAGTGTAAATTGTCGTCGAAAGGCCGATCGCAAAAATAGTCGCGATCAAATTCCAACCGAATACCACGGACAAGACGATCGCCGGCGCGGAAATGATCGTACCGACTCCAAGTCCGCGTGAGATAAGAAAAAAGAAGCTCGTCAGTGTTCGAACCTTTACATCAAAACGGCGTTCGAGATATTCATAGGCCGTAAAAACTTTTGCTCGATTAAAGAATGGAACGACCGTAACGCACAGAACGATCATCGCGAACGGTAGTCCGTAATAGAACTGTATGAACCGCATGCCGTCCGAATACGCCTGGCCGGTCGTGCCGATAAGCGTGATCGCAGACATTTGCGTGGCCATGACAGAAAGCCCGACCGCCCACCAAGGCAGGCCGCGGTTCGCAAGAAAATAGCCCTCCTTGCTGCCGCTGTGCTTCGTCATACGTATCCCGTCCCAGATAACGTATGCCAAATACAAACCAACTATCGACCAATCAAGAAATGTCATAAGCAAAGGCCGCTAGCTCGAAAACACTTTCGAAAAGACAAACAAAGCCGTGACGACCAACACTGTCCAAAGCACGACCGCTAAATAAACTTTACGCCAAAATTTCGTCGGCTTTTCTGTTTCTATATTCATGAGCGTTGAAATCCGCGTTCGATGTCTTTCATCGTAAGCCGTAAAATAACCGGTCGTCCATGCGGACATGTCGTCGGCGACGAAGTTAGAAGCAGCCGTTCGATCAGCCAATTCATCTTCTCCGGTGTCAGCTTCATATTGATCTTCACGGCCGCTTTACACGCGAGGCTCGCGGCAATATCATCGCGAAGTGTCGATTTCGCACTGCCGCGCTTATCAAGTTCGATCGTGTCTAAAAGCTCCGCGAATAAATTTCGGGCTTCGGCTGCGGGTAAGTCGGTCGGTATCGATTTGATCGCGACCGTTCGGCCGGAAAGCCGCATCAGGCCAAAGCCGAGCGATTCCAGATCTTCTTCGACAAGCTGAAAAGCTTCGGCCTGAGCCGGCGACAGATCAAATGTTTCCGGAAGCAAAAGATTCTGCGATTCGATCGCACGCTCCGCTTCTTTGTTCCGGAACTTATCGAACAAAATGCGTTCGTGCGCAACGTGCTGATCGACAAGCAATAGCCCTTCATCATCTACTGCGATAATGAAACTCTCGTGAAGCTGTGCGATCGGCCTTATCTTGTGCGAGGAAATTTCGGTCGGTTCGATCGACTGCGGGATCTTTGCAGCCGAATTTACAGGAGGAAGTTCCGGCAGCGATCGCGGTTCAGTTTCAACGATGTCTTGCACAAAGGCCGGGAAATCGGTCGATCTATCACGCGATTCTGCAACCGCTTCAAAATCTGAAGACAATGGAGTTTCGGCAAATCCGTGATCGTCAGCGAACAACGACCGTTCTTCGAACTGCTCGGAATTTTCCGTAACGGATCTCGAAACTTCTTGCGGCGGCGGAGCAAAAGCTTCATCTTCACCATCATGAAAATTAGGTTCGGGCCGTTGCTCAATATTTAGTGACGGCGTGATAGGTTCAGCCAACTCCGGCCGAGAGTTGATCTCGGCCAAAATTCCGGCTGCAGCCAAAGCTTCGCGAACCGCTTCGGCGATGACGTCTTTTACGGCATCGGTCCGACGAAAGCGTATCTCGGTCTTTGCCGGATGAACATTTACATCGATCTCCTCGGGCGGAATTTCTAAAAACAAGAATGCAATAGGATAAACGCCGTGTGGAAGAACCGAACGATAACCTTCCAGTAAACCGCCTGCGATCGTCTTATCGCGAACAAATCTGTTGTTCACAAAAAAATACTGTCCGTCGCGCGTCGTTCTTCGTTCACGCGGAGCCGAGACATAACCCGAAACTTTCGCTACGAATTCGCGGCCGCCCGCAACCGGCAGCAAACTGTCGATCATTCCCGAACCGAATAATTGAAATGCCCGCTCGCGAAGATCTTTCGCCGGAGAAATATTAAAAACTTCGCGGCCGTTGTTCGTCAGTTTGAATGCGATCTCCGGATGAGCGAGAGCGTAATGCGTAGCGATCGATGTCAGATGATAATTCTCGGTCGCTTCGGAACGCATAAATTTTCGCCGAGCCGGCGTGTTAAAAAACAAGTCTCGAACGGAGAGCGTAGTTCCGGTATCGCGTGCCGCGTTCTTTACATCGAGCAATTTGCCGCCTTCGATAATGACCATTGTTGCGGCTTCATCTTCGGCGATCTTTGTAACCAGCTCGACCTTTGCGACCGATGCGATCGAAGCCAATGCTTCGCCGCGAAAACCAAGCGTGCCGATACTTCCGAGATCTTCGAGCGACCTGATCTTTGATGTTGCGTGGCGTTCGAAGGCGAGAATTGCATCGTCACGCTGCATGCCGATGCCGTCATCGACGATCCGCATCAGGCGGCGTCCGCCGAGTTCGACATCTATCTGTATGCGGCCCGCGCCGGCGTCTATCGCGTTTTCGACCAGTTCTTTGATGACAGACGCGGGCCGTTCGACAACCTCGCCGGCCGCGATCTGGTTCGCTAAATTCTCGGGTAATATCTTTATCCGATTCATAGATGAATTATCCGATGGCCGCGATCTTCAAGGTCGATCGATCCGTATATCATGTCGATAAAATGTTCGCCGTAACGCGCTGAAAAAGGAATTTACGTTTACAGTTCGTTCCTGCAATCCGCCGTTCGGATATAAAGCTGTCATCAATGCATTTACTCTCCGTTCGGCATCTTCGTGATGACGAAGCTGGGCGGAACGAGCCTTTTTTCGCACCGCTGCGATATGATAAACGATCTTTCGCCGACGCGTCGCCAGATTTTTTGCGAGTGTCGGATCAAGTGTTGAAAGTTCATGATCCAATCGGGCAAGCTCCGCATTTATCTTCTCTTCGACATCGGCAAAAAGCCGTGCCGTTTCTTGACTGACGGTTCCGTCAACGACCTTTCGTTCGATCTCTTCGCGTCCGGCAAAAAGATCTTCAAATTCCAAACCATATTTTTCGAGCGTCCGCTCTTTTGCCGCCTCGATAAAAGTAAAACTTTGCCGGTGCAGTATCGGTGTCACCGGTCTTCCGAGCATCTCATAAACAACACTGTTCTGAGCGAAATACGCTATCTCGGCACCGCCGCCGAAATAACAAACCGTCGGAAAAAGATGATCCTGGACCGCCGGCCGCAGCATAACGCCGGGGCTGAATCGCTGGGGTTCGCTTTCCGCAATTTTCAAAAGTTCTTCGCGGGTAAGAGCTGATCCCAGATCAGGAATGGTAAAGGCATCTTCACCCGCATGCTTAACTGAAAGCCTACGCCCATCGTCGTCGTGATAGAAAAGCGGAAAGTAATCTTTATCAACCGCAACCTGCGAATGAAGATCTTCTGCTTTCAATTCTTCATCGCGTTTGATTACTGCACTTACGATCGAATCGGAGAGTTCGATCGCCGAAAGATAGACAGGTTTCGCCAGATCCTTCAAAGTTCGATCAAGCGGATCGACCATTATCAACCCGAATCGGCCGAGCAGATCCGTGAGTTCGCAGAGAAAAGCTTCGCCAAAACCAACGTTCGGTTTCCATTGCCCGGCTAGCTTTTGTTTCAGCTCACCTGCAAATTCTGTTTTCGGGAGCTTTTCAAAAAGCTCGTCGATCGATGTGCTGATCGCTTCATCGAGAACGATGTCGCCGACCGAAGTTCCTTCGATCTCTCGCTTGGGCCGATCTTCGATCCTTGATAGTTCGTTATCGGTGTTCAGAATGAACGCTTCCGAAACTTCGTCAAAATCGTGATCTTCCGTCGCGGCCCAAAATACCGGCACAGCATTGATTCCGCGAGCCATTAACTCGCTCGCAAGCTTTACGGCCGATAACGCTTTGTAAATTGTATAAAGCGGCCCGGTGAATAAGCCGGTTTGCTGACCTGTCAGAACGGCGACCGTTTTCGCTTGGCGGAGCAGATCGATATTCGCAAGCGTTTCGTTGCCGGCGCCGAAACGCGTGTTCATTTCC
This sequence comes from uncultured Acidobacteriota bacterium, assembly GCA_963720905.1. Taxonomy (GTDB): domain Bacteria; phylum Acidobacteriota; class Blastocatellia; order Pyrinomonadales; family Pyrinomonadaceae; genus OLB17. The sequence continues at coordinate 87,531 of CAVRHB010000007.1, forward strand.
GCTAATGTATCGCAAAGCCGGCCGCGATCGGTCGTGTAATTTTCGAGAACCGTCGCGGCGTAAATGCAAATATCGTCGATCGACTCCGGAGCGTTCGGGTAAAATTCACGAAGCGATCCGGGCGATCCCTGGTACTGGATGAACAGTTTCGATTGTCCGGGCACAGCCGAAAACGGCAAAGATCGGATCTTGCCGGTTTCACGGACAGATGTTTTCGCTGATTCTTTTGCCGGATTCAATTAGAGATCGCTCCTGTTCTATAAATTATAGAGTTCGAGCCGTTAAGTTCCAAATTAGAAACGAAAAGAGACGGCCCGAACTGGCCGCCTCAAGCATAAAGATCTGCTGTTCCTATTTCTGAACCGAACTAGCCACAGCGGTCGTGTCGGTTTCTTCTTCAGTAGGCTCCAGCCTGTCGATACGATAAACACCACCGGAATGCGTTCCGGCAAATATTTTAGCCGGGTCGGATGGATCAAAAGCCATAGACCAAACGCGGTAGCTCGGAAGTTTCATCGATTTTGAATCGAGCCGTTTCCAGTTCATTCCCGAATCGGTCGAATAGTAAATACCGCCGTCTTTCTCGAAGGAGCTCGAAATAAAAATCTGTCTCGTATCCTTTGGATCGATCAAGATGCTGCTGTAATTTCCGAGCGGCAAATTACCGCCGCGGCGTATCCACGAACGGCCCCCGTCACGGCTTAAATAGAACGACTGAGTTGTGCCGACATAGATATTATTCGGCAATTGCGGATCGGAAGCGATGGAGCTGATCGGCACATTTTCGGGCGTTGCTTTTACCTTCATCCATGTTTGACCATCATCTGTGGAAACAATTACACCGGATGAAGCAGTTCCGACCCAGATCGTTCCGGGAACGAGCGGCGATGTGTGAATCACAAAAACATTTGGATCGATGCCCGGGCCGAAATCCAATTTTTCCCAGCCTTTGTCGATATCGTAGGTGCGATACAAACCGCTGGCCGTTCCGGCGAACATTCCGTTCTTATCATCGTCAGTATATGCCAAAACCTTCACTTTTTCGTCGAGTGCAGGTATCAGCTTCGGTCCCGTTTCCGCAGTTTTTGCCGGAGTTTTGACCGGAGCTTTTTTCCCGCGCCGTCTGGTCGTGGTCTTTTTAACCGGTTTTGCCGGTTGGATGTAATTCCAAACCATACCCCGATCCGTCGAACGATAAATACCCATGTTCGTTCCAAGATACAAAGTGGTCGGTGTCTGCCGGTCTTGAAGAACAGAGAACGGAGCGACGCGTGTTATATCCAGATTTTTTGCCTGCATCCAATTTCGGCCGCCGTCGCTGCTCGTAAAGAAGAATCCGCCGGATGTCGCCGTGTTCTGTGTTGTTGCGTAAAGCCTGTTGGCCTGTTCGATATCCGGCGTTATCGAATATGTGAACCTGCTCGAAAAAGAATTATTGGTCTGAACAAAATTTCTGCCGCCGTCGTTCGAAACCATCACGCCGAAATTATTTGTTCCTATAAAGACCCTGTCCGGAGCATCCGGATGAACAGCTACGGAATTGACCTCGAGATTTCGCTGGGTCGTAAGCGACCAAGATTTGCCGCCGTTTGTTGACATCCAAAAACCTTCGGTTGTGCCGGCGTAAATAACTCCGGGTTTTGTCGGATGCTGAACGATGCTTCGTGTGCGGCGCGACTGTGAAGGAATTCCCTGTATCTTTGACCAATTCGATCCGCCGTTAAACGATTCGTATATGCCGCTGCAGGCCGAAGCGATAACGTGTTCCGGATTTTCGTCATTGATCGTGATAGCAAAAATATCCGAATCGTCGATCATTCCGGTTTTGATCAGATTCCAACTTTTACCGCTGTCAGTGGATTTATAAGGCCGCCAAGAAGTTCCGGCGTAGATCGTGCTTGTATTTCTCGGATCGACGGCCATGGAATTTACGTTAAGAGGCATTGACGCCGTGTCGGCTTTTTTCCAGCTTTCGCCCGAATCTTTCGATATCCAAACACCTGATAAAGCACCGACGGTGATCGTTTTCGGATCGAACGTCGATTGAGCCATCGCCTGGATCGATTCGTGCGAAAGATCTTTTGCTTCTTTCCACGTTGCTCCGCGGTCGGTCGTGTAAAAGAATCCACCGGCGGATTTGTATCTGTGACCGGAAGCATATATCCGGTTCGAATCGCTGACATCGACAAGAACGTTGTCCACAATAAGCTGCGGTTCGTTAAGATTTACAAAAAGCTTCCAGGTCTTGCCGGCATCGGCAGAGGTAAAAAGCTGTCCGTCGAGCGTGCTGATATAGAGTCTGTCTTTGTCACGCGGATCAATAGCGACATCGCGGACGTCACCGCCATCGGGGCCAAGAACGCTAAACGTACTAACTCCGGCCGGATCCTCGATCGGATTGTCATAAGCAAAACCCGAAAAGGCTGCGGCAAGTATGATCAATATTCCACCGACCAGAGCCGGAAAAACACTCGTTGTTCTGATGGTAATTGTTCGATTCTTCAGATCTTTAAAACTTGGATCGGTCTCAGGGCTCGAAAATTTGAATTTTGGCTACCCGACACAATTTAAGATGTCAAAGCCCTTTGCAGAGTTGGCAATCAAATAATGCCTCTTTAGTTGAATTACTAGGGAAAACCTACGCGACTTAACAAACTACTTTAATATTACACAAACTGTTCTGCTATTCCAAATGAATACAAACGCAAGAACGGCTCGTCTATCCGAAGATAAACGAGCCGTTCGAAATGTTCGCATCTTTCAATGCAAAGCTAATTGATTACGGGGTCGGATTATCGGCACCCGGCGGTACAGTGTACACCTTCGTGTTCTGAACGCCGTCCGGATTTCCGCCGCGAACCATTGTTACACGCGAACGATCATATTTACGGAGACTGATATGATTCTGGATCAATTTTTCGCGAGCTGCGATCTCTCGATCCGTTCCGTAGTTGATGATATAACCCTGAGCATCAGGATTGTTGCCAAGTGTAATGAACAAGTTGTCGATACGTCCGCGAACTTCGTCATTCGGAAGCGGACCGAACTCATCGATCTGAGTCGATAGCTTTGCCAGCCGAAATTACGCCAGTGTCTGACGCTTCCGTCGGGCAGTTGCATGACGCTTCTTGTCCGCCGATCTCAACCGTGGCTGTGACCGTCGAATCCGCCATATCAGACGTTGTTCCAACAACAATGCTTGGTGTTCCCTGACCCGATTCGATGGTGCCTGAGCTTACCGACCAGTTATAGGTACGGTCGCCTGTGCCGCCGCTCGAATTAGCAGTGAACGTCATCGTTTGTCCAGGTGCTGTAATGCCGGCCGGTCCGGTAACGGACAAGGTCGCACAATCACAATCCTGTACGCAATCACATTTAACAACTTCGATCGTCTTGGTGTCAGTCTTGCCGCAAAGTCCGCAGCCGTCGTCAACACCTGTCGTGATCGTGTATGTTCCCGGTTCAACACCGCTCAGATCCCAAGAAACGTTTGCACCGCTGCCTACGATACGGCCGCCGGAGACGGTGTAGTTGTAGGTAAGCACATCATTTTCAGGATCGCTTGCACTGGTTGCAACATTGATCGTTTGATCGTCGTCGCAGGTCTGTCCTTCTTTCGGATGCCAGCCAGCTTCGCAAGGGATCGTAACAGTTGTTTTGCTGAGCGTGACTGAGTCAACATTAGCAAAATCGTTTTCAACTTCAGCCTGACGTTTGTTGCGGCGTCCGATGAAAGCCTGGAACAAATATCCATTAGGATCGGTCGATGGCGAGAATCCCGGAGGAAGCCCGCGATACGAGTTCGAATATGTCGTGGGCACACAACCTCCAACACCCTGTGGCGTCGGCAGATCCGGACAAGGAATTACAACACTTGCGCCGTTCAAACCATCAAAACCGTCAAAACTGTCGCGATCTTGCTGATTTACGTGATAGCGGTATGCTGCACTAAAGCCCAACCAACGAGTCGGGAATACGCGAACACCCAAGATGCCGTCCATCGGATCATTTTGGAATGCGTTCGGCGTTTGGCCGCCCATATATTTCAGATAACGGAATTCAGCGATCGGCTGGAAATACTTGTTGACCGGAAAGTCAACTGCAGTCGATGCCATAAATTCGTCCGGACGATCAAGCAAAGTTACATCATTTGCTTTTACGTCAGCATTATAATGGTAACCGGCATTGGCCGAAAGGTTCATCCATTTTGTAAGGCGTCCGCCAACAAAGAATGCACCGCCGAAATCACCGCGATTTCCGCCCGGGCTAGCACCGCGTTGAAGCTGGTTAAAGCCGGAGAAATCATCAGCGTTGTCAGCATAGAATCGATAATAAGCAACGATACCAAAGCCGACCGGGCTGTTTACATTATTAAAACGAATTTTCGTTCCGACCGTAAAGGTGCTGAACGAAGATTCGCCGTATGTTCTGTTAATGAACGGAGCATCCGGTAAATAGGAAGGCGTCAGCGTGTATGAACTCGGGACGACCTCTCCGTTGCCCAATGTTGCAGTTTGCAGAACTACGCCAGGCAGGATGCTTCCATAAATGGAACCGATGCCCGGGAAGTTAGCCGCGCCGTTGCCGCCGCCGACTCCGCCGCCCGCAAATGGATACTGGTTAAATGCCTGTGAACCGGTGCGACGGAAAACCGCCTGTCCCGGGAACGAGCCATTATACGGTCCTTGCACGATGGCCGGGCCGCTTGTTACCAAATTACCAATGCGAAGCTGTGAATTCGGAAGGTAAAAGCTCGAGAGATTTCTCGGAGAGTTTACTTTGATTCCTCTGTAAGCATCGGTATTAAAGAAAAGTTCGATATTGTTTGTGACACCGACCTGGAAACTTACAGGAAGTTCAGTGATGTCAACATCGCCCGGATCTCGGTCATAATTGCTGACCGCCGCGCTAAATGTAAACTCACCTCTTCGAAGTGTTTCTTGATCATAAACGGTAAAAAGTCCGGTTGGCCCACCCATGGAGCCGCCGGTACCAACCGTTGGTGCCGTGTTTCTGTTGTCTTTGTCTGATCTAGCATTCGGGTCGGTTTGAGCAAAAGCTGCAAAAGCCAACGTAAATACGATCAGAGCACTTGTAATTACTCTATAAGCGAGATTCATCACATTCCTCCGCCGAAAAAAAATAGTTAATTTCAAATTGTAGCTACCAAATAAGATACTGCATTATTCCAATAGACTACTCAATTATTACATACGCCCAAAAACTTGCCAACCCTTGCGGATTGAATATTTAGGCGCATGACAAAAAATACATCTTACGATTGCGAGCAAATCGAGAATTTTAGCCTTTATCCGATTAAATCTTTTAATGACTATAAATTCCCCTTCCAAAAGACCTTAACGTAACTTGCACTTAAAATCAAGCCTTTTTTATATACCTCGATTTTTCTTTAAGCGTAAATTCCGCGCATCTTCGTGTCATAAGCTACTCTGTCGATCGCCATCATATATGCCGCAGTTCGCGTGTCCACATCATGTTTCTCCGCAAAATGGCACAATTCATTAAAGCTCGCGACCATTTTCTCTTCCAATCGTTCGTTAACGATTGCCTCGGACCAGAAATATCCCATCCTGTCCTGAACCCATTCAAAATACGAAACAGTTACGCCGCCTGCATTTGCAAGAATATCCGGTATGACAAAAATTCCTTTGTCATGAAGGATCTTGTCAGCTTTCGGCGTCGTCGGCCCGTTCGCTCCTTCGGCAAGAATTTTGCATTTCAGCCGGTCCGCGTTTTCCGAAGTGATCTGATTTTCGGTCGCACACGGAGCGAGAACGTCGCATTCTATTTCCAATAATTCTTTATTGCCAACTGCATCGACTCCGGCAAATCCGTCAAATGTTCGGTGCCGCTGCAAATGATCAAGTGCGGCCGGTATATCGATCCCGTTCTGATTATAGATGCCGCCGCCGACATCAGAGATGGCTATTACTTTATAACCGAGTTCGTGAAAGAGCTGAGCCGCGATGCCGCCGACATTTCCGGCTCCCTGAACAACGACCGTTGTCTCAGGCGGAGTCAGATCATACCTCTTAATAGCTTCATTAACCGTAAACAAAAGTCCGCGTCCGGTCGCTTCCCTCCGCCCAAGCGATCCGCCGAGTGCGACCGGCTTTCCGGTAACGACCGCTGTGACGGTGTGACGAGCGTGCATAGAGAATGTATCCATTATCCATGCCATCGTCTGTTCGTTCGTATTCATATCCGGCGCCGGAACATCTTTGTCAGGGCCGATAAAATCCATAAGCTCCGATGTATAACGACGCGTCAGTCGTTCCAATTCCCCGTTAGACATTTGTTTCGGATCGCAGATGATACCGCCTTTGCCTCCGCCGAACGGCACGTTAACAACTGCGCATTTCCATGTCATCCATGCTGACAGAGCTTTTACTTCGTCAAGCGTAACGTCCGGAGCGTAACGAATACCGCCTTTCGCCGGGCCGCGGGCAAAATTATGCTGAACGCGATAACCTTCGAAAACTTGTATGTGACCGCTGTCCATTGTGACGGGAATGTAAACTTTTATTTCGCGGCTGGGCACACGCAGCACGGCGTAAAGATCTGCGTTCAGGCCCAAAAGCTGTGCCGCTCTGTCAAACCGTTCGCTCATTGCCTCGAACGGATTCTTTTCGTCGTTTCCAGTAAATCGCCGCACCTCGTCGGCCATCGGATTTGCCATCGTTAAACTATCTCCAATTTTTTTTGAATCTTTCTAATCAAAATTTTCATCCAATATGACTCAAGCCGCCTCGCGGAACGCATCCCGGCAGATCGATCCTTTTAGATCGATTCGCAATTCTTCTTTTTTGCCGGATTTTTGTTCAGCTCGTTCGGCTTGATGAAGGTTATCGTTGAAAGTCATTTTTCGGTCTTTCTAATCGAAAAAACGGTATCGGACAATAATGGAAAAGTTTACTCACACGATGACAGATACGCAAATGTTTGAGAAAGAAACAGCGGCCGCTAATAATAAAAAAGATGGACGTTGGGGTCGCTCGGTGTTAATATTTTACCTAACAAACTTAAAATGACCCTTGATCGCAAATACTTCTCTGTGCGAAACCGCTGCGTTAAAGCCGCTGTGGTATTTTTGTGCGTCGTTGCCTTGGCCGGATTTTCCGCGAATGCCGCAACGGCTCAGGAAGATGATAGGTCCGGCGAAGCCATCGCTCTTTTTAATGATGCCCAAGACGCTCACGCACAAGGCGATCTAAAAAAAGCGGTCGAACTTTACACTCGGGCAATAAAAATATTTCCGGAATTTCCGGAAGCCGAATATCAGCGTGGTTCGGCACTTCGTTCATTGGGCGATCTGGTTGGAGCCGAAAAAGGTTTTCGCCGTGCTCTTGAGATACGCGAAGATTGGACGCTCGCCCTTGCCGGTCTCGGTTCATTATTAGCGGAAACAAAAAAATACGCCGAAGCTGAAAAAGTACTCGAGCATTCGATCGAGCTCGAGCCGCAAAATTTTCCCGCGTATGCCGCACTCGCCGATGTAAAGATCAAAAACAATGCTTCGCCCGAAGTTCTTCGCGGTCTGCTCGCGCGGATTTCGGAACTAACCTCAAAAGCTAACCCGCCGGCATCGATCTGGATAGCCCGGGCACAACTCGAGCAAGCTTTAGAAATGTATCGCGAAGCCGTCGAAAGTGTGACCAACGCCTTGGCGATCGATCCAAAAGACCGTTCGGCAAAATATCTTCGTGCCGAATTGGCTCTTCGTTCCGGCGATACTGTTCAGGCATTAAAGTTCGCCGACGAACTCGCTGCTTCCGAACCCGACAACATCGACCAAAAAATGCTGCACGTAAATATTCTTATTGCGGAAGGCAGATCGGACGAAGCTCTCAAAATATTAGATACTATAAATAATGCACCGCCGCAGGTTGTCGAACTTCGCGAACGCATCCTTTTGCAGACGAGTTCGAACGTAGCCGAGATCGAAAAGCTTGCCGGCCCGGACAGCAAAGACGCTGACGCTCTCGGACGCTTATGCGTACTTTATAGAACAAAAGATCCGGCAAAGGCTTTGGATTATTGCCGACGAGCATCCGAACTCGAACCGCAGAATTTCGCTCACGCTGTCGGCTTCGGTGCCGCACTTGTTACGGCAAAACGTTACGGCGACGCTGTTGTAATTTTAAGAAAGCTCCTTCAGTTCGAACCGGACAATTTTACGGCACGCGCGAATCTGGCGACGGCATTGTTCCAATTGAATAATTTTGCCGAAGCAAAGGTCGAGTTCCAAAAGTTAACCGAAGAGCAGCCAAAGCTCGCTCCGGCATATTACTTTTTAGGCATTTGCCACGACAGGCTAACCGAATATATGGATGCGATGGCAAATTACCAGTCTTTTTTGCGGCTCGCCGACCCAAAGGTCAGCCAACTTGAGATAGATAAGGTAAACTTACGTATGCCGATACTCCAGAAACAGATAAAAAATAAGGAAGGAAAACGAAATGAATAATAGTAACCCCTCAATTTCGCTGATCGTTGGCCGGAAGTCATTTACTCGCACATTTTCATTCGTTTTCGCTTTGGCTATTGTTCTGTCTGCATCACAGTTTACGTTTGCGCAAACTGACGAGGTCGTCGGTTCTGCTTTGCCGCCGCTTAAATTTATGAGCGATGGCGAACGCAGCCAATTGGACGCTGAGAATGACGTAAAGAAAAGGACTATCCTCGCACTTGACCTAATGGACAAGCGGCTGACAAATGCCGAAAAATTATTCGATCAGTCGAATTTTGAAATGATGTACAAAGAATTAGGCTCTTTCCATGCTCTGATGGATGACACTCTTCAATACCTTGATCTTAAGAGTAATTCTAAGAAAGTTTTGTACAATTACAAACGCTTTGAGATCGGTCTGCGAAAGCTTGCCCCGCGTATTCAGCTTCTGCGCCGGGAGATACCGACAGAATACGATCCGTATCTAAAAAGTCTTGTCCGCTATGTTCGCGACGCACGCGAAAAAGCCGTCGAACCTTTGTTTGGAAATCAGTATGCAAATAGCGAAGGAGCACACAAATAAATTGAGAACCTCGGCACATTTTTTCATGGTCGCCGCTGTCCTGATCGCGGCTTTCGCCGGCAGCAGCTACGCTCAACGGCGTGATTTTCTCACCGATTCGGAGATCGATGTGATCCGCGAATCTCAGGACATCGACGTTCGCATCGATGCTCTCGTAAAAATGATCGACCGCCGGTTCACGCTCTTGAATGTGGATGTTCAAGGCTGGGACGGCAAAGGCAGAAACTCTGAGCAATTCGGCGATCCGCCAAAAGGAACTCGAGCCGAGCTCTTGTTCGATATAAAGCGCTTACTCCAAAAAGCGATCGACGACATCGATAACCTTGCCGAGCGGCCGGATTCTGCACTTGTGCGAAGCGAAGACGAAGTAAAAGAAAAGAAAAGAGACCCGCAACGCTTCGGCATTGCCGTCCGAGCTCTTGCCGCGGCATCCAAACGATATATCGAACCGCTCCAAAAGCTTTATGATACCGCCGGATCCGAACAAGAACGCGGCGTCATCACCGAATCGATAAACTCCTGCGAATTGATCATCGAATCACTAAACAATCTGCCTGCGGAAACTTCCAATAAGAAAAAGAAGAAGTCATAACAAAGGTATTGTTCCCAATTTCGCTTTCGCAAACTTGAGAGCAATTCTCTTGTCGTTTACATTATTCTTTATACTGTAAAAAATCTTTTTATGAATACTGAAGAATTGAAGAAAACACCGCTTAATATTGCGCATCGCAAATTGAGCGGAAAAATGGTCGATTTCGGCGGCTGGGATATGCCTGTGCAATACGAAGCCGGTGTTATTCAGGAACACATGCGAACCCGCGAAGCCGCAGGGCTTTTTGACGTTTCGCATATGGGCGAAATTTGGGTCGAAGGAATGGATGCGATCGCATTTGTTAACAGACTGACGACGAACGATGTCCGAAGTCTCGCAGATGGTCAAGCTCAGTATTCCGCACTTACCAATGAAAAGGCCGGCATCGTCGATGACCTGCTTGTTTACCGTTTTGACGAAAACAAACTTCTTTTAGTAGTGAACGCCGGAACGACCGAAAAGGATTGGGATTGGATCACCTCGCATAAAGAAGATGGCGAAGATATTGCATTAACCAACGCGAGTGCAGATTATTGCCAGATCGCGATCCAAGGCCCGAATGCGCTTTCGATCTTACAAACCATCACCGAAACCGATCTTTCGTCGATCAAATATTATTGGTTCACAATGGGACACGTTGACGGCTGCGAAGCGATCATCTCGCGAACCGGTTACACCGGCGAAGACGGCTTTGAGGTTTACGCCGATCCCGACGTTGCCGTTCAGCTTTGGAACAAAATGCTCGAAGCCGGAAAGTTCGGCGAAGAAGGCGGCATCTTGCCGGCAGGTTTGGCTGCGAGAAACACGCTTCGGCTCGAAGCCGGAATGTCGCTTTACGGCCATGAACTCAGCGATACCATCTCGACCTACGAAGCGAACCTTGGTTGGATAACAAAACTGGATAAAGGCGATTTCACCGGTAAGGAAATTTTAGAAAAACAAAAAGCCGACGGAACGAAACGAAAACTCGTCGGTTTTGAAATGACCGACCGCGGAATCGCCCGCGACGATTTCGATGTATATATCGACGGTGAAAAAGTCGGTTATGTAACTTCCGGCAGTCCGGCTCCTTTTATAAAGAAGAATATCGGCTTCGCTTTTGTGCCGACCGAATTTGCAAAAACCGGCCAAGAAATTACAATTGAGATTCGCGGAAAAATGAGCGGAGCGGTCGTCGTTCCCGTACCATTCTATAAAAGGAAAAAATAAGCGGTGTTTTGCCGAAACTTGTAAATTTTAGACCCAATTTGAACAGCTAAAAATTATGTCAAACATACCAGAAAATCTACGCTACAGTAAGGATCACGAATGGCTTTCGGTTGCCGATGGCGTCGCAACTCTCGGCATTACCGATTATGCGCAAAGCTCGCTCGGCGACGTTGTTTATATTGACCTGCCGCGTGCGGGCGATAAATTCGAAGCTCACGAATCGTTCGGTTCGGTCGAATCGGTCAAAGCCGTGTCCGAAGTTTTCACACCGGTCGCCGGCGAGGTCCTTGAGGTCAACGAAGAACTCAACGATACGCCCGAAAAGGTCAACACCGATCCTTATGGCGATTCGTGGTTCATCAAGATCAAATTGAACAACGCCGGCGATGCGGATGCTTTGCTTTCCGGCGACGAATACGAAGAATATTTATCGAGTCAGTCGTAATTTTTGTAGATGAGATATATACCAAATTCACCCGAAGAACGCGAAGAAATGATGGCCCATTTGGGCATCGCGGATACGGCGGAACTTTTCCGCTCGATACCTGCTGATGTCCGGCTCGGCCGCGATCTGAATGTCACGGAACCGCTGGCCGAATCAGAAGTAATAGCCGCGATGGAGTCGATGGCGGCAAAGAACACTGCGGCGGCCAAACCGTCTTTTTTAGGAGCGGGAGTTTATTCGCATTTTTCGCCGACGATCGTCGATCATCTGATCCAGCGTTCCGAATTTTTTACTTCTTATACGCCGTATCAGCCGGAAATTTCTCAAGGCACTTTGCAGTACATTTTTGAATTTCAAACGCTGATCTGCCAGTTGACCGGAATGGAGGTCGCGAACGCATCGATGTACGACGGTTCGACCGCAATGGCCGAAGCATATCTGATGGCTCAGCGTGTGACACGCCGCGATAAGATATTGGTCGCCGAAAGCGTACATCCGGAATATCGTGCGGTCGCCAGAACATACACCCAGCACGGCGACGCAGAGATCGCGACCGTCGCATTTGACGAGAAAAGCGGAACGGTTAAGACAGTCGATGGCCTTGACGATAAAACCGCCGCACTAGTCGTGCAGTCGCCGAATTTCTTTGGCTGTATCGAAGATCTAAAGTCTCTGGCAGAACAAGCTCACGCCGTCGGTGCTTTGTTCGTCGTCGTTGTAACCGAAGCTATTTCGTTCGGATTACTGCGTTCGCCCGGAGCTTGCGGAGCCGACATCGTCGTCGGCGAAGGCCAGTCGTTCGGAATTCCCATGGGCTTTGGCGGACCGCACGTCGGCATTTTCGCAACACAAGATAAGTTTATCCGCCAAATGCCCGGACGGCTTTGCGGCGTTGCTTATGATAAGGATGGAAAGCGCGGATTTACGCTGACCCTTTCGACCCGCGAACAGCACATCCGCCGCGAAAAAGCGACATCGAATATCTGCACCAACCAAGGCCTGATCGCACTCGCCGCAACCATTTATATGGAAACGATGGGCAAGCAAGGCTTAAAAGAAGTCGCAGAACAGAACGCGCAAAAAGCGGCGTATGCAGCGAAAAAGATCGCCGAGATAGACGGCTTTGAGATCGCATTTTCGGCGCCGACCTTTAACGAATTCGTCGTCCGCGGGCCGAAACCGGCAGCCGATATTCTGGAAAAACTCCGAACCGAAAACGACATCATCGGCGGATTGGCTCTATCGAAATATTACGATGAGCGTCCGAATGAATTTTTGGTCTGCGTGACGGAAACAATGACGAAAGGAAAGATCGACGAGCTGATCGAAGCTTTAGGCAAAGCCAATTAATTTTGCCGAACAAAATAAATGAGTATTGAAAAAGTTACACAGCATCCCTCACAGAACGAAGGTTTGATCTTTGAGCGTTCGCAGACCGGGCGAATTGGCTATCGTTTGCCAAAGCTTGATGTCGAAGAGGCCAAGATCGGCGATCTCATTCCGGCCGAGCTTCTTCGGCGACGACGATCTCGAAGGCCTTCCGGAAGTTTCAGAGGTCGATGTCGTTCGTCATTTTACGCGTATCTCGACATGGAATTATTCGATCGATCTGGGAATGTATCCGCTCGGTTCGTGCACGATGAAATACAATTCGCGGCTCAATGAAAAGGTCGCACGCATCGCCGGTTTTGCGAATCTTCATCCGCTCGCACCCGAATCCGGTTCCCAAGGCGCTTTGCAGCTCATCTACGAATTGCAGGAAAACCTTGCCGAGATCACCGGGCTTGCCGGTGTTTCGCTCCAGCCCGCGGCCGGTGCACAGGGCGAAATGACGGGCGTTATGCTTATCCGTGCGTTTCTTGATAAACGCGACGGCGAAGCTTCGAAAGACCGCCGCGTGATGCTCATTCCCGATTCGGCTCACGGCACAAATCCGGCGTCTGCCGCGATGGCCGGTTTTTCCGTCAAAACTATTCGCTCGACCGACCGAAGGCCTGACCGATCTCGAACATCTTCGCGAACTTTGCGATCAAGGCGGCGTCGCCGGATTGATGCTGACGAATCCGAACACGGTCGGCATTTTCGAAACGAACATCAAAGAGATCTGCTCGATCATCCACGAAGCCGGCGGTTTGGTTTATATGGACGGTGCGAATATGAACGCGCTCGTCGGCGTCGCGCGGCCTGGCGATATGGGTGTTGACGTCATCCATCTTAATCTGCATAAAACATTTTCGACGCCGCACGGCGGAGGCGGACCGGGTTGCGGTCCTTGCTGCTGCACCGAAGAACTCGCCGAATTTTTGCCCGTTCCGCGGATCGTAAAAGAGGGCGACATTTATCGTCTCGATTACGACCGTCCCGAATCTATCGGCCGCGTCAAAGCTTTCTTTGGCAATTTCGGAATGATGGTTCGCGCACTTTCATATATTTTCACGCACGGCGATACGGGTCTTCGCGAAGCGACCGAAACTGCTGTTCTGAATGCGCGTTATGTTGCCGAAGAATTGAAAGACACTTTCGACAAACCGTACGATTCGGACTGTATGCACGAAGCGATCTTCTCGCATAAGAACCAATCGAAAACCGGCGTGCACACACTCGACATCGCCAAACGCCTTATCGATTACGGCTTTCATCCGATGACGATCTACTTCCCGCTTGTCGTCGATGGCGCAATGCTTATCGAACCGACCGAAAGCGTCGGCCGTGCAGATCTCGATGCGTTCATAAAAGCAATGAAAGACATCGACCGCGAAGCACAGGAAAACCCGCAGCTCGTCATCGACGCTCCGCATTCAACACGCATCGGCCGCCTAAACGAAGCCGCCGCCGCCCGAAAACCCATCCTCCGCTGGAAACCCGATATGGAATCCCTATCAACCTCAGCGTAGCGGAATGGTGAACACGACCGAACGGCGCCGGACTGGGAGCGGCAAGCATCCCCTGCGTGTCGTGGGGCGAAGCACGCAGCAGAAGTACTGTCCCTGACCTATGAGCAGGCCTTCCAGCTGGCTTGCGCCTGTAGTTTACTTGGGCATATAAAATAAAAGTCTTCGTGTAGCAACGGGCGAATCCTTTGTCATTGGAGCACATTATGCCGAGAGAACGACAAATTTTTGTAAATGGTACAAGGTTTACCGCAACGGAGCACGGCACTCGCGGTGATGGATTGAGAATGCCTAAGTATATCCTGAAATGCCAAGCATTAAGCAGACTCGCCATGTTTGGTGAAACGCCTAAACACTTTTACTTTGGCTATCACGGACAGGATCGGATAACTTTTGAAATGGAAGGTTCTTGGTGGTTCATGGATAATCAAGACTTATACAATTTATTCAATACAGCTCGACAGGCAAACACGTGTCAACAAAATAGCAGATTCAGCTTCGTGTGATAACCGCGAAGCGCAACATTAAATCTTATGTGGCCAATTTGATCCCCACAGCTAATAGCATTAGTTCAAGAAGCTACATTGAGGTCTTTCTGGCGAAAAAACGCATTGAAACAGTTTCTTCGAGCTTGCGGTGTTCAGGACGAATTTATTTCCTTCTTGGCATTCGGACGAAACGAAAAGACAATTTCTGTATCATTATTTGAAGCATTACAGAGTTCCGCCAAGCGGGGAGGTTGGTATTCGAAAAATGGCCTCCTTTCTTAAAGACCAAACCTCATTTCCGGATTTAGATGGCTGGGACGATTATGTCGAAAAGATCAAAGCCGCACAAGGCGCTAAAGAAAATCTGCGAATATTTCTAAGTGAGGAAAAGGCTGCGTTTCTAGATGAAGAAGACGCAAAGAAAACTAAAACTCGATTTGAAGAGCTAAGACAACAAGCGCGCGTACGCTCCCAAGTTGATCTTGCCAAACTTGATAAACGGCTTACGACATTAGCCTCAAGTATCGGAACTCAACGTGAGGGTAGCGATTTTCAACCTTGGTTCTACGATTTAATGGATTACTTTGAAATTGATAGTCGGCGACCTTACACTACTGACGGCCGACAAATCGATGGATCGGTAACCATTGATGGACGAATCAACCTCGTTGAATTGAAAAATCCACAAAAGTTCAAGCTGACGCTCCCGACATTGATACTTTTTATAAGAAGATTATAAATAAAGCTGATAATACGATGGGATTGATGGTTTCAATTTCAGGTTATTCTTCAGTCGCTATTAAGGAAGCATCATGCGACCGCACTCCACTTTTATTGCTTGATCATAATCATATTTACGCGATGCTCATTGGCACTTACTCGTTTGCGGATATATTGCGAAGAGTCAAGAAGAAACGCATCTCAAACAGGAGTCGCTTTTCTTGCAATTCACGAATTCTAAACTTTGGGGTTAAAACTAAATATAATTTGAGAGCTAGGGTAAACCGAACCATTTTCGAAGGTCAGTTTGAAAAAATGCCACATAAACCAAAAGCAATTGTTAAAAAAAATCCGACAATAGCAATAACATAGGTAATTCTATGATGTTTTTTATCTTCAACAGTATTCGAAACTGTATTTTTTGCATTGTTAGTTCCATCAGAGGTTGGCCCTAAATTCTGAATGATTCCGTCATTGTTTTCGATGTTAGTATTCCCTAAATTCAAATCTCCACCGATATTTGTTTGATGCATAGTAAAGTTATTGTTAGTGACAGGACTTTGCGTGCTATTTGGCGTCTTTTTGACATCCAATGCCATTTTTTCCTTCAACCATGTGATTCAGAATTTCGTAACCAGAAAGCCGCTTCAAATTCTTCTCTAATCAAGATAATTGTAAGTCACGCTTCTGCTGCAGTGCTCGAATTAAATTTCTTGTTTTTTAGGTAATCTGATTCTATCGTTTACAAGTAGTCCAGTAATAATCTGCCTTTGATGTGGCGAGAATTTTAATACGCTTTACCTAATTGAATTTCGTAGCCTTCATTCTCAATTAAACTGCGAATTTTATTAAGGAGGGGATGGACTTTGTTATCGGGACTTCTCGATTTTCTTGGAAAAGAGAACGTTAGATCATCAGCATATCTTGTATATCTTGCTCCCCAAGCACCAACCGTTCCTTCAACAACGCCATCGAACCCCCGATTGACAATGTTACTTAGCGCCGGGCTAGTTGGAGAACCCTGAGGAAGACACCCATCCTTACAACAAATGGCGGCAAGGATTTGAGACACCTCCTCATTCCACGCATTATGCCTCCAAAAAGCGAACACTTTCTCCTGACTAATACTTCCAAAAAAATCCTTCAAATCTAATTTTATGATGATCGCTGAATTCAGATGTGGTTTAACGTTGTCAACAATAGAGCGGTTTCGGCGCAAATCCGTCGCTACAGTCTGGATAGCCTCACCCCGCAGCAACCTTCGAGAAATTTCGTTTGCAAACTTTCTAGAAATTATCGTTAGGAGCTTGTATCAATCTCCTTTTACCGGAACGTTTTGGAATGGTAAATGTTCGGTATGAGTAAGACGATGGGATACAGTCAGCCACAGTCGGAGATGCGGCCCATGTCGTTCTTTAACAATTAAGGCGAGATCCTCTACTTTACGACCAGAATCTGATTTAATGGGACGATTCATTCAAGCGGATGAAGAAAGACTGGTTTTGCTACGATCTATGGTGCTATCTTGGAAAACGGTAGGTTCATAACAATTTTGCTTTGAAAGTTGTTATGAAATTATTGATTTTCAAATATATCCACCATATTTTCAGTAAGTGACATTTTGCCTGACTTGATGGTTCATCAGTCTTGTTCTCAAAGAACACTTTACCAAAACCAGTCTTCCAATCCAAAGATATCATAAAACCCTCTTTTTATTAATTGATCTGAACTCTTACAATTAACGACGGGACGAATTTAATCGTAGGGTGAGAATTTACCTGATCGGCGGCGAAGCCGCGAGTCACTTTTTGGCATCAGGAACAGCAACAGCCTTTCCGCACATCGAGCGGCAAAGCCGCAAGGGCGACACCGAAGGTTCCAAGAACTCAAGTATAGAAAGCCCGCACATTAGGATATTTAGATGCAGAAGCCCAGCACGTTAGTAAAGCCTAACACTCGACTTTGGAGAAACTGAGAATGTGCGAAGTAACCCAGTCGCTGTGGCTGGCGGTTATGACATGTCCGAGTTGAGCATTAAGCCCTTGCTTACGCGCGGGCTTCCGCACGATCCGCGTCGCTACCGCTCGCGGTTTCGGAATTCACCATTCATCATTCATCATTCACCATTAACCATTCACCATTAACCATTCAGAGATGATCACGCTTCCTACGGGTCGCGTTTCCGCCTGTCACCTTCACCTTTTCCACCTTGTCACCTCTCACCTTTTCCCTTTTCCCCTTCACCTTTCACCTTTTCACCTTTTCCCTTTTCCACATTTAACGGCGAAGCGCGTATCGTTATTTCAGGTATTTTTTGAAGAAAGCGAGTGTGCGTTCCCATGCGAGTTTGGCGGCTTCGGGGTCGTAACGCGGGGTTGTGTTGTTGTGAAAACCGTGCTGTTTTCCGTCGTACATATACAGCTCGTATTTCTTTTTGTTGGCTTTCAGAGCCGCTTCGTACGCTTCGATACCGGCGTTCGTGCCTTTGTCGTTACCGGCGTAATGAAGCTGGAGCGGAGCCTTGATCTTGGGAACATCGTCGGCACCCGGCTGTCTGCCGTAAAAGGCAACGCCTACGTCCAGGTCTTTGCCGAGCCGAACAGCGAGCTGATTTACCATACCGCCGCCAAAGCAGAATCCGACCGCGCCGAGTTTACCTTTGCTGTCCGAACGCTTCTTCAGCCACATCGCCGCCGCGACGAAATCTTCGGTCATCTTTTTGCCGTCAACTTTGCGGAAAGCCACTGCTCCGTCTTCGTCATTGCCCGGATATCCGCCAACCGATGTAAGCCCGTCCGGCGCATAAGCCAGATAACCGGCCTTTGCGAGCCGCCGCGTCACGTCCTCGATATACGGATTGAGTCCGCGGTTCTCATGGATGACGAGGACGGCCGGAAATTTTTTGCCTTTCACGGGACGAGCCAGATAACCCTTGATCGAACCATTCCCTTTCGGAGATTCTACCGTCTCGTAGCCGACCTTTATGTCCTTGTCGTCCGGCATAACCGTCTGCGCCCAAGCGTAATTCGGAGCCAGGCTCTGGAAAATACCGGCGACAGTCAGGCCGCCAACGGCAAATTTCGTAATATGGCCCATGAACGAACGGCGATCCATTTCGCCATGCTGATATTCGTGAAAAAGATCCAACAACTCCTGCGGATATTCGTCTGCTGTTTTGCGTTCCATAATTTCTCCTTACCTCTAGTATATGTCGGAGCACCACAAATGCAGAAATCCGCCCAAAAAATGCAGAAGCCCGCACGTTAGTAAGGGCTTAATACTCAACTTCAAAAAACGCAGCCACCGGTTCCGAACTGACTCGCCGCGTTTCACCCCTAAAACTATTTACAGCATACGCAACATTATGCTATATTATGCTCCGGCCGGAGTTTCTTCGTGCAGCGAAGGAAAGCTCTTTGAAAAACAGCGCGAGTGGGACACTGGGACAGCGGGACACTTGGGACAGTTTAGGCGCGAGTTGGAGCCTGGGACAGCGGGACACTTGGGACAAACGTCAGCCTAAGCCAATAAAAATGGATGTTCCGTTGAAAAACAGCGGAGTGGGACGCAGGGACAGTGGGACACTTGGGACAAACGAGGCGCGAGTTGGAGCCTGGGACAGCGGGACAGTGGGACAAACGTCAGCCCGAGCCAATAAAAATGGATGTTCCAGTGAAAACCGGCGCGAGCTGGGACACCGGGACAGCGGGACACTTGGGACAGTTTAGGCGCGAGTGGGACACTGGGACAGCGGGACACTTGGCACAGCCTGAACAAAAAAAGGCCGCCTTTTCAGACAGCCTTTTCGATCTATATTACCGAACCCGGGTCTAGTTCGGAAGTTTCGGCATCTTGTCCTTCGAAAAACGCGGCAAGAAGCTCGTCGCGCATCGCGAGTTCGTAAGCCGATGCGGCTACGACCATTGCGGCTTGCTGGATGTCTTCCGGGATGACTCGTTCGTAGGTATCAAGGTTCGTGTGCCAGGTGTGCGAACCATATTCGATCGGATCAAGCATAAGCCCGATTCCCGGCAATCCGGCTTGATTGAACGAAGTATGATCGGAACCGCCGAGCCTTCGGCTGTCGGTCGCGATCGCACCTTCGACGCCCATGAAGGACCAAGGGCCGACGATATTACGCATGATCGTTCCGGCTTCGGGCGGGCCGAAAACTGACATTCCGCGAACGCGTCCGGTTCCGGCGTCATCGTTAAAGTATCCGCCGAATTTGAAAAAGGCGGGCTTTGGGTTTTCGGCGGAACCGAAATGCTTAGCGACATAGGCCTGCGAACCAAGAAGACCTTGCTCTTCGCCGCTCCAAAGGGCGACACGAATGGTGCGTCGCGGTTTTACTTTCAGGGCCGTGAGAATGCGGGCAGCTTCCATCATGATCGAACATCCGGTGCCGTTGTCCGTAGCTCCGGTCGCCGAATGCCACGAGTCGAGATGGCCGCCGAGCATGATGACCTCGTCCTTTTTGTCGGTACCGACGATCTCAGCGACCGTGTTGTAGTTGGTGGTGCCTTCGGGATAAGACTTGTTTCGGATGTCGAATTCCAACGCTGACCGGCATGTTCTTATCCAAAAGCCGCGAGATGCGGCCGTAATCTTCGTTGCGAAGTACGACGGTCGGAACGACTTTGGTCTCGTCAAAAGTGCGGTTGTTAAATGCACGGATCTGGCCGTGTTCACGTGCGGCATCGTTTATCCGGACAGCCGCACCGTTCTCGACGAGAAATGCATCGAGCTGTTCGCCGATCTCGCGAGCGCCGAGTGCATCGGGCTTCGGAGCCGCAGGATTTGCATCCGGTCGAACGCGAAACTGAGGCGTTCGGTCAGCGTCAGGATCAAGGCGTTCTTTCAATTTGTCGGTTTCGATGCGTTTCGCAGGCGGACTGAGATCGACCGGGATCGTGCGGGCATCACCGAACATGATCATATTGCCTTTGATCTGAGGTTTGACGCTATTGAGATAAGTGGTCAATTCGGCCTGTGTCGGACGCTCAGGAAGTTGAAGTTTGACTGCACTTCCCTTGACCGCACCGTTGGTAGAAGGGGTCCAAGCAAGCACTTCGAACACGAGCGAATCTTGAACCGGCGAGGTGATAAAGCCCGACGCACGTTCATTGACCCAGCCCGGATGGCCGAAATCCCATGGCTCCATAGCCGCGTTCTGCATGCCCCAATCGGTCATTTGCTTCATTGCCCATTCGCCGGCCTTTTTCAAATTAGGCGAACCGGTAAGCCGCGGGCCGTAGACATCAGCGATCATGCTAAGCGTATGCATGATCTGCGAATTTTTGCCGGTGGCTTCTTTGCGGATACGTTCGTTAATATCAGCCTGTTGGCCGACAGCGATCGACGGCAGCAACAAAGCCTGCATCAATATGAGCGCCGCCAGAGATTTTATGAGCATCAATTTTTTCATAGTTTATTCAGTATGCGCCGGTTTTTCAGGCACGGTCTCTTGGTTTAAATTTTAGATTGTTTCGCCGGGCTCTCACCGGCAATATGGATGTTCTACATTATACTTCAATTCGCTGGAAAATGTTTCAGCTCTTGGGCCGCGATATCATCGCACTCTACACGTACGTTGATCGAGTCAAAATGTCGATTTTTGAGACCACTTTTGCCGTTAATAATTTGAGGATATTTTACACGCTGTTGATCTTATTTCTTTGCCGGAAAAATATATTTTTCTAAACTGTAAAAATAGTGCATTTTTCGCTAGCGCTTTTATAATACTGTGCTATATTACATCAACGTTTCTACTACCTTTTCGATTTTACATAACTTAAATTTATCACTGGGGAATTCTGAGGTTTCAAATGATCGACAACTTAAGTCGAATTTCTGAACTTAGCCGATCAACTAGACCAAAATAATAAGGTGCTGACTATTCGAAAGAACTGGCATAACGTCCTTTTAAGAAGGTAGCTTAGATTAATTTCGCGGAGAAAAAAGCAATGAGAAAAAATAGCGTGATGATCGTATTCGCCCTTACCGCTCTGTTGGTTCTGTCGGGTGTGATCTTTGGACAAGAAACAACAGGAGGCATCGAGGGGACGATCAAGGACCCTTCCGGAGGACTGGTTCCTAATGCAACTGTGACAATTACATCTGCAAGCGGAAGTAGCACGGGCGTCACCACAACCGGTGTCACCACTGGGTTTCGCCGTACATTGAGCACTGACAGTAGTGGATTTTTCAGGGTGATCCAAGTTCCTCCGGGAACATATGATGTCGTAATTCCGGCTTCAAGCGGCTTCGGTGAAGCTCGCTATTCAAATGTAGCGGTTGCAATCGGACGCAATACTCAGCTGGAGATCGTGGTCAATCCGGAAGGAAGCGTCAACACGATCGACGTATCTTCGTCCGACCAGGTTTCGGTTGACACAACAAATAGTTCCATCCAAACCACGATAAATGCGGCTGAAATAGAACTTGTGCCTAAGGGTACAGGATTTACGGGTATCCTTAAAACAGTTCCGGGAACACGTCCTGAATCACGAACCGGAGGCTTTTCGGTTGACGGAGCTTCGGGAAGCGAAAATGTGTTCGTGATCGACGGCCAAGAGGTAAGCAATTACCGCACGGGTTCGCTAAACGAAACTTTCAACATTCCAACTCAGCTTGTGCAAGAAGTGCAAGTCAAATCAAGCGGATTCGGCGCCGAATACGGCGGAGCAACCGGCGGAGTTGTCAGTGTTGTTACGCGTGGAGGCACAAACGACTATCACGGTGAATTTGGTGTGCAATTTGACACCCCCAAATTCAGCGGAAGTGCAAGGCCACTTCTGACGAGGTTTACTACCGGTTCTGTGGCAAACAATAACTACAATCAGACCGCCGAATATTTTCAGCCTGAAAAAGCTGGCGGAACTAATTATTTTCCCACCGGAAGTGTTGGCGGTAAGATCATAAAGGATAAACTTTGGTTCTTTACAAGCTATTCACCGCAGATATTCAACACTGAGGTGGATACCCAATACTTTACGAATGCACCCGCAGCAACAAGAGTTCCTTTAACCACCGAGCATTATGAACGGAAACGAACTTATCAGTATGCTTTCGCACGACTAGACGCAAGTCCTTTCAACACACTTCGTCTAAGTAGTACGTTCCTATGGAACCCCGTCGTTGATGAAGGAAGCATTCCTACAACGTCATTTACGAATGTCGCATCTTCGGCTATCGGTTTTAATAATGTGCCGACTGCGAATTACGGCGGCGCAGTTGGTGTTTTGAGAGGACACAACTACACCGATTATCAAGGCGGCCGACAGAACTCGAATCTCGTGACACTCAACGGAACTTACACGCCGACAAACAGCCTAGTGCTTGATTTTCGCTTTTCGCGCGGCTTTCTAAACGAGAAACTGGGCAATTACTTCGTTCCTGAAACCGTTCAGATATTCAGTTGCGGTTCGGCGAATCCTAATTTCCCTTGCTCGACAACTGCCGCAAATACGATCACCCGAAAAGACGTGTCGGTCAGAACCAGCTATGATGCATCTGCATCCTACACCTTCACCGCCGGTGGACGTCACGAACTTAAAGGTGGATATCAACGATACAGTATCTTTAACGACGTTCAATCGGGTAATTCGACTGTTGGACGTATTTCATTCAATTACGGAACGCCGATCTCGACTTTACTCGGCGGCGGAGTTACAGACACTCCGGGAGCTGTTGGTTCAGCTTCGTTCCGAAGGACAGGAACGAATGGCTCAGGAAGCAACCTCAGCCAAGGACTTTATATCCAGGACAAATGGCAACCTATCAACCGGCTGACGCTAAATTTGGGTGTAAGGATCGAGCAGGAAGATCTTCCAACTTTCAATCAATTCCCAAGCGCTATCAATTTCGGGTGGGGTGACAAGATCGCTCCGCGACTCGGATTTGCATACGACCTGTTTGGTAACGGAAAAACGAAAGTCTTCGCTAGCTACGGTAAATTTTATGACCGGGTAAAATTTGAATTACCCCGAGGTCTCTTCGGTGGCGACATTTTCCTTGAAGATTATTTTGAGCTATTTCCGGGTGACACTACATCCACCTATAACATTAATAATATTCTTGGTAGCTTCTCAGGGCCGAGCATTTGTCCGTCAACGGGCTTTATTGCCGGGGATGCACGTAGCCGTTGCCAGAAGAATCTGCGTGTCAATGCAAATGACCCGAACGCTTCCGCACTAAATGGGGGAGCGGTCGATCCGGACCTTAAACCGTTCCAGCAGACCGAATTCACGGTCGGAGCTGAACGGGAGTTCGCTAAAAATTTCGTAATGCGGGTCCGATATACCTATAAGAATGTCGATGAAGCAGTTGAGGATGCGGGCGTCGTAAATGCCGGCGGTAGTGAGGCCTACATCATCGGCAATCCCGGAAGTGGCCTACATCTGCAGGTGCTGAGGGATCTCGGATATGAACGATCAACTCGTCCCCAGCGTCGATACGACGGACTCGAGGTTGTTTTCGAAAAACGGCTTTCAAATAGTTGGTATTTCAACGCCAATTATACGCTTAGCCGCTTATACGGAAACTATTCAGGGTTAGCCAGTTCAGACGAGGCCCATTTACAGAACGGACGATTGTCTCCCGGCGTAAGTCGAGCATTCGATCTTCCGTTCATCGGTTTTACAGCGAGAGGAGAAAAGGACAATGGAAGGCTGGCAACTGACAGGCCGCATGTTTTCAACATGTACGGAGCATATATTTTCGATTGGAATGGTAGTGGATCAAATTCAACCGAAGTATCTGCCTTTCAAACGATCACCTCCGGAACTCCTCAAACCTCGACGATCTACGGAGCATCGACGGTAACACCACAGATATTCCTAAAACGTGGAGATCTTGGACGTAGTGACACTTTTACCCAGACCGATTTCAACTTTACCCATCGATATCGATTCGGGAGAGACAATCGGTTGACGGCAGCCTTTGATCTAAACTTCCTTAACCTGTTCGATCAAAAGGCTGTAACGGGTGTTTATACCACACTTAACCCAAGTACGGCTCCGGTCAATGGACCGGCGCTTGGCTTTCCAAATACAACCACAGGCTATGCGAACGGTTGGACGTCCGGGGCACTTCTGGATGCTATATTCGCTCGCATTAACTCACAGCCGGATCGGAGCGATATTAGATATGGGATGCCATATCTATATCAGTCGCCAAGAAGTGTAAGATTTGGATTTAGATTCATGTTCTAAGACCTATTCAAATTTTGCTTTATTTGTAAGGACTGCTCGGAAACGACAGTCCTTTTTTTCCTGCTGTTTCTCTCTACGTACGTAGAAGTTTATGCGATATTTATAACATATGAGAAGGAGCATCGATGGGATAACGATCTGGACCATCGGGCATTCGACACATCCGATCGAGGAATTCATTGAGATGCTGCTGGAATATAAGATCGATCTGCTCGCTGACGTGCGGACGATACCGCGTTCGCGACACACCCCGCAATCTAATAAAGACGAACTTGTTACGATCGCACATGGCTTTACAGTTTTGACCATTGGCCGGTCGATACTGACTGAAAAGATAGCACGCCGCGGTTATCATATGAGCCGCGAATATGCGATCGACCCGCTTGAGATCACGTTTGCGAGAGAAGTGATGCGCACCGACATCGAAGCTCTACCGGAAAGTTTAACCATCAAGGAGCTCGCGCTCCTTATTCCGAAAGACCTCGGCAAACGAGTTCAGCATATGTATCCAGTGGTCGATGATGAGGATAAATTGGTTGGTGTCGTTACGCGTCGCGATCTTCGCTCGGCCATTCAAAATGAGACCGATCCGATGAAACATACTCTGTCAGAGATAACACGCCATAATGCAGAAATTGTTTTTGAGGATGAACCGCTCCGTGTCATAGTTGAAAGAATGGCAGCAACAGGATTGACAAGATTTCCGGTTGTCGATAGAAAAGAACCGAAAAGTCTAGTAGGTTCGATCTCGCTGAACAATCTTTTGGGAGCACGTGTATTACATCTAGAAGCCGAAACTCGCCGCGAACAAGTTTTGCAGATGCCGAGAATTACAACCAATAGATCGAAGGAGAATCAAAACCAGACGAGCAATGAATAAAGCAACAGGAACTTTCGAAGTAAAAATGGTCCCACGTGATCTCGGTGAAACCGCCGCGGTCGGAGCGATGGCTTTGGACAAGAAATACAGCGGTCAGCTTGAAGCTGTCGGAAAAGGTGAAATGCTTGCGATACAAAGCGGAGTTGAAGGCTCGGCCGGATATGTCGCCATGGAAAGTGTGACCGGAAATCTGGACGGAAGAGAAGGAAGTTTTGCGTTGATGCACTTCGGCATCATGGACCGAGGTGCACCAACGCTGAATATTAAAATAGTTCCCGATTCGGGTACCGAAGAACTAACCGGGATTTCCGGTCAAATGGCCATCACGATCGAAAAGGGCCAACATTTCTATGAGATCGAATATAGCTTCGAAGAATAGAAATTTAGAACATCACTTTTCCATCAACGATCATTTTCGAAACTGAAAATTCAAACTTTTTAGGATAGAGGCCTTTGTAACGTTTGTCCCAATCCATAAATTCGCCTGAAAATCTCAATTCAAAGTTTTTCGTATCAGGTGTTAATAGCGGCTTGCCCTGGTCGTCCAATCGCTTGAAAAAGAATATTGAAGAATCGCCTCCGCCTTTTGCCGGAGTGAACTGATATATCTCCCGTTTTTCATCCTTGTCATTCACGAGATAGACATTGCCTTTCAGGTCGTCAAGCTTTAAGGATTCGAAGATACCTTCATTTACACTCTCGCCTGATGCATCCGTGTACTTGGTGAATGTCACAACGTAGTAATCATTACAAATATCACAGTCCAGAAAGCCCTTGGTCGAGGCATCGAATTTAGCTTTGTCCTCGGCATTCATTTTGTCGTAATCGGCGTCGAGCTGACGAAGTCGGATCAACGCCTGTCGAACGTAAGGCGACGAATGAAGCCTGGCAACAAGAGGCAAACGCCCGCCGTTTCTCTCAACGCTGCCCGGATTTCCACCACCGCGATTTGCCGTTTGCCCCTGAGCTCGCTGCACAGCCTGCATATCCGCACCCGCAGCCGCTTCGGTTGACTGATATGTCTTCGACCATGCCGAATCGTTAACGATCTTTAGCGCATCGCTTTTTTTCCATTCAGTATAAGGCTTTGATAAAAATTTCTGTGCCGGAACATTTGCTGCCAGAAAAAGGAACAGGATAAGAGACAAACCTTTGAACAATTTCATTTCTATTAAACTCCGTAAAGTAGGTTTTTGAGGATCAAAGTTAGAAAGATAGATTATTACAAAAAACTAGAAAAAATACCAAGAGAATGAGAGATGAAGCCGTCATTTTCATCCATCAAAAGTTACTTAACGCAATGACAAATAATTGTACTTCGAGATTAGCATTTTATCTTTTTCGCAATTATTATTTGGCTTATGAACAATCAAATTTCGCAGCGAATTCCGTATAAAGTTAGCAACCCGCGGTTTTCGGTTTCGGCTCAGATGGTTACGACTGCCTTTGATCTGCCCGGTTATCGAGTCACCCAAAATCTCGGTGTTGTTCGCGGGATCATTGTCCGCTCGCGCTCGATAGTAGCCAATATCGGGGCGTCACTGCAAACGCTGGTAGGCGGCAATATTGTGGCCTGGACACGGCTTTGCGAAGAAACCCGCTCGGACGCGTTTGAGATCATGATCCAACATGCGTCCGAATTGGGCGCAAATGCTATAATCGGAGCCCGCTATGACGCAACGGAAGTCGCATCCGGCGCCACAGAGGTTCTGGCCTACGGAACCGCAGTGATAGTTGAACCGCTTAACGGCGAAACAATTTATGATTCTTGATTTTGGATCTCAGGCGACGATCTCTCCGACGAGATCGTATTCATGCGCTTCGGTGATCCTTACATTATAGATCGATCCGATGCGTGGCTGCAGAGTTTCAGGGATGTCATTAATGAGAATATAACCGTCGATCTCCTGGGTTTGGCCTTCCAACCTGCCTTGGAAAAGAAGATCCGATTCCTGAGAAAGACCTTCGAACAGAACCGGAAAAGTTTTTCCGATCTTCGCTTGGTTTAACTTTTTGCTGATCTTAGCTTGAAGCTTCATTAGTTTATCGCGACGCTGTTTCGCAACTCTCGGATCGACCTTGTTGGGCAGATCAAAAGCCGGAGTTCCTTCTTCGTCCGAATAGGTAAATACGCCAAGATTATCAAACTGACAATTATTGACGAACTGCATCAGTTCCTCAAAATCTTCGTCCGTTTCGCCGGGGAAACCGGTGATAAAAGTTGTACGAATAGTGATTCCCGGGACCTTTTCACGAACACGCCTGATAAGCTTTTCCAAGCTTTCGCGATTTCCGCCGCGTTTCATCAGTTTCAAAACATTTCGCGAAGCGTGTTGCAGCGGCATATCCAAATATTTGACGGCCTTAGGAGTTTCGGCGATCGCGGCAAGGAACGCATCGGAAATGTGCGTCGGATACGCATACATCACACGAACCCACTCGACATCTTCGATCTCACCGAGAGCACGGATCAAAGCGGCAAGTGCATCGACTTCACCGAGATCTTCACCGTAACGCGAAGAATCCTGGGCGATAAGAACCAACTCCTTCACACCTTGTTTCGCTAAATTCCGAGCCTCTTCAATTATCGAACCAAATCGGCGTGAACGAAACGAACCGCGCATTCCGGGGATAGAACAAAATGCACACGGTCGATCACAGCCTTCAGCGATCTTAATAAAAGCAGTATGTGATTCGGTCGCGCGAAGCCGCGGCGTATCGAAATCGTATAAATATGTCGACGATTTATTGCCGATCGGTCTTATCGACAGTTCCTTCGCATCGAATTCCTCGTCAGCAGCCTGCAAAATGTCATTGATCTGTGACGTACCGATAAAAGCATCGACCTCTGGAAGTTCTTTCATCAGATCGTCGCGATATCGCTCAACCAAACAGCCGGCGACAATGACGCGTGCTGCTTTGCCTTCGGATTTCAACGTCGTCGCTTCGAGAATCGCGTCAATCGATTCCTGCTTTGCTGATTCGATAAAGCCGCAGGTATTCACGACGACCGTATCCGCATCCTCTGCGTCATTCGTTATTTCGTATATCCGGCTTCTGCGAGTTGTCCCATCATAACCTCTGAATCCACAAGGTTTTTAGGGCAGCCGAGACTAACAAATCCTACTTTTTTCCTACTCATCTAAATTATCTAAATCCTTAAGCCATTGCTCGATCTCTCCCGCTTCCTTCTCACTTAAGTCCTTTTCGCCAAAACGTACGCCGTTGTATTTCTGGGTGATCTTTACCGCTTGCGGCATTCCTATTTCATAAGCGAACTCGAGCGGTGTCTGATGTTCGGCTCGAACGACACCTCGCTTGGCCAGTGTCGTGACCAATCGATCATAAAATTCAACGGCTGAACGAATTCTCCTCTTAAAGAGTCGGTCATAGAGCCTACGCCAAACTTTCAATTCTACTATCTTTCGGTATATCCACACAAACAACGCCAAGATCACGGCTAATGCGGCGAAGTACAAAGCTCCTCTTGTGGCTGCCCAAATACTGAAACTAAGGCCTTTATCGCCGCGAAGCTCTGACCACCAGCCGGTTATCGCGATCTTTGCAGCAGAAATATATGACGTTGCGGTTTCCTGATACGATACGAATCCGCGTCGGAGCGATGTCATCAAAGATCGCTGTTCCTGTCCATCGAAAGCCACGAAATACTGTATCCAGAAAGTTTCGAGAGCTTCCATGTATTTGCTCAGACCGGCTCCGATGCCATTCGCCGCGGCACCACCGCCTTGTCCTCCGAAAGGCGTCGGATCAAATGTTTCCCATGTGTCAGTTGCCGGAAAGTAAACCTCAACCCAAGAATGCGCATTGAGTTGGCGAACAACCCAAATGTCAGCCGTGTCATTATATTCCCCCTGAGAAAAACCATTGACCACACGAGTCGCAATTCCCTGCGTACGAAGCATCATCGCCATTGCAGTCGCAAAATATTCGCAATGACCTTCGCGAACGTTAAACAGAAAATCTGCCAAAGGATCGTCGCCGCCGGCTTTTTGTTCAAGCGTATAATCAAAATCATTTTGCAGATGGCGTTCTATCGCTGCGGCCGCGTCATAACGGTTGGTGGTCCCTTTTGTGAATTGAGCGGCAAGTTCGGCTATTCGAGGATCGATCGGGTCGGGCAGTTGCAGATAGTTTGCGGCCGATCTTGGGTATGGCGAACTGTCTTGGCGAAGTCTTTCAATCGGTGGGTTTGAAACATCGGAAAGCGCTTTGTAACTGATCCTTTCGCCGCGGCCCTGAAATGTAATACTGTCGTATTTATCACGAAAAACATAAGGCAGATCGCTCTGCACGGCAATAAGCTTCGGTAAGGAAAAGATCACCGGTGTATCGAGCGGTTCGAGATAGACGGTTTGCTGAACGAGCGTGTCGCGGCTGGAGGCAAAATTGACCTGTATCAAACCTCGTTCGTCTTTTGCAAAAGGTTCTTTTTGAGTTAAACGAGATTTGCTCCACGAAAGATTATCGAAGGTATCGAGTGCAACACCGCGCCAACGCCGCGTTTTTTGAGGAACCTCTTTTACATCGAACCGAACGCGCATTACAACCGCGTCGTTTTGCTGTATCTTTCCGATCCCGCCCAAACGAACGGTATCGGAAAAGCCCGAGGCAGTATTTAATCCGCCCTGGTTCCCGCCATAACCGGCACTGCCGACTCGCGGAAGCGCCAAAAAAGATCGGTGCCGCCACGGCAATTATTAATGAGATAAGAGTTATCGAGGTGGTTGGCAGTCTGCGAAAAGAAAATTCACCGAATTTGTTTGGGTTGTTTGACGCGACACTCGCTCGAGATTCGGTCCAGTTGGCGGTTCTTTTTACTTCAAAAAGAATGATCGTCGAAACCATAACGAGCGAATAAAGCACGAACGAAACAAAATACAACATGCTGATGCTCAAACCGGCAGCAAGGAGCACTTCAAAAAACGCCATTAAATATACAAATATCCAATCACGGTCGCCTTTTTTTTGCAGTAATTTGATCGCCGTCAGCGATAAGATCAGCCTGCCGAGCAAGCCGGGCAAAAGTTCAGTCGATGTTGATATCGTAAAAACATTCAGCTTCCATAGAAAATAAAAGGCCGGTATGGCCAGCACGATCAATGCGGTTCCGAGTCGCTCGGAGATCTGCCAGCGCGAATCTTCTAGCATCCACGCAAGGACCATTATCACGAGAAAGGCCATCGATTCTGACAGGGCAAAAGTTCCCGAAACCCACAACGCCAGAAAGCCGCAAAACGCCGCTGCGTATGAAAGTATTCGGAATAATTTTTCGGTGCTGATCTGATTCATTTATACTTTTAGAATTATAGCATTAGAAAGGTTCTTGATATTGATTCACTTTTATAAGCAGTCATGGCGGATCCAACCGACTTCGGTCAGATAGGACTAAGGCGTTATAATACAAATCAAGGTGGAAAATATGATCGAAACAACAGATTTTATTGGTGAGAATATTTTTGGATTAAAAATAAATGGACGATTTACAGCCGAGGATGTGATTCGAGTATATCAGCAGATCAGCTTGAAACTCGAAGATTTCCCTCGAGTTCGGATCCTCTATGAGATATCGAATTTTGATATTCGTGACGTTACACTCGAGGTTATCAGTGAGGAATTCGCTTTCCTTTTCAAACATCCGGAGATTTTAACCGGCCTCGAAAAAGCAGCGTTAATTTCCGACCAAGGCTGGCTGCGGAAGATGTTTGCTGTTGAGATGGCTCTGATCCCAACAGTTAAATCTAAAAGCTTTACAACCGATCAAGCAGATTCAGCGATCGAGTGGTTGAGAAAAGATCACCGGGCAAAATCACAGATGGATCTTGTGTTTTCAGAGTTTGTAGAATTCGGTGCACTAAAAGCTCTCGGCGGTTTTGGTATCGGCTTGCTGGTTGCGGACCTACTTCCACCGCCAACTCGGCGAAAACTCGGCCTTGCTGTAATAGCAGGCGGAATTCTGGTGGGATTGCCGATGGGACTTCGCGTTCTGAACAACAACCGTCAACTCCTAAACAAATAAAGACAAAAAAGCCCGCTCAAAAAATGCACGGGCTTTTTCAATTAGATCCGGCAACCGCCAGCTTTTCACAACTGAGTTTGCATTCAACGCTATTTAGAACGGACGCAAATCGGACGGATTTGGAAGGACTCTCGGAGCATCGCTCTCGAAACCATATACCTCGAGGCCGCTGAGAATTCCACCCGAGGAGAATACAAATATTCCCGCAATTTTGGTGTTGTCACCAAAAATAAAATCCCCAAGGATGTGTACTCCGGGTGGAGCATTCTCAAGCCCATCTATTGCAAAATCAATAGTTGCACAGCCGCACGGACAATGACCAATTACACGAGCTCGTTCAAGTTGATTCAGAAAATTCGCGCCTTCTGGTGTGCCGTTTTCTAAAATCCAACGCGTCAAGGTTCGTTCTTCGTCCGACAAAGGGCGATCTATTCTCGTGGGTGCTCCTTTCATAATCATTAGAATAACAAAAGAAACAAAAAAACCCGCTCAAAAAATGAACGGGCTTTTTTAATTAGATCCGGCGACTTCCTACTTTCCCACAACTGAAAGCTGCAGTATCATCGGCTCGAGTAGGCTTAACTGCCGTGTTCGGGATGGGAACGGGTGTGACCCTACCGACAAAACCACCGGAAAACTGTAAAGAACAAAGCGTCGAAATCGATCGACTGCCTTGATACTTAAAAACTGAATATATGTATTATTTCCACAAAGCTGCTTGAACAAAATTTTGCTTGTCAACAAATTTTATGGTCAAGCCTTGGGACAATTAGTACTGGTCAACTAAGTACATTACTGCACTTACATCTCCAGCCTATCAACGTGGTGGTCTTCCACGAGTCTCACTGGCAAAACTAATCTTAGGTCTGGCTTCACGCTTAGATGCATTCAGCGTTTATCCATGCTCCACATAGCTACCGAGCAATACCACTGGCGTGAT
>CAVRHB010000007.1:125000-679133 GCA_963720905.1 uncultured Acidobacteriota bacterium
ATGGACTCGCATATCTAGTTTTCAAATATCAACGGTCTGCTTCGATAAAAAATCACTTCGAAGCGAAATTACTGATTATACAGAACCAGTTTTTATTGTCAACTGCAATGACGAACTTTTTTCAACTGATCGTTTTTCTCTGCTGAATACCTTTCGTCTGAGGCAATTTATGATTCTGATAGAAAGTCGAAATTTTGTCAAGCCAACATGAACAAATTATTAACTTTTAATTTTTCATTCTGCTTTACGTACTAAATCAGGCAAAAAGCTTCGCGCTATTATGTCAATATATACTAATGAAATAAGGTCCGACCGGTTAATATATGAATAGCATCAGCTTAGAAAAAACCTCATACAACGAAGTTCCGTATCCGAGTTTTGTTTTTCCGCAAACAAGCCCTGACCGTCTCGCAACTCTTGCACGGCTTCGCGGCGTAAATGCGGTTGATCCAAATGCATCGCGAATGCTCGAACTCGGCTGCGGCGATGGAACCAATCTTCTTGCTTTTGCGCACGCTTATCCGAATAGTCGTTTCGTCGGCATCGATCTGGCTGAACGACATATTGAAGATGCGGTCGCTTCGGCGAAGGAACTCGGTCTGAAGAATATCGAATTCATCGCGGCCGATCTTTGTAGAATCGATCTCGCTAAACTCGGAAAATTTGACTTCATCGTCGCCCACGGCCTTTTCTCATGGATACCTGATAAGGTGCGTGAGGCAGTTCTCCATATATATAAAGAGTGCCTAACGGAAAACGGCGTCGGCTATATAAGTTATAACGCATATCCCGGATGCCATATCCGCGAAATGATCAACGGAATGATGCAATTCCACATAGAAGGAATCGAAGATCCGATAGACAAGGTCTCGGAAGCAAGAAGGTTCCTTGAATTTCTGTCTGACTCAGTCCCTGATGGCTCGAATTATTGCGAAACCTTGCGAACGGAATTCGAACAAATAAAGAGTCGCTCGGATTCCAATATTTACCATGACGATCTTGCAGAACTGAATCAGCCATTCTATTTCCATGAATTTATTTCGATGATGGATGATAGCGAATTAAGTTACATAGGAGAGGCAAATCCTTCGACCGCAAATCCCGATAAGATCAAACCTGGGGTGCGGGAATCGATTTTCGAAATAAGCGACGATCCGCTCGTCCGCGAACAGTATATCGACTTCTTAGAGAAACGCCGATTTCGGGCTTCTCTAGTCTGCCGAACGAAAGCCGAGCCGCTTTCCGAATATGATCCGGCTGCGATCCGCGATCTTCGTATAACCTCTACACTCAACCCTTTGGGAAACAATGAAGTAAAAACAACCGACGGTCCGCGTTTTGAGGGGCCGAACGGAGGGCTCGATATAAATCATCCGCTAACAAAAACTATGCTCTTAGTGTTGTCGGAACGAGGTCTCACCGGTATGAGATACTCCGAGTTGATAAAAGAAGCAGCGAACAGGATCGATACCGATCTAACCGAATCCGAGATCGAGCAAAGCGAAGCGTTTTTAATCAGAATGTTTCGTGCCGAATTTATTCACCTTCATTCATGCGAGCCGAAGTTTACTACCATTATTTCCGAAAAACCATTAGCGAGCGCATTTGCACGAAGACAAACGGCAAAGGGTTCGAATTTTATAACGACTTTGGCCGAGGCAAATCTAAATATTGAAAATGTATTTATTGCAGAAACTTTGAAGTTGTGCGATGGAACGCGGAATAAAAACGAGATCGCTTATGACCTGAAGGAACGCCTTAATGTTCCGACTGACGAAATGGAGAACTTTGCAAAGGCTTTACCGCAGATGATAGAAGAGACGTTAACGGAATTTGCTGCGACAGGCTTATTGGTTAGCTAGTAGAAATTCCACAACTTCGCGAATGGCTCCGCGGCCACCGGGTTTGGTTGTTATGTATATCGCGTATTCTTTGGTTTTCTCGGTGGCATCTGCCACAGCGACAGGAAAACCGACTCGGCTCATCACAGCAATATCAGCAACGTCGTCTCCGATAAAAGCGGTTTCATCGGTGGAAACTTCGGCTAACTCCAGAATTTCCTCAAGATCGCGGATCTTATCTTTCGAACGGACGCGAAGAAACTCGATCCCAAGTTCATCGCATCGTCGTTGCAAGATCTTTTCCGCATCACGGCCAGTAATAATGCCCGATCTGAAACCGGCTTTGTGCCATTGCGAAATCCCTTCGCCGTCTTTTACGTCAAAGATCTTCATTTCCTCGCCGTTCGCCGACAAATAAATGCGGCCATCGGTCATCACACCATCGCAATCCATCAACAGCAGACGGACCTTTTTCGCTTTATCGATTACTTCCATTTATCGCACTTCGAAGCTATCAACGCCGCTCAGTTTCCAGCCGGACGATGATCTGGTAAGACGAAAGACCGCCGGGCCGGATTCGCTATCTCTGTTCAAAAGTTTTATCGAAAGCTCTACCTCGGCGATCATCGTCGCCGGATCGACCAGATAGGTATGAACCACAGACGTTTTCCATTCGGTTGTTTGGCCCGAAATGCCGTTGGCGAATTTCACGACCTCGCCGGGCATTACGAGCGCGTCCAGATCCGCTTTGCGGTTCGATCGTGCTGCTGCATCGAACTTTGCAAAGTAAGACTTGATCTCTTCGCTCGGTGGCGGAGTGTCGGCTAACTTGTTTCGTATCGCACGTGCGGCTAATGTCGCTCCGAATTCGGCATCCGCGGTTATCGCGGCCGTTGCATATTCGCGAGCTTCAACAGCTCGTCCGGCTTTTTGGGCTATTTCCGCTAATCCGACATTCGCCCACGCGATCGTCCTAGGCGTTGGCAAAGGTTCATCGAGAGATATTTTGTATTGCTTCTCGGCTTCGGCAGCTTTGTTCTCGGCAAGAAGCGTTCTGGCGAGCAATATACGGACGTCGTCGTAATGCGGTGTTTCGGTAAGGATCGAATTTGCGATCTTTTCCGCATTGGCATATTCCTGTTTATCGAATAAACGCTTTACCGCCAAAACCGGATCGCTTTCGCTGAATTCCTTTGGTGCAACATCGTCAGAATAATTGGTTTGCGGATAAAGCTTATCGGGATCGACTTCCACCCGGACGATCTTTTCCGTTGTCTTGAAAACGACTTGGCCGAAGCTCGTCGGTTTTACAACGACATTAGCAGTCAATGCCTTGCCATTCGCAAGCCTAGCGACGACATCGAACGCGGTTTCGAATTTACCTGTATTACGAAGTGCCACCTTCGTTTCGCCGCCGACAGTTTGCGGCAAGCCGACCATCAAGTTGGTATCAGTTACCTGATCGATCAAATTGCCAAGGGTTTCTTTCCGTTCGGGCATTGCCGCGCGCATTTCACTTAATTCGAGGACGCTATCGGTAGATGCTTCTTTTAACATCTGTACAAGTTTGTCTTTGCCGTTCCACTTTTCAATCAGCCGCCAAACCATCGCCCCTTTATTAGAGGCGACCGTGTAATAGTAACTGTCGAGCGGCGAGATCAAAATGAGCGGAGCATCGTTCAGAGCGACCGCAGCGTACGCAGTTCGCTGCCGCATACGTTCTGCATCGGCAACATCTTTGCCGTACTTGCTTTCAATGAATTGCGTAGCGACATACCTTGTTAACCCTTCGCGGATCGTGCCATAGCCGTCGCCCGTGACCATGGTCGAACAGCCGATCCACATTTTTGCGATAGATTCGGCGATGACCATTGCGGTCTGCGAATCAGATCTCGAACGACGGAACGCTCCGTCATCAACGAGTATCGTTCCGCATCCGGCAAAGCCGGCACCGCGGCGGGCAGCAACGATCTTTATCGGCAGATCAGGCGCGGCTCCGAAATAACCGCCCATAAAGGTTTTCGCTTCGGCGGCAAAAGCAGTCATTTCATCGGCACGTTTTTTGGCGAGATCGTTTGAACCCGTCGGAACATAAACGCTTATCCCGCTGGAATTGATCTTTTCAAAATTTCCTGTAATGAAAAAAGGCTGACCGTGAAATTTTTGATCAAACGATCCGGCGGATTCAGTTCCCGGTGCGATCGTCGTTCGTCCGGCCGGATCGACGACTTTCAGGTTCATCGGCGCATAATCGGCCCCGCGTACAAAGAACCAGCTATTCGGCGTTGGATACCAAAACGAAAGCGGAAGAAATTGTGAAGTATTCGAAGATATCGCGCTAATGCCCGAGTTGTCTTTTACGGGTAATTTATAACTAACCTCGATAGTGACAGTTCCGCCGGTTGGGACGGATGGCATTTTAAAGATCACACGCTGAAGCGTTCCCGTTCCGATCTTTTCCTGACCTTTTGTAAAATCGGCAGTTGTTCCATTAACTTTGCCGGATAAGATCTCTGCCGCGGAATTGATGCGAAGCGTCGCCGTACTCGCACTGCTCGACGAAACATTCTTTAATGTTAAGATCGCGATCGCAGACAGATTCCTTTCCGTATCGTTAGCCGGCAGTGTCGCCGTAATATCGTATTTCTCCACCTGCCAAGTCGCAGAAATTCGAGTATCAGCTTGAGCAAAATTTAGCGATGCCAATGAAAAAAGTAAGGCGACAATAAAGTGTATCGAGATTTTTTCATTTCAGATGAGATCAATTTTCGTTTACGAGTTCGTGGATCTGCTTTAACTTAACCAAAAGAGCCTCTAACCTATCGAGCGGCAATTGGTTCGGTCCGTCGCTTGGGGCGTTTGCCGGATCGTTATGAACTTCCATAAAAACCGCGTCGATCCCGCATGCAACTCCTGCTCTTGCAAAGTTTTCGATGTATTGAGACTGCCCGCCGGTTGCCTTTCCAAGTCCACCGGGAAGCTGTAGTGAGTGAGTCACATCGAAAACCACCGGCACACCAAACGACCGCATGACCGGAAACGAGCGTAGATCGACGACCAGATTATTATAACCGAAGCTTGCACCGCGTTCGGTCAGCAAGATCTTTTCGCATCCTGCGGCCGCGAGTTTATCGACGAT
Organism: uncultured Acidobacteriota bacterium; assembly: GCA_963720905.1. Classification (GTDB taxonomy): domain Bacteria; phylum Acidobacteriota; class Blastocatellia; order Pyrinomonadales; family Pyrinomonadaceae; genus OLB17. The sequence continues at coordinate 129,981 of CAVRHB010000007.1, forward strand.
ATTCTTCGCATCCCATGGCGATAGGAATTGTCCTTTTTTAACATTAACGGCTGTTCCTGTTTTCGCCGCAGCAACGAGTAGATCGGTCTGCCGGCATAGAAACGCCGGGATCTGCAGCATATCGGCGACCTTTGCGGCTTGTTCAGCTTGCCAAGGTTCGTGAATATCAGTAATGACCGGAACATCGAATTCTTCTTTTATCTGAGCCAGAATATCCAGCCCAAATTTCAGTCCTTCGCCGCGAAAGCTCTCGATAGAACTGCGATTCGCTTTATCGAACGACGATTTATAAACAAACCCGACACCGACTCGATCGCAAATATCCTTGATCGAGCCGGCCATAAGCCGAGCATGTTCCATCGATTCGACAACACACGGCCCAAGTATGAACGACAGACTTCCACCACCGAATTTTACAGATCCAACATCAAACGAATTCATATATCTTTTATATCAGTTTGCATCATGCTCAGCCTAAACTTCTTCGTCGATCTCTGCTCGCTCCGGCATCTCAACTTGTTTATCGCTCGTTATATCGTGTTCGAGATTCTCGCTTTTTAAACGATTTTCCCACGCGGCTTTTACAAACGAAACGAATAGTGGATGAGGCTTCAACGGTTTCGACTTATATTCCGGGTGAAACTGGCAGCGACGAAATATGGATGCGTTTCCGCCGGAAGCTCGACCATTTCGACAAACTTTCCGTCCGGCGAAACGCCGCTAAAAACCAAACCTTCTTTTTCGAGCACACTCCGATACTCCGGATTGAATTCATATCGGTGACGATGTCGTTCGCTGATCGTTTCCGCATTGTCATAGATCTTTGCCGCAAGTGTGTCGCCAGTGATCTTACAATCCCAGGCACCGAGCCGCATGGTTCCGCCGAGTTCCTCGACATCGACCAGATCGCGCAGTTTGAAAATGATCGGAAACGGCGTTTCTTCATTAAATTCGGTTGAATCGGCTTCGCGTAAGCCAGCAACATTTCGAGCAAATTCGATGCAGGCCGTCTGCATTCCCAGACAGATGCCGAAATAAGGCGTACCGGATTTCCGTGCATATTTGATCGCACGAAGCATTCCCGAAATCCCACGTTTACCGAAACCGCCGGGAACCAAGATCGCGTCAAATTCGTCCAACGTTGCTTCAAAACTCATCGTCGCCAAGCTCGGTCGATTCGATCCATTTCACATTCACGCGAAGATCATTTGCGACTCCGGCATGAGTCAGAGCTTCTCTCAGCGATTTATATGAATCTTCCAACCCGACATACTTTCCGACTATTGCGATCTTGATCGGACCATCAGCCGGTTCTTTTATGGTCGAAACAAGTTCACGCCATTTTGTAAGATCGGCGTGCGGAAACGTTTCTGTAAGCTGAAGTTCCTCGACGATCAGCTCATCGAGACTTTGCTCATGGAACGCGAGCGGAACTTCGTAGATCGTCGGCACGTCCAATGCAGAGATCACGGCGTTCTCGCGTACATTACAGAACAAAGCGATCTTTCGCCGAAGGTCCATAGAAAGCGGCCTGTCGGAACGGCATAACAAAATATCGGGAGCGATACCGATCTCGCGGAGTTCGCGGACACTGTGTTGAGTCGGTTTTGTCTTCAGTTCGCCCGCGGCGGCGATAAAAGGAACGAGCGTTACGTGAACAAATACCGCATTGCCGTGGCCTTCTTCATTTCCCATTTGGCGAATAGCTTCGAGAAACGGCAGAGATTCGATATCGCCAACCGTTCCGCCGATCTCAACTATCAGAACGTCCGGCTCATGGGCTTCGGCAACCGTTCGCACTGCCATTTTTATCTCGTCCGTAATGTGCGGAATAACCTGAATCGTTTTGCCGAGATAATCGCCGCGACGTTCTTTTTCGATGACCGAAAGATATATACGGCCGCTCGTCCAGTTATTCGCCTGTGAAAGTTCCGCGTTCGTGAAACGTTCGTAATGTCCAAGATCGAGGTCCGTTTCCGCACCGTCGTCGGTCACATAAACCTCGCCGTGCTGAAAAGGCGACATCGTTCCCGGATCGACGTTTATATACGGATCGAGCTTCATCATCTGAACCTTCATCCCGCGAGCCTCAAGCAAACAGCCCAGCGAACTAGCAGCCAAACCTTTACCCAAACTCGAAACAACACCGCCTGTTACAAAAATATATTTAGTCATATTTGTCCTAATCTAACCCTAGCTCTATCTTAGGTTCTAAGTCCAATTACGATCGTGACGATAGATAAAATCGCGCCACCAATAAAAGCCACATAACTTAGAAATATCGCGTTGACATATCCTTCCGGAGCGTCGATCTCACGTAACTTCCTAAAATTAAGCAGAATTTTCAACAAAAAGTAGATCGAAAACGCAATACCATACAAGATCGAAAAAATCACATTAAATGCCGGAAAAAGGAATATACCGGAGAAATACAATATGATCACCCCATATAAAATTAGTGAATAAATAAAGTTTCGTTGAGCGAAAGCATCTCCGACTTTCAACTTCATTCCATCATCGAGTTTCGAATCGCGCGTTCAAACCTATTTTTTGGCTCAAAATATACCCGCCAAGAAAACATAAGATTGCAACAAATGTAGATGTGTTCATCCGCCACCATCTCCAACTAAAGCTCTTATCCTCGAACTCTGGATCTTAATTTTCGTCTATCTTCAAGACCTTCCTTACATTCTCAAGATCCTCGAGAGTATCAACCGCGATCGATGTCCCGCTAGTTTCTATCACCTTTATCTTCGCTCCGTCCTCGAGTGCTCGAAGCTGTTCGAGCATTTCGGCTATTTCGAGCGGCGATCGTTTCATCTTCGAAAATTTTAGAAGATATTCGCGCCGGTAAACATACAATCCGGTGTGTTTGCGATAGATCGAGAAATTTTTCGCGTCACCGTCACGAACGAACGGGATCGGAGAACGCGAAAAATAAAGCGCGATTCCATTTTGGTCGGTCACAACTTTTACATTGTTCGGATTCTCGACCTCATCTAATTTTGTAAATTTCTCGCAGGTCGTTGCGATATCGACCGAACTGTCATTCATCAAAGCTTCGACCGCAAGATCTATCGCTTCGGACGAGATCAGCGGTTCATCGCCTTGAACATTTACGACGATCGTGCCTTTTGGCAAAGTTTCCGCGACCTCTGCAATGCGGTCGCTGCCGGAAAGATGTTCCGCGGAAGTCATCACAGCTTCGCCGCCTGCATTCGTGACAGCCTCGACTATTCGCTCGTCATCAGTCGCCACGATCACACGCGAAACATTTTTCGCCGTCAAAGCCCGCTCCAACGTATGAACTATCAGAGGCTTACCGGCGATCTCATGCAGCATTTTCGCTGGCAAACGGACAGACGCATACCTTGCAGGAATGATCGCGACAACTAAATTTTTTGGATTTCCCCCATGCGGCTCCATGGGATTGTAGATTAGCCTGTGTTCGCTAAAATATCAAATCAGATCAGCGATTTGTTTCCGAACGTTGGCGGGCGGCTCGGATTTTAAGTAAACTCGTTTCGTGGATAACGCAATTACAAACGAATTAGAAGAATTACCTCCCGTTTCGAACACAACCATAAGCTATCTTTTGCCGAATGAGCCATCGTGGGGAATTCCGGCTGCGATCGGTATATGGCTTTTCAGTATCGCGCTTGTTGTCGTTGTTCCCGCGGTATTTTTGATTCCATATTTGGCTTCGCGTCCCGGCGGAATGCCAACGGGCGACGCTTTGTTGGAAGCAGCGACAAAAGATCCGACGAGTGTTTTCCTGCAGATCATTGCGATAATTCCCGCCCATATTTTGACGATCGCGGCCGCTTGGTTTGTGATCACCAGATCTAATCGGGATTCATTTACAAAAGCTCTGGGTTGGCGTTCAGGCGGTTTTCGATGGTGGCACTATCTATTGATCACTTTCGGTTTTTTCACACTTGATGGCGATCGTCGGCCAATATATTCCGGTCGTAGAGGATGAACTTACGCGTATTGCGATGAGTTCGCGTGCTTCGCTTTATACGATCGCGATCATGGCAGTTTTCACGGCACCGCTCGTCGAAGAAGTTATTTATCGCGGATTGATGTATTCCGCATTTCAACGCAAACTCGGCACCTTTTTTTCGGTGATCTTGGTGACTGTCTTATTCACCTCGGTTCACATTCCTCAGTATTGGGAAAATCCTTCGAAGATCATACTCATCGCGTGCCTGAGTTTGGTTCTGACCTTAATGCGTGCGTCAAGCGGCAATCTTTTGCCGGCGATAATTTTACATACAATGTTCAATTCGATCTCTGCGATACAGATGATCCTTCAACCGTATCTGAACACGCTCGAGAAAAGCGATGCTCCTGCAGCGATCATTCACCATTTTTTAAAATAAAAAAGAGCGGCGATCCGAAGATGCCGCTCTCATTTTCTTTCGATTGAATTATGGGCGCCTTCCTGTATTCGCCGGCGTCGTAGTACTCGGTGGAGCTACCGGAGCTCGTGGAACGAAGACAGGCGCACTAGGCCTGCTTGCCGGATAGCTGTCGTTGTTGTCGTAAACCGGAACTCTAGTTCCTGTGTTGTTGCCGCCGCCTATTTTGATGTAAGGAGGAGTTTCACGCTGGCGATTACTCGGCCTTTCACCCGCCTGATCATTACGTCGCGACGTATTATTTCCAGGAGTATTCGGAGGAGATTGCGGATTCGGATTTCTCACAGGATAGTACGGATTCTGCGGGTTTCGAGTATATACCCACCACGGGAGGTTATAATACCAGAGCCCTCGGTTCAGCGAGTATCCATAAGGCGTGCTCCAACCATAACCAAATGGCAAAAAGCAGTGGAATCCGTATTGAGCATCGAAAACCCAAAGACCGAACGAATCATATACGCTCCAACCCATACCGCCAATACCGCCGCGATATCCGAATGAATTAAGTAACGGCCCGCGAAGACTCTTCTTCAAATTCGAAGTGATCTTCGAAAGTTCTTTCGAACGATCTTTGCTCCATTGCTCGAGTTCGTCCTTGTTGTCACGGTCAAATTTTTCTATCGATGCGTTTCCCGCTTCCATCGTGGCCGTCCGGCCTTTTTTAACAATATCACCATCGGCATCACCGACAGCCGCTTTGCCTTTCCATACTTCAAGGGTTCCAACGCCGTTCGCATCGACATCGACGCGATAAACGCCTGAATCGATAAACGCGAATGAATTTTTCGGCGTAATGACCATTACCGGATAGTCTTCGTCAGCGTAAACCTCAAAGATCGCACTACCTCTGCGAAGTTCCAGTTTCAAATTATCAAGATTTGTATCTGCGAATGAGAATTCAGAGCTGCTGCCGAGCCTTACATATGAACCCGGATTTAGCAAAATTTCGGCTTTTGAATGCGGTGTAGTTGTAACAACTTCGCCGATCTTCAGTCGATCTCCTTTCAAAAGTACGCCGTTGCGCCCTTCGATATTTTTTATATTGACGGTTCCGTCAAGGTAATTAACGTTACCCGCTTCGGCGGAGATAACATACTTATCGCCAGCCGCCGCTGCAAGTGTTCTGTCCTGTCCGTAGATCGCAAATGCTCCTGAGATCATCGCTATCCCGAACACCATTGTCCGATAAAGTATTCTCTTCATAATTTTTTACCTGCTCTTCCTAAGTCTATGTCGGTTTTCCGCAAAAAGCAATATTTTCCTTGACCATAAGATGTCACGCTTGTTTTTTTCGTTGCCGAGAAAAAGTGGAACAACCCGCGACGACGATTCGTAATCAAAGTAGTGTCGAGAGGGAGTATTTCTTCTCCAAAAGAACACTGCTATATGGCGACCTTTAATGATCCAACAAAATGTTTTGCACCGCTCGAGGTGATCGAGCGTCTTCTTGAGATTCGAGCCGAGCTCGGGTTTACCGAAACAATTTATCTGAATCGAGCCGATCATCTGACCGATTTTTTTGATTGCTATGGATTTGATATCTACGCTTTTTCAACAAAGAACGTAAAGATAAACTATGGCGATTACCGAACACCGGTCGTCCCTGGCGGTGATAATCATCACAGTTCGAGCGTCGGTCACTAAATTACACAATTTCAAAAAAACTGAAGGAACGCGTGTTAGGTGGTTTTAGGATCACAAGCCGCGTTCTTTCGGCTTTTTAAACCTATTCGGCCTTGATCACAAATATCGTGCCGTCATCATCCAAGAATTTACGTTCGGTAAAGTCGGCAACGTCTTTTCGGATCTGATCGATCATTCTTTTTGCCGGCTTGTCTATCGATCCCAGAACGCTTTGAGCAAATCTTTCGTAGCCGTATTCGACGCCAATATTATTTTCGGCTTCGATAAATCCGTCGGTGTAGATGACCATCACTTGTCCCGGTTCGAACAGAATGAAGTGCTGATGAAACCTCGTATCGCGAAACATTCCAAGTGGTTTTTCGCCAAATTTAACAAAACGGTAGGTGCCGTCGCGGTTTATTAAAAGCGGCGGATTGTGACCGGCGTTCGAATATACGAACGTCCGATTCGTCGCGTCAAGATTGCCGTAGATAGCGGTAATGAACTGATGATCTTCGATCGAATCCCAAAGCAGATTATTAACTTTGGACAAAGCCGTGTGCGAGGCATAGCCGACCTGAATTCCCGCCCGAAGCGACGCCCGCAAGAACGACATCAGTAAGGCAGCCGGCATGCCTTTTCCTACCGCGTCCGCAACTACAATACCTATCTGATCCGGAAAGCTTTGAACCCAATCGTAATAATCGCCCGAAACTTCCTCAGCAGGAAAAACATAAGCGCTTATATCAAAACCTTCCAACTTCGGATCGCGGCTTGGCAAAAGCTGCAACTGAACTTGGCGGGCGATCTCAAGCTGTGCCTGCAGCCGCCGTTTCTCAACGAGGGATTCGTGCAGCCTAGCTTTTTCAATTATGATCGCGACTTGGGATGTCAGAAGCTGTAGAACGGCGAGATCTTCTTCGTCGTATGCATCGAGCTTGTCACTTTCCAGATCGAAAGCTCCGATGACCTTGTCATTTGAAATGATCGGCGCGACCATCTCAGATCGTGTTCGCTTGCGTGCCGGAAAATAACGTGCATCTTGCGACACATCGGGCGAAAGGATCGGTTGGCCGCTTTCGGCGACTCGTCCTAGAAAACCTTCACCTAATCTCAATCTCGGTTCTATCAATTCAAAACTGATCTCATAACCGCGAATAGCTTTTGATCTGAAAATATATGGGCTGTCGTCTTTGCCGACGTGTTCGATAAGATAAATTCCGGCTGCATCATAAGGTAAAAGCGAGCCAAGCGTATCCATGACAAGATTGAGAACTTCGTCAGTATCAAGCGATTGGCTGATCGTTTTCGTAATATCAAGCAAGAGCATTAGCTCTTCTTCTTTAGAAAGATCATGCGGCGGACTTGAACTACGTTGATTTTGATCTGTCATTTCCTATTCGGAACGGAAGATATTCGTTTTGTAGGATTCCCAAAGTTTTGAAACTTTTATCCGGTATTCGACCAAAGCTCTGCTTACTCTGAAATGTCGAGCGATCTCAGCCGCTGTTTTGCCGCTTTCGACGAACCGTTTAAGGCTCGTGTACGGGATCAATGCTGCGGCACCGGTTCCGTAAGCTTCCTCTTCGATCTCGGCATTATAATCGCGGGCAAGTTCGTTTCCTTGTTTGTCGCGTCGTTTGATAGCCAAACGGCTTGGTTTATGCCCAAGAAACACATGGCTGACCTCTTCCATCAAGGTAGCGTTGTGCCGATTCTTACCATGCGTCGGATTCAAAATGATCAAACGTTTTCCGTCCGGGAGCCTATGCGATGCGGCACCTCCGGACCAACTGTCCTTTCCTTCGCCGAGCAGTTCAATTTTGGCTTCGTCCGACAATAACGGCTCGATCACATCGAACGGTGCGACAAAAAGCTTTGCAAATTCGGCTAGCTTAAATGGATCCAGCGGTTCTTCGTCGTTCCGCAAACCGGCGAATTCACGAAGGCCTCGTGCACGCAATTCATAACTTCTGCCGCGAACAGTCGGCGGCAGTTCCGATGAATCAAATAAATGCTCTAAACTCGGCAACCACTATACTTCCTTGAATTCGGAATCGACATCTTCGGCCGATAAAGCGACGCGGTAGTTCTTTGATTGTTTCTGGGCTGTAATGAGCAGATCAGTTTTTGTTTTTAGCAGATCGGCTCGGTTATAAACTGAGATCTCGAAATTGTAGCCGTGCGTGATCGCATCTTTCGGACAGGCTTCAACACAATAACCGCAAAAAATGCAGCGGCCATAATCAATGTTATAAACCTTTGCGTATCTTTCATCGCGGCCGATGCGTTCCTCATAAGGACGCGGATCGGTTTCCGCTTCTATATAAATGCAATCCGACGGACAAGCCGCGGCGCACAAATAACAAGCGACACACTTTTCCTTTCCCGCTTCGTCAACGTGAAGCAAATGCTGACCGCGATAACGAGGCTGAACCGTAACCGGAACGTCCGGATATTGTACTGTCCATTTTTGTCGAGGGATTTCAGACAATGTCCGCGTCATTCCCTTAACGACCGAAACCGCCGATTGAATTACATCCGTTATTACTGACATAGGTTAACGTTAACAAATCTTTGCCGTTAGTTAAATCTGCGGCATAGCCATCATCGCTCCATAAAGAACAAATAAAAGAATTGTGATCACGATCGGTGCAAGTAAAGAGAGAACACCAAGAATGATTCCAGCCATTGCGAGTCCGGAGCCGCTGTATTCTGTAGGTTTCGCTTTTGCACGGCTTCGACCCATAAACCCCGTTACTATCGCCGCTATTCCAAGACCGACCGGCAAGATTCCACATATGAAGAAGGCGATCGTCGGCAAAACCGTTAGCAATCCCAATAATCCGAGAACTATGGAAATTATTGCAAGCATCGAGCTCGGGCCTTTTACTGCAGGCGGCTGGAACGGCGTGTCCTTGCCCAATCCTTGTCCCTGCCAATTCGCATCCGGAGCCGCAGGCGGCTGCCATTCGGCGGGTGCTGAGTTTACATTCAGCGGCTCCGACGGCGAATCAAATGGATTTGCCGAACCTCCAACCGCACCAATGATCGGTGCCGCCGGTTCAGCCGGTTTCGATTCTTTTGCTTTAGGTTCGATGAATTCCGGAGCCTTTGGTTCGCCAAATGGCGATGGTATGGGCGGACTTGTTTTTGAAAAATCGCGTTCGTTCGGCTGTGAATCAAACGGCGATGGCGGCGTCGACATTGGAGTCGGCGGCGGTGTTGGCGGCTTTACAGGCTCGACCGGTTTCGATTCAACCGGCGGTTTTGGTTTTTCGGCAGCGGGAGGAGCAATGAACGGCGGCGGAGTTGGCGTCGGCGGTGGTTCATTGGCCGCAGGAATTTCCAGCTCTCCCGACAAAACTTCTTGGATCTCTTCTTTCGAAGAAACCATTGTTTTCCGCGGATCATCGTCTTTTGGTATTTCGAGGACCTCTTCCTGTTCCGGCTCCGGCGTTGCAGCCGGTTTTTCCGGTTCTTTGAACGAACTCGGGATCGCTGCGGCGATGTCTTCCGGCTTGGCGACCATCGTTTTATAAGGATCGATCGGCGCGTCTTCGACCAGCGGCGTGCCGTCCGATTGGCAAAACCTCATTGTATCTTCAAATGTCTTATCGCAAGTCGGGCATCTTTTCATTGTTTTTGGTCCTCGATCTAGAGCTTTCTGAATGCTGCGATCCGAAACGATCTACGAGGCAAACGGAATCACCGTCTGATCGCAAATCATCGCAAATCTGCAACTTTTATACATTGACGCTTAAACTAATTCAAGTTTGCTGAAAAAATATGAGATCTCGATACCTGCGTTCTCTTCCGAATCGGAACCGTGAACGGCATTTTCGCCGATCGAAGAAGCAAATTCCTTACGCAAAGTTCCCTCTGCGGCTTCGGCCGGATTGGTCGCGCCCATCAGATCGCGCCAGGCTTTGACCGCATTTTCTTTTTCAAGTGCAAGCACGACGCAGGGCCCGCTCGACATAAATTCCGTCAATTCGCCAAAGAAAGGCCTTTCCGCATGGACAGCATAAAATCCTTCGGCCTGTTTTTTGGTCTGATGGATCAGCTTCATTCCGCGGATCTTAAATCCGGCTTCTGTGATCTTCTGAATGATCGCCCCATAATTGCCCGCACGCACCGCGTCCGGCTTGATAATTCCAAATGTTAATGTACTCATTATTAATTATATTCCTTTATAAAATTGTAGAAGACGTAAGCACAAAGGATACAACAAATGCGAGTCCGGCGCGAAACTGGCTCAGTCAAATTTACGATTATTCTTCATCGGATTAAAAATTCGATGTGATCGCCATCCGGTGTGCGTTGCAATCGGCGGCACTCCTATTCCTTATTCATCTCGATCAAGGCTAAACGCTTAACAACGTTTCCGTTTTCCAAGTGCTCCTCGATTATTTCAGGAACGTCGCCGGCTGTTAACTTGAGCGTACCAGACACCTTCCGGATAAACTAGAACTGCGGGCCCGATCGAGCAGAAACCAACTGACCCGCAATCGGTGAGTACGATCTCGCCCATTGGGTTTCGGCCTTTCTTTTCTTTGCCTTGCCGAAGGCCTTTTGCTTCGAGTATTCGTTCGAACTCCGCCTTTACATCGGCGCTTCCGACCGCCGCACAAGATTTGCCGTTACAGACAAAGACTTGCCGCTTGATCGGTGCTTTTAACATAGGCGCAAGCTTTTCGAGCTGCTCGCGGTCTTCGATAAATTTCTTCTCGCTCATACAACTATTTTGACACGAAACGCGTTCCAATTGCATCGTTCTGTTCATCGATTATGTTAGAATCGTAGCTTGGCACAAACATTTTTTAAGTATTGATGGCAATCGGCATAATCATACATATCTCGGTCGGATCGGAAAAGCGCACCGAGTTTTTTACGGAAGACCATTTAAGTATTGGTTCCGATGAAACTTGCGATCTTCAGATCCACACGAAACAGCTCGAAATTCCCGGCGTTTGGCTTGCCGCTCGAGAACAGTGATGGTGTGTTCCGCGTTACCAAATTCGACCCGTCTCTAACCATCAAAATAAACGACAAACCTTTGCGTCGTTTCATCGCGATCTCGGATGGCGATTTGTTAAAGATCGAAAAAACCGACATCTCGTTCTCTTTCTTTTCGCTGACCGAAAAACCTTCGCTTATAACGACAAATCGCGATCAGCCGCACATCGCGCAATTTATCGAAGAAGCCGCATTGGATGCCGCGGCAACTCCGGAACGCGACGACGCCAAAGCTTTTTTGCGCGAATTCAGCCGCGAGCTGATGCGCGAGATATCGCTTGCGACAAAGCTGATAACGCTCGTTCTTGTTGCAGGTTTCCTTAGTGGAATTCTGTATCTGGGCTATGCCGTCAACCGCGAACTTCGCACCAGCCGTGAACAGGCCGAACAGCAAAATCAGATCATCAAAGGTCTCGAAGACAAGCTTGGCCAGGCAAATGATCAGCTCGGGTCGCTTAATAAAACAACCAGCGACATGCTGCAAACGGCACAGCTAGCTCCGAAATTGCGTGTCGATTATGGAGGCGGGATATGTCTGATCGTTGGCGTTTACGATCTGGTCGACCGAAAGACCGGTAAAACTCTGCGTTACCCTGACGAAAGCACTTTTTCGCAAGCACCGTATGATCCGGTCCAATCCGAAGACGGTTCGGTAGATCCATCAGCCGGGCAATCCTTTTTAACCACCGGCGGCAGCGGAAGTCCGGTCGAATACGATTTTATCGGTACTGGCTTTCACGTCGGTAATGGTTACATCGTAACGAACCGTCATGTGTTGCGGCCTTGGACAGAAGACGATAACGTCAAGCAGATGATGAAGAATTCGAACGGCCGGGCACGAGTAAAGAGTTTGACCGTCTATTTTCCAAATGTGCCGCAGCCTTTCCAGTTAAAGGTGCTGAAAACCGGCGGAACAGAGGATGTCGCGGTCGCCCAGACGCAGTTCGACCTCTTGCCGGCGGATATTCCGGTGCTTCCGCTTGATGAAGATTCGGAATCGGTAATGATCGGAAAAACTGTTGTGACAATGGGTTATCCAAATGGTCCAGATCGCCTTCTTGCAATGGTCGATGACGATGAAGCGAAAGAACTTAACAGACGCTTCGGAAATTCGCGGATTAATCTTATAAATTTTTTGGCGCAATCTTTAAAGATAATGCCGCTGACAACCCAAGGATCCATAACAGACCTGGGTAAGCGGCGAATCGTTCACGACGCGCGGACTGCCGAAGGCGGTTCCGGAGCTCCGCTTTTCGGTCAGGACGGCAAGGTCATCGGTGTAAATTTTGGCGTATTCACTGAAAATACCGCCGTCAATATGGCGATCCCGATCAGCTTTGCTATCGACTTACTGCACGACGCGGGTTGGAAATCAACACAGGAATTGCAGGCAGAATCGCAGAACCAAGTCGCAGCCGCAAATACAAATTCTGCCCCTGTAAAATGATCAATGGATAATCTAGTTTTCTCGAACATGCTGCATCGGCCGGCACGCACGGCAGTTAGCATCCTTGGTATAGCGATCGGCGTTCTGCTGATCGTTTTCACCGTGGGTTTGGCAAACGGTTCCATCCGTGAGCAAGCCGCTCGCGAGTCGAACGTCGGTGCACAGATATTTTTCCGTGCATCCGGCTCGATAGGAATGAGCGGCAGCGACGGTTTTCGTCTTGATTCTTCGGTTGCTGATGAACTTCTCAAAGTTGATGGTGTAAAAGACGCTGTTGGCATCGGCCAAAATTCAGTCAAGGCAACCGATAATAATACGGGAAAACGCCTGGTCGATGGGGTTGATCTTTCGCGATATTCCGCAATGTCCGGCCTGACTATAGTTAAGGGCCGTGCGATTCGAAGCCGGCAAGGATGAAGCGATAATCGACACCGCATGGCAGGCACAGAAAAAATTCAAGATCGGCGATAAACTTGAACTTTATGACCGCGAGTTCACCATTGTCGGCACATACGAACCCGCCGGCGGAGCAAGATTAAAGATCCCACTGGATGTAATGCAAAAACAGCTCGGGAGCGAAGGCAAGATCTCATCCGTTCTGGTTTCGATCAAGGATGGTTTTACCGTCGAACAGGTTGGTCAAAATATAATGGCCAAGTTTCCCGACAATCAGATCATTCGCACATCTGACCTCGAAGAACTTTACATGTCGAGCATTCCGGCCTTGAACGTTTTTCTAAATGTTTTTATCGGCATTGCCGCGGCGATTAGTGCTTTGGTAATTTTGCTGACAATGTACACGACCGTTACGGAACGTACGCGGCAGATCGGCATCATGAAATCGCTCGGAATGAGTAGCGGAGCTATCGCTTGGACGATCACGCAGGAAGCTTTATTGATAAGCTTTTTCGGCATCATCGGTGGGATCGTTCTAACGGTTTTAGTGAGATATCTCCTAACGTTCGTAACCACGCTTTCAGTCGAGATCAGTCCGCTAGTCATTGGCATCGTATTTGTTGTCGGACTTATCGGCGGCGCAGTTGGCGGGCTTTATCCGGCAATGCGTGCGGCGAAATTAGATGCCGTCGAAGCTCTGAGTTACGAATGATCAAGGATCGGTGTAATCAAGCTGGTTGCGTGCGTTGATATTTGTCTGTTCTGCCATAAGCATTCGCTCGCCGTCCTTACTTGATCCAGCGGATAAACTTGCCGGCAATAAAAGCACAACCAAAAAGGCCATAAAAGATATAGCGGCTCCGACCCAAAAGACCGGCCTGATCGACTTTGCCATCGCTTCTTGAAGCTGAACCAATGTTGCCGGCTCGATCGTCGCTGCGTGCCGCCGGATCGATCAGCACATTAGGATTTTCCTCGAAAGCCGCCGCTTCGGTTTTGGTCAAGACGCCATTTTCACCCGAAGAAAGATGGCCGATCTGGATCGATAATCCAACTGTCAAGACCGAACCCATTATCGCCACGCCGATCGCACCGCCGATCGAACGCGAAAATTGATTAAGCGACGTCGCAACACCGAGCCGCGAGCGTTCGACAGCTTCCTGCACAGCGATAAGCAGGGTCAGCATTGTTAATCCCAACCCGGCTCCGACAAGGCACAGGTCGAAATACAGCCAGAATTTTGGAGTCGTTCGCTGGAACAAAGATAGAGCGACAAAACCGGAAACCAGGATCAAAAACCCAACAATGGCAATGTTGCGGTAGCTTATTTTGAGCATCAGCCTTCCGCCTATCACTGACATTGTGACCCAACTCAACATCAGCGGCGTCAGCAGCGAACCCGCTTCCGTCGCCGTCGTACCGAGCGCTCCTTGGGAAAAAAGAGGTATGAAAGAGATCGCTCCAAACATTGCTATACCGGCGAGGAAACCTGCTCCGACCGAAACTGCCACAGTCCGATTCTTAAAAAGCTCGAATGGTATCATCGGATCTACGGCACGCTGTTCTATCCAGTAAAATAAACCGAGTAATCCTAGCGAAATAGCCAATAACGCAATATTCATCGGCGAAAACATTGCCGATGCCGAGCCGCTTTCGACCAGAACAAGCATCAGCAAACTGATCGCGATCATCAATACCGAAGCTCCGGCGTAATCGATGGTCGGTTTCGTTTTAAGCTTGGGTTCTTTGAGTGCAAAACCCATCACTAACGCAGTGACGATACCGATCGGCAAGTTTACAAAGAACACCCAACGCCACGAAAGCTGATCAGTGATAAAGCCGCCGATAAACGGCCCGATCACGCTGGAAAGCCCCCAAACGCCGCTGAAAAATGCCTGCATTCGCGCCCGTTCGGCGACAGTAAAAATATCACCGATTATCGTCATTCCAAGCGGTATCAGCGCACCTGCTCCCAAACCTTGTATCGCACGAAAAATGATCAATTCTGTCATCGAATGCGAAATGCCAGACAGAAGAGAACCTAATAAAAATACCCCGATGCCGATCTGATACAAAAGCCGTCGTCCGTAAAGGTCCGAAAGCTTCCCCCAAACCGGAACGGTCACGGTCGATGTGACCAAATATGCGGAAAAAACCCAACTGTAATGCTCCAATCCGCCGAGCGAAGCAATGACGGTCGGCATTGCCGTGCCAACAACGGTCGCCTCGAGAGCGGCAATGAACATACCGATCAAAACTCCGCCAAGAACAGCCCAACGCCGCTGCTTGGACATTACCGGCATATTTTCGCTTTCCATTTATTCCCTTCCCTCTTGTTCTTTAACAAATTCTTTTTTATCTTTTTCCGCCAGTTCGCCGATCTTTTCCATTAGATGGTCGGCGATAGCTTTATGCGTCCGCACGGAATCGCGCTGTTCATAAAATCGCTGAAGATCGATCGCTTCACCGAACCAGATCCGCACCTTCTCGCCGTCACGCCAATTTCCAAGTATCTGTTTCGGGAGATCATTATTCAAACCTGCGATAAAAACAGGTACGACTTGCGGCTTTGATTCATATATAACTTTTCCAACACCTGGTTGAGCCGGTAGAAAACTATGTGGATCATCATTCAGATTTCGTTTGCCTTCGGGATGAAATCCAATAACGTTACCTTTTCCTTCCGAACTCAGTTCGATCAGTTTACGGAGCGAAAACTTATCGAATTCGCGTTTGTCCGCCTGCTTTGCTTCGCGAAAGAACGGCGGATACATGGCCCACCAACCCATCACAAGATTTACGAACCAGCCAAGCGGACTGTCGTAAAAGAATTTCGCTCTCACCGGAAAATATAAGGTGATCGGTCGTGATGTACGGCGAAATATGACACTTGCAACCGTGTACATATCGAAAAACGAACGGTGATTTGAAACCAGCAGAAGGGGACTGTCCGGATCTGCCGCTTTGAAATTTTCCAAACCGCGGACGTTCATCAAATTGTATGTCGCCAAAAATATCCAAAGCGAACCGATGTGCCTCTGAAAGAACGTCCAGAACTTTTTCCAAGCTCCTTTATTCATCCGGTGCGTCAAGCTGAAACCTACTTTTTCGGCAGGAGAAAGCACCGACAATTCCGCCGTCGTTGGTTCGGCGGGCCGTATTTCGACAAGGCTTTTTTCAGGCTGTGTTTTTGTTAACGTGTTCTCAGACATTATTTAAACGGATCGTTTCGTATTTTAGCAAAAAATAAATCTGAGCGTTCACTCGAAAACTTTTGTTTTGCTATGGACAAAATCCTACTTAAATTGAATAATGTCTAAATCCAGTTTCTCGGTCTTTATTTTTTCCTAGACCATTGATCTGTTAGTAATAATGCCCCTCACGGCAACCTTAGGTATTTAAAACAATTTGGAGCTAAATCGTATGAAAAAGTCTATTCAGATTACTATTCTTTTATTGTTCGCGGTGCTGCTTGTTCCCGCCGCATTTGCCGGTGATTCGCCTGATAATGTCTGGCAGGAAGTAAGCGATTTTTACCTTCGCTCAAACACCAAGGAACGCACGGTCGTTCCAGCTTATTATCGGACTTTCCAGCTTAACAAAAACGAACTGGCATCGATCTTGAGAAATGCTCCAATGGAGTTTACTGAATCGGCTCGGAGCAATCCAATGATCTTAACGCTTCCGATGCCGGACGGAAAATTCGCTCGGTTCTCTATTGTCAGATCGCCGGTTATAGAGCCCGGCCTGGCGGCAAAATACCCGGAACTCAACGAAACATTTCGCGGACAAGGTATCGACGATCCGACTGCAACTGTTCGTTTTGACTTTTTACCCAACGGATTTCATTCCATGATCCTTTCGCCGAAAGGCACGGTTATGGTCGATCCGTATGCGAAGGACGATACGGATAATTACATAAGCTATTTCAAAAAAGCGGCTCCAAAAACAGAAAATTTCATATGTAATTTCGAGGACGAAGATGCTTTTAATGAACTTTCCCGGGCCAAGAACTTCGATCCGAATAGCTTCATTCCAAATTCTTCGCCGGAAAGCGTTGTTTCCGGAACAGAGCTTCGAACCTATCGCTTAGCTTTGGCGGCGACGGGTGAATACACAGCAGCGGTCGGCGGCGGAACGGTTGCAGGTGCTTTGGCGGCACAAGTTCTGATCATGAATCGGGTGAACGGCGTGTACGAGCGTGATCTCGCGATCCATATGAATATCATCGCGAACAATGACCAGATCATCTACACTGACGCGAATACTGATCCATATACGAACAACAGCGGCTCAACGATGTTAGGCCAAAATACGACAAATCTAAATACAGTCATCGGTACTGCGAACTATGACATAGGTCATGTATTTTCGACCGGCGGCGGCGGCGTTGCGACCTTGAACGGCCCATGCGGGTCGAACAAGGCACGCGGCGTAACCGGACTTGGTAATCCTATCGGCGATCCTTTCGCTATCGATTATGTAGCTCATGAAATGGGTCATCAGTGGGGTGCGAATCACACCTTCAACGGCTCGGTGAGCAATTGTGCCGGTGGAAACCGCAGCAGTTCGTCCGCATACGAACCGGGTAGCGGTATCACGATCATGGCATACGCCGGTATTTGCGGAAATCAGGATCTTGACAAACACAGCATCGACACTTTTCATGTGAAAAGTTTGGAAGTCATCGTAAATTATAGCCAAAATGGCAATGGAAATACCTGTGCCGTGACAACGACCACTGGAAATACTCCGCCTGTGATCACTTCTGTCAACGGAACGTCATTCAACATTCCTAAGCAAACTCCATTTGTTCTGACCGGAAGCGCGACAGACGCAAACAGTGATGCCGTAACCTATGATTGGCAAGAGTATGACCTTGGTGCTTTGACCACTACCGTGCCGAATACTGACGCGGACGGTGCACGGCCGATCTTCCGCCCGTATTCTCCATCGACGGACGGATATAGATATTTCCCGTCAATGCAGTACATTTTGGCGAATGCCAACGTTCCGCCCAGCACCTCGCCGTGCGTCCAAGGCAGCGGTACATGCTTGACCGGCGAATTGCTTCCGTCGATAACACGAACGATGACCTTTCAGGGTGTGGCTCGCGACAATCGAGCGGCCGGTGGCGGCATTAATACAGTCACGGTTACCGCCAATGTTGACGGAAATTCGGGTCCGTTCGAGATCACAGCCCCGAATATTGCGACGACATTCAATGCGGGCTCCACGGAAAGCGTGTTTTGGAACGTCAACGGCACCAGTAGTGCTCCGGTAAGCGCGGCGGACGTCAAAATATCGCTTTCGACCGATGGCGGCCAGACATTTCCGATCGTCTTGTCGGCATCGACCCCGAATGACGGAAGTTTCGATTTTACTGTACCTTCTGTTGCAACGACGACGGGTCGCATCAAAGTGGAAGCGGTTGGAAATATCTTTTTTGATATCAATAACGCGAACTTTACCATCATAAATGCCCCGGCAAGCAACGGTGTTCTGGGCGGACGAATAGTCAATCAGAACGGAGCGGGAATTTCAGGCGTAAAGGTAAGTTTGTCAGGAGCTGGCGTTTCCGGCGTAAGACGCGGAGCGAGTACTAATTCGTTCGGATATTTCCAGTTCTCAAACGTTCCGTTTGGTGAAAATTACAACGTTACACCGATCGCGGGCCGCGGATTAACATTTTCTCCAACTACGATTTCACATCTGTTGGTAGCCGATTATTCCGAACTCGCGTTTATCGGAACTAACTCAAACTAAAGAAAAGCCCGCAAAATGCGGGCACAAAACCTGTAGAATTATCGGGAAGCAGAAATGCTTCCCATTTTTTATGTTCTGTAAACTTTCGAAACAAAAGTTCCCGACATGAATTCTTCGGGTTCGATCTGACTTTGCAAAACGACGCCTTTGTAACGATCGGTCATCAGCATCATCGCGGCTTCACATAACGGAGCGGCCGTCGTCGTTTGAATCGCACGCACCGATTTTCCGTTTATCGAAAGCGGTTTTACTTCATACGCTTTTTCGAGCAAACGGCGGCGGCCTTTAGAATCAAAGCCTTCGACCGATGAATGCACGAGCACCAGATCGTCTTCGACAGAAGGAACTTGATCCAACATTATATCTTCCAATTTGTTTATGAGATCGGCGTCGTCTTTCATCTTCGCGATTAGACCATCTACCCAGCTATAATGCCCAACGTATCGGAGCGTTTTATAATCGAGACTGCTGACCTTTCCACTGAAAAAATCGGGCAGATCGGCCGCTCCGCCTGATGTCAGATCGGCTTCCAATGTCCGCGAACCGATAATTATCCGCTCGCGGTCGCTCAAAGCTTTTTGTTCGACGATAGCCTTATCGCGAATGATTCGCGAATTCTTTATGTATTCTGTAGCAACACCGATCGGCGACCATGTAAACCCATAAAAATGCGGTGCATGTGCATTTTCGGTCAATGCTCCAACTTTCATCCCGATGCGTTCGACGTTTTCGTTCTCGTATTTTGCGACAAATTCCCTATAAAGCGACATAGCCAGAACATTGATAAAGCCGGGTGCAAGCCCGGTCTGCAAAATAAAACCTTTCTCGGCGTCTTTAGCAAGCTCCATAATCTCGTCTGTTTCCGCAACATATTCAGTAAGGTTTGCATAATGCATTCCGTGATCCTTTGCAAAACGAGCCATCCGCGGAGCTTGACCGCCTGGCGAGCAGTCGAGAAGAACGTCGCATTGATCAAAAGCCGACCTCATTTCATCTGTGAGTGAATCCGGCGACATCAAAACTGTATGAACAGCCGAATTCTTCGCCGAATCGTCTGTCACAAATTCTTTTGCTTTTTTCAATCCGTTTTCCGAAATGTCGCCTAAAAAAAGCTCCAATTCGAACGCACACCATTCGCACAACAATAGCGCAGCTGCTTCACCGATCCCGCCGGAACCGGCGATAAATATCTTTTTTGTCATAGAAACTTAAATCAGAACCACGTCAGAAATAGAATTTTACAATATCGCGGCGAACTCCGCGAAACTGTGAGGATGGATTTTTTTATTGGATGCAGAAATCATCTCTGCTACGTCCTATTCTATATTAAAATACTTCGCGTCCGGATGGTGGAGAATGATCGCGGATGTCGATTGTTCAGGTTCGAGCATAAATTCGTCTGATAATTCTACGTCGATCCTTTCAGGTCTAAGCAGTTCGAACAGTTTTGTTTGGTCTTCAATATTTGGACACGCCGGATAGCCGAAGCTGTAACGCGAACCTTGATAGCCTTGTTTGAAGAGTTTTGTGATCTCGGGCGCGTCCTGGCCTGCGATACCTAGTTCTTCGCGTATGCGTTTGTGCCACATTTCAGCGAGGGCTTCGGCTGATTCGACCGAAAGGCCGTGGAACAAAAGGTAATCGGTGTAATTGTCAGACTTGAACAATTCCGCCGAATATTCGCTTGCACGGCGGCCCATTGTTACAAGATCAAAAGCGACAACATCCATTTTGCCTGATTCGACCGAAGCAAAATAATCCGCAAGGCAGAGATTATTTCCGCCGCGTTGTTCTTTCGGCTGTCTCGGAAAGGTGAACCGCATTCTCTCAGTTTGCTCATCGTCCTGATAAATGATCAGATCGTTGCCTTCCGATTGGCATGGATAATAACCATAGACCAATTTCGCCTCGAGCAATTTATCACGCGTCGCAGCGGCTTTTATCTCTTCAAATTTCGGGTATACGGTCGTTTTCAAAAGTTCGTCATATTCTTCTTTCGAAGCTTTTCCCTGCTTATACTGCCATTGGCCCTTGAACAAAGCCGTCTCATTGATAAAATCAAAAACTTTTGTCAGATCCTTTATTTCGACAACTTTCGACCCGTAAAACGGAGTCTTTGGAATTTCGGCAGCGGGCTCGACATCCGATCTTTGAATATGAGTTGTATCGCCGGCCGACCTCGCCGAAACACGGGCCGCGACCTTTCCGAGCTTTGCATCTTCACCTACCAGATCTTCGTCGTTCTCGACAGTTATGATCTCATTATCGCTCACCGCCGAATCCGCTCCGGCAACGGCCGCTTTTGCTTCCGTATTTCGCACTCCGTCTTCCGCATTTGTCAGTTTGTCCATCGTATGCAGACCGTCAAAAGCATCGCGAGCATAAAAGAGCTCGCCATTGAACAACGGGATAAGATCGTTATCTACATATCGGCGATTGAGTGCGGCTCCTCCCAAAATGACAGGAACACTGATGCCGCGTTCATTCATTATTTCCAGGTTGTCACGCATCACGAGCGTCGATTTTACAAGCAAACCGCTCATTCCGATCGCGTCCGCTTTGTGCTCTGCCGACGAATCCAGGATCGTATCAATGGATTGTTTTATACCAAGATTTACGACTTTGTAACCATTGTTCGTCAAAATGATATCGACGAGATTTTTGCCGATATCATGAACGTCGCCTTTGACCGTCGCCAGAACTAACACACCTTTATTCGTGCCTTCGACCTTTTCCATGAAAGGTTCAAGGAATTTCACTGCCGCTTTCATCGATTCGGCAGACTGCAAAACGAATGGCAGCTGCATTTGTCCCGAACCGAAAAGATCGCCGACCGTTTTCATTCCATCGAGCAAGATAGTATTAATGATCTCAAGCGGCGGATACTTTTCGAGAGCTTCGTTCAGCGAATCTTCCAGTCCGATCTTTTCTCCATCGATGATGTGCCGTTTTAGACGTTCTTCAACCGGGAGATTCGTGATGTCCTGCTTGATCGATTGTGCAGACTTTCCTTCAAAAAGTGTGGTGAATTCCGTCAGCGGATCGTACGTGCAAACATCTCCATCAAATTTCCTACGGTCATAAATGAGATCGCGTGCAGTATCGATCTCATGCTCATTGAATCGGTTCAAGGGCAGGATCTTCGATGCATTCACGATCGCAGAATTCATTCCGGCTTCGACCGCATCATGCAAAAATACTGAATTCAAAACCACTCGTGCCGCCGGATTCAATCCAAATGAGACATTTGAAACTCCCAAAATAATATTTGCGTCAGGCATTTCTTCGCTGATCAACCGGATCGATTCTATTGTTTCGACCGCGTTTTTTCGATCTTCCTCAATGCCTGTCGATATCGGCAAAGCGAGCGGATCAAAGAAAATATCGTGAGCCTCAATGCCGAATTCGACTATCTGATCGTAAGCACGCCGGGCGATCCTTAATTTGTCTTCGGTCGTTCGTGCCATTCCGGTCTCATCTATCAAACCAACGACAACGGCCGCTCCGTATTCCTTTGCAAGCTCCAGAACTCTAAGAAATCTCGGCTCGCCGTCCTCATAATTCGTCGAATTGAGAATGCATTTGCCGCCAGCGTGTTCGAGTCCGGCTTCCATCTTTTCCCACTCGGTCGAATCGAGCATTATGGGGATCTTTACGTTCGTCACGAGTCTTGAGATCAGCTCGTGCATATCGGCAACGCCGTCGCGGCCGACAAAATCGACGTTCACATCCAAAATATGAGCGCCTTCACGTTCTTGCGATTTAGCGAGCGAAACCAAACCGTCCCAATCTTCGGCATCGAGTAGATCGCGCATCTTCTTCGAACCGGATGCGTTAACGCGTTCGCCAACGATCAGGAAAGAAGCATCTTGGCGATAGGGCTGTTGAAAATATATCGACGAAGCCGAAGGAATAAGCTTCGCATTTCGATGCTTTGGATCGAGGTTACTGACGCGTTCAATAACCATTTTGAGATGGTCCGGCGTAGTGCCGCAACACCCCCCGACGATATTGGCACCGTAATCTCGTGGCAAAATGTTCGACCTGATCCGCGAAGCTTTCCGGCGTTTCATCGTAATGCTGTTGTCCGTCTTTTACTTCCGGCAAACCGGCATTCGGCAATACTGAAACAGGAATCGGTGAATTTTCGCAGAGATATTTCAGGCTTTCGGCCATTTGCTTTGGGCCGGTGCCGCAGTTCATTCCGATAACATCGATCGGAAAAGGTTCGAGCGCGGTGAGAGCCGCCGCGATCTCCGTTCCGTTGAGCATGGTTCCGAATGTTTCGATAGTCACCTGCGCAATGACCGGAACACGTATTTTCTGCTTTTCAAAAAATTCAAAAATTGCCGCAAGAGCAGCTTTGGTCTGCAAAATGTCCTGACAAGTTTCGACGATAAGAATGTCCGAACCGCCGTCCATTAGCCCGCGAACCTGATCTGAATACGCATCGCGAAGATGCAGCATATGTTATATGACCAAGCGTCGGCAGCTTCGTTCCCGGACCGATCGAACCCGCGACAAAACGCGGCTGTGCGGTAGTCGAAAAATCGGCGGCTATACGTTTCGCAAGCTGAGCCGCTTTCAGATTTACGTCGTATGTTTTTTCCGCGATCCCGAATTCTGAGAGCACAACTTCGCTGCCGCCAAAACTGTTAGTTTCGATCACATCGCAACCGGCTTCGAGAAAACTCGTATGCACCTGTTCGATCGCGTCCGGCCTTGTATAAAGCAGATTTTCCGAACAATTCTCAAACTCCGGCCCGCCCCATTCATCGATCGAAAGATCCAATGATTGAAGAAACGTTCCCATCGCACCGTCAAAAACGACGATCTTTTCATTTAACAGATCGAGAAAATTATTCATACTTTTTTATCAGTGACCATTATCTCAGCAAATCAATCAAAAAAACTCTATGCCAAACAAGCACAGAGTTTCTTTTAGATCGTTTTGATGACACTCATGCTGTTTAGCGGTTTATTTTACGTGGCCGCAAGTTGCAATAACTCACCACATCCAAAATCCAATCTGAACATTTTGACCGAAAAAAGTCAAAGGGGTCATGCGGCCGGAAGACAGGCTCACTGCATGCATTCCGGCCGCATTCCCGGATTTACTTAATGGCGTTCTGAAAACGCTTCTCAAACATATTTACGTATCCGAGGAAATTCGCCTGGCCTTTGAATTTCTCTTTCGCCAGATCGAAAGCCTGTTGGCCTTTCGGGTCGGCTAAATTCACAAGTCCGTTCAACCCGTTAAAGATACCGTTGTAATCGGTTGCGTCGAGGGCCTTTTTGAATTTATCGAATATCAGATCGAACGCACGCGGATCGCCTTTGCCCGTCGCTCCGATCGCTGACAAAGCCGCAGCTCTCGCTGCATCAGGCTGTTGCGGGTCTGTCGCTATTTTATAAGCCGCATCAAAACCGCCTTTGTCTTTCAGCTCCGCTAAACCGTTCAAACCCGCGGTTTCGATGCGTCCTTTCCATGAAGGCGTGTTTGTAAGTTTTACCAGAGCATCCAACGCCTTCGGACTATTGACCCGAGCGATCGACAACGCCGCACGGTCGATAACCGCATAGCTCCGATCATTCAAAGCTGACAAGAAAAGATCGGAGTATTTCGCATCTTTCGTTTCTCCCAAAAGCTCAAGAGCTTCACCGCGAATTAACGATTCTTTGTCTTTCGTCAAACGAAGCAATGCCGCTGTGACATTTGCGTCCAAATTGGCAGCCGGTCTTTCCTGTCCCGGAGCCGGATCAGGCGAATAGATATTTGCAACAACCGATAAAGCCGCGAGGCGTATCCGCCAAAACGGATCTTTTTCCATCGAGGTTATCAAAGCATTTACGATCTTCGTCTTATTTTCCGGTGCCTTCGCCATTTTTTCTAGTTCGCCCATTGCCCAGCGTCGGCCAAGAACGTCTTTGTCGTTCGCCATCTGATAAAGCAGATCGTCGAGCGATTTATCAAAGGTGATCTCTTTCAAGATAGTACCCTCGATAATCGAAATTGACGAGTTTCGGTTTCGTCGGCGAATCAAATGTGAAAACATTTTCAGCCTTTGGTTCGACCCATACCGATTCGATCTTATTGTCGATCTCGACATCAACCTTTACATGGAAAAACTCCGTTTGAGGATATTCGTTCAGTGGATCGATCTTCTGCGTTTGCTTTACGTTAAGCGTCAGCTTTTTCGACGCATCGTCATAGCTTTGCGAAACTTCAAAGATCGGATGTCCCATCGTGTATAGCCATTGATGGAAAAATTCGTCCATCGATTGTCCGGTCGCTTCTTCAAAAGCGATACGCAGATCTTCGGTCGAAACCGGCTGATGTGCGTTGGAAACGTAGATAATGATTCAATGCCTTGAAGAAGAGCTTATCGCCAAGCTGTTTGCGAAGCATATGCAGAACGGAACCGCCGCCCGGATAAGCATAGGTATCGAACATTGCGTCTTTATTTGCGTAATATTCGGTTACGATCGGCCGTCGATTTCCCTGTTTCCAGGTATTTATGACCTGCTGCTGATTGGAACGGATATCAGTATAGAGAAACTCGTCTTCGCCTTTGAATTTCTCGTCCCACATCGCCTGCATATAGGTCGCAAACGATTCATTAAGCCAGATCTGGCCCCAGTCGCGGCAAGTTACATAATCGCCAAACCATTGGTGGCCTAGTTCATGCGATTGTAAAGATTCGCTGTCGGTGTCAAGCAATTCGCGGTCATCGTGGATCATTTCCTCGATCTGCGTCGTTGCGGATATGTTTTCCATACCGCCGCCGAAATCTTCGACAAACGTCTGCGAATATTTCGGATAAGGATATTTTACTCCCGTGATATCCGAAAAGAATTTGATCGTCGCGGGAAGATTTTTCGTAGTCGCGGCAACTTCTTTCGTTTCACTCGGATAACCGAAATTGATGACCGGCGTGTTTTCGAATTTCTGTTCGACCGGGGTAAATTCGCCGACAACTATCGACGTCAAATAATTCGCGTATGGCTGATCCATTACCCAGTGGAACGTCCGAGTGTTGTCGCCATTGTCCTTGGTGTCAGCGAGGCGGCCATTTGAAACGACAGTATAAGGTTTCTCGACAGTTGCGGTCAGCTCCGATGTCCGGAAATCATTTGGCGTGTCATACGAAGGAAACCAATATCGGTTAAATTCGCTTTCGCCTTGCGACCATATCTGGCGCGGCTTGTTCGGCTCGTCTGCGGTTGGCTTGATAAAGCGAAGCCCGCGGCCAAAGCTTCCGATAGCCGTATCTGCATCTGCCGAATTAACATAATGGGTCGCGTAATCGACCTTTACTTTCAACTCTTCGCCCGCAGGATAAATTCGGTCCAGCATTATCATCAGATTGTCGTTTTCCTTCTTGTCGTCGTAGGAGAACTGAAGAGCCTTTCCGTTAGCCAATGTAACGGATTTGATCGTCATATCAGCCGCATCGAGCGGAAACTGGTTCGTGTCCGTAAACGGAACAAGCGTGATCGTCGTCGAACCGTACGCCGATTCCTTATCCCAGTCGAATCGCAGATCGATCGAAACGTTCTTTACATCGATGGTTCGGCTGCGGATCCAATTGACCGGCGGCAATTTTTTGACATTGTCGCGCGTTTGATGCCCGCCTGAAACGGAGATTCGGGCATCGGCCGGGCATAGCTCGCCGATGAAAATGCGAACACCGCAACCATTATTGCGGCAAAATATTTACGTAAATTCATAATTTTATTTTATTTTTAACAAGCAATTAGTTAGATTACGTCGATATTGGCGACGCGGTTTCATAAAAAAAGCCATCCGGCACAATGTGTCGAATGGCTCCTAATTTTTTAACCAACGAAAAGTTCTAGCCTTTTGTCATGTAATTGAACGCCATCGACGCAATATCATCCAGCGAGCTGCCGTCGCCGTCTTGATCGAGCATGCTCGAAGCCATATTGCCGAGCGAGCCGCCTGCACCTGCCGATTGAGCTCCGCCAAGCAAACCGCCCAACAAGCCGCCTAAGCCATCAGCTCCGACGTTTTGCTGCTGCTTTTGTTTACCCAAATAACTCATCACAATTGGTGCGAGAAACATCAGGATCTGAGCGACTTTGCCCATGTCCATTCCTGTTTGGTTGCTCACCTGCTGAGCGACCTGCCCTTGGTTCGAACCGAGAATATGGCCGAGAATTCCGCCCGCATCTGCCTGACGCGGCGGCGGTGCGGCTTGCTGATTGCCGAATATCATGCTGCCGAGCCCACCGAGGTTATCGAGGATACTCCCGTCGTGGTCTTGTTCGAGGGCGTTATTGAGGCTTTGAGCTCCTTGCGGTGTCGAGGCATTATTTGCCAAACCGTTAAGAAGCATCGGCAAAGCCATTTGGATCGCCGAATTTACCAGCGTCGGTTCGGCTCCAACCTGTTGGCTGATCTGGCCGACGGCCTGCGTTCCCTGCTCCTGACCAAGCAGATCTTGAAGTGAAAACATAAAAGGTATCCTCCTAATTTCTGAAACTGAAAATGAAAGGTTAATATTATCAGATTAGCCGCATCGTTCCAATAAATGCCGTTCAATAATCGAAGAAATAACAGCCGCAAAAAAGCCTTTTTGATCGTTTTGATCGCAGGCATTCTTCTGTTTGTTTTAATTACTATCGGCTATTTTTATTTTCGCGGTGATAAAGCACAGCGGCGTTTTCGCTATGCACATACCGTTGCGGGCTTAAACCGCGAATTCGGCGAACCATTTGGTATAGCCGTCCTTAATGGTGTTATCTACGTTTCCGACGGTGATGAAGGGACGATCAAAAAGATCTCGCCTGACGGAACGGTTTCGGTTTACGCTACAGGATTCGATACTCCTTCGGACATTGCATTTGATAACAGTGGAAATTTGATCGTAGCCGACAGCGGTTCGAATTCTATCAAGAGCGTTGATTCAAGCGGGGCCGTCAAAACGATCGCAGGAAAGGACGGAGTAAGCGGATCGCAAGACGGTGAGGTAGCGTTGGCGACATTCAATGCTCCTATCGGTATTGCGATTACTGAAAATGGTCGCATCTACGTCGCCGATACTTATAACGATTCGATCCGCCTGATCGAAAACAGCAAAGTGTCGACGATCGTCAAAGGCTTGAGCAGCCCAAACGGCATTGCAGTTTACGGAGATAGCTTACTCATCGCCGACACAGGAAACCATCGGATCTGCATATTGAATAATGATGGCTCACTTCAGACCCTCGCCGAAGGCGAAGGTTCTGATGCTTCTGTAGAGTTTCTCGGCTCAGCCGGTTTAAGTAACCCAAAGGATATTGCTGTCAGCCCAAGCGGCGAGATCTTTATTGCTGATGGAAATTCGATAAAAGCTATCGGTGATCGCACACTTCCGTTTGCCCAAACTTTGGTAAAAGGCCGCCGTGGGTATCTTGACGGGCCAATGAAAGCTGCCCGATTTAACCGTATTTCGGGAATCGCGTTCGGCCCCAACGGAGAACTTTTAGTCACAGACAGCGACAACAAAACCGTTCGTTCCCTTTCAACAGAAGATAAAGGAAAGACCGCAACCCACGATGAGATCGCAAAACTTCGTTATTCGCCCGAAGAGTTTCGCAAGCTTCAGCCGCCGCGTTGGCCATTCGACCCGCCGCTTTCCAGACGCGATATCGCGGCAACCCTTGGCGAAGTTCGCGGCGATGTGATCATCGGTAAAAAAGGCGGCCTGTGGTTTCACAATGGCCTCGATATCGCCGGTGCATACGGCGAAACCGCGAAGTTCATTCGAACGGAGAAAGTTCTCGATCCCGCAGCCGCTCAAAATTTCGGAACGCTGCGTGAGCTTTTGCGGATGCCGACGGTCGGTTACATTCACCTCCGGCTTGGACGGAACGCCAATGGACAAATCTTCGGCGATCCGCGATTCCAATTTACAAGAGGTCTCGATGGAAAACTCAACGGAGTTCGAGTTCCTCGCGGAACAAGATTCGAAGCCGGCGACGCGGTCGGCACGCTTAACGCAATGAATCACATTCATTTCATCACGGGCCGAAGCGGAGCGGAAATGAACTCGCTCGCCGCACTCGATCTTCCCGGCGTTGCAGATTCGATCTCGCCGACGATCGAAAGCGTAAGTTTTTTCGATAAAAATTGGAAGGAAATCGAAACAGAAACCGACGGAAGCCGTATTAGATTGAAAGTTCCGGTTCGTGTGATCGTTCGTGCATTCGACCGGATGGACGGAAACCCGGAACGGCGAAAGCTTGGGGTTTATCGCGTAGGTTATAAACTTTTATCATCGGACGGCTCAAAGCGCATAGCCGAACACACGGCATTTACGATGCTGAGTCTTCCGGATTCGGACGATGTTCGAATGATCTACGCTCCGAAGAGCCATTCGGGCGCTACGGGCGTGACAATTTTTAATTACATCGCAACGAACACGGTGCCGTCGCTGCTGGAAGGCGTTGATGCAAGCGAAGGCTTTATCGATCCTACGTCATTAGAGAACGGAACTTATATCTTGCAAGTTCTTGCAGAAGATTATTTCGGAAACAAAACGGAAAAAGAGATCACGATCGAGGTTAAAAAATGAAAAAAGCAATTGTTTGGCTGATACTTATCGCATTTATATTAACGGCGGCCGCTGCTGCTGTGCTTTCGCAGACGATCCGTGAAACTCCGAAAGCTCCGGTATTTACGGAAGCCGAACGCCACGCCGAACTCGCGAAACGCCGCAAAGCCGTCGCGGATCAAATGGCAGACGACAGCATGTTGGTGCTTTTCAGCGCCCGGCCGAGGCTCTACACCGGCGACGTCGATTATGTTTACAGGCAGGAAAATAATCTCTTTTATCTTACGGGATTGAACCAGGCAAGCATCACGCTTGTGATCTATAAGAACGCCGGCAAGGTGACCGAGTTTCTATTCGTTCCAAAACGTTCCTATTTTGCCGAAACGTGGAATGGGAAAATGTATTCGACCGAAGAAGTGCAGAGTATTTCCGGGATCCAAACGGTAATTCCGGCTAGTGAGCAAAAAAACTTCCTCGGTTCGGTTAAGTCAGCCGGAAAATTCACTTCAACTGACTCAAAAGTTTCGATAAACGCTGTTCCCGCGAAGTTATATTTCGCACTTCCCTATAACGAAAATGACAGCGACGGCGATCGCGAATTCGACGCAGAAGCATCTTTTTCTAAAACGCTCTCTGGGAAAAATATCGAAAATCCGCGAGAGATAATCGACCCGCTTCGGCAGATAAAATCGCCTTACGAACTAAGACTTTTGCAGCATGCGATCGACATAACCACCGAAGCTCATGAACGCGCGATGTCGATGGTCGGAAAAGCGAATTGGGAATATGAAGTTCAGGCGGAGGTCGAATACACTTTTCGCCGCCGTAACGCCGATTTCTGGGGTTATGCCTCGATCGTCGGCTGCGGTCCGAATGCAACAACCTTGCATTATGTCGAATCGCAAGGTCCTGTAAAAAAAGGCGAGGTTCTTTTAATGGACGTCGGTGCCGAATACCAGCATTATACGGCCGACGTAACGCGAACATTTCCGGTCAACGGCAAATTCACAAAGGAACAAGCCGATATTTACCGTATTGTTTATAACGCTCAAGAAGCCGCCGCCGCTAAGATCAAACCCGGTGCGAACCTGTCGGAGATCAGCGAAGCCGCTGATAAAGTTATCATCGACGGACTTTACGATCTCGGCCTGATCACCGATAAAAATTCGAATCAATATCGAATTTGGTACATGCACGGTCTCAGCCATTGGCTAGGAATGAATGTCCACGATGTCGGCGAATACGATATCGCATTCAAACCGGGAATGGTTTTCACAAACGAACCGGGCATTTACATCCGAGCCGAAGCTCTAGACAATCTTCCGCCCGGAATGGAAGATTTCGCCAAAAAAGTACGTCCGGCTTTTGAAAAATATAAGAACATCGGCATTCGCATCGAAGACGATATGCTCGTCACCGAAACCGGCACCGAATGGATGACAAAAGCACTCCCGCGAAAACTCGAAGACATCGAATCCTTTATCCGCAGATCCAATAGGATCAAGTAAAAATAAAAAAGCCGCCTGCTCGAAAGCAAACGGCTTTTCTCCACAGATCCGAACTGTTACTGGTTCTGTTCGACCTGAGTTTGGTTCATGCGTTTGCCGAATCCGCGTTTGCCGCGTTCGCCTTTGTGCCCTTTCCAATTCGCTTTCATTTCGGAGAGCTTCGCTTTCTGGTCTGCGGTAAGCAAAGCGAATGTTTGCGATTTAATGCGTGCACGTTCGACGGTCATTTTTGCCATCAATCCGGCTTGCTCGTTCGCCAGCATCGTAACTGTAGCTTCGTCAAAAGCTCCGTTTGCGGTGGCTTCCTGCATTTTCTGCCGGTTTGCTTTCATTGCTTCACGTATCGGGGCGAATTGAGCTTTATTTGCTTCGCGTATCGCTTTCATCTGAGTTTTTTGCTCATCGGTCAGATCGATCCCGCGGAACATAAAGCCGTGCCCGCCGCGTTTGCCAAAATGATGGCGTCCTTTGCGGTCGCCTTTTGCCGCGTCCGATTTAACTCCGTCCGCAGACTGTGCGAACACAAGCAAACCGCCCATCGTCAATATCGCCAACGCTAAAATTCCTACTATTGCTTTTTTCATTATGAATTGTCTCCTTATCTTATTCCCTATTTTCAGACACGGCGTTTTTTGCCGCGTTCGTAACTTTAGACGCATCTCGCAGCGAAAAGATCGTAGTAATTGTGTGAAGTTGTGTAAAGAAATGTAAAATCCGTACACAAACTCATTTTATGAAGTAAAATCCAGAGTTGTATGGATAATAAGATCCTGATAATCGATGACGATGAGGAACTTTGCGAATTGGTCACGGAATATTTGACGGTCGAAGGCTTTGAAACATCCGCGGTTCACGACGGCGAATCGGGTCTTGCCAAAGCGCTCGAAGGTGAATTTGATCTCGCGATCCTGGATGTAATGCTTCCGAAAATGAACGGCTTTGATGTTCTGCGTCAACTTCGTGAGGTCTCACAATTGCCGGTTTTGATGCTAACTGCCCGCGGCGACGATATGGAGCGCATAGTCGGATTGGAGATCGGAGCGGACGATTATTTGCCAAAACCTTTTAATCCGCGCGAGCTTGTAGCTCGTCTGCGGGCGATACTTCGCCGGGTAAATCCAGATCCGGAAAGCGGCGAAAGTGAAATGATAACGGTTGAGGACGTGACGCTTTCGACAACGCTTAGGTCGGTCGAGGTCAATGGCGAACCGGTTTCGGTAACGTCTGTTGAATTCGCACTTCTCGCGGAACTTTTGCGAAACGCCGGCAAGGTTTCAAAGAAAGAAGATCTGAGCGAAAACGTACTCGAAAGAAGTTTATCGCCTTATGACCGCAGCCTGGATATGCACATCAGCAACCTGCGCAAGAAGCTCGGCCCACGCGAGGATGGAACCGAGCAGCATCAAGACGATCAGATCGGTCGGTTACATCTACACAACGAAATGAATTTGTTCTTAAAGATATTTTTGTGGTTTTTGGCGACTATCGCGTTGATGTTCGGTTTGATCATCTTTCTTAATTGGAGCGTACAGACAGAGCCGGTCGTCAGCCGCTGGCAGGCTTCGATGCGAAACCAAACGTCGATCTTTTCTGCGACCGCAGCACAGATATACGACGATTCGGGCGAAGACGCTTTGCTTGAATTCCTAGATCGAATAAAAACCGCCGACACCATCACAGAGATCGACCTGATCGGAAGACAGGGCAATATTTGGGTCGGCGATGCGGCGGCTGTGAATTCGTATCAGGAACTTGTCGAGCGAACATTTGCGTCGGATTCTATCGAATTAGAGCTTAGCCCGCCGACGTCGGCTTTGTCGGCTGGAAAATTACAACTCAATGACGGAAGTGAATTTGTGATGATAGTTCGCTGGGAAAGGCCGCAAACCACTCCGATGTTCGGTGCGAGTTCGATGCGCTATTTGCGTTATGGAATGTTGCTGTTCACGGCGATATTGGTTTGCTATGCGCTTGCCTGGTATCTCTCGTCGCCGATCGAAAAAATGCGGAGGGCGACACAGAAATTTGCGGCGGGCGATCTTTCGATCCGCGTGGCGGACGACGTCGGAAACCGGCATGACGAACTTGGCGACCTTGCGATGGAGTTTGACGTAATGGCCGAACGGATCGAATCGCTGATAATGTCGCAACAGCGTTTGTCGCGCGATGTTTCGCATGAGTTACGCTCACCGCTTGCCAGAATGAACGTGGCGCTTGAGATCGCTAAACAACGTTCTAACGGCGAGATAAATCCGATACTCGATCGAATTGAAAAAGAATCTTCGCGTTTGAACGAGATGATCTCGCGGCTTTTGACGCTGTCTCAATTGGAAAGCGGTTCTGGCGAATATGAACGTCATGAACTGAACTTGGCGACGATCATCGAACAGATCGCGGTCGATGCCGATTTCGAAGCAAAGGCCAACGGCAGATCAGTAAAGGTCGAGGAGCTTGAACCCGCGAAGTTTTCCGGCAACGAGGCTCTTGTCAGAAGCGCGATAGAGAACGTTCTGCGAAACGCAGTTCGATATACAGCGGAAGGCACAGAAGTCACGGTCAAAATGACATCGAGCTCTGGAAACGCACAGATATTGATCGAAGATCACGGCGGCGGCGTGCCGGACGAAGAATTGAAGAAGTTATTTACGCCATTTTATCGTGTCGGGGAAGCACGCGAGCGAAAAACCGGCGGCATCGGGCTTGGCTTAGCGATCGCCGAACAGGCGGTAAAACTTCATAAAGGAACGATCTCAGCCGCGAACACCATTGACGGTTTAGCGGTAGAGATCATGTTTCCGCTGGATAAGAAAGCCTAGGTTCCGGAGCGGGCGGCGACGAATGATCTGATCGCGAGTATCACAAAAACCAGACAAACAATTCCCATCGCGATCTGTGCGAGAACGGCAGTGGTCAGCGAAAGTTCGCCCAATTTTGGAACAAGCCTGGCCGCGACGGCAATAAACCCAAGTAGAGCCACAAGCACCGAACCGTGCATAAGATGCTTCCTCAGCTTTTCATTTCCGCGTGCGAGAGCTCCAAAAAGGATCATCAGAATACCGAAAATAGCCGGGATCAAAGCCGTTAGGCTCGTTTTTCCGTCAACCATACTTACGATATAACCGATGATCCCGATTATTATTAGCAACGATCCAAAATAGATCGACATTGATGGCATTTATATTCACCTCTATAAAAATATTGATAGGTTCAATCTATCAAAGTTTTTCGGTAAATACGAACGCTTTCTAGTTTGCCGGAACGGCTCCCGGATATTTCTGATTTATGAAACCAGCCAATTTTGTCGCTAAGTCTTCATCGACATTTTTCAACCGGTCATAATATCTTAATGCCAACGTCTTATCCGAAGCATTAAGCGCAAGCCGCGAAAGTTGATAAAGCGCCGTCGTATTCTCCGGTTCGAGAACCAAAGTTTTTTCGTAAGCAATTTTTGCTTTGTCGTTTTGTTTTAGAATTCAGATAAGCATCGCCAAGGTACTCATTTGGGACCGACCACTGAGGTGAAGCTTCGGCCGCTCTAGTATAATAAAGGATCGATTCGGCGTATTTCTTATCGTTATAATACGCATCTCCCATTCCCACAAGCGTATCAGCGTCATTCGGATCGCTCGCCAAGGCTTTATTATAGGCGGCGATCGCTTCGGGAAACTGTTCCGATTCGAACAAAATAGTCGCCGACGCGACGGTTAGCCTTTATATTTTTCGGTTCCAATTTAGCGGCCCGCTCATAAAAAATAAAGCCGTCGTCATATTTCTTTTGCTTATCCAGCGACATACCTAAAGCCATCAAAGCAGATAGATAATTTGGGCTAAGATCGACGGCTTTACGATACGAGGCTTCGGCAAGAGCGTATTTTTTCTGACCTTCGTGAGCGACGCCCATTTCGTAGTAGATACTTTCATTATTCGGTTCCAGGCGTTTAGCATTCTCGTAAGAAACAAGAGCTCCTTTGTAATCGCCGGAAAGATCAAGGGAATTTCCGAGTTGGATCATCGCCTCAACAAAATCGGGTTTGAGCTGTAAGGCTTTGCGTAAAGCTGTATTCGCTTCGGCGTATTGCTTTAGACCGATTTTGCAGAGGCCCAGATTATAGTGAGCAGCATATCGGGTTGCATCGTAAGAAATTGATCTCGCAAAACTCGCGGCACAGGCGGTGAAGTCTTTATTCTTATGCTGTTCCATTCCGCGGCTGAATTCAGCATCGAAATTCTGTGCGGCAGCGGCAAAGGAAAGCGAACCGACAATGGCGGTCATTACGATCAGAGATTTAATTATTTTCATCAGGGTGCTCCGTTTTTATAATTTGTAGTGGCTCTCCGTGAAAGAACCACTCTATCAAATATCGCAACAAATTTTACCAAAAAGGTTCACTGTTTTTTCATAATTGGTAAAACGATAGCCGATTTGGTTCCGCCGTCGTGATATATACGCTGTGTTGCCGTGCGAAAATCCTTCTGCGTTGCGATCTTATAGTTTTGAACGAACTGCTGCGGATTTCGTGCGACGAGCGGAAACCAAGTGCTTTGGATCTGCACCATAATCCGATGGCCTTTTTTAAATGTGTGCATGATGCCCGGCATCGTAAACGACAAATATCGTCGGTTCGTTCGGCTTTCAAGCGGTTCCGGTTTTTCAAAGCTCTTTCTGAAATCTCGCCGGCATCGGTTCGCCTCGCAGAAGCATTTGATAACCGCCCGGTTGAAAGATGCTGCGAACACTGAATTTTCCGGCGGTTTTACTTTCCGGACGGCCATTGCGGCCTGTTTCACCGGATTCGGGATATTGATAATCATCCGGGAAAACATCGATAAGCTTTACGACAAAATCCGAATCGGTTCCGCTCGAAGAAGAAACGAAAAGCGAGGGTTTGATGTCACCCGCCACCGTTACATCTTCGTTAGAGGGTCGGTTTGATAAACCAGAACATCGGGACGCGTCGCGGCAAAACGCTGATCTTCCGTCATAAAATCGCGCGGATAATTTTGAGGTGATCTTTTGCGTGTATGGAACCGGATTCATCGGATCGGAAACATATTCGTTCGTAAGCCGAATCGGCCTTTTGCGCATCAGTCGAAAAGTCAAGACTGCCGTCCGCCGTCAGATAAAGCGCCGTGTCGGTTGCCGTTTGTCGGATTGTAATGATCGAATGCACGCCATTCGTGCGAACCGGTGTCGAAAAGATTTACTTCTTTGATCTGTGGAAATATCGCCTTTGTCTTTCAGAAAATGATCAAAAAAAGGAAGTTCCAGATCTGTCGGATAGCAATCGCCTGTTTTTTCGCCGAAATAAGCCGTGCCGAGCCAATCGCCATCGCTGCGCGTACCCAAGCCGCCGTGAAACCACGGTCCCATCACAAGGACATTGAAAATGCCCGGATTTTGTTTTTCGATATGCTGATAAGTTTGCAGCGCTCCGTAAAGATCTTCGTTGTCGTACCAACCGCCGACGGTCATGGTCGCGCAGCCGATATTTTTGAGTTTCGGCAGAATATTGCGGTCTTTCCAAAATTGATCGTAATTCGGATGAGCCATCATTTCGTCCCAAAAATTGATGTCGAACGCCGAGAGCTTTTTCGTAAGCATCGGCAGAATTCTTTAAGTCCGCCGAGATCTGAGAAAATAATTATAACCGTCGGTCGCGTCTTTCGCCGTTCCACGGTTTCAGATACGAAGAATTGTCAGCAGTTGGCGAACGGACGATATTGGCCGAAACCGCTGAAGAAGCGATAGTTTTGCGCAAGAAAAAACGCGCCATTGTGGTGCATATCGTCGCCGTGAAACCAATCGCTGAAACAGGTGCCTGCGGCGAACACGCTTTGAGCGCCGGATGCGAATCGATCGAACCGGCCGAAGTATAAAATCCGGGATACGAAATGCCGTAAGTTCCGACGTTGCCGTTGTTGTTATCGACATTTTTGATCAGCCAGTCGATCGTGTCGTAGGTGTCGGTCGATTCGTCGATTTTAGTATTGTCGGTATTCGCAATATCCGGGCGCGACATCTACAAATTCGCCTTCGCTCATCAGATTTTCCGCGAACGTCCTGATAGACAAAAATATAGCCTTCCTTGGCAAACAGTTCGATCGGCCCGAGCGAAGTTTTGAATTTATCCGGCGCCGTAAGGACGAACCGTATAAGGCGTCCGGTTCAACAAGTATCGGATATTTTTGCGATCTATCCTTCGGCTCATAGATCGACGTGAAAAGTTTAACGCCATCACGCACCGGGATCAAAACTTCGCGTTTTGTGTAATTCTCCTTAATGTAATCGGCAAGATCATCCGAAGGCGGCGTTTGAGCAAAGAACGACGAAACCGTAAACAGAATTACGGCAACAAAAAGTAATTTATTTCGCATATTTTCTCCGTATAAAATCATAAACATGATCTATTTTGAACGCAGATCTTCTATCATTGTTTCGATCTCTGATCGAAGGTGTCCGTAACCTGGTCGTAAATTTCGTCCGGCGAATCGCCATCACCCGCGATTTCGGTGGCATAAAAAGGTTTGCCTATTTTTATTTGGACTTTCGCGAATCTGATCCGCCATGAATTTCTCGGCCAAACGTTTTGCAGGCCATCGAGAGCGACCGGCAAGATCGGAACGTCCAGTTCGGTGGCCAGGATCGAAGCTCCGCTTTTGAATTCATGAAGTTCGCCGTCGTATGCGCGTTGGCCTTCGGGGTAAATATTAAGCACGTGGCCGTTTCTCAAACCGACCGCACCGGCTTTCATTGCCTTCATCAACTGCACATCAGGATCGACGCGAACGACGCGGAGCAGATCGCCGAGCCAACTCATAAATCCGCTCTCGAAAAATTCGATCGCGCCGACATGAAAAGTTTTTGAAAACACATCGTAAGGATAATTTGATGTGAGCACGAACGGATCCAGAAAACTTTGATGATTCGGGCAGATGATGAAACTCGGTGGAGCGTCTGGCTCATCGCGATGCTGGAGAAGTTTGTGCATTTCCTCGAGATTTTCCATTCCGGAAACTTCTAGCCGAAACGCGATCCGACAGAATAGGTTAAAGATCCGATACACCGAAAATGCGAACGGCCCGAACAGCGGTCGCTTTTTCAATATGGGTTGAATTTCCGGCAGATCGTTGTCGGCGTTGCGAACGATCTTTCCCCAATTCAGATCCACATCCGGCTGAAAATCTCCGCCGCCGGCCTTCGAAAGATCGCCGCTGCTGGCTTTTACAAGCTCGATGGTGTCCGCAACGGTCAAAGCCTTCGCGGCATCTTCGCCGTCGAAATCTGTCTGTAATGCCGATTCGAGCGCGGCCATAACCTCTGCTCTGCCAAGAGAATCAAGCCCTAGATCGAGCTCCAGACTCATTTTCGGGTGGATCGGAGTGCCGGGTTTTACGTTTCGTTCGATCGCGGCGAGGACGACCTTTCCGGCCGGCGTTTTCATCAATGCCTTATCGGAATCGGACATTTCCAATGGCTTCTGCGGCTGGTGTTTCTGATCCGCGAGCCCGTTTTCTTCGATCTCTTTTTGAAGCTGAAAACGTTTTACTTTTCTAGTTGCGGTTCGCGGCAGCGGTTCGCTGTGAATAATGTAATCGCGGACGCGTTGATATTCAGGCAGCGAGCGGCCGAGATCATCGAGTTCGTAACGGATCGCTTCCCGCGAATTTGCGAGGTTGTTTGCTTTTAAATATGCAAAATCCGGAACGACCACTGCGATGAGTTTTTCGGCTCCCGCAAGTTCGCTGCTTTTATCGCGAACTCCGAGGATAGCGAGTTCTTCGACCATCGGCGATTTCTGGTATTTTACTTCGAGATCTTCCGGGTGAACATTCTTGCCGTTCGGCAAAACTATAACGTCCTTTGAACGACCGACAATAAACAGATGTCCGTTCTTATCGAGTTTCCCGAGGTCGCCCGACCGAAACCAACCGTCTTCGGTAAATGCGTCTTTGGTCGCTTCCGGATTTTTGTAATATCCTGAAAACACCATCTTTCCTTTGATAAGAACTTCGCCGGCTCCTTCGGCATTTAATTCGCCGAGCTTTATTTCGGCATGGTTTACAGCAACGCCGACCGATCCGACGACGTTGTCTTCAAATCTTGTTGCGGTTACCGCACCGCTTGTTTCCGTCAGCCCGTAGCCTTGTATGATCGTGAAACCGAGCGAATGGTAATCGCGAGCGATCTTTTCATCAAAACGCGAACCGGCCGAGATCGTTATGTCCAGCTTGCCTCCAAAACCGTCGTGAACCTTTTTGAAGAATTTCTTGCCAAGATTGATCTTGAAATTATCACGGAGAAAGCCATTCGTTTTAAGCATTGCGGCAAAGAGCCATTGGACGAGCTTTGATTGAGCGGCAACGCCGTCAAAGATCTTTTTGTGAAACAGATACCAAAGCCGCGGAACGCCGGTCAGCAAAGTGATCTCGCCGGTTTCGAACGCACGTGTCATTTCGGCCGGGGCTAGCTCTTTTATATAACAGATCTTTCCGCCGATGCTGGCGATGACCCAGAGATTTACGACCTGTGCAAAAACATGGAAAAGCGGCAGAACGCTGAGCACGACCTCATGTTCGGAAATGTTCATCACTTCCTGACAGCCGGTAGATTCGTAATAAATATTTCCATGCGTCAGAGGGACGCCTTTAGGTGTTCCGGTCGTACCTGATGTATAGATCAGAACCGCGAGGTCTTCCTCTTTTGCCGGCGTCGGCATTTGATCAAAACCTTCCGGCCGCTTGGTTGTAGCCCAATCCGAATACAGAGCAAACTTTTCGTCCGGCTTTTCGCCGGGCTCGTCCATCGAACTTTCAAGCAGAACCGCCGGAATTTCGCGGCCTAATTTTTCCGAAACTTTAGCAAACGTATTGACAAAATCATCGCCGATGAATGCCATTTTTGCTTCGGAATTTTCGAGGAAATTTGCGATGGTTTCGATCTCGCCGTGCGGATCGATCGGCACGCAAACAACACCGGCAAAGAGCATCCCGAGATATGCGATCGCCCAATGCGGATGGTTTTCGCCGATCAGAGCAACCCGGTCGCCAAATTTTACACCTTCTTCAGAAAGACGAAACGCGATGCTGCGTATCTCCGAAAGCATCTCGGCGAAAGTGTATTTTGTGCCTTCGACGCCGATGACTTCCATCGCTACCTTATCGAGATGGGATTCGGCCGCATCGGCGACGAGCTGACAGAAAGAATTTGCCATACTTTGTATTCACCCGAAACGTTATGCGCTTGGAACACGCAACTTTAGTGCGTCAGGAACTATTTCATAAACAGCCGGAAGCCGGCCGGGGAGTTCGCCGTCAATTTCTATGCGGATCTGTTTGCTTTCATCGAACGCACGGATCTCCACGCGTTTTGCCTTGCGACTTTTTACTTCGTCGAGTTCGATATGCTTTCCGCTGTAAAGCGTGTAGGCATTGAGCAAAACTCTTGCGGTTTTGATGTCGCCGATATTTATAACATCAAAGAAGCCGTCGTTGAGTTTTGCGTCCGGCGCGATTTTCATTCCTCCGCCGAAAAATCGTGCATTTGCGACACAGAAATTGAGCGTCGAAATATTCGCTTCTTCATCTTCGTCAAATTTTACACGAATGCGAAAGGATTTCAAGACCGGCAAACTCCTGCAATGCCGACAAAGCAAAGGCCGCACGTCCGCGCACTCCCGAAGCCGGAAGCCAATCGAGAGCCGAATTCCCTTTAACGCGTTCGATGATCGACGCTGCCAAACCAACCGAAGATACGTTTAAAAAATGACGGCTTTCAGATTCGCCTTTTACGTTTTCGAATGTGACCTTTCCGACATCTATCCGTTTTGTTGTGCCTTCGCGTAAGGCTTTTGCGGCTTCACGAGGCGATGTCGGCATATCGATCGATCGTCTGAAATCGCCGCCTGTTCCGGACGGAAAAACGCCGAGTTCGGCATCGCACCCCGAATTCAAGATCCCATTCGCGACCTCATTTACCGTACCGTCGCCGCCACATGCGATTATAAAGTCGCGTCCACTTTTCGCCGCTTGTTCCGCGAGTCGTATGCCGTCGCCTGCGCATTTTGTAAATGCGACAGTGAACGGACCGAAATGGGCACGCAGATCGCTGGCGACAGCCGACCATTTATCCCGCGTCGAACCGCTTGCTGATCTTGGATTTACGATGACAAATGGCAGCATTGGCCTATTTGAAAAAGATCTTCGGGTTTTTCTTGGCGAATTCTATGACGTCTTTTACATTGTCATAATCGACAAGGACGGAATTTGCACCTTCGTCCGTTGTGAAGGCTTTTCCGCTGTTCACGTAGATCATATTTTCGTTGTAGCTACCGGTGTTGGAAATGCACTTGCCAACAACGACGATATCTTTTTTCGCGTCGTTGTTCAGATCGCCGAAAGCAACGGATTCTACGGAACAGCCCATCGTCGAACCGTTGAATTGGCCCGGCAGATCGAAGATCTTTTTGCCGTCTTGGTAAACCGCCATTTTTGCTTCCATCGGCGGATCTGTGTCGGCATTATATGTAGTTACGAAACAGCTATTTTTAAACGGCTCGAAATCCATAACATACGTTTGGGTTTGCAAAATAGCGTCGTCGCCCGTAACGATCGCCTGACATTCCGCACGCGTGGGCGGAACCGCATTCGTATTCGCTGCCGCAATGTTCACAGGCGGCGGCAGTGTTCGTGTTCTCGATACCTATATTAACGGCATTTACAGGCCTATTCGAAGTATCCGGCCTGTTGCTTGCAGATCTTTCGTTACTACAAGCACAGGCAAGCAAGCTTATTGCAATTATGGCTTTTAATTTATGCATTTATGCAGCAATTATCGTTTTAATGGCAGGTTTATGTCAATGTAGCGAGTGATCTCGGCATATGGCCAACAGGCTCGATCAACGGCTGAATACGATCTTTCCGCCGATAATCGTCAACGCCACTTCTCCTTGGCTATCGATCGCGACCAGATCCGCACGCTTTCCGATCTCGATAGAACCGCTAGTTTTTTCAATACCCAAAAGCTTTGCAGGATTTCCCGATGACATCATTGCAACTTCGCTATCGGAAAACCCCAATCTCCGCATACGCATTACCGCATCGTTCATCGTGATGACGGAACCGGCGATACTGCCTCTTTCATTTTGAGTTATTCCATTCGTTACTTTTATACTTTCGCCCCAAAGCTGAAAATCGCCGTCGCCCAATCCGGTTGGTGCGATCGAATCTGAGATAAGCGAAACCCTGTCCGGCATTTTCACGCGGCACGCGAGATCTAGCATCGGTTCGGCGACGTGATGGCCGTCGGCGATAATATCGAAGGTCACGTCTTTATTTTTCAGAGTCCAGCCGGCAACTCCAATATCGCGGTGATGAATGCCGCTCATCGCATTAAAAAAATGCGTCACGTGCCGAGCACCTTCATCAAAAGCAGCATCCAAAATTCCGACGGCCGCTTTTGTATGACCGATCGAAGCGATCCAGCCTTGACGCGATAATTCTTTTGCAAGTCCAATGCCGCCTTCGATCTCAGGTGCGAACGTCGTCATATGTACACCGCTTTTCAAACGCGGCAATTCGTTCAGTTCATCGCCGGTAAATTTTTTAAAATATTCCGGCCGCAATGCACCGCACATCTTCTCGTTCGCAAAAACACCTTCGTAATGAACGCCTACAATTTGGGCGATAGGCATTTCGTTCTGACGCCGCATAACTTCATCGATCGCATCGATCACGTGCCGATAATTATCATCCGAATCCGGAACGAGAGTCGGCATCCATGCCGTTACGCCGTGTTTCGCCAAAAATTCGCCGATCGCGATCAGCGAATCTGCATTGCTGCTATTAACGTCAAACCCATTCGCACCGTGATTATGAACATCGATAAATCCCGGGAAGAGAGTCAACCCTGAAAGATCGAGAAGCTCTACGCCATCGCCGACGACGGTAAATTTTCCATCGGTGTCAATGCCAATATCGAACGGCATTCCGCCGACGATTCCATTTTTCAGAACAAGCGATGTCATAAATAGATTTTACCAAAAGAAAATGACCCGTGCCTCTTATAAAGACACGGGCCAATTGATTAGATCAAACAATCGGGTTTAGAAGTAGAACTTCGCACCAAACTGCATCGTTCGCGGATCACGTGCTCCCGTTACTGCACCAAAGGTGGCCGAGGTAACGTTTGTGCTCAATGTGGTAAAGTTCGTCCAATTGAACACATTGTATGCTTCTGCACGGATCTGAAGTCGAAGCGATTCCGAAAAACGGAAATTCTTCGAGAGGGTCAGGTCGATCTTTTTCAGATCAGGCCCATTTACGGTTCCTCGTCCTGTATTTCCAACTACGTTGGGAACAAAATCACCCGTGTTGTGCATTCGGCGTAAAGCAAGCCGTGTTGAACCAATTTTGCTGTGTTTGAGCTTCCCCCCGCATTCGGATTACAGATCTGATTTGGACGGTTACCTGCGATAATTGCAGGAATAATGCCTAAACCAGCCGCGTCGAATGACGATGTGGTTACCGTAAACGGCAATCCGGTCTGATACGTTGCGATTCCCTGAACTTCCCAACCGCCAAGAATGGCTCCTTTGAAACCACGATCATTCTTAAAGAACGGTATCTCATAAAACCCGTTCAGCGTAAGGATATGACGGCGATCAACGATGATCGTCCTTTTTCGCTACCAATATCGTAGCTATTCTGCGGAGCGGTAGAGCGGTCCGTTTGGTTATCGGTCAAGTTCTTCGACCAAGTATATGCAAGATTCAGCTGTGACGTGTCACTAAAACGTTGCGTAGCTGAAACCTGCAGACTATGGTAGTAAGAATTATATCTTGGTTGAACAAGATTGATCGACCGATAGCCTTCATATGGTCGGATCTGATCGAGGATTGTCGTTGACGCTGACTGAGGTGAATGCCGTACCTGCAACCTGGCAAGGTGCCGTCGGAGTCGTCGATGCACCGACCAGCGCAAGCTGTTGGACCAAGCGAGATCGCATATCCCGGAGGAAGAGCATTCAGCTCGAAAGCTCCTATCTGATTAACGCCCCTGGAACCATAATAACCAATGGTTACAAGGGTTTTGCGCGAAAGTGTATGCTGGACGTCGAGCGACCAATGCTGCAGATAAGGAGTTTTCCAATTGGCCTGCAATACCGCGAAGATTGTTCACTGTATTCGAAGCCGCAACCGTGCAATTTCCACCAGGTACCGGATTGCGATATTCACGCCGGTAACAGTACAAGTTTGCTGATACGGCGGATTGAAACCGATCTGCTGGAGAAGAGTTCCATTTAGTACTTGGTCATGATAGA
Organism: uncultured Acidobacteriota bacterium; assembly: GCA_963720905.1. Lineage (GTDB taxonomy): Bacteria > Acidobacteriota > Blastocatellia > Pyrinomonadales > Pyrinomonadaceae > OLB17. The sequence goes on from CAVRHB010000007.1 coordinate 174,041, forward strand.
TTCCGTAACCTGTCCTGACCGAGGTCGTTCCATTACCAAATGGATCCCAAGCTAGTCCGATGCGCGGAGCAAAATCTGTTTTCGGGGCGTTTACCACGAATTTTCCCCAAGGCGAAACGTTGGCGTACAATTGAATGCTGCCGGACCGTTGGTAATTTTGTGAGTTGACGATTATACCGTTACAGTAATTACCTGTTCCGGCAACTCGGGGTCCGTCACCGTGTAACCAATGGTGCATCCGCCCGGATCCAAAAGCTCCGGAACAAAATTGGTCAAAAGTCCATTTTTGTCCCAAGGAGAACCAAAGAAGGAATATCGTACGCCGGCATATACGGTCAGATTGCGTCGAAATCGCCATTCGTCTTGTGCATAAGCTTCGAATGTCTTCTGACGAAGGTCAGCCGTGTAGTCAAAACTTGCCTGTGAAAATGTAGCGTTTGTTCCGATCAGGAAGTTTGCCCAACTGTTGATTGAATGTTGTTAAGCGTTCCCGTAACTCCAGGTGCATTTACTCGCGTTGTTGCCCCCGGTGTATTGAATCCGCTATAGATACCTTCATTGCTGCCCGCAAGTGCGTTTTCATTCTTTCTGTAAAGCGAATAGATGGCACCAAATTTCATCGTGTGAGCACCGGCAACATACGTAACGTTCCCACGGAAATTCTGTTTCCAGGAAAAGTTGTCATACGGACCAAAGCCGGAAAGATTACTAAACCCATTTCCAGAAATTGTAGGAACACGATCTCGTGAGACCGGATACGGCAACGGAGGGGTGATCGGTGAATTTGCCAAGGCAAGCAAGCCGACGTTGTTGCTCAAGATCGCACCATAGCCAAAGTTGTAACCGAGCTCAAAAATAAGCTTGGGACTTGCAACATATGTGGTTTGAAACGTGTGCGTCCGTCCGGGCGAATCAGTTACTGTTCGCGACACCTCGGGAAGTCCGGTTCCGCTTGAGAAAAGTGAGTTCGCATCTTCCGTCGGAATGGTATCACGTTGGTATCGATAATATGCAGACCAATTATCCGTAAAGCTTGTATCGAGCTTTATTATCTCTTGTCTGAAATTCGCGACATTTCGCGTTGGAAAATTCAGCGCGTATGGCGATGATGCCGGATTATTTGGCAGCGGTAGATTATTGTAAATGAAGTTTAGATATTGTTGTGCAAGTGGATTGATCGGCTGGACACTTGAAAGTGGTGTTCCAGCAGGCAAAACCGAGTTGCAGGTCGTACCTGTTGCCTGTAAACAAATATCTGCTGGGAAAATACCCGACCTCAGAGCAGCGTCCGGCACGGACGAGTTGTAGCTCGGATAACGTACATCACGTCGAACTTCTTCTGAAAAGAAAAAATATGTTCTCGGTATCTTTCCAAAGGCGCTGTCACTGGGGTCTCTTTCACCGAAGTTCAAGAAATACACAGGGCCGCCGACCGTTCCACCAAAGTTATTGTATCGAAACGGCGTCCTGATGGCTTTGCCATTCTCATCCCGTCCTAGAGGTGCCGATTGATTATCAAAATATTTGCCGGCGTTGAATTTTTCGTTACGGACAAATTCGAACAAGCTTCCGTGAAATTGATCCGTACCGGAACGCGTCACCACATTTACCTGACCACCACCGCTTCGACCGGACTCAGCAGGATACATCGACCTTAGAATTTTGAATTCACCTATCGAATCAACACTCGGGTAGCCCTGAATCGTCAAATTTGATCCGCGGTCCGTTACGTCCGCTCCGTCAATAGTGAAAGTATTTTGGCTCGATCGAGCTCCGTTCACTGAGATCTGAACCGTATTTGCCTGTCCATCCGGGTTAACCGTACCGACATAAACCTGATCAGACAGGTTGTTCGAAACGCCCGGAGCCAATGTGATCAACTGAACCCAGTTGCGGTTGTTGATCGGTAGCTCGCGTGCCTGATCGCCTGTGATCGTTGTACCGACGGTTGGCGTCGTTAGTTCGACAGAGACCGCTCCGGCTTCGACCGTTACGGTTTCTTCGACACCGCCGGCTTCGAGCGTAATATCCGCTCCGCGCCGTTGACCGACATCGACCTTGATACCGGTAGTGACGGTCTTCTTAAAGTTCGGTGCTTCGACAGTAATGTCGTAAACTCCGACCGCCACGTTCGGTACCGAAAATGTGCCTGCATCATTTGTCGTAACCGTACGAACAATTTCGTCATTTCGCGATGGCACGCTAACCGTGACGGTCGCACCCGGAACAACGGCTCCGGCCGAATCGCGTACCGAACCGACGATCGATCCGGTAATTTCCTGTGAAAATGCAGCTAGGCTCATGCAGCAAATAAGTGCAAAAACCGAAAGCATTGTCCCTAAAATTTTGATCCTCATTTTTTTCGTCCCCTCTTTAATTTTGAGATGTTTTGTTAATAATTCTAAACCGCTTGCCATAAGAAACCTTTACGTTTTTGGAGTTTCATTCAAATTTTCGTTATCGCTGTGAACGAAATCTTATTGCGGAATACGTGAAACTCCTTGAAAACAAATAAGTTGTTACGAAATTGTTAACTTTCCATATGGAAGCAGCCGGAAAACTAACTTTGTTAACGCAATTTCGATGCCAATAATTCTCAACTAATAGAGCAAAAACGGCTTACGTCGTTTTTGAAACTCATCTACGTCTTTTGCCCAGCTCTTATTGATCGACTCTGCCGTATCGCCGCGCTTCACCATTTCTAGATAATCGGCGTTCACAAGCAGCCGCGAATATTTATCAACCTGCCAATCATTCGGATAGAGTTTTCGCAAAGCTGCCGCGATCTCAAATCCTGTTTTAACCGAATCGAAACCGGACCTATTTGTAACGATAATGTTTATTCCGTTAACTTTTTCATCCTTAAAAACCGAAGCGTTCGGTGTAAACGATACCGATACGAACCGAACACCGAACAGGTTTCGCTCATTCAGAACTTTCGCGAGTTCCCTGCCGTTGATCCACGGAGCACCGACGACCTCAAAAGGCGTGTCTGTTCCGCGACCGACACTCACATTTGTCGTTTCCAGCAATCCAATCCCGGGATAAAAGTCGCCTCATTCAGCGAACGCATATTCGGCGAAGGATTTACCCAGGTTTGACCCGTTTCGTCGAACCACATCGAACGCGACCAATTTTCCATCTTTATTACGTGCAGATCGGCACCGATTTTTCGCTCGGCGTTCATCATCATACCGAGTTCGCCGATCGTCATTCCGTAGCGAACGGGAATAGTATGCGCCGCGATAAACGAAAGTTTGTCTTCCTGAGCCAGCGGCCCTTCGACATTACTCCCGTTTATCGGATTCGGACGGTCCAGAATATAAACCGGCTTTCCAGCTTTCGCAGCTTCTTCTAAAACATTTTTCAGCGTCGCTGTATAGGTATAGAACCGTGCACCGATATCCTGTATGTCATAAACAATAGCATCTAGATCTTTCAATTGCTCCGGCTTTGGCCGACGCGTTTCGCCATAAAGCGAATAAACCGGCAATCCTGTTTTTCTGTCTTTTGAATCGTCAATTTTCGCCTGATCGAGCTCGCCGCGGATGCCGTGTTCGGGCGCGAACAGCGAAATGAGTTTTACATTCTTGGCATCGTGTAAAACGTCGATCGTCTGCTTGCCCTTCAGATCTCTGCCTGTGTGATTCGTCACCAAACCGACACGCTTGCCGTCGAGCTCTTTGAAACCATCGCGTTCGAGAATATCAATACCGTTCAGTACCGATACATTAGTAACGCCCGGCACACGCTGACAAGCCAACGGATTGCATCCGACGAACGAGTTAACTCGCTCGACGTGTTCTTTAAATTTCGGTATTTGCGCCGCAACTTGTGACGAATAAATATCCTCGGCAAGCCTGATCATCTCAATCGGCGTGTCTTCGACTGCCGAAGCGACGACAGTTGCGATCCGTGCGCGAAGCGGCACGACGTCGCCTTTTCCGTCGGGATGAACGCGGTTAGACATAAAGACAACAAAGGTCTGTGAAACGCGGTCAATCCAGATCGACGTTCCCGTAAAACCCGTATGGCCAAACGAACCGAGCGGAAAAAGTTCGCCGCGGTTCGACGAGAACGCCGTGTTCATATCCCAACCGAGCCCGCGTGTCGCTCCGTCTTCCGAAACAACAATCGGCGCGGTCATTCGCGCAACCGTCTGCGCATGACAAAACACGTTTGCCGTCCAGAACGTCCCGCCATTCAAAAGCATCTGACAAAATCGCGCCAGATCATCGGCAGTCGAAAACAGTCCGGCGTGTCCGGCAACTCCGCCCATCCGAAAAGATGTCGGATCGTGAACTTGTCCGCGCAAGTATTTATTCGCCGCTTTTTTCATCGCCTTCAAATTTTGAGCCTAGATAGTTGTTTTGCCCCTTAATATTTTCAGTTGGAGCTATAGATCGTGAGGTGGATTGATTTCAAGAGAATACGTCGTCAGTTTATATCCCGATCAAAGTCAAACCGTCGAATATCTGTTATCTAGGAATTTCTGTAAAGAATCCAGAGTCCAGCATGGAAAGAGTAATTGATATATTGTCGCTTAAAAAATCCATTAACGGTGTCTCCGCTGATCTATTTAATAATTTCCGCCAAGCACAATAAAACCAATGTCCGAATAAACAAATTTAATTCCCGCTGGTGTTCGCAGTTTTTCTTTCTTCAATGCGGCGAGCATTCCTTCGCGGCCGGTCCATTTTTGGCCGAGATCAAAATCAGGTGCGTATCCGGAAACATGCGTCAGAAGCTGTTGGATCGTGACCTTTTTTGCGTCTGCTCGTCTTCAATTTCAGGAAAGAATTTCCCAACGGTGTCGTTAAGTCGAAGCTTGCCCTGTTCGACCAAATTCATAATCGATGTCGTCGTCGCAACGACTTTCGTCAGACGACGCGACATCAAAGATCGTGTCGACCGTCATTTTCTCGACATTCGGAACGAGAGCACGATTTCCAAAAGCTTTTCGATAAACGATTTTCCTTTGTGTCCGATGATGACGACCGCACCCGGCATTTTTTTTGCGGCAATATCGGCATTAACCAACGCATCGATCTGGTTGAGCTTTTCGGCGCTCATCCCGACCGAACTCGGAGCCGCGATCGGCAAGCCCTGAGCAAATAGGCAACAGCAGAAAGAATTAACGCAAAGACGCAAAGTCGCAATGCCGCAAAGATTTTAAAATGGAAGCTTACAAATGTCTTCAAAGAAGCATTTTCTGTACCTTTGCGTCTTTGCGACTTTGCGTTAAGTTCTCCGTGTCTTGGCATCTTTGCGTTAAATCCTCTTCTCATTTCTTCGCTTTCAGCTCCTTTTCTCTCGCAGCAAAATCAGCTTTGCAAAGCCGTACAAATTCTTTCGTTATCGGTGAATAATATCCTCCGCGAAGCCTTGCCAATCCAAGTTCCCAGGTTATTTCGGCGCCTTCGATGAACCATGTGATCAACTTTCCTTCGCGTGACTTCTTTTGCGACCGCTTTTGCACCGGCCATTCCGACGCCCATATTATTTTCGACCATTTGGTTGATCGCTTCGTGCCGCGAAAGCTCCATCGTTATGTTCGGCCGAACATTCGCCGCCGCGAAAAATTCATCGATCATCCGCCGCGTGTTTCCGCCTCTAACACCTAAGATAAGATCTTCGCCGGCAAGCGTCGCCGCACTGATATATTTTTCTTTCGCGAGCGGATGTGCCGGATTTGCGATCGCGACGATCTCATCGCGAAAAAAGCATTTCGGTCGTGATGTTCAGGTTATCGACCGGCAGCGAAACGAACGCGATATCGACCTCACCGTGCATCATCCGATCAACAAGCCTTTCGCTCGTTCCCGAACTGAAACCGTGATCTCCGCATTCTGAAATTTTTCTTTTAATTTTTGGACAATGGCCGGAAGCTGCTCCATCGCAAACATGCCGGACGCAGTGCCGATCCGCAAACGTCCGTAAACTGCACCGGCAACTTCAGCGATTTCGGCGAGCGCCGAGTCATGTTCGCGCAATATCTTTCGCGCTCGTTCAAGCAGATATTCGCCTGCTTCGGTAATGATCACTCGGCGCGGCGTGCGCGTAAAAAGCTGCAGGCCGACCTCGTCTTCGAGCTGGCGGATCTGCATCGAAATCGCGGCCTGTGTCACATTTACACGTCGCACGCCGGCGGTGAATGTTTTTGCTTCTGCGATCGCAAGGAAGGCTTTAAGCTGTCTGATCTCCATATGCTTCCTATTCGGTTTTGGTCTGTTTTTGTTTACTGAGAATGCAGAAATTGTGCATCACATAAACTTATTGATTACATAAAATCTACTATATTTGATTATATGTCAAGTATCGGCTATGAATATATCAGTATCCCTTATGTCGGCATATTAACAAATGGTGGCAGCCCACAACAAAATTTCAAGATCGCGCCGCTTGCATCAGCTTTATTTAGGCGTTGACGGCGGCGGAACGAAAACGCATATCGCGATAATGAACGAAGCTCGAGAAGTTCTATGCGAAGGCGTTTCGGGTCCGTCAAACCCGTTGCGGGTCGGCGTTGAAACTGCGGTCGCAAATATTTTAAAAGCGGTGAATGAGGCATGCGATGACGGCTCCGTTTCGCGCGGCGACATACATGGAGCGACACTGGGACTTGCCGGAGTTCGCCGAGCCGATCTCAAACAACGCGTTCGCGAAAGTTTCGTAAAATCGCTGCGTATCAAAAAAACGGTCGTCGTTACCGACGCTGAAATTGCATTATACGCGACCACTCTCGGCAAAGCCGGACTTGTCGTTATCGCCGGCACAGGTTCAGTTTGTATCGGTAAAAACAATAAAGGCGAGATGGCGATCTCCGGAGGTTGGGGACCGCTCGCGGGCGACGAAGGCGGTGGTGTAGGGATCGCACAAACGGCAGCTTCATTCCGTCGCGAAAGCATCGGACGGACGCGGTATTCCAACTTCACTTAGCAAAAGCGCATCTGAATATTTCAGAGCTTCAGGGCCCGAAAATCTAATAGTTGCGATATACTCGCCGCAGGTGGATAACAGCCGCATTGCAGGTTTCGCAAAATTCGTCGTCGAAGCCGCAAAAAAGGGCGACGCCGTCGCGACGGACATTGTCATCGAAGCCGGAACAGAACTTGGCCTCGCGGCGTGTGCGGTAATTGAAAAACTCGGTTTGAAAAAAAATAAGATACCTATCGGCTGCGTCGGTAGTGTTTTTAACGCCGGTAGCCTACTGAAAGATCCTATGATCCAAACGATCCATACAATTGCCCCAAAAGCATTCCTGACCGAACCCGAAATGCCGCCCGCGCACGCCGCCGCTTTAATGGCATTGCTAAACAAAACCAATGGCAATAACGGAGGCAAGCGTTAAAATTCGCAGTATTGAGGAATGCTTCCAATAACCGAACAAGAAAACCCGAAAACAGCCGCGATCGATAAAGCTTCGACGATCGATGCTTTGCGGCTGATAAACAACGAGGACAAATTCGTCGCGTCGGCGGTTGAGAAAGTCTTGCCGGAGATCGCGGAAACGGTCGATCGTGTTGTTGAAAGATTTCGAAATGGTGGACGGCTTTTTTATGTCGGAACGGGCACAAGCGGCAGGCTCGGCGTTCTGGATGCATCGGAAATTCCGCCAACGTTCGGTGTTTCCTACGATCTGATCCAGGGCATAATCGCGGGCGGATACGATGCTCTTTACAAAGCGTCCGAAGCCAGCGAAGACAACAAACAAGCCGGCATCGACGACCTTGTTGCACGAGGTGTAAACGAAAAAGATTGCGTCATCGGACTTGCTGCTTCGGGCAGAACGCCTTATACGATCGGGGCGGTCGAATATGCAAAAGCGCTTGGCTGTTTCACCGCATGCATCACCTGCGTGCCGGATTCGGCGATCACAAAAGCTGTCGATATCGCGATCGTGCCGGTTGTTGGCCCAGAAGTTTTAACCGGTTCGACCCGTATGAAATCGGGAACAGCACAGAAGCTCGTGCTAAACATGATCTCGACCGCAGCGATGATCAAACTCGGTTACGTAAAAGGCAACCGAATGACGAACGTAAAGGCTTCGAACGAAAAATTGATCGACCGAAGCATAAGAATATTAATGGCCGAAGCAGATCTGAGCGAAGCCGACGCCGGTCAATTGTTCGAATCTTCAGGACGCGATCTTCGAGTAGCAATTGTTATGGCAGCTATTTCTGTGGATCGAAACGTTGCCGAAAAGCTACTGGAGCGGTCGGGTTTTACCGTTGAAAAAGCGATCGAGATGGGTCGATCTTCGGGTGGATAATAAAATTAGTAAATTACTGATATTTCGGTGATCGGATAGTTGTAAAGGTGATATTTATCGAAATTATTTAGAGCGAATCTTTACTTATGGGGTTTTCAACAATTGACTATATTGTCCTTGCCGGATATTTGATCGGCATAACGATCTTCGGGATGATGTTCCGAAAGTCGCAAGAAACTGCGTCCGATTATTTTGTCGGGAAAAGGAACACTCATTGGATCGTGATCTGCGCGTCGATCGTGGCGACCGAAACGAGCACGCTGACGCTGATCGGCGTTCCGGCGATAGCTTATGCAAATTATCAATTTCCCGAGCAGGGCGGTAATTTCACATATCTTCAAGTCGTCTTTGGTTACATCATCGCCCGGTTCATTATCAGCTTCCTTTTTATTCCGGCTTATTTCAAAGGCGAACTGCAGACTGCGTACAAATTGCTAGAAAACCGTTTCGGCATTTCGGCAAAAAATTTCGCTGCGTCATTGTTCTTGATCGTACGTGCTATCGGTGATGGCGTTCGCACGTTTGCAGCGTCGCTGGTTATCAGCGCTGTGCTTATTCATTCGCTGCCGGATTTTCCGTATCTTACGATCCTGTCTATCGGCATTGTCGGTGTCCTCACGCTGATCTACACATATCAAGGCGGGCTTGTTGCAGTGCTTTGGACCGATCTTGTTCAGCTAATAATTTACATCGCGGGTGCTATTATTGCGGCGTATATTCTTTGGACAAGCATACCTGGAGGCTGGCCGGAAATTCACGCGGTTGCATCCGAAGCCGGCAAATTTCAGCTTTTTTCCTTCTCGTTCGACACGAGCGTACCCTTTACATTCTGGGCCGGTTTGATCGGCGGAACGTTCTTGACGATGGCTTCGCACGGCACTGACCAAATGCTCGTCCAGCGTCTGCTTGCCTGCAAGAACGAAGCGGACAGCAAAAAGGCTATCATCACCAGCGGCTTTGTTATTCTGTTTCAGTTCGCCTTGCTGCTTTTCGTCGGCGTAATGCTTTATGTTTACTATCATCACTTCCCGCTGACGACTGCACTTGAAAATAACGATAAGATCTTCCCTACATTCATTGTTGAGAAAATGCCGGTCGGCATCGGTGGCTTGATGATCGCGGCCTTGACCGCGGCGGCAATGTCCACGCTGAGCAGTTCACTAAATTCGCTTGCGTCGAGTTCGATACTTGATTTTTACAAACCGTTGATAAACCCAGATGCCGACGAGACAAAATTACTCAAGTTGTCACGGATACTGACCGCCGTTTGGGGCGTTATACTGATCGGCATTGCTTTTATTTCGAAAGATTGGGGCTCTGTATTTACGGTAGGTTTGACCATCGCGTCTCTGATCTACGGGCCGATGCTCGGTGCATTCTTGCTCGGCGTTTTGACTAAGAAAGCAAATCAGACGGGCGTAGTCGTCGGCATGATCGCATCGATCGGTTCAATGATCTTGATAAAACTTTACACTTCGATCGCGTGGACCTGGTACGTGTTGATCGGAGCAGTTATCTGCTTTTCGGTCGGCTATGCCGTTAGTCTTTTGTCCGGCGCAGATAAATTGAGTTCGGAAATTATAGAAACAAATGACCGTATTAATTAATAAATTTTTCACCCTTGTAATATTTCTCTCGCTTGCCTTCGCGGCTGTTCCCGCGTCTGCCGGCAACACCCGTTCCGACCGATTCGAACCGTCGAAAGAATCGTGGGCAGCCGCGCGAAAACTTGTCAAGAAAATGTCGGTTGACGAAAAGGTCGGCCAGCTTGTTCACGTCGGCGTCAACGCACGCTTTGCGAATCGCGACAGTTATTTTTACAAAGATCTGCAGCGGCAGGTCAAAGATAACCACATCGGCGGAATAATATTTTTCGGCGCGCCGATCTATGAAACGACGATCCTTTCAAATCGTTTGCAGGCTGACGCAAAAGTTCCGCTGCTGCTTTCGCTTGATGCCGAAACCGGCATCGGTATGCGCTTTGGCGACGCGACAAATTTTCCTTGGGCAATGGCGATCGCCGCAACCGGCGAACCCGAACTCGCCCGCAAGGTTGGTGTCGTAACCGGCCGCGAAGCGAAAGCGATCGGCATTCGCCACGTTTACGCACCGGTTCTGGATGTAAATAACAACGCCGCAAATCCGGTCATCAATGTGCGCAGTTTTGGCGAAGATCCGAACGAGGTCGCCAAATACGGCGTCGAATTTATCCGCGGTATTCAAAGCGAAAATGTCATCGCAACCGCCAAGCATTTTCCCGGTCACGGCGATACGAATGTCGATTCACATAGAGGTTTGCCGATCATCGATCATTCACGCGAGAGCCTCGAAAAAACCGAGTTCATTCCCTTTCGAAAAGCCATCGAAGCCGGTGTGGCATCGATAATGATCGCGCATATCGCATTACCGCAGATCGACGGCGAAATAATCACTCCGCTAAAACAATATAAAGGCGGCGACGCCGAAGTCGGTGCCGAGATCGTCGATCAAAAAGCGACGATTCCCGCGACGCTTTCGCATAAGATACAAACCGACATTCTTCGCGACGAAATGGGATTCAAAGGCCTGATCGTATCCGATGCTATGTCGATGAGCGGACTCACGCTTTACTTTGACCAAGGCGAGGCCGGAGTTCGGGCGTTCCTAGCCGGAACCGATATTTTGGAAAAGCCCTCCGATGTTGACGCAATGCTCAAAGGCTTGAAAGCCGCTGTCGAATCCGGCCGCATTCCGATGGAGCGGCTAGATGAATCTGTGACGCGGCAGATCGCATGGAAATACGAGGTCGGACTTTTCAAAAATAGGATCACGCCGATCGAAGATATCGACAAGATCGTTTCGTCGCGGGATGTCGAAGAACTATCAAATGAGATCGCCGAAAAAGCCATCACTCTCGTCCGCAGTGAAGACGGAGTTTTGCCGCTTGCGAAAGATAAAAAGATAGCAGTTCTCGGGGTATCAAATGGCTTTGACGGTCCGTCAACAATGGGCACTTTCCTTTCTACGCTTCGCGGAAACGGCTTAACGTTCGACGCCGCTTACCTGCAGGAAAATGCGACTGCCGAACAGAACACTACAGCGAAAAAGATCGTTGCTGATGCAGATGTTGTCATTGTCGGTCTTTATGGCCGCGTCCGTTCGGGTGCGAAGAACAGCGTCGGCATTCCCGACAACGGAGCCGAAATTTTGCGTGATGCTATCAGTTCCGGCAAAACCGTCATCGGCGTAAGCTTTGGCAATCCGTATATACTAACGGATTTTCCGCAGATGAAAACATACATAGTCGCCTACGGCGACATGGGCAGTTTGCAGCGGGCATCGGCCAGAGCTTTGACGGGTTTACAAGAATTTCACGGCAAACTGCCGATCTCGCTTCCCGGTCTTTATCCACGCGGAACAGGCATTTCATTGACCTCGAAGCCGCGTTTGATGTCGGCACCACGAACCGGCATATCCAACAAGCGGCTTTAGATCTCAGCGGATCAGGCGGTGATGTAAAGATAAAAGTTGAGATGAACAGTGAAGGCAAAGTCCGTCTAAACTATCTCAATAAGGGCGATCCGTTGCTCGTAGAAGCGGCGATCAAAAGCCGCAAATAGCCTTCGGTTCGTAATTTCCGAAGATACCGTAATCGAACTGCAAATCATGCGATTTACCGATTTGTCCGGTAGTGAAGTTCAAGACACGATGAGAATTGTTGCGGTAATGATCCATATTTAATTCGATAAGTCAGATCACAGTCGACTTCGCATATATGAAAGTATGAAACAAACCTTGGGAAATACAAAATTTTCTTTCATCCGAAAACGGCCAATTGCACATTGACGGCGTGAACTCCGTCGAGCTCGCGAAAGAATTCGGTTCGCCGCTTTTTGTTTTTAGCGAAGCACGGATCAGGCACAACATCGCGCGATTGCGAGAGGTCGAAACGGTCATCGATTGTCCGCTGAAGATCTGTTACGCGGCGAAAGCTCTTTCAAATATGGCGATACTTCGCTCGGTCGGCGAAGCCGGCAGCGATCTCGAAGTTAATTCGGGCGGCGAATTATGGAAAGCGTTAAAAGCCGGATTCAGCGGTGATCGGCTGATATTTAACGGAACAAGCAAGGAGATCTGGGAACTCGAGATGGCGATCAATGCCGGCATCTACGCGATCCAGGTCGATTCGGTATATGAACTTTCGCTTATAGCTGAAACTGCTAAAGCTCTTAACAAAACCGCAAACGTTAGCCTGCGGCTCGTGCCTGATATTGAAACCAATACGCATTCCGGATTAAAGACCGCTTTGCTTACATCGAAATTTGGAATGATGCCCGCGGAAGCTTTAGAGGCTTTCCGCAAATACAAAGATTCGCCGGAGCTGAATCTCGCCGGTGTTCATCTGCACATCGGTTCGCAAAATCCGGATATATCGCCGTATACCGAAGCCTTTGATCTTCTTTTTTCAAATCTTTTGCAGGTTTATAAAGAAACCGGCGTAAAACTTTCGCATATAAATCTTGGCGGTGGTTTTCCTGTCAATTACCTTCGCGACGATTCGCTCGGTTCTGAAATTCCGGCTGCTCAGCATAAAATGTTTGCCGCTCATTACGAACCGGCGGAAGCGATCCGAGAAGCATGGACATCGGTAAAAAATATGGCGGCGGCGGAAAACGCGGAACATCTGCTGGAAAATTTCACGCTCCTGCTCGAACCCGGACGCAGCGTCATCGCCGACACTTCGATCTGTTTGACGACCGTCCGAAATAAAAAGCAGCGGCCGGTTCCGCGAACTCACACCTCGGTCGACAGCCTCGCGGCTTTCAACAGATACCTGGCTTTTGACCGATGCCGGTTTTAATCTTTTGCTTTCGATGGAAACATACAAATGGTATTACCATCTCATCTCTGCCGATCGTGCAGATGTTCCGGCAGAAACAAAATACAAGGTTGCCGGTCCTTTATGCGACGGCGGTGATGTTTATTTTGATATAGAAGGTGAAGAAAGGCTTCCCGATTACCGCCTGTTGCCGGAAAATGTCGAACCGAATGAACTTTTAGCTCTGCTTAATTGCGGTGCGTATTCATTCGCCCAAGCTTCCGAATACAACGGCCGCTTTCTGCCCGCAATGGTCATGATAAAAGAAAACGGAAAACCCGAACTGATCCGAAAACGCGACAGCTTTGAGGATCTGATAAGAAATGACCTGTGACGGTTATTCAATAGTCGCCGTGAGTTTAGTACGTAAACGTCTCATTCACCATGATCATCATTTGTTCTTTTTCTTCGTCGTTGAGTTCGAAACCTGACTGTTCATAGACATTGGCGAGTTCGGCGAGTTTTGAGCTTCGGGTTGCTTCGTCGCGGATCTCGTTGATGGCGTGGAAGGCTTTCGAAGCGGCTTCTCTGGCTTTTTCGGCCTTGCCGTTGGCGTGGTAACGGTTTGAGATTTCGATGAAGGCCGACGTCCGCGAAGCGATCTGCGGAACAGTTTCGGCGAGGCTTGCGGCTTCGTCGAGCAGCGATAACGCTGTCGCATCGTCACCGTTCTTCTTGACCGCATCGCTTACGCCGATCAACGCAAAAATTCTGTGAGCGTCCTCGAATATCGCATTCAGGGCCTGTTTTGCGATATCAAGTTTTTTCTGAGTCGCGGCGATCTGTGCGATCTGTGAGAGCGCCGAAAGCTGCTGGCTGTCGTCCTCATTATCCTGCGCGATCTCGATTCCGCGTTCGTCCTTTCCATAACCGGCAAATTGTATTGCGATCGAACCGAACAGAGCATTTTTCGCGGCGGTGTCCCGTGTTTCGGTATCCTTTTGCGAACGCAGAACCGAAAGCGATTCTTCCAGCGATTCAAAAGCCGAATCTTTTTCATCGGCTCGCCATTCTTCGCGTGAAATGCCAAGCAAAGCGGTCGCGATCTGAGTTTTGTCCGCGATCAGATCGAATGCACGTTCGGCAAATTCATCGCTACCGGCATGTTTCAAACCGATCGTCGCAGCCGCTAAAAAACCGTCGCGATTAACGCTGTCCATCTCTTCGGCCAATTCGCTCATTTTTTCGAACGAAAGTATGGCTTTGTGCCGATGGCCGATCTCGGTATATAGATTTCCGATATCGCGAAACGCCCGCAATTTTTCTTCGTTGTGATCGATCGTATCAGCCGCATCAGTCGCAAGGCCGAGCGTATCAGCCGCTGCATCCGCATCGCCAGTATCAAATTTGGCCGATGCCATACCGATCAATGCATAAACTTTTTCGGGTGCGTATTCGATGCGGCCGAGTATATCCTTTACTGATTCTTCATCGCCGCGCAATGCGTATTTCACGGCCGCAGCGGCATAAACCGAATCCGGATGAGAGAGCGCTCCGGCAATATCCAGAGCTTTTTCGATCTCGCCCGCCTCGATCTTTTTGATCGCGACCTTTTCATAGGTCTGCGAACGAGTGCCGAATTCTTCGACCGCATCGGCAAGCTGCAAGGCATAATCATCGTCGCCGAGCTCGGCGCGATTTTTCCGCAACCAGCTGCAAAAGCCGATCGCGCATATACGGATCATCGATCGTATTGGCAAGCTCGGCGGCCGTATCGACGTCTTTCTTATCTAAATAATTCGGTAGAACCGCGGATATCGCGGCCGCGCGGTTATCGCCTGTAAGCGTCTCTGCCAAAAAAGCGGCGCAAGAATTTAGGTCATTGCGCGCGTCATCTGCGGAAATAAAATGTTCGGACATAATCTGGTTCTAAAACACGCGGCGGAAAGATTCCGGCATCCAGTCGTTCAGGTTTTCGCTGACGTGGTTCGCACCGGCTTTGCGAAGTTCTTCTTCGCTGACGGTGTTCGTAATCCCTAAAACAGGAAGGCCGGCGCTTCTCGCCGAAGCAACTCCGGGCGGCGAATCTTCAACAACGACACATTCGGTCCGCAGCATCGGCAAATGCGTCCCGGCCGTTCGGCTTTGATCCAAAAGCTGAAACCCAAGACGAAAACATTCCGGGTCCGGTTTACATTTTTCAACGTCTTCGGCACTGACGATAATATTAAAACAATCGCTGAGACCGGCTTTTTCGAGAACAAATTCGATCTCTTCACGTTTTGACATACTGACGATCCCGAGAGAAAGTTCTTGCGCCGATTTACGTATAAAATTTTCAACACCGTCAAAGATCGGCATTTCTTCTGCGATGATCTTTCGCCAATTTGTCGTTTTGGTCGCCGTCAGTTCGAGAATTTTCTCAAAATCAGCGTCTTTCCCGGCACGCAACATAGCCGAAGCGACAAACGTTTTGTCGTCCATGCCAAGGCTCGCCATATAATCTTCGTCGGTAAGTTCTATGCCTTCACCGCCCAGAAGTTCCGTATAAACACGCTGCTGGATCTTCTCGTCATCGAGTATCACGCCGTTAAAGTCGAGTAAAAGTGCCTTTATCATTTAGGTTCAGTTCCGTTTCTAGCTTTTTGATACATCAGTATATCAGCAAAAGTTGAGACACATTATCCGCCGATATATTTTTCGTCGAACATATTGCCGCGGCCAAGAATTCCTTTTGGATCGAGTGCCCGTTTTATCTCCGACATTTCGTTCAGATATCGTTCGCCCATCATCACGTATAAATAATGCCGCTTTAGTTTTCCGATGCCGTGTTCGGCCGAAACCGTTCCGCCGAGCATTATCGCCTGAGCGACACAGCGGCCGTATAAATGCCTTGCCTTTGTAGCTTCATCGGCATTCTTTCGGCAAAAGATTTGCGTGCAGATGATTGTCGCCAATGTGCCCGAAAATAACGTAATCGATTCCGGCTTTATCGAACGTCTCTTTGTAGAATTTGAGAAAATTCGCAAATTTATCATCCGGCACGGACATATCCGTCCCGATCTTTTTTTGGCCGTTTCGCACAACGCGTTCGTTTACCGTAACCGGCAGAGCGTGGCGAAATTCGCGTAGGCGTTCGGCATCGCCTTCGGTCGTTGTGAACCATGAGCGGTCAACATCAGCACTATGCTTTTCTAAAAGTTCGTTCCATTTTTCAAGCAGAACGTCTTCCGTTTCGGCGGTCGTTTCTTGTTCAAAAAAGACGGCTCCCGCCATTCCTTCCGGTGTTTCAGGGAAACGTTCGGAAATGAATTTCAAAGCACGGTCGTCAAAATATTCGATCATCGAAGCATCGATCGAAGAGCCAGTATCTGCACTTCTCGAATGTAAATGAAATTTCTCTCGCGTTCATTTACAAAGGCCAAGTAAATTCGGCTGCATTTTCAAAAAATACGATCCCGCTGAAAAAGCTTTCCCATTTCGGCAAAAGCTTTAGCTTCGCTTCGGTAATAACCCCGAGCGTACCTTCGCTGCCGATGAAAAGGTCGATCGCATCAAGCGGTTTGGCATTGAAATATCCGCTGACGTTCTTTCGCACATCCGGCCGCGGATACGTCGGGACCTTTACGCTAATGCTCTCGCCGTTTTCAGTCTTGAGCTCTATCGTCTCGCCATCCGCGGAAACAGCCGTTCCACGAGTCAGTTTCAGTTGATCGCCCGATGCCAAAACAATATGCAGCCCGTCAACAAAACCGCGTGTCGGCCCAAATTTGAAACTTCGTGAACCCGAAGCATTCGTCGCGATCGTTCCTCCGATCTGACAACTCCATTCGGTCGGATCGGGCGGATAAAAAAGCCCTTCGGACGCTGCAGCTTTTTGCAGATCCGCCAATATCACACCGGCTCCGCAAACCGCTGTTCGGGTCTCGCGGTCGATCGCGATCTTGTTCAAACGCTCGAGCGAAATAACCGAACCGCCAAAAGGGATCGCACCGCCAACCGTTCCCGTCCGCGCTCCCGAGATAGTTACAGGCTCGCCCGACGCATTTGCCTCTCGCAATATCTCGGCTATCTCATCGGCACTTTCAGGTATTAAAAGCTTATCCGCATGCCCGCCGGGCATATTGCTCGCGTCGGTCAAATAATCCTGCAGATCTTCCAGCTGCGTCTTCGTTTGCATAGCCGTGATTATACAATATCTTTGCGCTCAGAGTGCAGAAGCCCGCGCGTAAATCGGGGCTTAATGCTGATCACGCGGAATGCGATTCGCTTCTTCTAAGCTTCCGCCGCACATCCACTTTTTGACCGATATTTGACAGCCGCATATACTATTCTGATGAAAGGCTTCAGCGGAATTTTATTTTGGGGAGTAGTGTTGACTATCGTTGGAAGCGGAGCTCTGCTTCTTGTCACCTTAAAATATTACTGGGGCGAACGCGGCACACCGCCGCTAACCGGCGAAGCAAAACGCGAACAACGAGCCAATGAACTAAAAATGCGGGCCAAACAGATCGAACACAGCCGGAACAACCCGCGAAAACCCCGCTCTCAAAACTTTTGGGATAACAGAAAACAGTAAAAATAATGGTGAATGGTGAGTGGTGAATTTGGCGGCAAGTTACCACTTACATAGTTCCTATAATTGTATGCTATTCATTTATCTCGCGATCAGATCTCGTTCCCTTAAATATTTCAAGCGATCCCGCAGTTCGGCGGCTTGTTCGAATTTCATTTCTTTGGCCGCGTGACGCATATCGGCTTCCATTTGGGTTATGGTTTCTTTTAGCTTCTTTGGTGAATATTCGTCGATCGAATCCAGATCGAGCGGGATCTTGAAATAATCCGCTTCGTACGCAGTGACCAAGGTCGCGTCTATCGATTTAACGATCGTCGTCGGCGTTATGCCGTGTTCGGTGTTGTATTCTTCCTGTATCAGGCGGCGGCGTTCGGTTTCTCCGATGGCGTTTCGCATCGAATCCGTGATCTTATCGGCGTAAAGAATGGCTTTGCCTTCGGCGTTTCTCGCGGCTCGTCCCATCGTTTGTATCAGCGAACGTTCCGAACGCAGAAATCCTTCTTTGTCCGCATCAAGTATCGCGACTAGCGAAACCTCGGGCAGATCCAGACCTTCTCGCAAAAGATTGATCCCGACCAAAACATCAAATTCGCCGCGGCGAAGATCGCGCAAAATGCGTATGCGTTCGAGCGTGTGAATATCGCTGTGCAGATACGCGACCTTTACGCCGACCTCGGCAAAATATTCGCTCAGGTTTTCGGCCATACGCTTTGTCAGCGTCGTTACCAAAACTCGCTCGTTGCGTTCGGCGCGTTTCCGGCATTCTTCGAGCAAGTCGTCGATCTGGCCTTTAACGGGACGGATCTCAACGACCGGATCGAGCAAACCGGTCGGCCTGATTATCTGTTCGATAACTTCGCCTTCTGTTTTATTCAGCTCGTAATTTCCCGGCGTTGCCGAAACATAGATCGTCTGGCCAACACGTTCTTCGAATTCTTGAAAATTCAGCGGACGATTGTCCTTCGCACTCGGCAGCCGAAAACCATATTCGACCAAAGTGCCTTTGCGCGATTGATCGCCTTTGAACATCGCCCCGAGCTGCGGAACAGTTTGATGCGATTCATCTATAACCATCAATGCATCCGGCGGCAAATAATCGAGCAGCGTCGGCGGCGGAGCTCCGGGCGGTTTGCCGGTCAGATGCCGCGAATAATTTTCGATACCGCGGCAAAATCCCATTTCCTTTATCATCTCCAGATCATACATCGTCCGCTGATGAAGCCTTTGTGCTTCGACGATCTTACCTTCGCCGACCAGAAATTCTTCGTGCTGTTCCAGCTCCGCTTTTATCGTGCTGATCGCTCGCTTAATGACCGGACGTGACATCACATAGTGCGATTTCGGATAGATCGGCACGCGCGCATCGTGCTTCTTTATCACTTCTCCAAGCAGCGGATCGATCGTATAAACTGCTTCGATCTCGTCGCCCCAGAATTCGAAACGATAGCCTTGATCCTGATAGCTCGGATAAAGCTCGACAACATCACCCCGAACCCTAAATGTCCCGCGGTCAAAATCGATATTGACGCGTTCGTATTGAAGTTCGACCAGTTTTTGCAAAAACTCCTCACGCTTGATCTTCATTCCCGGTTCGACAAATATGAGCATTCCGAAATACGCATCCGGATCGCCGAGTCCGTAAATACACGAAACCGACGCAACGACGATAACGTCACGCCTTTCAAACAAAGCCCGCGTCGCGCTCAAACGTAGGCGATCGATCTCTTCGTTGATCGTCGCTTCTTTTTCTATATACAGATCGGCCGCCGGAACATATGCTTCCGGCTGGTAATAATCGTAATACGATACGAAATATTCGACCGCGTTGTCGGGGAAAAATGTTTTGAATTCCTGATAAAGCTGAGCCGCAAGCGTCTTGTTGTGAGCCAAAACAAGTGTCGGAAGCTGTGTCTGCTGGATGACGTTCGCGATCGTAAAAGTCTTGCCGCTGCCGGTAATGCCGAGCAGAACCTGATCCTTTACGCCTTCGTCAAGATTATCGACGATCTGCTTTATCGCTTCGGGCTGATCGCCTTTCGGTGTGTTGTCTGAAACTAATCGAAACTGCATTGTTCCATCATAACGATATTTCACCGATGAAACAAAATCGCAAAGTGATTCAGAAAGTTTCGAGAACCACGTTTTCGTATTTTCTCATAACCTCGCCGGCTTTTTGAGCGAGGTCTGCTGTCAAGAGCTGTTTCGAAAGAATATTTGATATCGGTTCGACCACGCGTTCGTCGCCGGCAATGTCAAGCACGTGCAAGATCGCCTGTCGGACGGTCGGATCGGTGTGTGTTTTCAATGCAAAGAACAAAAGTTCGGTTTCGCCTGACCGAACGAGCAAAGCGGTCAAAACAAAAGCTTCGTATGACATTTTCAGGTCTTCGTGTACGAGACGATCAAAAGAAAGCTTAACGATGTTTGCTTCTTCAGCCGCGCGAACTGAATTTTTCATTCGAAATTCGTCATTAGATTCCCAGATCCGCGTCCAGGCATTTGCACGGTCGCAACTCAATTTGAATAAACCGCGAGCGGCCGAAGCACGAACTTCCCGGCCCGGATCGGCGCACGCAAGTAGGATCGGTTCGAATACACTTTCGTGATCGAAATCAGTAAGCATAGTTACGGCACGCGAACGCAGGTTCGCTGACACATCGTAAAACGCAGCTTGTGCCAAAGCATCAATTGAATTCTTAGCTTTATGTGCGGACAAAACACGCAGTGCCTGCCCCCGTTTTTCTTCGCTTTCTTCAAACTCGTCCAGAACGGTTTCGATCGCAGTCAGCAACTCAGCATCATCTGAAACCGGCAATTCCTCAAACGGTTTTGCAGGCCTTATTTCCGTATATGAACTGATCGGCAGGCCGGTAAATCTCGCGCTCTGCATTTTTTTCCGGAGCCTCTCTTTCGCTTGAGAGATATTCTCGACGGGAGGAACGCGTGTCGCCCCAGCGGATTGATTT
Organism: uncultured Acidobacteriota bacterium; assembly: GCA_963720905.1. Classification (GTDB taxonomy): domain Bacteria; phylum Acidobacteriota; class Blastocatellia; order Pyrinomonadales; family Pyrinomonadaceae; genus OLB17. The sequence goes on from CAVRHB010000007.1 coordinate 194,653, forward strand.
TCCGCCTTACTGAAAGTACCGGCATTTTTGCCCAGTGATTCTTTCTTCGCCCCTTCGCGATTGAACGAAGCAGGCCGAGTTCGCGGTGGAGGCAGCGTTTTTGTTGCAACCGCCTCTTTGCTTCCCTGCATTTTGACGTAAACAAGAAAGCCGATAACGGCTATGCCGGCGACAACTAACAATATCGTCCACATCGAAATACTGCCTGAATCAGGCGGAACGGCGGCTTGGCCAAATACGATAGTGTTCGCGAATAAAATTATCGCGAGAGAAATAGCGTGTCTTTTATATCGAAGCGAAGGCGTGATGATCATGTAAAACCTTTGTCAGAATGGACTTTGTGGAGATGTGAGAATTGTTCTAATCGAAGCTTGGATCGCTCCGACCTGCTAATTATATATCAAATCGATAAAACATTTCAATCTTTTTTATCTTTGTTAAACATACGGCTTTGGCCTACCCATTTTTTCGATGGTAAGCAATGGGTCCTCCGTAGCGGTCAGGCATTCCTCCAACACCGAACCCCTCTCCACTCTCCACTCTCCACTCTCCACTCTCCACTCTCCACTCTCCACTCTCCACTCTCCTTGCTTCGCTTCCACTTGTCACTTTACAAATTTCATAATAAAGTTATCGAACCGTTAAATAATATGAGCAGCCCAGTTTCTCTTTCATCCGTCGCCGAACTTCCTTTGCTTCATCAGGGTAAGGTTCGCGATATTTATCAGGTCAGCAAAGACCGTCTTTTGCTGGTCGCGACCGATCGCCTTTCGGCCTTTGACTGCATTTTGCCCACGCCGATCCATAACAAAGGCCGCATTCTGACGGCGCTTTCTAAATTTTGGTTCGACCGGCTCGGGCACTTTCTGGATCACCATTTGATCACGACCGACCTCGATAAAATGCCGGATCATCTGCACAAATACGACGATCTTCGCGGGCGTTCGATGCTTGTTAAACGGACGGAAGTTTTCCCTGTCGAATGCGTCGTTCGCGGATATCTGGAAGGTTCGGGCTGGAAAGATTATCAGGCGACCGGAAAGGTCTGCGGCCACGATCTGCCGATAGGGTTGAAGCAATGCAGCCAATTACCCGAACCGATCTTTACTCCGGCGACAAAAGCCGCGACCGGCCACGACGAAAATATTACAGAGATGGAATTCGTAAAGGTCCTGGGCGCGGAAACGGCTGCAAAACTCAGTTCGCTGAGTCTGCGGATCTATAAAGAAGCATCCGAATACGCGAGATCAAAAGGCATCATAATCGCCGACACTAAATTCGAATTTGGCCGTGACGCACAGGGCAATATTCTGCTGATCGATGAAGTTCTGACGCCGGATTCGTCCAGATTTTGGGCGGCCGAAACATACGAAGCCGGTCATGCACAGCCGTCATTTGATAAACAATATGTTCGCGAATATCTGGAGACGCTCGATTGGGACAAAACGCCGCCGGCACCGGCTTTGCCGGATGATGTCTCGGCCGCAACGACCGAGCGGTACGAAAAAGCGTACGAATTGTTGACCGGAAGCAAACTTTAGAATTATGCGCAAGCGATTGGAACAGCTTATAGACGAGATGCTGGATGGGCATATTCTTTTGCCCGAAGCGGCGGCGGAGTTTGAAAAGATCTACATCGAAAAAGCTCTCGAGCGCAGCAACAATCACATTTGCAAAGCCGCCGACACGCTTGGCATTCACCGCAATACGATCACAAAAAAGATCGCCAAACCCGCACCGAAACCTATTAAAAAACGCCGAACCGTTAAGCGATAATTTCGACCTCATCGCCGACCGAAACCGTTCCGCCAAAATTTTCCGCGATCAGATTCTGTCCGAAAAGTATTTTGCCATCAAACTTTCTATATTCCGACAGCGTTTTCGTCGGCTCTTTCGAAGCGATCGCGGTCTGCTGATCGATCGTCGGAATAACGCACCGAGCACATGGCTTCACGATATTAAATAAAGTTTCGCCAATTCGTATCTGTTTCCAATGGTCTTCGGCAAAAGCGTCTGAACCCGACACAACAAAATTCGGCCGAAAACGGTTCATCGGCAATTTTTCCGACAGCCGCGAATTCAGATCCGTCAGCGACGCTTCGCCGATCAGCATGAAAGGATAGCCGTCAACAAAGCTCACGACGTCCGTTTCGCGAACCGCATAATTTTTATTCACATGCCGCTCTGAACCCTCGGGCATAAAAACCAAACGACAATCGACACCTAAAAAATTGCTGAACCACTCATCCGCAGCTTTGCTTAAAACCAGTGCGTTAGCCGAATCGTTCCAGATCTGAACTTCAATATTTTCACCTTCGCTGATCTCGATCGGAAACTCGAAAGCATCGCCATTAGCGGCAGCCGTGAATTTATCTTCGCTTCGCTCAAATTTCACCAGCGCCATTTGCCGGTGTTCACGCTGCGTCAAAAACATTCCTGTTCTATCGACCAGGAGCCAACGCCTGTCGTTTCGCAAACCGCGGCGGTCGATCGTCGATGTTTCGAGCGAGATTCCGCCCAGAGATTTCACGGGAAATATATTGATCTCAGTAAGTTTCATAAACTTGATAGCATTACACTCAGATAAATTGCAGAAGCAAACTCACGCTTGACAGCGCGTGCCCTGTTCTAGTAAATTAGCACTCATGGTGTTTGAGTGCTAGAGATGTGTTCAAACACCGCCAAATTATATCAGATATATAATTATTAAAGGAGTAAACGAACATGGCTACAAAAATTCAACCATTACACGATCGCGTGATCATACGCCGTATCGAAGACACAAAAAATCAGACCGCAGGCGGACTTTACATTCCTGATTCGGCGAAAGAAAAGCCGCAAGAAGGCGAAGTTATCGCAGCCGGCGAAGGCAAATATAAAGAAGACGGAACGCGTCAGACGCTTGATGTAAAAGCAGGCGACCGCGTTCTTTTTGGAAAATACAGCGGCTCAGAGATCAAGCTTGACGACGAAGAATTCATCATCATGCGCGAAGACGAGATCCTCGGCATCATCAATCGAGCAGGCGAAGCCGCCAAATAGTTCCGGAGTTTAGTACGTTCGGAGAGTTTTGCGAGTTATCAAGAAAACTCGCCGAACCCGGCAAACTCAGCTAACTCGGTCAACTTTTTTCGACGAAGGAGAAATAAAAAAATATCATGGCTAAACAAGTAATACACGGAGAAGAATCGCGATCGGCGATCTTGCGCGGAGTTAATCAACTCGCGGACGCAGTAAAAGTAACATTGGGCCCGAAAGGCCGCAACGTCGTTATCGACAAGAAATTCGGTTCGCCGACGATCACCAAAGACGGTGTGACGGTCGCGAAAGAGATCGAATTGAAAGATACGCTTGAAAATATGGGCGCGCAGATGGTTCGCGAAGTTGCTTCGAAAACCAGCGACGTAGCCGGTGACGGAACGACGACCGCGACGGTTCTCGCGCAGGCGATCTTCAAAGAAGGCGTCCGCACGGTTGCTGCCGGTGCAAATCCGATGGCTCTCAAACGCGGCATCGACAAAGCCGTTACCGAGATCGTCAAGAAGTTCACCGCATCGCAAAGCCGGTCAAGGCTGACGACATTGCTAAAGTCGGAACAGTTTCGGCAAATGGCGACAAAGAGATCGGCGAGCTTCATCGCACAGGCGATGGACAAGGTCGGCAAAGACGGCGTTATCACGGTCGAAGAATCGAAAACGATGGAAACGACCTTGGAAGTTGTCGAAGGTATGCAGTTCGACCGCGGCTATCTTTCGCCTTATTTCGTAACGGATGCCGGATCGTATGGAAGCGGTTCTCGAAGAGCCATTCATTTTGATCAACGAGAAAAAGATCTCGAATATGCGCGATCTGCTTCCGATCCTCGAACAGGTTGCAAAACTTGGCCGTCCGATGCTGATCATCGCAGAAGACGTCGAAGGCGAAGCGTTTGCGACATTGGTCGTTAACAAACTTCGCGGCACGCTGAACGTCGCTGCTGTCAAAGCTCCTGGCTTTGGCGATCGCCGCAAGGCAATGCTCGAAGATATCGCAACGCTTACGGGCGGAAAGGTTATCAGCGAAGATCTCGGCATCAAGCTCGAAACCGTTACGGTCGAAGATCTTGGTAAAGCCAAGAAGATCACGATCGACAAAGAAAATACGACCATCGTTGAAGGTGCCGGTGCAGGCGAAGCGATCGACGGACGCGTAAAAACGATCCGCAATCAGATCGAAGAAACCATGCAGCGACTATGACCGTGAAAAATTGCAGGAACGCCTGGCCAAATTGGTCGGCGGTGTTGCAGTTATCAAAGTCGGTGCCGCAACCGAAACCGAAATGAAAGAAAAGAAAGCTCGTGTCGAAGACGCTATGCATGCAACGCGTGCGGCGGTCGAAGAAGGCATCGTCGCCGGCGGCGGCGTGACCTTGGTTCGTGCTTCGAAAGTGCTTGATAATTTCACAGCCGGTGAAGATACCGACGAACAGATCGGCGTCAACATCATCAAACGTGCTGTCGAAGAACCGCTTCGCCAGATCGTTGCCAACGCAGGCAAAGAAGGTGCGGTCATCGTCGAAAAGATCCGTGCGGAAGACAGCGAAACCTATGGTTTCAATGCCGCTACGGAAAAATTCGAAGACCTCGTCGCAGCCGGTGTCATCGACCCCGCAAAGGTCACACGCACCGCTCTGCAGAACGCAGCTTCGATCGCCGGATTGATGCTCACCACCGAAGCCATGATCGCTGATGTCCAGGACGACAAGGGCGGCGACCCAATGGCCGGCATGGGCGGCGGCATGGGCGGAATGGGAATGGGAATGTAATTAACTGAGGGCAGGTTTCATCCTGCCTTCTTGGCCCTTTCTGGAGGTCATTATGATGGAAACCTGTCCAAATTGTAACTCGAGTGAAGTCACCAAAGGCTCCGGTTTATTTAATACAAAAACGCCGGACGAGCTCGACTTTGAATTTACCTGAACTTACGCTGATGTCATATGGATGTAGAGCGTGTCAGACTATATATACAGTAAGGCGTACTGAGATTGATGGTAAATTCTTACGATAAGCAAATTTGGAACTGACCTTAATCCATGATGCCGATTAGTGGTTATTAAAAAAGCTCTGTCCTGTACCGGACAGAGCTTTTTTATCTTCATCCTTATCCGACGGCCATTTCAATCGCGTTTGAATCGGCGTCGAAGAGCTAGCAGAAACATTGCGACCTGAGCAGCAACGGATAGAAATATGATGATCTGAGCAACTTTGCCAAGGTTGGTTGAGGGGTCAAAATTCTTGTTTTTCTGTAGAGTCATAGAGTCTACGGTATAGGTGAAGGTGTCCCAGTAGTCACGCAGTACGTGCTCGTATGTGGAACGTGATTCAGCACTGAACAGCGAATAATGTATCTCGTGTCGTCCTGCATCCTCTGTTCTCATCTGAAGGTATTAGCCCAGAAACATTAGAATTAGAGTTCCGCCGGCAATTAAGAGAAGCAACACACCAATTGCTTGAAAATAACGAGTCCCATAAAGACTCGATAGCCATAAAGACTGTAAAAATTACATTTCCGACGAATCCATAGAAATACTCGGGCTGACGTGCCGCTCTCGTAAGTGGGCATCCCAAGTAGCTTGCGTCGAAGTTCCATCTCACTTACGTAAAACCGCTCCGCGGATTCAAAATCCTTCCGTTCCTCGTAGTGCTTAACAAGTTGCCGATATTGTTCGACGATATATTCCATAATGTCGGCCGGATCAGGAAACAACTGGTAATTGTAAAGCTGATAGGCCGCCGGGTCCGTTTTCAGCCAGGCCCGACAGGCTGCCACTCGACAAGATGGAATCGCATGTTCTCTAGACTAGCGTTAGGAAAACACGCCTTTCGAAGGCAGACGTTGTCGAAGTGGAATGTCGATCCGCTTGCGAGAGTATTCTCGATATACACGAACAAATCATGGAAGACGCCGCGTTCCTCGCCGGTCACTTCAAAATCTCTTGAAAATTGGCACGATTTGATGATTGCTCTACCGAAAAAATTGCAAATTGAAAGTTCTCCAAGGCCCCTAACTTCACACCCTCGCATCTCGAACTCATACGAACCGGAAAAACCCATGTCATCGGGTTCCGCTCGATGTACCTCTTTTTGATCCACAAGACGAAGATGCAATCCTTCATACGCACTACAGTCCAGCAATTTGATTTTCTGGAAATCTGACCCATAGATAATACAGTCGTCCTCAAAACGGGAATCGCACAATTGAAGAACGTCGGCATCTACCTCGTACAGAATCAAATCCTGAAGGTTTGACTGAAATTTCCAAACGCCCCGAAATGCTCACATCCTGAATCTCGAGTCCAGCCGAAAAGGAGCATTTCTGAAAGCAGATGTCTCCTTGAACAGCGTCGTCAAAATCGAGCAACTCGAGTCGTTCATCGACTTCAAGTTCGACAAACATTGCGCCGCCTCAAAGGAAAGTTCAGATACGGTATGTCACGAAGGCTGTATGCTAATTCTGATAAAACCCTTATGTCAGCGAAATTGCATCTTCGCAATTTCACCGCAAATGAGTCGATGGGGGGAAAACGAAAGTCTTCAGGAAAATTAAACCCACTCATATCGAACGGCGTTTTTGAGTTTTTCTTAACAAAATCTCGCAGTTCTTGCCTCAATCGATTTGAAAAGCTGAGTGAGAGGCCATGTCTTAAGTTCATCGGAGGTGTGTGTAAGATGGAATGGTTTGACTTAATCGCCCTAAAGATCGTCCACAGCTGTAAGGAGAATCACCCTCGATTCGATAGGAGCATTTTTTCAATTGACAAAGATGAGAAGGATGTTAGAACCAAACAGAGAGTTTGTAAGGAACGCGCTCTTTTTTCCTGCTCCTTGTAAACTAATGCGGCATCAATGCAAAGGTTCGGCGGAGGTTTCGTGCAATTTAATGCCCACGATTTTGACGATTCTTGAGTCCGCAAAGCGGACGGCATATTTGCAGCCCCATGTGGCCGTTACGACGGCCCCGGCGGGTGCGGGATGCTCTTTGTGGCGGAACCGAGAGCGGAACGTAGAATTCGCGTGCATTTAATGACCGGAATGTGAGCATCATGAGGCCTGCGAGACGTTATACCGATAAAGATGTGGTAGGATAATTTTTATGCTTAAGTTCTTTCAGCAAAGGCAATATCAGAGACGGTTCGCATGGGTGCTCTTTTTGCATCTTCTCATCCCCGCTTTTCCGGCTCTCGGAATATCAAAGGCCTTCGGAGAACAACCCAATCCAAATATCTGATCCTGCTTTCCTGGTACCTCAAAACTTCAATCCGTTCCTGACCCTAGATCGCGTTTATTAGAATTGATCTGATCGGGAATGTGAGACACGCCCACAAATTTCGGGTAAATTCTTTTCGAAATACTTGATTCAACCGGCGAAATACTTGATTCAACCGGCGTCCCAAGGTGTTTGGTGTTTTTTTTCTAGTGAACCGGAAGTGGGATCAGGCCTGCGATATTGCAATTGGGTGGCATAGCCCCCTGAAATAGCTTTGGACGATCAAAAGCCCGTGTTTCCGGGCTTTCTTTTGTTGAGTGAATTGTGGTTGTGCGAGAACTTTGACGGTATCTGAATAATGATATTATGGCTTCGTAAAAGGAGTCTGAAAAATTATGAATTTCTGGCATTGGGGAGTTAATTTTAACAATGACGGAGAAAGTCATTATACTTTCATGCTGAACAAAGGCATTATTATGGCTCTTCGCCGGCGGTCGCATACGAAGTCGGAGATCTTTAGCTGTTCATAAAGGGCACGGACTTCTCGCCATTGCTCTTGTTCAATGCCCACAAGAGCCCTTAGGTCCAATCTATGACGGTGTTAACTTGCACGATGCATACGGGATCGATCAAGCTCTAAATCCCGTTTACGCTAAAGCCCAATTCAAACGAGTGTTTCCCGTTTACAATGGAGCTGGTCCAATCCGTAATTCCGATCGCCAAATACTGATCCAAACTCTTTGGAATTTGCTTCCTTGAGCTCCCGACCTCTTATTTTTTTTCGATGATATCGACGGTAGTCGTCGAGTCAGTTTGTTCGCCTCTCTCAACGATAACAGCGGGGGAGCCGCGGAGCTTAGTTAGCGGTGACGGAAAAGCATAGCTTTTCCGCTTGGCGACGTGATAGGTAAGCAGAGTGTGGCTCAAGTCGGTCTGCGTGGCACGTACTCGATTGAGATGCTTGAGGGATATTTCGGACGCATCGGATATTTGCTAGACTTAAACCTATGAAGCATTGTTCAAATTGCGGTGAAAAGATCGTCGGGGAACAGCAATTTTGCCGCTCGTGCGGTGCGGAACTTGTTGCCGCGGAAGGACGAAGGTCCGGGTTTGATCCGCGCGTTTTGATCTACGTCGCCCTGCTCTGCACACTCGCCGGAGCTCTCGTGGTCGTGTTCGGAAAGTTTGCGGATTCAAAGACAATGGCACTGATCGGAACCGTTTTCGCCCTGCTTTCATTCGGCGTAATGGTCACCGCCGCAATGCTCGGCGAAAGATCCGGACGCCGCCGTAAGACAGCGGCACGCGCCATTGAAGCAGAAGACGAACAACCCATACTCGAAAAAGCAGACACCACAAATCGCCTGCCGCCCGTCTCTGCCCAAGACCACTTCCCCGCCAGCGTAACCGAAGAAACAACCGCCAAACTCCGTATGAAGTAAAGCGTGGGATCAGAATGTTCGTCCCCTTCAGGGACGGGTTTTGCCGGCGAGCTTTCCCGGGGTTTCACCTCGGGCTATTAACTCGGTCCCTTTCAGGGACGGGTAGAGTCTGTCCCTGAAAGGGACGAATTTAATAGCGTAGGGTGAAACCCTACGATCATGCGAATACGCGGTCGCTCCCTGTAAGGGAGCAATTCGGCCGTCACTTTTAGGGTAACTGCGGCGGAGCCGCCAGAGTTTATAAGGCAGCGACGGAAAAGCATAGCTTTTCCGCTGGGCGATGCAGAAATACATCAGTTGTCCCGCAGCCCACTTCAGCCACTTGCTGCCGCAGGCGGTTCTGACTTTTCCACAATGCAGAAGCCCGCACGTTAGTAAGGGCTTAACGCCCAACTTCAAAGAAACACAGCCGTCCCGACCTGATCCACGCTGCGTTTCATACATAACATTATTTACAGCATACGCAACATTATGCTATATTGTGCTTTGGCCGGAGGTTCTCCGAGCCATGTAATACACAGATATTTGAAAAAACAGCGCGAGTGGGACACTGGGACAGCGGGACACTTGGGACAGACATCAGCCGGAACCAATAAAAATGGACGTTTCATTGAAATAAGGTGCGAGTGGGACACTGGGACAGCGGGACACTTGGGACAGCGCGAGTTGAAAGCTGGGACAGCGGGACACTTGGGACAGACATCAGCCGGAACCAATAAAAATGGACGTTTCATTGAAATAAGGTGCGAGTGGGACACTGGGACAGCGGGACACTTGGGACAGCGCCAGTTGGAAGCCGGGACAGCGGGACACTTGGGACAGGGTCTCCCGGAATAGAAAAGCCCCGCCGATCGGCGAGGCTCTTCTTCAGATTCTAAATGGACCTTAATCGCCGATCGGAGTGCCGTCGGTTGGGACGCGAACGGTGGTGCTTAAACCGGCGACCGGAGCAGATCCTCCGACTTTGTAAAAGATCACGCCGACCTCGTTTGAATAGAAAGACCGGCTGCCGGTTTGCATTATGCCGGTTGCGGTCGCGGGCTCAGCGGTCACGTTCCAAATAGGCGTGATGTCGCTGCTGTCAGTTTCGATCGCAAAGTTGAATCCGCTTTTTGTGCAGGGATCAGCGGCACAGGCAAGCGCCGGATCAACTATGTTCCGTAAACCAAGCACGGCCAGGTCGTCTGCATAGAGGCCGCCTCCGGACGTTGCGGAATAAGCCGCCTGAGCACTGAAAATAACCCGGACAGAGCTAACCGCACTGGCTTCATTGGCCGCACGACGCGACGAGATCAAATTCGGTATGGCGATCGCAGCAATAATGCCGATGATCACAACGACGATCAGCAGCTCGATCAGCGAAAAACCTTTATGCGTATTCTTCAAAATAATATCTCCCGAAAAGAGTCGACCCTCGAAGGATCCTATGGTTATATAGTCAATATGCGTGCCAAACTCTTAAATTCAACAAACAGGAGACTTAACGCTAGAGTGGAATGTTTCTATACACAGAACTGCCATAATATGTCACTAAGCGCCGTCAAAATTGACAATCAGTGGTTGATTATCCGATATTTATTAAGCGGAAAGCACGCTTGTCCGAAAAATACTCTCGTGCTAACTTAGCGAATTATGGCGCTGCCAAATGTATTTACAAAAGAAGTTTCGGACGAGATGATCGGCCGGATAAACAAGTTGCGGCCCGATACGCAAAGACTCTGGGGCAAGATGGATGTCGGGCAAATGCTCGCTCATCTGTGTGTCGCTTACGAGATGATCTACGAACCCGAAAAACATAAAAAGCCCAACTTTCTAATCCGCTTTGTGCTAAAGAACTTTGTCAAGAAAATGGTCACTAACGAAACGCCTTACGGCAAAAACAAACCGACCGCACCGGCATTCAAAATGGTTTCGGAAAAAGATTTCGAAATCGAAAAAGCTCGTCTCATTACCTATATCGAAAAGACACAAGCACTCGGCGAAAGCCATTTCGACGGCAAGGAATCGTTCTCATTCGGCGATCTAAACAGATCCGAATGGAACAACATGCTCTACAAACACCTGAACCATCACCTTAGTCAGTTCGGAGTTTGAATCTCTATATTATGGAAACACAGGAACTTATGACGCCGCAGGATGTTCATGCATTTGGCGTCGAGATCGTCTATAAACAATTGGTCGAAGACGGTTGGAATATCGAATCGGCTGACGTTTTGGCCGATATCGTGACGGAACCGCAGATCGTCGCGAATAAAGACGGGGAGCGTGCTTTCTTTATTGTGAGAACGGATGTTCATCCGCGTCGCGGCCGGTTCGAAGAAGGTCAGCAGGCGTTCAATGACCTTGTTCAACACGCCAAAGATAACGGTGCGTCATGCTATTACGCCAGCGTAGGCATCGCAAATTCAGAAGGCGAAACCGAGGAAGAAATGTCAGTTCCGCTAAAGGGTGTGGCCTACAATGTTGTTTTCGAAGGTCTGATCAAAATGGAACTCCCACCTGCATGACCATACAAATAAAGGAAGCGACCCAACATCGCTCTTAAACCACGCCGGTCGCTCCCTTTTCATCCACGCGCAACGGAGTGCGTGGAATTCGTTGCTGTTTGATAATTAAAAACGCTTAATTTGATGCAGATTCCGAAATCGGCAGCAATTTCAGCTTCGCGAAAAACGATATGGCGGTTTTATACGTCTGTTTTGTAAATTCACGCCAGTTTTATTATCATCGTGCAAAAATTGTATGGAGGAATTTATTGTCCGCTCTTTCTTGCCGGACAAATTTAGGATGGAAAAAGTAAAACAAAAGGTCACAAGGGCGACGGATACTTTTACTGAGATAGTTGTTTATTATACGCTGATACTCACAGGCTCGGCGCTGGTTTTTTCGTATTTTGAAGGTCACGGATTTTTTGATTCACTGTGGTGGGCGTGCGTAACCGGTCTAACGATCGGTTATGGCGACATGTATCCGATCACCACAGGCGGAAAGGTTGTCGCTCTGTTCTTAATGCACGCCGTACCGCTCGTGATCATTCCGCTTATCGTAGCGCGTCTGTTAACCAGCGTCATCGAAGATCGCGACCAATTCACTCACGAAGAGCAAGAAGAAATGAAGAGTGATATAAAAAGCATAAAGAAAGCTTTGGGATTGGTGGAAACACGCGATTAAATGAGACCTTGATTTGGAACGATTTTCGAAACTACCCGAAAAATTAAGGTTTGGCTTTATCGCGATCTCGCCCTTACTATTTGTTAGCTTTCTGAGTCTCAAGTTTTGAGGTAAAGATCTCTTTCTTTCTTAAGATCGATCAAAAGATCTGCATCGGATGTTTTTAAAGCATTCTTTTGCTGAAGATCTTGGACGCCGTCGATCGCCTTTTCGATAAATGCAGCGGCGAGCTTCTTATCACCTTTGGCGGCATAAGTACCCGCGAGCAGCCGATAGATTTTCATCAGATCGTATTTGTATGTCGTTGTCGACGGATCGCTTTCGACAACCTTTTCGAGCGGTACTTGAGCTCGTTTCAATGCTGCAAGCGCGTTGTCCACAGATTTCATAGCCAAACTATTTTCGCCGATCTCGCTTTCGTATATTGCCGCTGATCGGATCAGATCGTTATTATCCGGCATTTCGGTCATCAGTTTTCCAACTAATACGAGGGCTAGCTTCGCCTGCTCGATCGCTTTATCGTGTTGGCCGGAAATTCGATATGCACGAGCAGCGTCAAAATGGCTCGTCGCAAGATCTGTCGCGGCCGCCGTGTCGTTAGGTTCTTTTTCGAGAGAGGCCTTATTAAAATCGATCGCTTTCACACATATCGGAACCGCTTTTGTTCCGTCTGGTTTTTGGATCAACGCTTCGCAGGTTCGCAGGTCATTGAGCCACATCGAACGTTTTAAAATGTAGTTATCAGGCGTCTCGGCGATGAGTTCCTCTGTGATCTTCGTCGCCGTCTCCAGGTCCGTAAGTGCGCCGTCGTAATCGGAAACGCTTACTTTAACCTCACTGTAAGAACGCAGAAACCTAGCGTATGTCTTTTTGAATTGGCTATTATCAGGTTCCTTAGCCATTAGATCGAGTATCAGTGTTTTCGCTTCTTCGAATAATGGCTTTGCCTTTTCCACCTGAGAATTGAATGCTGGAACTGCACCGTAATCCATCAACAATACGGCCAGTCTATCTTGAAACTTCACGTTTTCCGGATGTTCCGCACACAGTTCACGGCGTAGCTTCAATGCTTTTTCAAAATACTCTTCGGCTCCCGGCGCGTCATCTGCCCACCAAAGCGTTCGTGCTGTAACATAATAATTTTGAGCCAGATCATTTTTCGCATCGGCATCATTTGGTCTTGCCGCCAAAACGTCTTCCCGTAGTTGTCTTGCCTTTGCATAACTCGCCAATCCGCCTTTCATATCAGCATTTGTCGGTGTGTTGATCGCTCCCTGAACGTCGCCAACTTTTTCGTATGCCTTCGCAAGTTCCTGCTGAAGATCCAGATCGTCGCTCGATTCTTTGGCAAGACTGTCGAGATATTCGAGTGCTACCGTCAATATCTTTTCCCGTGCTTTCAACGAACCTTCGAGATTTTCGATCTCCGGATACACATCGAACAGATACGAATTCGCCAATTTCCGAACGTCCGAAAATCTCTTCTCTGCCCGGACTCGTTCTTTGTGTGCGACATTTGCCTGCCACAGTGTCGTTCCAACTCCGGCGGAAACCGCCAGCACTAGGATCACCGCCGAACCTACTGACAGCTTGTTTCGTTTGATAAACTTTTCGGCCCGGTAACTAAATGTATTCGGCCGGGCTTCGACCGGCATACCGTTCAAATAACGTCCGATGTCATCAGAAAAACTCTGTGCGGAAAGATATCGTCTTTCTGGTTCTTTTCGGATAGCCTTTAGGACAATGTTATCGAGATCGCCTCGAATAGTATTTGCGGAAATGCCTATCGTTTGACGTCGCGTCTCAGAACCGTCGCGTCGAGCAGTTACGTTCACTTCGTTTTCTGTGCGACCGTCGATAACCGTTGGATGTTCGCTTGATACGGCAGACTTTGAAACCAGTTGAGACGGCGGCAGCGGTTCTTGATGCAGGACCGCTTCGTAGATCTTATGGAGATCGTCTTCCGCACTCTCGAACGGACGGTGACCGCTCAGCAATTCATAGAGCATCACGCCCAAACTGTAAATATCAGTTGAAGTAGAAACACCTTTTTTCGACAGTTGTTCGGGCGAAGCGTACGAAGGTGTCATCACACCAAGCCGCGTGATCGTGGCAGATCCCGACTCTTTCAATCCTGCTGAAAGTATCTTGGAGATCCCGAAATCCAACAGCTTTGGAATTCCCTTCTTTAGTCACCAAAACGTTCGACGGTTTCAGATCGCGATGCACAACGAGATTTCGATGAGCGTAATCGACTGCTCCACAGACCGTGCGGAAAAGTTCCAGCCGATCTTTGACGCTAGATCCCTCGCGGTTACAGTGGTCATCGATCGGCGTTCCGTCGATATATTCCATCGCGATAAACGGAACATTTTCATCGGTCGTTCCGGCGTCAAGCAGCAATGCGATATTCGGATGATTAAGCGAGGCAAGGATCTCGCGTTCCTGCTCAAAATGACGACGCAGCTCGGACGTATTCATCTCGCTTTTGAGCAGTTTCAGAGCAACGCGTTGCTCAAATTTATTGTCGTTGCGTTCGGCCAGATATACCGAACCCATTCCGCCGCGGCCGAGCTCACGAATGATCCGGTAAACTCCCACGTCTTTCCCGACAAGCGGAGCATCACTTACATCCACGAAATCTTTCGAAAACTCGACCGCCGACATTCCCATCATTTCGTCGGCTTCGACCTCGAATGAGATCAGCGATTCGACCTCTTTTCGTATGTCGTCTGAAAGGTTTTTCGAATCAAGGAACCTTCCGCGGGCCTCAGGAGAAAGTTCGAGAGCATCGCTGATAAGTTCTTTTATTTTTGGCCAATTTTCGTTTTGCATAGCTGGATCTTTGGTTACATTTTCCCTCTAAAATAAAATGCGTGAACTCAGCACAAAACATGCCACCTTTTTTAGGAATTCTCGTTCATTTCGCGAAATAGCCAGAGCTTTGCCGACGCTCCATTCTCTGCCGACCGTTCTTTCTGAAACGTTCATCGCCTCGGCGATCTCGGAATTGCTCAGACCACCGAAGAATCGCATCTCGACAACTTTCGATTGTGTTTGGTCATATTCAGCTAATCTTTCCAGAGCTTCGTGGAGGGCGATTATTGATTCGGCACGCTGTTCCACAGGAACCTGCATATCATCGATCGAAAGATGTATAGTGTTGCTTCCGCGTTTCGCCGCCGAATGTTTTCGGGCATGATCGACCAAAATCTGCCGCATTAAATGTGCTGCGACACCAAAGAAATGACTTCGATTCTGCCAATCTATCCCGGATTGCTCCGAGATACGAAGGAACATTTCATGTACCAAAGCTGTTGGCTGCAGCGTATGATCTTTCCTTTCGTGCGACATGTAATATCGAGCCTGACGCTTCAGTTCGTCATATACATATGGCAGCAGCTGTTCTTTTGCGCTGACGTTTCCCGAATTCCAATCACGGAGGATCTCGGTTATCGCCGTCCCTTTTTCCATATATTTCGTTTTGCTATTGGGTGTATGAGTTGTTCTGATTCTAAACATTATCGAGAAAAAAGCAAGCTTTTTGATTGAAATAGCGATTTCTCGGAGGTTTGTAAACCAAGCTTGTCCCAAGTGTCCCGCTGTCCCAGTGTCCCACTCGCACTGTCCCAAGCGTCCCGCTGTCCCAGGGTCTCACTCGCACTGTCCCAAGTGTCCCGCTGTCCCAGGGTCCATTCGCCGTCCCAAGTGTCCCGCTGTCCCGCTGTCCCGCTGTCCCACTCGCGTGTCCCAAGTGTCCCGCTGTCCCAGTGTCCCACTCGCACTGTCCCAAGTGTCCCGCTGTCCCAGTGTCCCACTCGCGCTTTCCCAAGTGTCCCGCTGTCCCAGTGTCCCACTCGCACTGTCCCAAGCGTCCCGCTGTCCCAGTGTCCCACTCGTGCCGTCCAAGTGTCCCGCTGTCCCCTCTTTGTCCCACCTGCCGGCACGTCATTGATATTGCGAAAGTTACGGCTCGTTCGAGTGTGGTTTTACGTCAGATCTCACCAAAACTTTCGCTGTCCCAAAAAAATGACAATTCAACTCGCACCTCTGAATATCGCAGGAAAAAAGCTGCGGTACGCTCGGCCGCTTCGGTAAGAAGGTTCGAATAATTTGTCAAAGATCGTGCCATTAGACGGCCGCTTATTATACGTCGAATTGTTTCATATATGCAATATATTTCCGTCATTGGGCAGGGAAAGCGCTCGACACATAGCAGACGCGGACGCAATTAGCGAGAAATGGAACGGACAATCCTGTCCGCGATCGGCGGTTCCCAGGCCGAACTGAGTTTTGTTATGTGTAAATCAGGGCTACGGAGCGTCCCGCGTTGCATGCGGAGGGCTTCTGCAAGAGCATGCTTCCTACCGATCGCGTTCCCGCCTAGACCAATGCCTGCCTAACGGTTAGGCTTCCGCAAATTGAAAAGAGGCCGACTGGATCACTTTCCAGACGGCCTCGTATTCGTTTAAGGTCTTTGGGCTATACTCGACGTCCCATTATCAGCCTGTAAAGCAATAAGAGGATTATTGCTCCGACGATCGACATCACCCAGCCCACCGTGTAGGTAGAACTATCACGCCAAATCGAAGTAGCGATAAACTGTCCGAGCCAAGCACCCAAGATACCGAGTACTGCTGTTAATAGCCAGCCGAGTGCTCCATCCGGAAACGCTTCTTTGCCCGGCAATAAAAGCCTAGCCAAAACACCCACAATCAAACCTACGATCAATTGGTAAATTAAATTTCCCATGAGGCCTCCTTTCTACGGTTAAATTTTATTTGTTGACAACTCCGTTTTACTACAAGAGATAACTTCTTACAAGTCAGACGTCAGACCGATACCTTCCTGTGAACGAACATCCGCAACAGTCCGTTGATCGCTAAATGCAAAAGCATATAAACAACTATCGCGACTATTAACGGCAATGCGAGCGTAAAGCCCTCATTCGAAAAACTCGGCACGATGCCTTTGAAAGGAGCGTATATCGGATCAGTAACAGTTCGGATAAATTCCACGAAACCGTTTCCGCTGCGTGCCGCAAATAGAGCAAGTAATAGTCGAATAGCCAAAAGTCCGTAGATCAAGAAGAATATGTAATCTACGATCTGCGAAATTCGCACAACGAAACGGCCGCGTTGAACCTCGCTATCGGTTTGCACGATCTCCAATATTGCCTGATCCCGCATTCCATCGGCCATTTTCTCTACGTGTCTTTCCTGCTCAGCCGTATGAACATTTGCATCCGCAGCTACTTCGGCCGCAACATCGGATTTAACACTGGATTTAACAGCTTCATAGTTTGCAGTTCGCTGAGCTTCGTCTTGAGCTAGTTTATCGTCATTCATAATTCCTCCTGTTCTATCCGGTTAATCCGTCAGTTTGTTGTTCGATAATGTCCCGCAGCCACCATTCCTGTTTTTCGTGAAGCTGCACGAATCGCGTTAGAATATCAGCCGTTCCCGGATCGTCGGCTTCATCAGCGATTTTGATCGCCGCGCGCATTTCCTTTATTATCTGGATGGAATTCTTATCGGCTTCGGAGATCATTTCGTGCATATTTCTGCCCGCACTCGATGATTTGATAGTAGCCGTTTTCTGAATATCTTCGATCCGTGAAACCGGATCTTGCCCGATCATTCGTATACGTTCCGCTAGTTCGTCGATCGTCTCATAAACCTCCGCGGCAAATTCATCGAAAAGCCGATGCAGATCTCTGAATAACGGACCGAAAGTCTGCCAATGATAATGTTTGTAATTTAAATAGATAACAAAAGCATTTGCGGTCTGCTTTTGCAATGCCAAAACGACTTCGTTATTAGCTTTGTTTTCCTTATTAAGTTCTTTAGCTTGTTTTGCCTTTTGAGCCATAAAATTATTCTCCCTTTTTCACCGATTTTAGATGCAATATGCGTGCCGAGAGAAAAACGGAATTATTAAGCTAAATTACTGCATTATTTAGCTTTACGAGGAAGATTAGGAAGACTTGTGTATTATTTTCATACACTCTATTATTGACTCGCTCTAGCGAGATTATTTCTAGCGGGTGCAAAATTCGGATCGATCTGCAAGGCTTTCTTAAAAAATGAAATAGCTTCCTGTTTTTTATTCTGTCCGATATAGATCAAGCCCAACGTATTATAAACTTCCGGCAGATTGGGGTTTTGCTGGATAGTTTTTTGTAGAACATTTATCGCTTCGTCCACTTTGTTCTGAGCATTCAACGCCATCGCAAGGTTTCTCTGCAGATCGATATTGTTCGGATCGGTCTCAATCGCTTTCTGTAAAAATTCCTCAGCTACCGGATAATTTTTCTGCTTTAATGATTCGACGCCGACACTCGAATACGCATCGAATTTGCGCTTTTTGGTCGAAAAACCCATATTTGTCATTTTCGATCCCACGATCTAAAAACGCTCCGGCTTCTTCAAAATTTCCCTCGCGAATCTTCACAATCGCAAGGTTTGCATAAGCGATAACATAGTCGGGTTTTAATTCGATCGACTTCTGGAAATTCTGTTCCGCCTCGGCCAATTTGTTCTGCTTCAACTGTATAGATCCGAGCGTATTATAACCTTCGGCAAGTGTCGGTTCATGCTCGATAGCTGCGGTGCATTGAACAACTGCTTCTTCCAACCGTTGACGGCTCTCAAGAAAATTGCAGTAATTATGCTCAATGAAATAATTATTCTTCGTAACGGCAAGCGTATGTTTGGAGAGCGTTTCAGTGTCTTTCCAAAATGAAGTTTGATGAAATGCCAGAATTGTCAGCGTCAAAATGCAGACTCCGCAGAGCACAGCGACAACCGTTTTGTTCAAATTCGATCGTTTGAAAAACTCAGCGAACAGCCAAACAAAAGCGATCGTCAAACCAATGTATGGAACATATGTATAACGATCCGCAAGCGATTGCCTGCCAACCTGCAAGATTCCGATAACCGGCACGAGCGTTCCGAGAAACCAGAACCATCCGACAAAAAGATATTTTCTTTGGTTTATCTGCCAGATCGCGAGAATCAGAAATTCCAAGAACCACTGCCGCCGAAAAGACGATTTCCAAAATACTAAAACTCGATTCGATACGGATACCAAGCTCCTAAATTTACCGGATAGAAAAGCATACCGACATATGCGGCATATGAAACGACAGCATTTAAGAGTCTATCCGAAAACGGGATCTTCTCTACGGACTGAATAGCACTTCCAGATTGAGCAAAGATCGTGATAACCGCAGAGATCAAAGAAAGTAAAAAGAACGGAATTTTTTCTTTGATCAATGGAAACAAGCTTTCGAAATTCCATTTTTCAAATCGTTCCAACGCCCAATAATCAAGCAAGATCAGGGTAAACGGCAAAGTTACGAGCATCGGCTTTGCCATCAAGCCGCAGGCGAAAAGAAGAAACGAAAGCCAGTAGATGTTGGTTTCTTTTGTATTTCTGGCAAAGCGTATGTAAAAGTAGGTCGTCAAAAGCCAGAACAGCGTGCTCAGAACATCTTTCCTCTCAGCGACCCACGCAACCGATTCGACATGAACCGGATGTACGGCGAAGACGGCTGCGACGAAGGCCGACTTCCAAAAGCAACCTGTTAATTTTCTGATGACAACGAAAAGCAGGATCGAATTTGCGGAGTGGAAAAATACATTTATAAAGTGGTGCGCTCCGGCATTCAACCCGAAAAGCGACGAATCGAGCTGATGCGACATCCAGGTCAGCGGATGCCAGTTCGACGAGTGAAAAGCCGTAAAAGCCCAAAGAGCATTTGCCGCATTCAGGCCGCCTGAAACAAAAGAGTTGTCGTAAACATATTGATCGTCATCAATATTTATAAAATCAAAACCCAAAACCTGAGCGTAAATGATCAAGCAAAGCACAACAAGGGCCGCAAAGACAAAATATTTTGACCGAAGGCCAAGCGGCAGATTTTTCCGGTTCCAGTTCAACTGGAGATTCCTCTATTTGCAGCTTTCGCGAAACAGGTTTTTCCGCTTTTACTTTTCTTTTCTTTGCCATGGAGAAGTTTATTTATTGAAAAGACGATCTTTAATTCTGGTCGATTTTTGAGGCTTTTCATCGTCCTTGGCTTCGATCGAATGATAATAATTTTCCGACAGTTTTCCACCTTCCAGACCAAAAAGACGGGGATTTTTCAGACCCAATTTATGAAGACGAAATTTGAACGAGGTTTTCAGGACGCCAATACCATATTGGACGCTGCTCAAAAAATTGATGGACGAAGCTTCTTCAAAATAGCGTGTCGGACAAGAGATTTCACCGATCCTATATCCAAAGAAAACCGCTTGTGTGATCATTTCATTATCGAAAACGAAATCATCTGAGTTTTTCTCTAACGGAAGATCTTTGATAACTTCCCGGCGAAACGCACGAAAGCCTGTGTGATATTCGCTCAGTTTTTGACCGATCAAAATATTTTGAACGAGCGTTAAAAATCGGTTGGCGATATATTTATAAACCGGCATTCCGCCTTCGATAGCACCTTTGCCTAATATCCGCGACCCCAGGACCACATCGTATTCGCCGAACGCGATCATTCCCGCCATCGGTACGATCAGGTTGGGCGAATATTGGTAATCCGGGTGTATCATCACGACGATCTCAGCATTGTGTTTGAGAGCTTCACGATAACATGTCTTTTGATTGCGCCCGTAGCCGAAATTCTCTTCATGGAGGAAAACGGTCAAACCCAATTCACGAGCGATCTTTACCGTTTCGTCCGCACTCGCATCATCAACCAGCAAAACCTCGTCGACGATATCGCGCGGGATCTCCGCCACGGTCCTTTCTAAGGTTTTTGCAGCGTTATACGCCGGCATTACAACGATTATCTTTTGTCCGTTGAGCATTTTTATGCAGATCGCGGTTTGAATCGAAAGTTGAGATAGCTTACAACTTATATATAAATTCCCGCAAACGGTTTCGGGAATAAATGGTATTATTGCACTCGATAGTTAAAATAAGGAGGGAAAAATTATGGAAGAAGGAAACGGAACTGGGAACAATTTGATTTGGGCCATCACGACGATCATAGTCGTCGCAATTCTTGCGGCGGTTGTTTATTTCGTAGTGCTGAAAGCCGACAAATCGACTGAAAAGAAGATCGATGTAGAAATAACTGCACCGAAAACAAATTAAAGATCAGATCTTCGCGTCGATGTTGTGACGCTTGATCATCCCATACAGCCGCGGACGATATAAACCCAACATATTCGCCGCGGCTTGTTTATTTCCACGAGTCTTTTTCAGTGCGGCCAAAACAACGCCGCTTTCTATCTCTCCAAACACATCGGTTTGTTCTTCGCTCTCTTCTGCTTCGTTAAGATTTTCAACGATCATCTCACCGATCTTTTTATAAAGGTCTTCGCCGCTTAGATTAAATGTTTGCGGTGTATTTTGAAGTTGGTTTGAAGAGAACTCAGGTAAACCATTCGAGGCCATTTGAATATTTGTGTCTCCCGCTACTGCCCGAGGACTTCCGCCGGCAGCGTCGGGTATATCCAAACTTTCGATCTTTCCGGTCTTACTCAAAAGCACGGCACGCTCAATAGTATGCTGAAGCTCACGGACATTTCCGCGCCAAGTCGAACTAAGCATCTGCGTAAAAGCTTCCTGCGAAAATTCAGCGTTGTCGCGATTATATTTGTCGGCGTAGATCTGCAAAAAATGTTCTGCCAGCATCGGCACGTCGTCCATTCGCTCTCTAAGCGGCGGAATTGTTATCTCGATGGTGTTTATCCGGTAATAAAGATCCTCGCGCAGATTTCCGTCCGTGATCGCTTCAAATGGACTACGATTCGTCGAACAAATAAGTCGAAAATCGGCCTCCTGAGCCTTTTCGTTTCCGACCGAGTAATAGATCTTCTCTTGGAGCACACGCAAAAGCTTTGGCTGAAGTTCCATTGGCATTTCGCCGATCTCATCGAGCAGCAAACTCCCGCCTTTCGCCTGACCGATAAACCCGATCTTATCGGATGACGCTCCGGTGAATGAACCTTTCACATGGCCAAACAATTGTGATTCGAAAAGGTCCTTGGGAAGCGCAGAACAATTTACCTTTACAAACGGCTGATCTGCTCGAAGGCTTTTGTAATGGATCGCGTTCGCAATTACCTCTTTACCGGTTCCCGATTCGCCAAGAATTAAAATATTAGCGTCCGAATCCGCAACATTTTCGATTATTTCGTAAATGTTCTGCATCGAACGCGCACCGCCGATGATCCCTTCATACTCAGTTCGGCTGGAGAGTCGTCCGCGAAGTTCTTTGATCTCTGCTGCCTGCTTTTCAGCCAGTTGATTTTGCCGTTTTGTTTCGACAGCATTGTTAATGACGATCAATAATTTCTCGAAATCGATCGGTTTCAGAATGTAGTCGCGAGCACCAAGCCTGATCGCTTCAACTGCGGTTTCTGTCGAATCGTGACCCGTGACAACAATTATTTCTGTGTTTGGCGAAACCTTTTTTGATTCGCGAACCATGTCGATCCCGGTCATATCCGGAAGATTGAGATCCGTCAGCACGACATCATATTCATTCTCGCGCACGAACCTCATACCGTCCTTACCATTTTCAGCGGTTGTTAGATCATAACCGGCGGAATTGAGGTGAAAAGTAAAAAGATCGAGGGCGATCTTGTCGTCATCAATGACCAACGCTTTCTTCTTCGTTTCAGAGGCTTTAGACATAAGGTGGACACAATTGGGAGCTAATATTAAATGGAAGGCGGCAGTCGATAACTGCCGCTGGACCTAACTAAACAATTAACGCTTACGAAAGCGGTTTCCGATAAGCAGCCCGATCGCGAGCCCGAAAAATCCAGCCGTCACTAAACTCAGTTCCGGACGGGCCGCTACCTTTGCACGTAATTCATTTTTTGCCTCAGCAAAATCAAAATCCTTTACGTAATCCGACGTGTTTTCCATAACCGAGGCTGTTTTATGACCAAGGTCATTCGCCTTCGCCACTGCCGTATGAGCAAAGTTGTTGGCTTTACCGATTCCCGATTCGACAACATCTTTCGCTCGATCAATACCTGAATCGGCCGCATTCCTCGCAGTATCGGATTTGTCGTGAACACTTGTCGCGACATTTGCTAAGTTGTCTGCGAGCTTCAGTTTTAGGTTTGAGGCTTTATCTTCGACGGCGTTCATATTGATTATTGGATCATTGCTATTCTGCTCATCGCTCGGTTCTTGAATTTGTAATTTCGAATTTGACATAATATTACTCCCCTTTGTTTAAGTATTTCTTTCCCTGCCGATTTAGATTGCAATGCTCGTGCCGTAACCACAACTCCTTTGAACACAGACCTTTAACCAATCCTAATATTACGGTATGAGGAATAAGTTCGTTATTTATGTATGATAACAGTACAAGTGAAACGGAGAAAACGCAAGATGATTTAAAATGAGAAGCGGCGATCGATTTTGATGCAGTCGCCACTTTGAATACGAGTCGGTCAAGCCATTTGTTCGCAAGAAACACAGAATGGCAAACTATTTGAAGCAGTTAATTCCAAGTCATTAAATTTTGGGAGGCTAATGTTATGTTGGAAACATTAGTTATATTGTTATTAGTGCTATGGTTATTAGGAATGATCACAGGTAATCTATTTGGCAGCATTCTGCACATACTTTTGGTTGTTGCAGTCGTTATACCTATCGTTCGGCTTATTTCGGGCAGACGAGTTCTCTAGCGTTACCGAATAGCGGTTTTCGATATTTTTGTTAAAATAGACTCCATACGACAAAGTGTAGTGGAGTCTTTAATTTTATTGATCAATATCCGATCATAGCGTTCGGAACTTTGCTTTTATGGCTATCTCATCACAGGGTTTGGATGCGGCACCGCTTCTCTCGTTCAATCTAGGTGCCAACGCACGTCCGTTGCTCGAAAATATCTTCGACCTTTTTGGAACCCTGGATCCAAACGGCGTCGTGATTGATCTGTACGGATCCATATTCGAAGTCGCCGGAAATAGCCCAGAGCTCCTCATCGGACAACCTTTCAGCGAAACGGTTTTTTGGCAGTCAAATGAGAATACCGCCGGAAATTTACAGAAAGTTATTGAAGCCGCCGCCGCAGGATCGCATCAAAGAATAGTGCTCGACTTTCGCGTTAATTCCGAACGCAAGTCTCCGATGGAACTTAACATCCAGCCAATTCAAGACTCCGAAGCGGAAACCAAACTTTTTATTTCGGGTCAAATAGTCGACCGGCGTGGCGACAGCTTGAATCAATATCGATCGGAAAGCGAACATCTTCTTTTCGCGGCCGAAAACGCCGAGATCGGTCTCTGGTATTGGGATCTCGAATCTGATGTGATCCATTCGACGCCGCAATGCAACGAACTTTTCGGGCTTCCGCCATATGAGCAAACTTCCTATGATGGTTTTCTCTCCGCGGTACATGCAGAGGATCGTGCGTTCGTCGAAGAATTTCTGCGGCAGTCACGCGAGGACGGAACTAAATTTGAAGAAGAATTTCGTGTGGTTTACAAGGGCCACTCCATTGAATGGCTCTGCGTCGAAGGGAAATCTTTCCTGGATGGAGCCGGACGGCCGCAGCGAATGCTTGGCGTAGTACAGAAAATAACAAAACAAAAAGAATCGTCCGCCGAACTCGCTAAGGTTTACGAACGCGAAAAGAAAGCTCTCGATGCCGCCGTTGAAGCCAATCGTGCAAAGGACCTTTTCCTCGCGGTTATCTCACACGAACTTCGTTCACCGCTCAATGCTATTCAAGGTTGGTCGAAAATTTTGCTTACGAAAGAGCTCGACGAAAAAACACGGATCAATGCATTGGAAACCATCGAAAGAAGCGCTCGTTTTCAAACCAAATTGATCAACGACCTTGTCGATTCGTCGCGGGTTGCCTCGGGCAAACTTAAATTGGAATATCGTCCGTACAGTCTTTACGACATCGTAAAAGGTTCTTTTAATGGCCAAAAACCAGCAGCGGATTCACAGGGCATCGAGCTAGTTTTTCAGGCTAACACCGAAGACGTCACAGTATTTGGGGACCCGGGAAGGCTTCAGCAGGTGTTTTCGAATCTAATATCGAACGCTCTGAAATTTACGCCTGAAGGTGGAACGGTTTCCATTACGATGGACAGCGATTCAGAAAAAAGCGTGATCAGCGTATCGGACAACGGCCGCGGAATTACGCCCGAAGCAATGCCGCTGATCTTTCAGCAATTTTCACAAGGCGACCTTGGAAATTCAGGCTCCGGAGGCGGACTTGGTCTCGGTCTTTCTATTGTAAAAATACTCGTCGAACGCCACGGTGGATCGGTTAGCGTTTCAAGTGAAGGACGAGATAAGGGTTCGACGTTTACCGTAACGCTGCCGCTAAACCGAGCCGACCTGCCTGAGCCGCCGCGGCCGGATAGATCTGCGGAAGTCGATCGTCTTAACGGTATGACGATATTGCTGGTCGAGGATAACCATGATTCTCGCGAGGTCGCTCAATTATTTTTAGAGCAAAATGGTGCCGCTGTAAAAACCGCTCAATCGGCGACAGCCGCGATGGACCTGTTAAAATCGTCCAATACGCCGCCGGATATCATCATCTCGGACATCGCGATGCCTGATGAAGACGGATATTCCTTCATCGGCCGAGTCAGGAATATGCCCAACGGTTTCGGTGCGAATATCCCGGCCCTAGTGCTGAGTGCCTTCGCAACAAAAGAAAGCAGAAGCAAGGCTCTCGATTCGGGTTTTCAGCGTTATTCGACAAAACCGTTCGATCCGGAAACTCTGATCAACGATATCTTGGATCTCACTAGTCAAAAGAAGTGACCTTAGGATTGTTTGATCCATTTCCAAACTTCGGGCAATGTCGCTCGTTTGCCGTACATGAGCATGCCCACGCGATAAACGCGTGATGCGATCCAAACCAAAATAAATATTGCCGCCATATTTATCGCAATTGATAGAGCGATCTCCCAAAACGGCGGCATTTCTGCCAGCATTCGGACAGGCATCGTTATTGGTGCCATTAAAGGCGCGATCGATGCCCAAAAAGAAACTGTAGAATTCGGATCCCGCACGACGGCAAAACTAAAATAAAATCCAACGAGGAGTATCATTACGGGCGGAAACGCAAATTGACTGCCTTCCTGCATGCTCGTCACCATCGAACCGATCAAGGCAAATATGGACGCATACATAAAAAATCCGAGCAGGAAAAATATCAAAAGGTAAACAATAACTGCTGCAGAGATCGCCGGCGCTTGTATGTCCATTCCCATCGAACCAAGCTGTGCAAACACGACAACCATACCGATCGCCGCGGAGATCACCCAAATGCTAAGCTGAGTCAACCCTGCCAAACCAACACCGACGAGTTTTCCCGCCAGCAATTCAAAAGGCCGCGCTGATGAAAATAAAATTTCGGCGATCCGCGTTTCTTTCTCTTCGATAACTGCGCCCATTATCGTCTGGCCGTAGATCGTCAGCGTTATGTAGATCATCAAACCGATGACGAATCCGGCGATGAAAGAGTTCCCGGCGTCTTTCTCTTCGCCTTTGTCGGTAATGCCGCTTGCAACAAAATTAATATTCTTGCTGAGTTGCGAAACACGAGATTCATCGATATTCGCATCGGCCAAACGCTGCGAGCGAACAGCCGAATTCAGGGCATCTTCGAGCGACGAATTCCCGACAAAATCGCCGGCTTTCCGCGAGTAAAATTCGTATTTAGCGTCCGGCGAATTTATGTCATCCGGGATTATCAGATATGCTTCCAATTTATCGGAAGCGACCATTTTGTTCAGATCGGCCTTTATTTCATTTAGCGGTCGTCCACCGCTGTCATAATCAAGAAAGATAAAAGATTCGCTTGTTTTTGACGACATCGATGAGATCTTTTCTTTCTGCGAAGCATCGATATTCGTAAACACTTTGCTTGCCTCTTCCGACGCTTTTTCTTGAACGGCTTGGGGCGAAAGGTTTGCCTTTAAGCGCTCAGCGATCTTGCCGCTTTCGTCAACGACAATAACGCGGCTCGGTTCGCCCTGCAGCGAAAATATCAACGCCGGAACGAACGCAAAACCGCCCGCCAAGATCGGAAATAAGAGCGTGCTTATAACAAAGGTCCATCGCAAAACGACCTTCTTGTATTCATGTTTAACTACTGCTAAAAACCTCTGCATAATTCTTTACTCAGTGTCGCGTACGTTTGCGATAAAAATATCATTAAGACTCGGTTCGATTCGTTCGAATTTCGAAATGATCGCCCCGCTTTCCACCAATCGGTGAAGCAACAATTGTGGATCGACGCCTTCCGCAAGTTGAATTTCCATTTCATCAGCATGCTCTATCCTCTTTTCTATCAGCGACTTATCTGACAAAACCGCTTCGGCATTGTTCGCACGAATGGCGATCAAATTTTTGTCAAAACTTGATTTAACCTCACGAAGCGTTCCCGCAACGACCTTTTTCGATCTGTTTATCAAAAGAATATCGCTGCACAAACGCTCCGCCGTTTCCATAAGATGTGTAGAAAAGATGATCGTCTTATCACCGGTGCGAAACTCGTCGATAACATCCATTAGAAATTCGACATTCACCGGATCTAGCCCCGAAAAAGGTTCGTCAAGGATCAAAAGATCCGGATCGTGCAGCACACATGAAATGAACTGGATCTTTTGCTGCATTCCTTTTGAAAGATCTGTCGTTTTCTTCAGCTTCCATTCGGAAAGTTTCATTCGTCCGAGCCAATGATCGATCCGTTTATCAGCCTCCGCACCGGAAACACCTTTTAGAGCCGCAAAGTAGCGAAGTTGGTCAACGATCTTCATTTTTTTATAAAGACCGCGTTCTTCAGGGAGATAGCCGATCCGCGCTTGCGTCTCATAGCTCACACGCTTGCCGTCGAATTCGATAGTACCTTCGTCCGGGACGGTAATTCCGACGATCATACGGATAGTCGTAGTCTTTCCCGCTCCGTTCGGCCCGAGAAATCCGAACACTCGCCCGGAACGCACATCGAAACTTAGATCATCGACAGCCGTAAAATCGCCATAGCGTTTCGTTACGTCCTTAACGCTCAGCGTAATATTTTCTTCATTCATAGTTCGAATATAAAATATCATATCGGCGTCGCGTTCGCCGTAAATGATCATTCAAATAGTAGATACGTTCGCCGAATTCAAAGAGTTCGGTTATATTAGGCGAAGACAGGCGGGTAACAATATGCACAAAAAAGATATGGATCATTTTGAAGGTTTCGTTTACCGCAAAGGTTCGAGCCAAGTCGAAGAGATAAATTCGACCGACGAACTTCCCGAATTGCTCGCGGACAGATCGAACGTACTTTGGATCGATCTTCGCGGTGATACGCCGGAGAGAGCCGAGCGGTCAAAAAACGTTCTGCTCGATATTTTTCATTTCCATCCCCTAACTGTCGAAGACTGTATGGAAACGCGAAACCAGCCAAAGGTTGAGGTTTTCACAAATTATCTTTATTTCATCGTTCACGGTATTAGGCCAGAAACCAATTCGTCAAACTTCACAACACGCGAACTAGACGGTTTTCTCGGTGATAATTTTGTCGTCACCTACCACATAGAGCGCTTTCAAAGTATAAAGATCGTCAAGCAAAACATTAGGGCGAGTACATTTGCCTGCACCCGCGGAGCGTCTTACGTTCTGCATCAAATACTCGATCATATTGTCGATCTCTATCTGCCGGTCATCGATGATTTCGATTCTTCGATAAATGATATGGAAGACGATGTTTTTGCCATGAAATATGCTGAAAACAAGGTGCTTGAAGAAATAATGGATCTTCGTCGTAGTGTCGCTCGGCTGCGGCGAATATCGGCGCGTCAGATGGAAGTTCTATATCGCTTTTCCCATGGCGAATTTCCCCAAATACCGCCGGAAATATTGCCGTTCTATCGCGACGTTCACGATCATCTGCAAAGGATCTCCGATCTGTCGGAAGGCTATCGTGATCTTGTGAGCAGTCTTTTCGACATACATTTTTCGGTCGTCGCAAATAGAACCAATGACGTAATGAAAACATTGGCGGTGGTTTCGGCGATCATTCTGCCGCTGTCGCTGATCGCCGGTATATACGGAATGAATTTTTCGAATATGCCTGAAACACGCACGCAAAATGGCTATTATTTCGTAATTTCTATAATGATAGTGATAACGGTTGGCTTGCTTTTTTACTTCAAACGCAGAGGCTGGATATTTCAATCAGATCCTGATGACGATGAAACTAAATTGAAAGACTAACGGCATAGATTACCGCTAGACAAATGCCGCCGTAAATTCCCGCAACAATGTCATCAGCGCAAATACCCAATCCGCCCGGCAGGATCTCCATATCGCGAATCGGGTAAGGCTTCCAAATATCGAAAATTCGAAATAAAATAAATCCCGTCAGAATAATCGGCCACGAAATAGCGAGCGGAACAAATAAAAAAACGATAAGCTGGCCAATAACTTCATCAATCACGGCTTGGGAAGGGTCTTCGTTGCCGAGGAGCGGAATCGCTCGGTTCGATGCCCAAATCCCAACAAGCGAAAACACAAGTATTGAAACGAGAAGGGCTGCGTAGACGAAAGGAGAACTAACAACAAATTTGGCGACACAAAAATATATTGCAACACCGACCATCGAACCCCACGTTCCTGGAGCAAGCGGCAAATATCCGACGCCGAACGTTGTTACCGCCAGCGAGAAATAGTCTTTTATGCCTTCGGGCTTTCGGCGTTCGACCTCTGTTTTCATAGCGGCAAAAGATATCGGCTAAAATTCAATTCCCTGTTGAGCAAATATTCCGGCGTTAAAAGGATGTTTGATCTCCTTCATTTCTGTCACAAGATCGGCCGCTTCGACAAGTTCCGGCGGAGCATTTCTGCCGGTCACGATGATATGCAGATTCGGCTGTTCTTCGCGGACCTGTTTGATATCGGCGAGCACCTTATTCACATCTAAAAATTTGTAATCGAGAACATAAACGAGCTCATCGAAAACGAGCAGATCATAATCCGTGCTGCGCATTTTTTCTAGGCAAAGGGCCCATGTTTCCTCGGAAGTTTTGATATCTTGAGCAGTGTCGTTGGTGTCCCAAGTGAAACCGTCGCCCATCGTGTGGATCTCGATGCCGAGTTGTTCGAGCGATTCATGCTCGCCGTAACGATCGGTTTTCGATTTCATGAACTGTATCAGGCAACAGTTCATACCGCGTCCGGCGGCTCTTACCAAAACGCCGAGAGCGGCGGTCGTTTTACCTTTGCCGTCGCCGGTGTTTACCATCAACAGGCCTTTGGTATTTTCGCGATAGCCTTCGCGCCGCCATTTATAACGCTTTTCTTTTTCAGCCATTTAATTTGGTTCGACGGTTACCCAATCGTCGCTTGCCCGATCGACCGCCTCGGAAACCTTTTCAACCAATTGGCTTTCGACCGTTTGCCAATCGCCGTCTATCCGCAACCCCGAAGCATTTCTATGTCCGCCGCCGCCAAATAGTTCGGCGACCTGCGCGACATTTACCGAGCCTTTCGACCGCAGGCTGACACGATAACTTCCCGCTTCGACCTCGCGAATATATATCGTTGCTTGGACTTCTTTTGCGGCGAGCGGAATGTTAACAAAACCGTTATTATCGCCATCAATGGCGTTAGAATCTTCGCGCATCTCAAGCGTTTGCCGCATCCACGCAACACGTCCGGTCGCGTCACGCTTTACGGTTTCAAGCACGCGCCGCATCAGTTCGATCCGCGACCAGGGATAATTGTTATAGACAGCTTCGGAGATCTCAGCCGGCTTAACGCCCGCTTTTAACAACTCGGACGCTACCTTTAATGTGCGGTCGGTCGTATTCGAAAAATGGAAAGATCCCGTGTCCGTGATCA
This sequence comes from uncultured Acidobacteriota bacterium, assembly GCA_963720905.1. Taxonomy (GTDB): domain Bacteria; phylum Acidobacteriota; class Blastocatellia; order Pyrinomonadales; family Pyrinomonadaceae; genus OLB17. Next base: position 225,402 of record CAVRHB010000007.1, read on the forward strand.
TCGCCATGTAAACACACGCGGCGATCTCCGGCGTAACCCGGCCGCCGATCGCTTTGCATAAATTGTAGATCATTTCTCCAACGGCGGAAGCCGTCGAATCTATCCAATTGATCGAACCGAAATGTTCGCTTGTACTGTGATGATCGATATTGACGGTCGTTTCGTTTTCGAGTCCGGCGATTCCGGGACGGTCCAGATCCGAACATTCGATCACAAAAATTGCGTCGTATTCTTTATCGACCTCGGCAACATCCCGGATGATATTTGCGCCGGGCAAGGTTTTGTAAGATGGTGGAACGTCTCCGCGGACGATCACATCAGCCGATTTGCCTAAACTCTTCAGGAGCCAATACAGGCCTAGAGAAGATCCGACTCCATCGCCGTCCGGTTTTATGTGGGTCGTAATTCCGAACTGGTTCTTATTTTCAATTAACTCAACTACTTGGCTTAGCACTAATAAATAATTGCGAATGATGAAATGGTGGACGATAAATGGCGATACTTCAGAAGTTTTCCTTCAATTCACCATTCTCCGTTCATCCTTCATCATTTACTTCCTCACTTTTTTGTTCGCCGTCGAGCGTTTGGAGCAATTCTCCAACGCGAGCAGCGTTTTCTTCGACCGTGTCCCGAGCAAAATGAAGCTGAGGAGCATGTCGAAGACTTAAACTTAATGCGACCTGCTGACGGACAAAATAGGCTGCACCTTGCAGCGCCTGCATAGCCTTTTTCTTTTCCTCGTCCGTGCCGTTAATTAGCACAAAAACCTTGGCATCGCGAAGGTCATCGGAAACTTCTACCGCCGTGACCGTCGCAGCTTCGAGCCGCGGATCGTCTAATTCGAAACCGACGATCTCCGCGATCTCTTCGCGTAATGATTCTGCCAATCTTTCCGGGCGTCGCATAAAACCTATCTACCACCGACTAAAGTTCCGTCGCGGCGGTGCTTTCAATAATGTATGCCTCGATCTCGTCATTTACTTTAATATCGTTGTAATTGACGAGACTGATACCGCATTCAAATCCTTGTTTGACCTCGTTCGTGTCATCCTTAAAGCGTTTGAGCGTCGAAATATCGCCTTCCCAAATGACTACGCCGTCGCGAATGAGCCGAGCCTTTGCTTGTCGGCGAATAACGCCGTCGGTCACGCGGCAACCGGCGATCACGCCGACCTTTGAAACCTTGAACGTTTCCTGTACGAGAGCCTTTCCGAGGATAACTTCCTTAATGATCGCATCGAGCATACCGATCATCGCGGCCTTGATCTCTTCTTCGACCTTGTAAATGATCGAATGCAGGCGAATATCCACATCTTCGAGTCTAGCGACTTCGGCAGCACGCGGTTCAGGCCTGACGTTGAAACCGACGATCACGACTGCGGTCGATGCATTGTCCGATTGCGTTGCCGATGCCAATAGAACGTCCGATTCGGCGATCGCACCGACGCCGGCGCGAATAACTCGAACCTTTACCTTCTCCGTCGAAAGTTTTTCGAGCGTGGCTTTTAATACTTCGACCGAACCTTGAACATCCGCTTTCAAAATAACAAGCAGTTCCTTGATCTCTGCCAAGCCAAGCGATTCGATTCCGCGTTTTGTGGTCTTGAGCATTGCCGCTTGTCTGGCCTGCATTTGTCTCTGTTGTGCGATAGTTTGCGCACGGTCGACATTCGCAACCACCTGAAATGTATCGCCGGCATGCGGAACGCCTTGCAAACCAAGTATTTCAACCGGTGTTGCCGGTGGAGCTACGTCCACTATCTCACCGCGATCGGAGAACATCGCACGAACCTTTCCGTAATATTGTCCGACAATGAAGGGATCGCCGACTTTGAGCGTTCCCTGTTGAACAAGTGCTGTCGCAACCGCACCGCGTCCTTTATCCAGTTTTGCTTCGAGTACAACGCCGGAAGCTCGCCGTGTTGGGCTGGCTTTCAATTCCAAGATATCGGCTTGAAGCAGAACCGTTTCAAGAAGTGTATCCAGGCCTTCGCGTTTCTTTGCCGAAACCGGAACCATTTCAATGTCGCCGCCCCAATCGGTCGGCTGCAATCCCAGCTGTGCTAACCCTTGTTTTACCTTGTCCGGATTTGCGTCCGGTTTGTCGATCTTATTGATAGCAACGATGATCGGAACGCCTGCCGCTTTTGAATGCTCGACAGCTTCGATCGTCTGCGGCATAACTCCGTCGTCCGCCGCGACAACCAGGATAACGATATCGGTTGCCTTGGCACCTCGGGCACGCATCATAGTAAACGCTTCGTGACCAGGCGTATCCAAGAAAACTACTCGCCGCGGTTCATCCGCATCATCCGGGTTTGGAACGTAAACACTATATGCACCGATATGCTGTGTGATGCCGCCCGCTTCGCCTTCCGCAACATTGTCGGAGCGGATCGCATCAAGCAGCGACGTTTTACCGTGATCGACGTGTCCCATGACCGTAACAACGGGCGGTCTTGCAAATTCTGTGTCGTCCGCATCTGCAGCGATCAGTTCTTCGAATTCCTGTTCGATGACCATGTCTTCGAACGCGGCGAACGTAACTTCATAACCGAGTTCCGCACCGATCTCGGTTGCCATCGCTTCTCCCATCGGCTGGTTCAGAGTTGCGAAAACACCACGTTTGATCAGAAGCTGAACAATGTCACGCGGAGTGATACCTAAAGCTTCGGCAAATTCGCGAATGGTTGCACCTTCGGTCAATCGGATCGGGGTCAAGCCTTCCGCGTCAGCCTTGCGGTTGACCTGATCGAGAATACGTTCTTCGATCGTTCGCTGACGCGGCATATCGATGTCGCGTTCGGCGAAACGTCCGGCGCGATCAGCTGCTCCTCGTCCTTTCCGTCCACCGGAACGTCCCGGTCGACGGCGATTATCGGCCGGCGGAGTGTAATTTAATTTCGGAGTGGATGTCTCACCGGGCGTGCCTTTGAGATTGAGCAGTCTTCCGCGCGAATCACGCGGCCCGTCGGCTCGTCCGCCCGCCAATTTTCCTGTCTTGGTCGGACTATCGCTGACTATGCGGTCGCCGGCTTTGACACCTTTCTCGAGCGCGTCGCGAGTAAGCGTAAGCTGTTTGATCTGTGTGCCGGTCGGACGAAGAATGCGTTTCTTAGGCTTCTCTTCTTCGGCAGCAACTTCGGTTTCCGCTTCGACAGGCTCCGTTTCGGGCTCGACTGCGGCTTCTAGGTCTGCGGCAGCCTTTTCCTCCGCTTCCTCGGATTCTCTGGCATCCGCGGCTGGCTTCGATAGCCTTTTTGGTAACGACTCTTTTCTTAGCTTTTACAGGCTCTTCGTCTGCTTTTTCTTCAGCCGGCTCAACTGTCTTAGCTTCGACAGCCTCTTCTGCCACAGGTTCGGCTTTTTTGGCAAGACGTTTTGTTTTCGGTTTCGCCTCGACAGCCGGTTCTTCGGCAATAGCCGGAGTTTCATCTGGGGCAGTTTCTTCCGCTTCGGTTTCCGCTTCGGGTTTTGCTTTTGCTTTGGAGGCTTTTTTGATGACCTTGATCGCACGCTTTGGGGCAACCTCGGTCTTTGGGAAATATTTTAGCCTAACTTTTTCCGCGAGTTCGGCCGAAACCGAGTTTGATGCAACGCTGACATCTGCGCCTTCGCGGCGAAGGTCTTCCATGACGCGTTTCGCATCTTGTTTGACTTCGCGTGCGAGATCGTAAATTCGTATTTTCTTGCCAATGGCCATATCTAGTAATTTCTATACTTGGAGCATTGCTCCGATTTGGCCGTGACAAGTTCTCAATACTTGTTCACGGCTTTTCAGCGACGGGCGGAGACATATATTTATAGTGTCTTCGCATCGTCGGTTTCTGTTTCGTCTTCGGCTTCGGCAACTGCCTCGGCTTCAACTTTTTCGTTTTCTTCTTCAGCGGTTTCCGGCGTTTCGGTTTCTTCTGAAGCTTCTACTTCTTCCGTAATTTCGGCTTCGGCAGGAACTTCAACTTCTGCCATTTCTGCTAATTCTTCTGCGACTTCGACTTCCTCGACCGCTTCTTCAGCAGCTTCCGTTTCCGAAGTCTCTTCTACAACAACTTCTTCGGAAATTTCAGCATCAGCCGAGCCTTCTACAGTCGCAATTTCTTCTGAACCTTCGGCCGCCGATTCTTCCGGTTCTGAGTTTCGAGCCGCGACGATGCTCGCCGCGATCGCTATGATCGATTCAGCTTCGTCAAGACTGACGTCGAGAAAATCAACGATGTCATCGATCGAAGCAGCCGCCAATTGCTCGACATTTTCGATTCCCTTTTCGGCAAGAGTTTCAGCCTGATTCGATGTAACTCCTTCGAGAGCAGCAACCGGAACGGCTTCACCTGACGCCATCATCTTGCCCATTTTCAGAGCGATCTCTTTCTTAAGTACGTCTTCGCTGACGATATCGATGTTCCAGCCAACCAGCCGCGTCGCGAGGCGGACATTCTGTCCTTTTTTACCGATCGCAAGGCTCAATTGGTCTTCGCCGACGATAACTTCCATCTTGCGTTTATCGACATCAGTGATTCGAACCTGCGAAACCTTTGCCGGCGAAAGTGCATTTGCCGCAAAGACCGAGGGTTCATCCGACCATTCGATAATGTCGATCTTTTCTCCGCGAAGTTCTTTGATGATCGACTGAACGCGCGATCCTTTCATACCAACGCACGCTCCGACCGGATCGACGTCTTTTTCATTTGACGTAACCGCGATCTTCGCACGATCGCCGGGTTCGCGAACGGCCGATTTGATCGTCACCGTGTCGTCGTAGATCTCAGGAACTTCAACTTCAAATAGACGCTTAACAAGCTCAGATGACGCACGCGAAACTTTTATCTGCTGGCCTTTCTGTTCCTCGGAAACATCGACTATTACAACGCGAATGCGTTCGCCTTGATTCCAAAGCTCGCCGCGCGACTGCTCTTTCCGCGGCAGGATCGCTTCTAGGTTGTTGCCGAGATCGACGATCATATCACCGCGTTCGAAGCGTTTCACCATACCGTTGATGAGTTCGCCTTTGCGGTCGATGTATTCGTCATAAACTTTCTTGCGGATCGCTTCACGAACCTTTTGAACAAGTATCTGCTTCGCCGTCTGAGCCGCGATACGGCCCATTTCTTCTTGCGGCAGAGGTATCAAAAGAAGATCGCCGATCTCTACTTCGTCGCCGGCAAGTTCCTGAGCTTCAACAAGCGATAATTCGCCTGAAGGATTTTCGACCGTTTCGACAACCTCTTTCTGCACAGAGATCTCGATCATTCCTTCTTCGTTGTTCCATTCGACCTGAATGCCTTCGCCGGTCTTGTCCTGTGCCCTAAATTGTTTTCGGGCAGCGGCTCGCACGGCTTCTTTCATGGCTTCGATAACCATGTCTCGGTCGAGGCCCTGTTCGGCACACAACGTATCAATACTTTGTCCGATAGATGTTGTCGTCATATTACTAACGCATCCGCTAGCCTTTTGGCCGGCGTTTCTTAAATTCTTCGTTCAGATCAACCTGCAAATTCGCCTTTTTGACGTTCTGAAAATTGAAACGGATCTCATCCGAACCCTTTTCCGCGATCACGATCTCGCCGTTCTCGATCCGATCGATCACACCTTTCACGCTCTTGCGTTCCTTCACCGGTTCGATAAATTTTATCTTTGCCAAACTGCCGGTAAATTTTTCAAAATCCGCCAAGCTGTAAAGTCCGCGTTCGAGCCCCGGCGACGAAACTTCTAAGACATAAGCGGATTCGATGAGGTCATCAGCGTCCATGACAGCTTCTATCTCACGCGAAACTTCCGCACAATCTTCGACCGAAACACCGCCTTCTTTATCTATATAAACAGTTACGGTAAAGCTTTTCTTCGATCCGGCCAATTCGAGATGAACAAATTCGACGTTCTTTGCAGCACAAGCCGCTTCGGCGATCGATCTGATCTTTATCTCGTTTCTTTGCTCAGCCATCTCAAAATGATCCAAAATAAAAAGTGGGCACCAAACCCACTCAACACGTCCCACGCATTGCAGGAAACGGATATTATAAAATGGATCGTCTGCGAAAGCAACCGCAGACGTTACAATTCAGATCTAAGAGTTTTAATTATGGCAGTAAGTTCGTCGGCGTGTTTTTCCACGAGGTCCAAATTGTCTTTCTTATGCTTGTCGGCAAAGAGGTCCACAGCAACGAGAAGTTCGCGGGCCGCGGCCGCCAAACGTGTGCCGTTTTTTGCAATGGTGCTCGGATCGCTGTTCGGGCTTGCTGCGCGTTTCTTGGCTTCGCCGATTCCCCAGTGCGTGATGCGAACAACATACTTACGCGAGGTTTCGGTGATCCAACCTTCCTGCATCAGCTGGTTTGCAATACCTTCGCGACTCGGAAAATACCCGAGCTCTTTAGTTATTTCCGAGAGGTCGAGGTCGACGGATTCCTTACCGCCGGAAAGCTCGTATAGCTTTGCTAAAACTTTATGATAAACGTCCATGATTATCCGAAATAATTTTTATTTTTTTATGATCCTGCGGCCAGATCGAAAACCGCTTTCGCCGCACCGAGCACACCCGCATCCGAACCAAGCACCGCTGGCAAGATTCTAACACGTTCCGCCGGTCTTCGAAACGCTTTTCTATCAATATGTTCCCGAAGACCATCTCCAAACATATCCCAACCTCTTGCGAGACCGCCCGCGATCACGATCATTTCGGGATTAAAAGTATTCACAAGCCCGGTGACCGCGTCTCCTAAATAAGCAGTCATTTTTTGAAAAACCTTAATAGCACATTCGTCACCACTAAATGCCGCGTCATAGATCTCTTTTGCGTCGAGCCTCTCGACCTTTGCAAGTGACGACGCCGGAAAGTTCGCTAATTCCTCTTTCGCAAGGCGAACCATCGCGGTCGCAGACGCATATTGTTCGATACAGCCAAAGTTTCCGCATCCACACGGATGTCCATCATATTCAACGACAACGTGACCGATCTCGCCGGCGGTTCCGTCAATGCCGCGGAGAACTTGGCCATCAATAATAATGCCACCTCCGATGCCCGTCCCAAGCGTGATGCAGATCGAACTATCGACATCTTTAGAAGCACCGATCCAGTTTTCGCCGATCGCTGCCGCCGTCGCGTCGTTTTCAAGAAGCACCGGCGAATTTATCATTCTCGATAAATTAGCCGGCAGATGCGATCCGTTCAGTTCGGGAATATTCGGCGAACTCGTCAAGATCTGGTTCACGGGATCTATTATCGATGCCGCCGCGATGCCGACTCCTAAAGGTTCGAAGCCGAGTTTGGACGATAGCTCTGAATGCATATCTGCAAGCGTTTGAGTTATCGCCGAATCATCGCTGGTTCGCGGAGTCGAATTTTCCGTCCTATGCAAAATTCTGCCGTCACCGTCGACGGCAGCCATTCTAATGTTCGTTCCGCCAAGATCGGCGGCGAGGACGACGGATGATCCATTTGCCATCATCTGTTATTGCTGCGGACGCGGAGGACGATCGGCTTCCGGCACATTTTTATAAACGTCTTCGTATTTTGCGTAACCATCTTTGATAACCGTGTCCATCAAATTCGATCGGTCAACACTTGTCACCTCAAGCAAGATCGCCGGCACTTCTTTATCGATCGCGTCATTCTTAAAAGGTTTAGCATTGTCCAGCTTCTCTTTCTTCGCAAGTTTTATAGCCGCATCGACCGCCGCGTTCGCCAGCGGAATGATCGGTTTATAGACCGTCATCGTTTGAGTGCCTTCGGCGATCCGCTGAAGGGCGTCGATCTGAGCGTCTTGGCCAGTGACCAGAACTTTCCCGGCCAATCCTTTATTTTTTAATGCCGAAACAACGCCGCCGGCCATGCCATCATTTGAAACAAGAAATGCATCGATCTTGTCGTTATTCTGCGTTAGCGCGTTTTCCGCCCGGTTCAAAGCTTCATCCGGACTCCAATCCGGAATAAACGGGTCTGCGACTATTTTTATCGCACCGCTTTTGATCGCTGCGTCGAGAACCTCCAGCTGTGCCTTCTTCATTATTAATGCATTGTTATCAGTCGAAGAACCGTAGATCATCGCGTAATTTCCGGTCGGGACTTTCTCAAGTGCATATTCAGCGATCTTTTGGCCAATAACCGGAACTTGATGCGAGATATAAACATCGATCTTGTCGGAGTTGATCAAGCGGTCATAGCTGATGACCGGAACGCCTTGCGCCTTTGCTTTTTCCACCATCGACGCCGCCTGAGTAGCGTTGTTCGGAGCAATGACCAGAACATCAACGCCTTGCGTTAGCAGATTATCTACATCATTTGCCTGTCGGTCGGCGATATTATTCGCTACGGTGATAACGCATTCGACCTTCATCTCGGCACAGCGAGCTTCGAACGCCTTTTTATCACGCACCCAACGCTCTTCTTTTAGGGTGTCCATCGCAAAGCCGATCTTTATCTTATCGCTCTTTGGAGCCTGCGTTCCCGCTCCGCTGCCGCAGCCTACAGCAATGGCCGCAAGCAAAAATAAGCAAAATGCTTTCAATTTCATTGATTTGGATTCTCCTTTATATTGCAAAAACCGATTTATCGAATTAAATCAAATGCTTCGTAAATAGTAAATCGCGGACAAAGAATAATGCAGATCGGGCTATCAGCAATTCACCTTAGCTATTTATGTGAATCACGGACCATTCTCCGGCCTCGGTTTACTATTCGTGAACTATTTCCGATTTTCGGTTTTACCATTCACTTCGCTATATGATAAATTATTATTAAATCAAAGCTTATAAGTATTAGTTGCTGCGATTTACGATTTTTCATTTTTTGCGAATTGACGTTCCTTTTCATTGACATAGGACATCGATTCGTGTAAAAGTTTCAATGGTTTGATTTTTGAAATTATTGTCATTAAAATGAATAAGCCCGATTTCAGGGCTTGGTAAGCCAACAGACTTCTTTTGTTGGTTTAAACGGGATTCGATAATTTAGTTTCCCGTTAACGATATTTTTTTGGTATAATCGCTGAGGCATTAGTCCTCGCAGCCATTATGCCTACGATTTGTTTCAGACCGTTATCTATATTAAAATCGGTCAATGCGATAAGTATTTCAAACCTTTCGCAATTGCAATGAAAAAACTTACCTTTCTAATTGAAAGGATTTATACCAGGATTGTTATCAGGAGGAGATAAATTAAATGCTCGGCAAAAATTCTATACGTAAATTTACCACCGTGCTTACAGCCGTCGCGATTTTGTGTGTCTATTCGACGGCCGCACTCGCACTTCCCGCCAACCTTACGGGTGAGATCACGGTGCAGGGTAACGTTACAGTAAACGGACAGACCGCTGTTTCGAACTCAACCGTTATTTCGGGAAGCACTATCGTCACGTCCGCTGACTCAAGCGCTACGATCAGTCTTGGCAAAACAGGACGCATCGAGCTCTTGGCTGACACCAGCATCACGCTGAACTTTTCAGACAATAGCATTGTGGGTGTCCTTTCGTCGGGCAAAGCACGCGTTTCGAACGCCGCCGGCGTAGCAACCACGATCACAACCAAAGATACAACTGCGATCGCTGATGCCGGACAGGCTGATAGCTTTGCGGTTGAAGTTGAATGTTCACACACGCACGTTGACACGACCAGCGGTCTTGTTACGATGCGTGAAGGTTCGACCGATAAGCAAGTTGCTGCAGGAACAACGGCTACAGCCGGAAACCTTTCGCAAACCGGTTGTAAACCATGCCTTCGCCCTGATTCGGCTCCTCCGGTACGTGTTGCCGGTTGGCCTTGGTTAGTCCTTCTTGCTGCAGGTGCAGCCGGAACAGCCATTCTTTTAGGCGGAAACAACGAACCGGAAACCGGTGGCGGTCCGATCATCGTTAGCCCTACTCGCTAAACATCCGCTGAACTTAACAGTTCTGATAAAATTCAAGACGGGTCATGTTGAAAAATGTGACCCGTCTCGTTTTGTTTTGCGTTCGAAATTTGTAAGAATATTTGTTTGATCCAAGTTCGACTATTTTATTTTATTTATGCATATAGCAGTTATCGGCACCGGTTACGTAGGTTTGGTCACCGGAGCATGTTTCGCAGAATTCGGTGTTGAGGTCACGTGTGTTGACGTTGATGCCGGCAAAATCGATAAACTTAATAACGGTATTATTCCTATATATGAACCCGGCCTCGATACAATAGTAGAAAAGAATAAAGCGGCCGGACGGCTTCATTTCACTACCGATATCGCTTCGGCAGTTACTGACGCATTGGTCGTTTTCCTTGCGGTCGGAACTCCGCCAAAAGCGGACGGCTCGCCTGATATGAGCTATTACCAGCAGGCTGCAAAGGATGTTGCTCAAGCAATGAACGGCTACAAGGTTTTGGTTACAAAATCGACGGTTCCGGTCGGAACCGGAAAATGGCTTCGTAATTTCATTCAGGAAAACTTGGAAACTGAAACAGGTTTTGGTGTCGCATCCAATCCGGAATTTCTTCGCGAAGGTGCGGCCATCGAAGACTTCATGCGGCCCGACCGTGTCGTTATCGGCACTGACGATACAAAAGCGATCGATATAATGAAAGACCTTTATCGCCCCTTGTATCTGATCGAAACGCCTATCGTTATCACATCTCTCGAAGCCGCAGAACTTATCAAATACGCGGCGAACGCTTTTCTTGCAACAAAGATCACCTTCATTAATGAGATCGCAAATCTTTGCGACGCTATCGGCTGCGACGTTCATGATGTCGCACGCGGAATGGGAATGGACAATCGCATCGGCAAGAAATTTCTTCATCCCGGTCCGGGTTACGGAGGTTCGTGCTTCCCAAAAGACACGCGTGCTTTGACAAAGGTAGGCGATGCATACGGCGTAGAAACGCGTATTGTCGATACCGTCATCGAAGCCAATGAACTGCAGCGTGATGCGATGATCCCGAAGATAGAAAAACTCGTCGGCGGCGATCTGAACGGCAAAGCGATCGGCGTTCTCGGCCTTTCATTCAAACCTGAAACAGACGATATGCGCGAATCACCTGCTGTGGATATCATCAATAAAATGATGGAACGCGGAGCGACGGTAAAAGCTTACGATCCGGTCGCGATGGAAGAAGCTTCGCACATTCTGAAAAATATAGAATATGCCAAAGACGAGTATGACGCGATCCGAGATGCTGACGCACTCGTTCTGTTGACAGAATGGAACCAGTTTCGTGCTCTCGATATGGAAAAGGTCAAAACCTTGCTTAGATCGCCGCGAATCGCCGATCTCCGCAATGTTTACGAACCCGAAGATATGCGTGAGCTTGGTTTCGAATATGTCGGAGTCGGACGATAGGCTATCAGATTATGCTAAATAAAAAGGTTCTGGTAACCGGCGGTGCAGGATTCATCGGCTCGAATTTGGCTGATGAATTGCTGGCTCAAGGAGCCGAAGTGACGATACTCGATAACTTCGTCACGGGTTTTAGAGAAAATCTGGACGAGATCACCGGCAGTTTTGAATTTATTGAGGCCGATCTGAATGACTCAGTTGCATTAAAGAAAGCTCTGAACGGCGTTGAGATCGTTTTTCACGAAGCCGCCCTGCCTAGCGTTCCCCGATCCATCGATGACCCGCTTGAGACGCATAAAGCGTGCACTGACGGTACATTCAATCTTCTTGGTCGAAGCAAAAAATGCCGGTGCTAAGAGGCTGATCTATGCAGCGTCGAGTTCTGCTTACGGCGATCAGCCGACGTTGCCAAAGGTCGAGACGATGCGGCCTGAGCCTCTTTCGCCTTATGCCGCGGCAAAACTAACCGGCGAATATAACTGCTCGGTGTTTAATCACGTTTACGGGTTGGAAACTCTTTGCCTGCGTTATTTCAATGTATTTGGCCCGCGGCAAAACCCTTCGTCGGCATATTCCGGCGTCATCTCACGCTTTATCGACGCCTTGATGAGAGGCAAACAGCCGACGATCTACGGCGACGGCGAGCAGTCGCGTGATTTTACTTATATCGCAAACGTCGTTGCGGCAAACATCGCGGCCGCACAAACTGACAAAGGCATCGGCGAAGTCATGAACGTCGCAAACGGCGAACGCGTTTCGCTTAATTCCCTGCTGGACTCATTAAAAACGATCACGGGAAATTCCGATGTCGAAGCCGAATATCTTCCGGCGCGAAAAGGTGATGTCATTCATTCGCAAGCCGATAATTCCAGAGCCGTCGAATGCCTCGGATATTCGAAACTCGTCGGTCTCGAAGAGGGTTTGAAACACACCATCGACTGGTGGAAAAGCAGCCGTTTCGCAAGTTAATTCTAAACTTTAAAAATAAAATAGGCTGCCGGATCCGGCAGCCTATTTTTGTTATTAACTCGATCGAATTACCAGCTAAATCTTGCCGCTGAGTTCGATTCGTCTATTTGCCGTTGCACCACCGCCGCGGAAACCGCCGGTTGTTGATGTCACTTGACCGAAACGGCTTGAGCTAAGGCTGCCGACCGGCGAACCAAAGTTCACGTTATTTAGCAGATTTTCAAAGCTAATGCCGAGATTCAGGTTATACGGCTTTCTTTCGCTGCCGCCGAACCCTCCAAATCCGCCGCGGCCGCCGCCCATTCCACGGCCGCCGCCTCCGCGTCCGCCTCGACCTCCGCCCTCGCCTGCATCAGGCGAACCGGCTGCCGACGCTTTACCCGTCGAACCAAAACCGAAATTTTTCGAAGCTCTCAGATTGACCGAAAAATACGGTGCCGATTGGCCGAAGTTCCGTGGAATTGTCGCATTCGGATCAAAACCCGAAACGTCGCACCACGAGGTCGTCAAACCAAGCTCATTGCAGCGTGCGCCGAGTTGTGCAAATGTCGGGCGTTCTGTGTATCGTCCGTCACCATTTACATCGATGCCTTGCGTTATATTGAAAGGCCCGCCGCTTCTGGCGATAATGAACGGACTGAGCGAAATTCCCCAGGGAACCTGAACACTTCCGGCAAGCACTGCATAGTGGCGGATGTCACCCGATGCTCGGCCGTATTCACCTGAAAGGTCGTATGAATAAGCCGGAAAGCTACCGGCACCGTCAGCATCGCTCTTGGAAAATCCATAGCGGTAGTTTCCGAAAAGCGATATTCCCGGAAGGAATGACGTTCTCATGTTGACGACGAACTGATTCTGACGCGATGTGCCGGTCGATTCATATTGATATTGATCACCGCCAGTCGGATCGGGTCGAATTCCGTCATCGCAGTTAGTTAGATCGAAACAAACCGGAGCATTGATGTTCCGCGAACGCAATACGTTGTTTGTTTGCGACGTGATGAAAAAAGCAGACAGCGATGTGTTCTTAGGCAACGCTCGTTCGACGCCGATCATTCCTTGATACGTTACGGGCGATCTGAGATCCGGTGAAACCAACTGGATCGTGTTCGACTGCGGCAACGCGGCCAAGATCTGAGCGGCTGTCGGGACATTTGTCACACCGCTTTGTGTGAATACTGCTTGCTGTAAAAGCGCGATAGCAGCAGCTTGGCGAACCGGATCAGGATCGTTTGCGTTAACGATCAAATTGAGCTGCTCCGATCCGCTGAAACGCAAAGCATTCAACGTCAGGTTTTCACTGAATCGATCGTAGAACATTCCAAAACCGCCGCGAAAGACAGTTTTCGATTTACCCGATGCTGCTCCCGGCGAATAGGCGAATGAAAATCGTGGTGCGAAATTCAGATTATCGCTGATATTGGTTTGGTTCTCATAACGAAGGCCAAAACTAAGCGTCAAACCCGGATTGATACGCCAATCGTCAGTGGCGAACAGTCCATAATGAACCCTTGAAACGCTCTGCTGAGGTTCACCTGTGGTGATCGAGAATTGCGTCGGATAAAAGCGATCGTCTGTCGATCCCATCAATCTTCCGCGATACTGATCAAGCGGCGAAACTGCCGGAGATATTACTGTACACCCAGGTTCGGTCGGGAAACAGCCATCCGGGCTTGTAACCGCCGGGGCTCCATTGAATTGAAAGGTTCCGCCAAAATTGTTCTCCGATCTATCGGTTATATAATTGCCTTCAGCCTGGACACCAAATTTGACCGAGTGCTGCAAGCTCTTACCGAAAGATGTGGTTGTATAGTTCTGCAGTTCCCATTGCTTATTCTTGTTAAAGCTGTTTCCAACCTGGGAACCACCAGATGTAAATGATTCCGCAACATTAATGGTCGGGATGGAATTGTCACCATTCTGCTGGTTTTTATCGAATTCGAGCTCGAAACGCGTTTCATTCACCGTTTTTGAGTTCAAGATAGATGTTTCAGTGATTCGGAAATCGTGACCGGTCGAGGTCGAATCGTAGCCTCGTTCCGGAAGCGAACTTCCGCCGATGCCCTGATTTTCGTTAGAACGGCGATTGAAATTATATCGAAATACAAGCGTATTATTCTCGTTGATCGCGTAATCGATCCGCGGGCTGATGTTCAATCGCTTGCTCGGTGTTTGAAATTCCTGCTGAAACGGCAGCGGATTCAACGACGGATCCAGAATTATCGCGTTGACCACAGAGTTTGTGTCTTCTGTTCTCTGATTGATGGAAAGAAAAAATGACGCTTTGCCTTTCTGCAGCGGACCGGAAACATTACCGCCGAATCGAGCGCATTTGGCTCGACGCGCGGTTCGTCGAAAACGGATTACGCGAGTTCAGACTTTCATCGTTGAACCGCGTATCAAAGGAGCCGCGGAATTTATCCGAGCCGGGCCTGGTCAAGATCTCGATGCGGCCAAAACCAAGTCGATCATATTCTGCAGAAAAAGGATTATTATTGATCCGAACCTCGCGGATCGATTCTTTTGGCGGAAGTTCGCCGCCGGTAAATCCGTCGATGTAGATCTGACCGCCATTCGGACCTGCCGACGGGCCGGCAAGAGCCTGAAGAGCCTGCTCCAATGCATCCGGATCGTCCGGCAGAGCATCGAGTTCTTTCTCGCTCAAAACCGTCGCTCCTGCGTTATTGTTAGGATCGGTCGAAACCCCTTCGTTATTTACTTCGACCTCTGCTGCAACCTCTTCGACCGCCAGCGGAACGTTTATCGTTTCGCGTTTTCCGGCTGTGATGTCAACTTCTGTATTTTCGTAGGTGGCGAAACTTTCTGCCGAAACCGAAACCGAATATTTTCCCGGTGCGAGTCCGGTGACCGTAAATTGGCCGCTAGAATTCGTGGTCGTTGTCTTTTCTTGTTGATCTGCAGAGGTCACCTTTACCGTTGCACCAACGATTACCGATCCAAACGAATCGACCACCTGGCCGGTAAGACTGCCGTTCTGCTGTCCGTATGCCGGCAAAGCCAGGGCTATTGCGAGCAGTATAAAAGTTAATAATGGCTTTAATGTTTTCATCTTGAGTTCACTCTCTATTATTTGATCGAATATAAATTGCGGCAATGCCGCTGGTGTATAAATTATTGCTGTGGAAGTTCAGATCCATCGAGTCCCGGAACTGAGAATCCGCCGTCAACCGCACGACCACCGCGTCTACCGCCGCTTGCCTGTGCAATGCGGATAAAAGGCTCGACGCCTGCAAGAAATTTGATCGCGGTAATGCGTCCTTCGTTTTCGGTTTTCGTGCTGGAAACCGCTATCATTTCGCCGGTCTTTAGATCGGCTGCGGTAATATTTGGAAATTGCTCGATCATCTCGTCGATACCGCCGGCACCGCGTCCTCCGCCCATTCCCTGGCCGGCTTGGCCGGCCTTTTGTCCAGCACCTTCAGGCCTCGCCGGCCGTTCACCGCCTCCGGCCGTTCCGCCCGGACGTCCGCCGCCCGCTGCCATAGCTTGTGCCATCGCCAAACGTTGTGCCAATTCTTCAGGAAAACGCTTCATCATCGACGCCGATCCAAGATCGACCGTAACATCCGTTTTCGTTTGAAAGTCAGAGATAACAACCTCGTTCTTTGCAACGTCAACGCTTTTTACGGTTCCGGCAACTGTGCGAAATGCACCGGTTAATATAGTTTCAGCCGTAAAAGCTGTACCATCGGCATTCTTATCACCAAGGGCACGCAGCATATCACCCGGCTGCACCTGACCGATCGAACCGGCAACGGCGTCACTGAATTTCACCGAGTTAGGTGCGTATCGCAAAAATTTAGCATCAGGCTTTGGTGTAAGAACAACCTTCGTCGTCGAAGCGATGCCGCGAACATCGACAGTGACCGTCCCGGCGGCCGCGTCAACCGCACTGACCTTGCCCGAAATGCCTCTCGTTCTCCATTCGGCTGCTTCTTTTGCATTGCGTTCGGCGATGTCGGCTTTTGACATCAAATAAACTGCACGAGCCGGAATTTCTTTGCCATCACTCGAAAGAACACCGATGACAACCAATTTGTCACCAACTTTGATATCGGCGAAGGTAGCCTCAGTAGCATCAGTAGAACTTCTCTTTTCCGGATCGACACGTTTATATTTGACCGAATCCGAAACCTTAATGTTGAGCATCCCAAATTTCGTCGAAAGAACGATAGTATTTTGATTAATCGACACAACATCGCCCGGTACCGTCGTTTCTTTCAAAACCGAATTCTGCCCTAAAACCGCATAGGCTGAAGCCGCTATAAAAATGACCAGTAGCAGATATTCGAAAGCAGGCATCGCCTGCAGACCGAGGTTAGAAAAAAATGATGATTTCTTTTGCATAATTCAATAATTCGTAACTTTTTATATTTAACGCAAAATTCGGCGATAAGTTGCCTGCATTCTAGATTAAGACGCAAACGCCGAGGCAATAGTTCACCGTTTTATGTAAAGTTTTGTAAATGTTGGGGATGCGGTATTTTAGCCGGTGCTCCAGTCCGTATGGGTCTTGGAGGTGAGGACCAAACCAACACCAGAAATAAACAGGCACAGGACACCAACCGTCCAACCATAGGGAATGGAAAGCATAACAGTCCAGGCGACAACACCGATAAGGATCGCGATCGCTTCTGAACGGAAGCCATCGCCGAGAAGGTGTTTCTGTAAATACTTACCGACTAATACATGGAGCGTAACGCGGCCCAGAATATACGAAAGTGAAAGGAGTATCAGAGCCATCAGTCCGGCAATCCCGCTAATATAATTCGGCAGCGTAGTTACACCGACGGCAACGATAAAAATGACAGCCGCCAAACCTAATGAACCAAATAATGCGACTTTTAACGATGACAATTTTAGCCTTGTAACAGCACGGCTTATTCCGCCCGGAGCGATAGTTGCCAAACCTATCGAGATCAGAAACCAGAAAAGGATCGACAAGAGTCTTTGAGCAAAATAAGCGCTTGTTAATGATGGTGTAAAGATACTCGATGGATCACGTGCAAATCCCCTGATCTCATCTTCAAATATTCCGAGCATCACGGTTTCTTTGCCCATGGTTCGGAGCGGATGTTCTATTTCCGGTTTGTAAGAACCGCCGATCACAATGATATCGCCACCGATAAATGCATCTTTTGCCTGCGTCACCGAACCGCCGATCACGCCGACATCACCTTCGACATTGCCGTTTATTTTGACATCGCCGCCCATCACAAAAACACCCTTCGCACTTTTGTTGACGACGACGTTTTTACCGAAAGCAACAACGTTCGTTTCCGGTGCCTCATCGATATGCATTTCGTCGCCTTCAATACGGAATTCCGGAGCCTTAGCCGGCCGCCCGAAGATTCAGCGTGAAAATTGCAAACATACCAACAAAAACCATTGCGCCGACGCGCAAATATTTTTTTGAAATGTAGGTATTTTTTCGCATTATCGAGACCTATGAATTTTCGGTAACAAGCGGATACAGCAAAACACCAGTAAAGCGGCTGCCGCAACAACGCCAACGGACACAAGCGGAGAAGCCGAAAACGCTACGGCCGTTAAAGATCGAAATGCTACAGCGATCGAAACCATAGCTAGGTGAAATGTGCTCGAGGCAAATTGGCCGAGAGTTCCGGCGGTGGAAGCGACTTTTGCAAAGATACCTAAAGATTCGGCGCCAACGGCAAAGACGGACACGATCAATATAAGCGAACAGATCCAGATCGCTTGCGATCGTTCCTGCGGATCGCGCAAGCCCGACACTTTGCTTTCGGCCGTTGCGACCACAGTCCTTGTAAAATTTGTCGGGACGTTGATCTGTTCGTTTGAATCAAGCGAAGCGTTGACAGCGGACAAAAATAATTTCTGTTCGTTCAGTTCCGACCGGCAAACGGCACATTGCGCCACATGGCGTTCGAACACAAGTTCATCCGCCGGCAAAAGTTCGCCGTCGATATATGCCGAGATATCACCTTCGACACAATTATCGGAAAATTTTGGAGCCTGTGAGGTCATCTGCTAAAACCGCTTATCAAGCTTCGGCCAAAACACGGCCAAAGTCTGGATGCTCATACCAAATTTCTGGATAAGATAAGATCGATCTTAGAATGCTGTAAAGCCTCGTTCGATGAAGATATTCCTCATCAATTCGCGTGCTCTGAAAAGGCGATTCTTGACGGTTCCGAGCGGCAAGCTCGTTATGTCCGCGATCTCATCGTAGCTCAGGTCGTGAGAATGACGTAAAACGATCAGTTCCCTGTAACCCTGCGGCAAACATTTTACGACTGCTTTGATCTCTGTTCGCCACTCGCTTCGCTCTCGGTCATCTTCCGGTGTCGGAAGCGGACTTTCAAGCTGGAGTTGATACGAGCCTTCTTCATTCTCGGTTTCAATACTTTGCGTTAAAACCGAATTTCTGCGGATGTGGTCGATTGCGGCATTGTGGGCGATCCGATACAGCCAAGTGGAAAATTTGTATTCAGACCGATAGCGGTTGAGTGAATTGTAAACTTTGATGAAAACTTCCTGCGTAACATCGAGCGCCGAATCATAATCATTCAGCATACGAAAAACGTAACCGGTGATCGGCCGTTGGTATCGTTTAACGAGTTCCTCAAAGCCGTCTTCGCGGCCGTTCAGAACAAATTCGATGAGTTGCGCGTCTGGGATGGTTTGCGTTGTTTCCATTTAATTTCGTTAAAAAAATAGCTTTCTATCTTGTAACGAAATTTTGGTTTATAAAAGGAAACAGCACAACGAAAATGTTATGAGCCGCACTAAATCCGTGACGAACCGTTGAGAAACGGGATAATTTATTGCCACGCGAGTGCCGCGAGACCGGCCGGTCCGGCGAGATCATTGAAATTCAGACTGCCGATCGGCACATTCAAACCGATGTCTTCGGGCTTTAATATCTGGAGAGTTTTGCCAAGTGATTCGTTTGAAATTTCACGAATTCGTGCGGGAACAAGATCGGCTCCGACAAGCAAAATGTTTTCGAGCAACGAACCGCCTTCATTGGAATAGCGATCGTTATAGAACATCAGCAAACGGTATATCTCGTCTTCGCGTTCTGCGAGCGTGCAGGTCACCGAACGCACAACAGCCGGAACTCCGCCGCGTAAAAGAAGTGCGACAAATCCGTCGTGCTGCGAACTGATCAACAGCGAATCTGCCTGGGTCGCATTGCCGATCAGCCAGTTCGCTTCCCCAACTGCTTTAGGCAGCATCAAACCGGCCTTCCAACCGTAGCTTTCGAATATAGTTTCGTATTCATCCAGAACGGCCAAAGAGATAGCCGACGCGAAATATCTCGCTCGTCCGTCTGCCTCCTCGCCGATCTTATAACGCGAAATACGCAGCTCGGCGGACGGTGCTCCGAAGCTTTGCTCAGCTTTCCAATCCAAAACTTCGTCTAATTCTTTTCCGCTTGGCGAGCCCGCATCGAGAGTCAATATTGCCGATCGGGCAGTTCCGCTGGCTAGCGAAACCGACCACCTTTTCTTATCGGCGAGCCCGGCCGTTTCGACGGCTTCTTCGAGCATTACGCGAAATTCAGCCGTATTCGAAATGTTGCGGCCGGTAAAACTTGGTTCGATCAAGCCCTCGGGCAGATCGATACTCGCCGCCTGTTTAATGCCAAAAGTGCCGTGTCTCTCTTTTTGCAAAGCGAGAGCGGTGATGCGTTCTTTTTCAATACCCAAAGCGGACTTTGGAAAGGCTGGTTTTGTTAATCCGGATAACATTTTTTACTAATAATCTTTGTACGGTGTATCGTTACTGTCGCGGCCGTCTGATGTGCTTTTCACATTAATGAGACCTTGTCCGCCGTCAGATGACATAGAATCTTCGCCCATCACCTGTTCCCATTCCGCAGTTTCAGTCACCGGATCGACCGGTATTTCATGTAAATATTTCGCCTCGACGAGGTCATCGAGCGACTGCGGCAGTTTACCTTTGTCGGCGGCGTATTGATCGATCGTCTTTCGCATTTGCCAAAGGTTCTCTTTCAAAACGGTTTCGCGGGCCTGTTGAACGGTTCGCTGATAAGTAGGGATCGCAACTGAGAGCAATATGATTATAATGAACATGGCGATCATCAGCTCCAACAGCGAAAAACCGCTATTTGAGTACCGCCGTTGCTGTGCGGCAAAAGCTTTTATTTGCATAACTTTACCAGTCACTATATTTCTCGCCGTTCATCGCCTCTTCGTCTGATGCGGAAGAAACGTCAAACACATTTATATTGTCCCAACTCTCGTCGTCCTGCGATTGATACGACGACCGCAGCTTCCAATCCGATTTTCCGGTTATAGGGTCGATAGGCAATTCGCGGAGATAAACTTTCGTTTTCTCTTCGGTTGCCGAATTTATCTCCGTTGCCTGCTTGGTATCATCCCCGAGCCCACTGCCGCCGGTCGCATTGATGCCCCGCTCTTTCACCTTTACGCCATCAACCAGAACATCCAGTGTTGGCGGATAACGGTCTATATTGTCTGTATCAAATATCGTGCAATCGTCGATAACAACCCGGCTTCGCGGATCCGGCGGAGCGGCGACTCCGGCTCCTTGCCGTGTTGTCGGATTACCTGTCGTTACTGCTCCTTGCGGACAGGCTCCGATCGTATCGCGTTTGAATTCGTCGATCGCATTACGCATCATCCGAAGCTCTTCACGAAGTCTCATCTCACGCTGACGCTTCACGGCATTTTGCGTGAGCGGGATCGTCCCCATCACCAAGATCGCCAGAACGGTCAGCGTGATAATAAGTTCGAGTAAGGTGAAGCCGCCTTGACGGTTCCGATGCTCGATCTTTTTTCGGAGCTCATTCAACATCAATAATCGATCCTAAAATTTCGGCCATCAGTCGTTAAAAAGTTCAATACATCTTTTTCAAAACGAATATTCGGCGTTCCGTCCGTCAGTGCTTCGATCTCGATATAGGCAAGCACACCCGCAGGCTGGGCTTCGCCGGTCGGCGTCGAAAGCGATACGTACATCATTCCGTTCTGATTAAGGAATGGTGTCGCACTAGAATTCGCAAGTCCTGCACCGAAAACATCGCCAAATGAGATCGAACGGACTGCGACTTTACGCTCGTCGAATTTCAAACCCACGACGGCCGACCTGAAAGGCCCCGAACCCGAAACATTCACCGCGATCTTTGTCTTTTCGCCTTTCTGCATTTGCGGCATCTCGCCGGCGAATGAGATCTTTGTGATCGGATCTCTAGGTGCTTCGGTTACAGGTTCGATCGCAACGGCCGGTTCGGCCTTTGGCACAAAGTTAGCCATCGAAGTATCCGAGGTCTTACCGATATCCAGCGTTCGCACAGAGGTATCGATCGGCCTTAAGTTCAATGCTTCCGCCGCACTTTTTGTCGGTCCTTGGGCGACCGCCAGTTCAGTTTCCGGCATTACGTCGGGCGTAACAGCTGCCGAAGCATTGCGTACATATTGCGGGGCATCGACCGGCTGATCCGGCAATTGAACGGTCGTTTTCGTAGGCAATTTGCGTGCGGCGGCGATGTATTCTTCGCGTTCTTCCTGCATTATCATCGCCTCAAGCGAACCGCCCGTCGGTGTTGCAATACTACCGGTCGAACGCTCGACTTCGTCTTCCGGCAAAATAGCCGGAGCACGAATAACGCGAGGTGTGATAGCGATAACGATATCGACCTGTCTGTTATCTTTCGTTGGTGTTGTAAACAGACGGCCGAGGATCGGGATCATACTCAAAAGCGGTATTCCTTCCCGTCCGTTACTTTCGACATTTTGGGCAATACTCATAAGCAACAACGTCTTGTTGTTCTGAACTCGAGCCGTGCCCTTTATTGTGCGTTCTGTAAAGACAGGATTATCGGTTGTGCCGCCGGCGACGTCTTTCGATTCGATCTCCATCGCAACTTGAACGTCTTGATTCGGGAAAACGATCGGTTTGAACTTCAGCGTCAGACCAACCTGTTCATAGTTGATGACATCGCCAACAAAATTATTGTTTGCATTTCCGGTACCTGTATTGCCGATCGGAGCGAACGAAGCCGTTCGAACCGGAACGCGTTGCCCGATCCGAGCTGATGAGTCTTCATTATTGAATGCGTGTATCTGCGTCGATGCCAATAATTTTGTATTATTCTTCCTCTGAAAAGCGCTAAATTGGCTGATCGGCAATCCCAGAGCAATACTGGCGAGATCTATGTTCCCAAACGGAAGTCCGCTAGTTATCGGCTGGGTCGTTCCTTGCGTAACGATCGGCAAGCCGACACCGCCAAGATTGCTCAATTGTGCCTGGGTCCCGATCTGATTTCCCAAAGCCAAAAGATCTGTCTTATTCACCTCATAGATCGCAACATCCATCACGACCTCGGCTCGGTCCTTATCAAGCGAGGAGATCAGTTTGCCGATAAGCTGCACGTTCTCGATCGTGTCGCGAACCGTTATGCTGTTTGTCGGTTCATCAACAAGCACGATCGTCTGGCTGCGTCCGGGCTGTGCCGGGATCGCAGTTTGAACGACCTTGGCTACTTCTTTAGGATCGGCGTTTGCCAAATAAAATGTTCGAAGGAAAAGCTGCTGCAAATTCAAACGCCGCTGGGTCGAAGCGACAAGTATAGTCCGCGGACCGACCTTTTGAAAGAAAAGGTCTTCCTGAAGAAAAATATAGTCCAGACCTTTTGCCGAGGTTACATTATGTAGTTCGATCTTGATCTTTCTACCGTCAAGTTTTGTTTGAGTATCAAATAGAACATTGAGATCCAAGCTCGACGCAAGATCGCGGATCAATGTCTGTAAGTCGGTTCCGGCCGGATGAATAATGTCGCGATAAACCTCAAGTTTCTGTGGAACCGGTATATCTTGCTGATCTTTCGGCGTGTTGAAAGAGGTCTTTACCATTTTCACGTTGCCTTCGTCGCTGACCGATTTCGGATCTATGCCTTCCTGAACGGCTTTCTGCATCCGAACCATTCGGGCCATTTCGGAACGAGCCAGTTCGTTTACCGGATCGTACGAGAACGCTCTGCGATATGCGACGTACGCGCCCTGATAATCTTTCTCTTCAGCAAGTGCATTACCCTTTTGCATGAACATCTGAGAAGCATTGAACAACGAACGCCGCAAATGCAGCTTATATTCCGGATTTTTCGGGTTATCGGCAACCGCAAGAGCAAATGCTTCCGCCGCTTTGTCCCATTCTTCCGCTGTTTCGTGTTTCATTCCTTGATTGAAATACTTCTTACCGTCGCCGACAGCAAATACTGCAACCGGGGAAAGCATCGTAAATATAAGCAACAAGGTGATCGAAAACCTTAGATAGGATTTTTTGTTCATAATTCAAGATCTCAGAAGTTTTGTTTTATTTGGTACGGCTCCGAAGTTTATACACGAAGTTCGCCGCACAAAGTTCCATAAATACATTTTGTAATATTTCGGCCGGGTCTAATGCCGCATTAATTCTCGTTGGAAACGCCGCAAAATGCAAGTAAAATCGGTACTTTAAGGAATTTCGGCATCCATTGGCTGGTTCGTCATCTTCGCCAATGCTCGTCGGCTTATCATCGACACGACAATTATCATCAAGATCGACGCCGCTATACCCAGAACGATGGCCCATGTCTGGGCGCTTGCTTCAAGCGTCAGCGTTGAAAGTCCTGCTCCCGTAAAAACCATCGCCGCAGACCGCGGCAGCATACCTAGGATCGTGCCGACGAGAAAAGAAACCGAAGAAACTCTCGCCGAAGCTAACAAAAAATTGGTGAATGCGAAAGGCATTATGATCGAAGATCGTATCAAAAAGATCACCACGCTTGCTCGTATTTGATCGTCGCGGACGAGTTCGTCGTATATCGCCTGAGCCTTCGGGTATTTTTCGGCGATCTCCGGTAAGTGGTTTCCGACAATACGTTTATGGATGAGAAAAGAAATGTACGCCGCACCCGTGATCCCGATCATCAACAGCAAAAGCCCGAACCAAAATCCGAACGACCAGCCGCCCAAAATTCCGATCAGATTCGTCGGAATAAGAGCAAGTCCACAAAAAACAATAACGCCGAGTGCAAACCCGACTGCTCCGATCTGCCAATTCTCCCGCAGCCAAATGCCGAGCGGATACCCAACCACAACCAAAATAAAACTGCCAAGCATCGGCAAAAAGGTCGTCACGAGTGCTATCGGCGTCAATTTGCCGAATTCACGTAGTTTTTCTTTGATCTTTGCGAAAAGCGCCATTATGAAACTTCGATCAATTTGCGCCGAAGATAATTCAATGCCGCTTCGCTCGACCGCCAACGCACAAGATTTCGATCGCCCGGAAAATTCAAGCGGAGCGAACCAACTTCGCTCTCATTTGCCAAACCGATGTAAACCGTTCCGACGGGTTTTTCTTCCGTTCCGCCGTCAGGCCCGGCAATTCCCGTAACCGAAACCGCATAATCCGCACCCGAACGCTTTCGCATTCCGGCTGCCATTTCTTCGGCTGTTTCCGCGCTGACGGCTCCGTGTTTTTCCAACGTGTCTCGCGAAACACCTAAAACCCTCGTCTTCGCTTCATTCGAATACGTCACGGCACCTTCCAAAAAATAAACCGACGAGCCCGGAACCGACGTCGTCCGCATTGCTATCATTCCGCCTGTGCAACTTTCGGCAAACGCAACCGTTTTCTTCTTCTCTGTCAATAACTTACCGACAACCTCTTCCATCTTTTCACCATCGAGCGAATAAACAGCAAGACCCAATTTATCGGCGACCTTTCCGGCGATCTCGTCAAGTACGGCGTTGGCTTTGGCTTCGTTTTCGAAATGTGCGATCAAATGCAGTTCGACGCCGTTCTTCGTGAAAAGGATCGATGTATTTACGTTTTCGTATTCGCGATAGATGGGCGAAACCGCTTCATCAACCGCCGATTCGCCCATTCCGGTAATACAGATAACACGCTTTCGGACAAGCAGATTTCCCGAATGCTTTTGCAAGTTCGGCAGAACATGGTCGGTAAACATCGGCCGCATTTCACGCGGAGGGCCTGGCAGAACCGCGAGGAAAGTCCCATCGGTTTCTAGCATCATTCCAACAGCCGAGCCGTTCGGGTTCGGCAATATAGTCGAACCTTCGATGGTGTACGCCTGCCTCTTATTTATCTCCGGCATTTCATAGCCATAACCGCGAAAGCGTTCACGTAAATTCTCTTCTAAATGTTTATGGTAAACGAGTTCGCGGCCCGTGGCCTTAGCAGAAATTTGCCGCGTAATGTCGTCTTCGGTCGGCCCGAGCCCGCCGGTCGTAATGACCAAAAACGACCGCTTCAACGCATCGGCAATAACCTCTTCGAGCCGTGCGGCGTCATCACCAACGATGGTTTTCAGCATTACCTCAATGCCGATCTCGTTCAGCTTTTCCGTCAGCCAAAGGCTATTAGTATCAGTTTTTTCGGGCGTTAACAGCTCCGACCCGATCGCGATTATTTCTGCAGATAACATAATTTAAAGTGAAATCGTGAAAATGTTTAAAAGTTAAAAAGTGTGAGCGTGAAATAAAGATCAACCTTCGATCTTTGAGATCGCTTTAATGTGGTTTGATATTGAGCCGCTTAAAAATTTAGTTTTATTTGCCAACAATGTATGCTCGTTTTCGTCGATGTATCCGAGCTCACGAGCGAGAAAAAGCATACTTCGCGATTCGCCTGCCGATCCTTTTGCAATGTTCAAAAAATTCAAATATTCCTTCCGTGTCCTTCGTTCAAAACCTTCGGCAATATTATTCGAGATCGATACTGATGCTCTCCGAAATTGGTCTTTCAAACCGAAATCGGTCTTCAATTTTTTTCTCTCCGTAAGAGTATAAATATCCTTCGCAAATTCGATCGCTCTCTGCCAAATTATAAGATCCTCAAAACACTCAATCTTCTTGCTCATAAACTTTTAAACTTTCCCCTTTTCACCTTTAAACTTTTTCACCGTTTCACTTTTTATATATTTCAACAACGGGCTTTCCTTCTCCGTTGATATAGCCGCGGTACATTCCTTCGGAGTTGAACGAGATGCCGATGTTGCCGAATCTGTCCATTGCGATCACGCCGCCATCGCCGCCGAGCTTTTGCAGTTTCTTTTGGATAACCTCGTCGGCAGCATTTTGCACCGGTAGCGTGCGATATTCCATCAAAGCCGAAATATCTCGTGCAACGCCGAGTCTTATAAAATATTCGCCCGAACCGGTCGCACTCACGCCACAGGTTCGGTTATCAGCGTAAGTTCCCGCGCCGATCAGCGGTGAATCACCGATCCTGCCCCAGCGTTTATTTGTCATTCCGCCGGTCGAAGTTCCCGCAGCCAGATCGCCGTTCTTATCGAGAGCCACCGCACCGACCGTGCCGAATCTATTCGTATCGAGATCGGCACGTACGAATTTCCCTCGACGATCTTTCAGCCGGTTTCTGCTTTTTCCTCTTTCAATATTTTTTGCAACGAATCATATCGATCCTGCGTAAAGAAATATTTCGCATCGACAATGTCCAGCTTTTGTTCTTTTGCAAATTCCTCAGCACCTGCGCCGGACAATAATACGTGCGGCGACTTTTCCATTACGGCCCGTGCGAGCGTGATCGGATTTTTTACATGCTCAAGCCCGGCGGCACCACCGGCAGCGAGAGTTTTGCCGTTCATTATTGACGTGTCCATCGAATTTTTGCCGTCGTGAGTAAATACAGCTCCTTTGCCGGCATTGAACAGCGGCGAATCTTCGAGAATGCGGATCGCGATCTCGACCGCATCGACACTCGTTTTTCCGGCCTGCAAAGCCTTGTAACCGGCCATCAAAGCTTCTTCCAACTTTGCTCGATATTCTTTTTCACGCTCCGGCGAAAGCGAACCGCGTTTGATAACGCCCGCACCGCCATGAATGACCAACCCAAGACGCGGATTCTGGGGTCCTTGAAGCTGCTTTAGCTCAGGATGCGGACTTTTTTCCGCGAACATCTGCATCGGAACGGCCACCGTAAAGACAATTAGTAACATCGACGCAGCGAATTTTTTGAAGTTCATTTAATTTTCTTCCTTCGTCAGAAGATCGCGGACCTTTTTCATATCTTCCCAAACTTCGCGTTTTTTGTGCGGATCGCGCAATAGATACGCCGGATGAAATGTCGGCATAACTTTCACGCCGAAATAGTCGTGAAAATTTCCGCGCAGTTGGCCGATCGGTGTCTTTACTTGCAAAAGGTTGTGAGCGGCCGTCGCACCCAAAACGACGATGACCTTCGGTTTTATCACCTCTATTTCACGCAACAGGAACGGCCTGCATTGAGCGGTTTCATCGGGTACAGGCGCCCGGTTTCCCGGTGGACGGCAGCGATTAATGTTGCCGATAAAAACCTCTTCTCGTTTAACGCCGATGCTCTCGATTATCTTGGTCAAAAGCTTGCCCGCACGTCCGACGAACGGCAGGCCCTGCTCATCCTCATCCGCACCCGGAGCTTCGCCAACGAACATAAGTTCGGCATTAAAATTCCCTGTGCTGTGAACGATATTTGTCCGGCCTTCGCACAAAGCACACCGTTTACAATCGCCAATGACATTGCGGATGTCCTGAATAGTTTCCGCGACCGGAACAGCGACTTGCTTTAATATTTGATCGTGCGGATCTTCGGCCGTCGTCGTTTCTTTTGCAGGAGCTTTTTGAGTTTTTGGCATTTCTATTTTGTTTGGAATATTTTCGACCGTTCGTTTTTTCAGCGAAGGCAAAGCCTCGATCCGCGATGAGCGCTTGGCCGGACGATCTTTGTTAACCGCCGGAAGCTCAGATTCTTTCGGCACGTATTTTTCGGGCTTCGCGGCGGCCTTTTCTGCCGCAGCTAGGACAAAATCAGGCAGATCAGCGTCGATAAATTCTACGCCAAGCTCCTGCATATAAAGGACATATTCCTTTACATCGGCAAAAACTTCATTGACATCTGGAATTTGGTTCACTATTTCGATTCGGATCTCGCGCGTAATTTGGCTATTTCATCAAGTATTTTATCAGCCATTTCGCGTTTCGGCATCAGCGGAAGTTCGATATCTTTTTCGCCGCGGACGATGATCGTTCCCGCATTCGTATCGGTATCAAAACCGGCACCCTTTACGGTAATGTCGTTCGCAACGACGATGTCCAAACCTTTCTTTTCCATTTTCGAGCGGGCGTATTCTTTAACATCGGTCGTTTCCGCCGCAAACCCGACGACGATCTGGCCGTCCCTACGATTTCGCGAAACATCGGCCAAGATATCCTTTGTTTTTGCGAGCTCCAGATTCATCGTGTCTTTCGAATCTTTCTTTATTTTCGTCGCAGCCGCTTTGACCGGCGCGTAATCCGCGACCGCAGCCGCACCAATAAAAATGCTCGCTCGATCAAGTTCTGTCATAACCGCCTGATGCATTGCCTCGGCTGTTATTGCCCGTATTATATTGATTCCCACCGGTTCATCCGCCGTCGTCGCACCGGCGACAACCGTTACATCCGCACCGCGATCGCGAGCCGCCGCCGCAACCGCAAAACCCATTTTCCCCGAAGAATGATTTGAAATGAACCGAACCGGATCGATCGCCTCCCGCGTTCCACCAACGGTTATCAAAATACGCTCTTCAGACAAGTCGTTACTGCCGGCTACCGCCGTTTCAGACTTTGCGTTTTTGCGTCTTTGCATCTTTGCGTTAAGAATCCCAAAAGCTTGTTGAACGATATTCTCAACGTCCTCCAACTTCCCTGTTCCAACGGTTTTACAAGCAAGTTCGCCGGCGACCGGTTTTACAAAATGTACGCCGTCGCTTTCAAGCTGTTCGATATTCCTCTGCGTCGCCGGATTTTCCCACATCGACGTGTTCATCGCCGGTGCGATCAAAACCGGTGCGTTCGATGCAAGATATGTTGATGACAAAAAATCATCCGCAATTCCGTTCGCAAATTTCGCGATTATATTCGCCGTCGCCGGCACTATCAGCAGCAGATCGATCTCTTGTGAGAAATTTATATGCGCGATCGGATCTGGATTCTGCGGATCGTAGTCGTCAACGATCACGTGCTTATCCGTCAGCGCACGAAAAGTCAGCGGCTGAACGAACTCGGTCGCATGCTTCGTCATCGCCACCGAAACCTCACAGCCGAGCTTCTGCAGTGATCGCATAACCTCGACCGCCTTATAAGCCGCGATCCCACCCGAAACTCCCAACCCAATTCGAAATTTTTTCATTAGTTTATCCGCCGATTTCTAAAAACATTCTGAAATGTAAGATAGATTTTACTATACTCGGGAAAATTCAGACTGTTTGGTCATCGAATAGCCGCAGAAACAATTCATTCCGTGCTAACTGCTCGACCTCGTCGATGGCCCACGGCGAATACTCGTTTTCGGGGATCGCAACCTCCGTGCGAAAATCGGTCCAGTTCACATAGCGGACGGCATTTACTTCTGATGGATTCGGCTTCGGTTCGGCTTCGGTAAAACCGACGAGCACAGGACAAAGCTCATTTTCGACCACGCCGCCTTTTTCTGCTCTATAACGAAATTTCGGCAGAACGACCTTTAGCTCAACGCCGGACATACCGAGTTCGAAATTCAGCCGCCGTTTCGCCGCGGCTTCGACGGTTTCGTGCAGCATGACGTGTCCGCAACACGAATTTGACCAAGTTCCCGGCCAGGTCTTTTTTGATAACGCACGCTGCTGCAAGAGCAGTTCGCCTTTGCGGTTAAAAATGAATACCGAAAACGCGCGATGCAGCTTCGTATCCGCATCGTGTGCCGCGAGCTTTGGTGAAGTGCCGATCGGCTCGTTATTCTCATCTACAAATACGATCATGTCATCGAACGCGTAATACTTTCGAAACCACAAAACCGCGAGCAATCCGCATATAACCGCACCGATCAAAGCCGGCCAGATCATTGCACCAAAAAAGCTGATCGCCGTCCAGAAAACTATGATGAAGATGCCGCTCGCCATTAACTGAACCGGCATCGGCAAAAGCGGCCGCCTAATTCGCACGAATATTTCGATCAACGCAAAGCCGAGGGCTGCGGAAAAAGCCCATCCGGCGAAATTCGAAACCGGAACTCCGTAAAATCCGCCGCCGGAATTGTATTGCCAAAACCCCAGCCGAACCGCTCCCGGATCGAGCACAAGATCGAAGGCGATCAAAAACGAAACCGTAAGAACCAACCGCAAAACAAAACTTCGCCCGATCAAAACAGCCGCCGCATACGCAGTAAAAACCAAAGGTGTCCAGGCAAATGCAACCGTCCAAGGAACCGAGCCGAAGACGCGAAATCCAAGCAGCTCCGAATAACCAAAATGACCGTAAGGAAAACCGGTCGCGATGGCCGATATTTCTATCGCCATCGAAAGCACAGCGAAAAGAGCGATCAAAACGATCGCATCCCGCATCCCAAGCCATCGCCGTAATGCCCAAAACAAAGGCAATGCGAACAGAACGACATTGATGCCCGAAATATAATGCGACCATTCCGGCAAA
Source organism: uncultured Acidobacteriota bacterium (assembly GCA_963720905.1). Lineage (GTDB taxonomy): Bacteria > Acidobacteriota > Blastocatellia > Pyrinomonadales > Pyrinomonadaceae > OLB17. The sequence goes on from CAVRHB010000007.1 coordinate 256,165, forward strand.
CGTACGTTCACCATGAAAAATGCCGAGGTCGCGAGCAACACGAACACAGCAAAAATTATTAACGGCTTTTTATTGCGAAACATCTAAATAAACTATACTTACAAAAATGAAAGAGATCGGATTCCTCCTAAAAATAAGCCGGCCCAGATTTTGGCTTTACGTGCTCGGGCCTTACGCCGTGGGGCTGATCGCTGCGGCTCGGATCTCGACCGAACTCTTTGATCTGAGTGCCGCGGTCTTTCTGATCTATTTCACGTTTCCGGCAAATCTCCTGATCTACGGTATCAACGACATTGCCGATTACGAAACAGATAAACTCAATCCCAAAAAATCCGAATACGAAGCTCTCGTAATGCCTGATTTTCGCCGACGGTTGGGAATTTGGATCGCATTCACGAATATTCCGTTCTTACTTTACGCCGTAATCTTCGAATTCAGTTCGCTGCCGCTGCTTATCGGTTTTTTATTCTTTTCGATCTTCTATTCTATTCGCCCGATCCGTGCGAAAGCAGTTCCCTTTCTCGATTCGGCATTCAATATTCTTTACGTTTTTCCCGGGATCTTCGCGTTCTTTCTTATAAGTAAAACGCTGCCGCCTGTTTCGCTTATCATCGCTGCGTCTTTTTGGACAGCCGCGATGCATGCTTATTCCGCCGTTCCCGATATCGCAGTTGATCGCGAGGCAAATGTTAAGACGATCGCCACAACGCTTGGTGCAAAGTGGACGTTAATTCTGTGTGCGATCTTATATGCGGCTTCCGCGATCCTTGCGTTTTCTTATCTACCAATGCTCGCCTTAGCACTCGGAATTCTTTACTTCATCGTCTCGCTCATATCGATCAAACTCGAAGCGGATGGCCGCATCTTTAATATGTACCGTTATTTCCCGATCCTAAACACACTCGGCGGCTTTCTTATTTTTTGGTACGTCGCTTTGCCGAAACTGCTCTCAAAGTGACTGCATCGGCTCTGCCGAAGTTATTCCGTGAATACGTTTATAGGCAAGCTCCGCGCTGATCAAACATATCTGCGTCCCAATGCCCGGATTCGTCCCCGCACCGACATAATACAAATTGCTGACCTTTTTCGATTGATTCTTTGGCCGAAATATCGCGGTTTGCCGGAGCGTGTGCGCGAGCCCAAGTGCCGAACCGCGAAACGCATTATAATCTGCAGCAAAATTATCGACCGTGTAGATTCGTTGGTACGCGATCTTTTTACTCAAACCCGCCATTCCCATTTCGGTTTCGAGCAAGCCGATTATCTTTGCCGCATAAGCTTCTTTTTCGCCTTCGGAAATTGAAAGTCCCGAAGCGATCGGCACCAGCACAAACAAATTCTCTTTGCCATCCGGCGCAACACCGTCATCAGTTACGCTCGGTGCGCAAACATAAAGCGAAGGCTCATCCGGCAAACGCGGATCCTTATATATGTCGTCGAAATTCTTCCGCCAGTCTTCCGAAAAAAGTAAATTGTGATGCGTCAACGATGGAATTTTTCCGTCCACGCCCAAATACATTATAAACGCCGACGGAGCCATCGTGCGTTTTTTCCAATATCTGTCCTTCAGGCTCTGCCATTTTTTTTCTAGAAGCCGCGTTTCGGTAAACCACATATCGGCATTGGATATTACGATGTCGGCCGCGATCTTTTCGCCATTTTCCAAACGAACGCCGTTGGCTTTACCGTTATCAACAATTATCTCCGCTACCGGCGAATTCGCTCGCAACTCTGCTCCATTCTTTTCCGCGATATTCGACAGAGCTTTTATCAATTCATAAAAACCGCCTCGCGGATAAAACACACCCTGATTAAAATCCATGTGGCTCATCAGGTTATACAAAGCCGGTGCTTCATAGGGCGACGTGCCTAAGAACACCATCGTATATTCCATTACTTGACGAAGCTTCTGCGATCGAAAGAATTTTGAAACGAACCGATGCATCGTCGAAAACACTGATAGCTTTTGGCCTTCGGTCATGACGCGTTTGTTCAGAAAATCGAATATAGAATCGTAGTTCTTATACATGAAGTGCTGCGTTGCCACTCCATATTGATATTCCGATTGTTTCAGGTATTGACGCAGTTTTTCGCCCGCACCGGTTTCGATCGCCTCAAAAGCTGCCGCATCCATTCCAATGTCCGAATTCACATCGAAAGGCTCGCCTCCGCTTCGGAAAAATATCCGGTAAGATGGCGAAAGCTTTATAAGATCAAGATGATCGGTAACATCTTCGCCGACAAGATCGAAAAAATGCTCAAAAATATCGGGAGCCAAATACCACGATGGCCCCATATCAAAGCGAAAGCCTTCGTGTTCAAATATGTTCGCACGGCCGCCAAAATTGGCGTTCTTTTCGAGAACAGTGACCTGATAACCTTTTTTTGCAAATAAACCGGCGGCACCGAGGCCGCCGATCCCTGCTCCGATGATCACAACTTTTTTACTCATACACTCCAGCGAGAGCTTTCAGCGAAAGCCAAACCTTTTGCCGCAGATTTGTACGGACGCGGCCCGCATACACATTATAGTCGGCACGCTCGACTTCCGCTAAGATAGCTTTATAAAGCACATACGAAATGCGAACCGCAAGCCGACCGCGGAATGCCAGCATCGGAATCCCCGGCAAAGCTTCGCGGTAAATTTCGCGGTTGCGTTCTATTTGAAACTTTATGAATTCGATAAACCGTTCGTCTTTTTGCTGACGCGAAATGTCCGATTCGTTCAAACCGAAATGCCGCAGTTCATCTGCCGGCATATAGATCCGACCGAGATCTTCGTAATCTTCGCGAATGTCACGGATAAAATTGGTCAACTGAAAGGCATAACCGAGTTTCACGGCGTAAGGAAACGCCGCGTCACTTTCATAACCCACAACCTTTGTCACCATCAAACCGATCACACCGGCGGAGCCGTACATATATTCTTCAAGCTCGGCAAATGTCGCATAACGGAACCGCTCTTCATCCATCAGCATCGATCGCATGAACGCTCGGCCGTATTCGACCGGGATATCGTATTTTTTGAACATCACAACGATCGCGTTCATCACCGCATCGTCGCTCGAACCGGCAGCCATCGCTGTTTCCCATTGATGCTCAAATTCTCTTAATTTCGCGACCGTGTCATCCGTCGCTTTTTTATTCGGATCATCAACGATCTCGTCCGGGATCCCGCAAAAGCATATATCGCGTAAATTCCGCTCCGCATTTCTTTTGGAAAGAACTGGGTCGCGAAATAAAAACTCGTGCCGTATTTCTTCGTGATCGCACGGCATTGCTCCAATCCTTCGATCAAGAAGGCATCATTTGCTAAAGTGTCGCTCATTTCGTTTGTCCCAACAACTCTATCGTGTATTTAGATATATTGATACGTTATAATTATTTCGTAAGCGATCGGCGTTTAGATGCATTTTTTTTTGATTTATTTATTATCGGGTCGATCACCGAATTATTATGGAAGTACTATCATCCGAAACTATATTTAACGGCAAGGTTTTTGATGTCCGGCGCGATCAGATCCGTGATGGAGAGATCGAATATGAACGCGATATTGTTGAGCATTCCGGCAGCTGCGTGATCGTTCCGATCTTTCCCGACAACACGATCGCGCTCGTCCGCCAGTATCGCCATGCCGCCGGAAAGCATTTGCTCGAACTTCCCGCAGGCACGCTGGAAGAGGGCGAAGACCCTTTGACAGCCGCGATCCGCGAACTCGAAGAAGAGGTCGGTGTCACCGGCCGGAAAAATGGAAAAGCTTTGTGAATTTTGGGTTTCGCCCGGATTTCTGACCGAAAAGATGTTCGTTTATATGGCGACCGGCCTCACTGAAACCGCTCAAAGCCTCGAAGCCGACGAAGTCTTGACCGTCGAACGCATTCCGATCCAAAACGCCATACTAATGGGCAAAGAAGGCCAGATCGAAGACGCCAAAACTATCGTTGGGCTAATGTTCGCCAGCCGAAAGCTAACCTCCTGAGTTCTTGTCAGCCAAACCACTAACTAACGTAAGAACCTGATATTTGATTACCGCCGATCATACCTTGAATAGACTTGACGTTTGCAATTGGTTTCGATACTCTATCAGTTCGCTTTTTTGCGAATATTTCTATCAGTGTAGGCAATTATGAGTACTTATTTTCCGAGCGGAAAAGGTTTGGCTGAAAAACGTAAATGGTTCGTCGTTGATGCCAAGGGTAAAACCGTCGGCCGACTGGCGACTGAAGTTGCACGGATGCTTTCCGGCAAAAACAATCCGGCGTGGACGCCGTTTCTCGATATGGGCGATCACGTCGTCGTGATCAATGCCCGTCACGCAGTGTTTACTGGTGCGAAAACCGATCAAAAGATGTATCGCCGACACACGCTTTATCCGGGCGGATTTGCGCGAAATGACCGTTAAAGAAATGTTCGAAAAGAAACCTGAAAAGGTTGTCGAACTCGCCGTCAAAGGCATGCTGCCGAAAACAAAACTCGGCAAAGCAATGGCGAAAAAATTGAAAGTTTACGCCGATGCCGAGCATCGATCATTCGGCCAGAAACCCGGAATCGATCGAAATTTAACAATATATAGTTGCAGTATCAGCTTTGGTCTAGACTAAACCGATCACTGACCGAACTAAATTACTAGAATTATGGCAGATATTCAATATTACGGCACAGGTCGCAGAAAAACTTCGACAGCACGAGTTTATCTGCGTCCGGGCAGCGGCAGCATCACGGTCAATCGCCGCGAATTCAATTAATATTTTCCGAATGAAGCATTACGGATGATTATTCGTCAGCCGCTCCGCTTGACGGAAACGGCCAGCGAAATTCGACATTCTTGTTAATGTCGAAGGCGGCGGAACAGCCGGCCAAGCCGGTGCGGTTCGTCACGGCATCACGCGTGCTTTGATGGAATTTAACGCCGATCTCGTCCGGCACTCTGAAGAAAGCCGGACTCGTAACACGCGACCCGCGTCAGAAAGAACGTAAGAAATACGGTCAGAAAGGTGCGCGTGCGACGATTCCAGTTCTCGAAACGTTAAGATCTTGTATTGGTCTTCGCCTTCAGGCGACCTGCATCGGTTTAATCAGTCGCATCAAGTGCGGAATCAAAATTATAAACCATTGCCGAAGTTTATTGGTTCAAACATCGACTTTGGCGAGTACATAAACCAATAAAGTTAGGAGATATAAATTTTGGCTACAGTAACAATGAAAGAACTTCTCGAAGCAGGAGTTCACTTTGGCCACCAGGTTCGCCGTTGGAATCCGAAGATGAAGGAATACATTTTCGGCGAACGCAACGGCATTTATATTATTGATCTGCAAAAAACACAGAAACTTTTCCGCGACGCGCTGAATTATGTTCAGGAATCCGTATCGGAACGACCGAATCAAAAGATCCTTTTCGTCGGCACAAAACGTCAGGCGCAGGACGCCATTAAGGAAGAAGCCGAACGCTGCGGACAATATTATATCAACAATCGCTGGCTCGGCGGACTGTTGACGAACTATCAGACACCGTACAAAAATCGATCAACAAACTAAAAGAGATCGAAGCGATGCGCGAAGACGGCCGATTTGAGATGTTAACCAAAAAGGAACGTCTCAAGCTTGACCGCGAACACGAAGGTTTGATGAAGAATCTTAGCCGGCATCAAGGACATGAGCGGAATGCCAGACATGATGTTCATCATCGACGTTCGCAAAGAAGACATCGCCGTTAAAGAAGCAAATCGCCTCGAATATTCCGATCGTCGCCGTTGTTGACACAAATTGCTCGCCCGAAGGCATAGATCATGTCATTCCGGGAAATGACGACGCTCTGCGTGCGATACGCTTGTTTGCATCGCGGATAGCCGATGCGATCCTCGAAGGCCAGCAAGTTGGTACCGAAGGCAGGCGTTGACTGAAACGGAAGACTGGCGGCGAAGCGGTCGCTACACCGTCGAAACGTCTGCTGATGTCGATGTCGCCGATCAAAGCCGTTGCAACAGCTGAGCAGACACATGCCGATTCGCAGGAATCCGCACCGATGCCCAAAGCAGAAGCGAGCGGTCGACGAGGTAGACGTTAGATCACAAGTTGAAGCGGCTGCGTCCGAAGATATTACAAATGCTGACGAAGCGACCGAACCGGAAGCCAAGTCAGAAGAAAGCAAGCGAAGCATCAGCCAGTTAGATCGAATTTTTAATATTTGAAAGCGTAGCGTTTCCTGTTAAAGAAATGGCTACGCTTTTTTCTTATCAGATATTTTATTAATAATAGTTTGGAGTTAGTTATGGCAGAAATTACAGCACATCGGTAAAATCACTCCGTGAAAAGACCGGCGCCGGAATGGTCGATTGCAAAAACGCACTTGTCGAAACAAATGGCGACGAAGCACGCGGCGATCGAACTCTTGCGAAAAAAGGGTATGGCGACGGCAGGTAAAAAAGCGGGCCGCGTTACGGCCGAAGGCGCCGTCGGTTCATATATTCACATGGGCGGAAAGGTCGGCGTAATGGTCGAGATCAATTGCGAAAGCGATTTCGTTGCCCGCGGCGAAGAATTTCAGCAGCTCGTCAAAGATGTTGCGATGCACATTGCCGCATCCGATCCGCGATTCGCTTCGCGCGAAGAGGTTCCGGCAGAAGAGATCGAAAAAGAACGCGAAATTTTGATGGATCAGTTAAAGAACGATCCGAAAAATGCGAGCAAACCGGAAGATGTTTTGAATAAGATCATCGAAGGCCGCTTGAACAAATTTTACGAAGAAAATGTTCTTGTCGATCAGCCTTTCGTAAAAGATCCGAGCAAAACCGATCGGCGAATTGGTTGCAGAAAAGATCGGTTCGATCAAAGAAAATATCACCATCCGCCGCTTTACCCGTTATAAAATGGGCGAAGGCATCGAAAAGAAAACCGACGATTTCGCAGCAGAAGTCGCATCGATGGTCGGATAAGAGTTCCGGGTTTCAGATAGTTACAGAGTTGCGGAGTTTACAGACTTCATGAACTCCGTAACTCTGAAACTCTGTAACTTCGTAAACTATGAAACCTGCATATCAAAAGGATATTGCTCAAACTTTCCGGCGAAGCTCTAATGGGCGATCAAAACTATGGCATCGATACGGATGTTGCCGAATCGGTCGCTGAAGAGGTCAAGGCAGTTCACGATCTCGGCGTCGAGATAGCGATCGTGGTCGGCGGCGGAAATATTTTTCGCGGAGTTTCAAAATCCGCGGGCAATATGGATCGCGCCGCCGCCGATTATATCGGAATGCTTGCGACCGTTATGAACGCGGTCGTTTTGCAGGATGCGCTTGAAAAAGCCGGTATGTACACGCGCGTTATGTCAGCGATCGATATACCGCAGCTTGCCGAACCTTTTATCCGCCGTCGGGCTATTCGCCATCTTGGAAAAGAGCCGAGTCGTGATCTTTGCAGCCGGAACCGGAAATCCTTATTTCACGACCGATTCGGCCGCGGCATTGCGTGCTCTTGAGATCGAGGCCGAGGTGATTTTCAAAGCGACCAAGGTCGATGGCATTTATTCGGCCGATCCGAAGATATTTCTCGAAGCGGAAAAATACGACCGCATTACATATCAAGAGGTTTTAGAAAAACGGCTGAAGGTTATGGACGCGTCCGCTATTTCCCTGTGCATGGATAATAATTTGCCGATAATGATCTTTAATATGACGCAGGTCGGCAATATAATGAAAGCCGTTTGCGGCGATCTCAGCGTGGGAACTATTGTAACGGTTGGAGATACTGCCGCTCAGGCATAATTTTTTTTCGAGGTATTCAATGAGTTTAGATAGTGTCGTAAATGAAACGAAACCGAAAATGGATGCAGTGGTCGAAGATTTCAAGCGAAAGCTTTCGAACATCCGCACCGGACGCGCGACTGTCGGCCTGCTCGACAGCGTTGTAGTCGATTATTACGGAACTCCGACGCCGCTGACGCAGATGGCTTCTGTTGCCGTACCCGAACCGCAGCTTTTGACCGTTCAGCCATGGGATATTTCACAGCTTGCAGCGGTCGAAAAAGCTATCACGGCCGCAAACCTCGGCATGAATCCATCGAATGACGGCAAGATCATTCGCCTTCCCGTGCCTGCTTTGAATGAAGACCGCCGCAAACAAATGGCAAAACAAGCAAACGAAATTGCCGAAGAACATCGCATTGCGGTCAGAAATGTTCGGCATTCATCGAACGACGCAATTAAGAAGCTTGCCAAAGACAAAGAAATTTCCGAAGATGATGAACGTAGCGGTATGGATGAAATACAAAAATTAACGAACACATTCATCGGAAAGATCGACGATCTCGCAAAAAGCAAAGAGACCGAAATAATGAGCGTATAAAAATTCTCTCTCCGAACTTGAGCCTGTCATGAAAGTGGCAGGCTTTTTTTTGCGCCGAAATTTTAGATATTTGGAAGTTTCTTGTATATTTGACCTGTTCAATTAGCGAAACTTCGCCTGCCGCAAAACTCATGAAGATAATATTCAAGATCGTCCTCGGATCGTTCATACTCGCAGCTTTGTTTTTCAATGCTTTGCCGTGCGGCTCGCCGTCATTGTATCCGATCTTTTCTTATACTCGAGCTCCCGAAAACCCGTTTGAAAATTTCGCTGCCGGACGGATCGGCATCATTAAACCGACCTTAAAACGAGCTGTACTTTTTGCGGCGTACCGATATGTTAACGGAGGCGGTTTTAGCGCCGATGAACAAAAAGCTCTTGTGGAAGTTTGGAACGCGGATTTCAACAATAAAGATTTTCGCGACGTTTCGATAGCTGATGCCGTAAAACTCTGGATCGCAAAGCGAAAGAGCGTTATGACCGAAGAAAAGAAGTTGCCGGAGATCTACGTCCAAAGAAGCTATACGGGTTACAGTTTTTTTCCGAACTGTGCTCAAAACGCTTTTGAAACAGCGACCGCCACGCTCTCGGATCGGATCGTTTCTTACGGTTCAACTGATCCGAATCTGAAAAATTGGGTCGAGGCACAAGATGCTGTTTTTCAAAATTGTGCGAGCGGCGAAAAAATGCCGGCCGATGCTCCCGGCGGCGCACCTCTTTGGCTGCAGAAAGATCGCGATTATCAGCAGGCCGCCGCAGCTTTTTATGCGCTGAAATATGATGAAGCGAAAAGCCGTTTTATGAAGATCGCCGAAGACCCGGATTCACCATGGCAAGACACGGCGAAGTATTTGGTGGCGCGGACGCTTATTCGGCAGGCGAGTTTAACGAAGAACAAAAAACGTTCTGACGATCTATACAACGAGGCGGACACACGGCTATCTGTTTTTGCATCTCAAAGCAGTAAATATTCTGAATCGGTTGAAGGCCTAAAGGCTCTAATAGCATACCGCGTTCGGCCGCAGGAACGCGTCCAGGAACTTGCACAGCTTTTGTCCTATCAAGGCTCAGGAGACGAACTCCGACAGCGTTTGATCGACTACACTTGGCTGCTCGATAAATTCGAATCCGAAACGCTCGAGGCGATCGATAAACAAAAGAAGAAAAATTCGAACACGAATATCTCACCTGTTGACATTGCCAACACCGAAGATGATTCCGATCCGGATAAACTCGAGATCTATTTTTGGTCTGAGGAATCTTCGAAAAGTTATCAATTCACGATTCCAGCCGGAGCTACGGATGACGATGCGATCGCCGCCGCCGAATCAGCCGCAGGCCGAAAGCTTTCCGATAAAGAAAAAGAAAGCATTTCTCAATCACGACAAGAAGCTTATTCAGAACGGTTCTCTCAGTCTCGTGACAGCGGTTATCACGATAGCTATTATGGCGAAGAGAAAACAACGCTTTCGGTCTTGCCGCAATACCTACGCATTAACGAATTGTCGGATTGGTTGTTCACATATCAGCTAACGGATGAAGAATCCTATCTGCACGCGTTGAACCGATACCGTTCGTCGCGTTCGGACCTATGGTTGATGACTGCGATGACAAAAGCAAAGGCAAGTTCAGCGAACGTCGATGAACTGATCGAAGGAGCCGAAAGATTAAGCCGCAGTTCACCGGCTTTCCCGACCGTTGCTTATCATCTGGCAAAGTTCTATATCAAAAAAGGCCAGACGGACAAAGCCCGCACATTGCTCGACAGCATTCTCTCTTCGACGGGCGATCTACCGATCTCTACAGTCAATGAATTTATGGAGCTGAGGCAAAAGATCAATTCATCGCTGGATGAATATTTGCGTTATTCGCTCAGAAAGCCTTTTGCGTTCGATTACGATTATATTTCCGGATCGATAGACCAGATCATCACGGAGCAAAAATCTTATTACAATCCTGAATACGACGGTGACGACCGAGCGGCATTTGATGCTGAGGTCGAAAAGAGCTTTGCGAACGAAAGACTCTGGCAAGACCGTCTATTTATCAGCGATCGCACAATTGCTGAGATAAATCAGTATTTTCCGACCGCTTTGCTTATAGACCTTCGCACATCAGATGTCCTGCCTGATTATCTTAAAGAAAAGGTCGCGATCGCCGCTTTTACGCGTGCGCTGTTGCTTGACGATATCGCCTTGATAAAAAGATCCTCACCGGACGTCCTCACGATGATGCCGCAGCTTCGCTCAAAGATCGACGCGATACAAAATGCACCGACCGCAGCGGCAAGACGAAATGAGACATTGTATTTTCTTGTCACGGATCCGATTTTCACTCCGTATCTGGATGCGGGTATAGGCAAGACTAAAAATGAGTATGATGAGGCCGATGGAAATAATTGGTGGTGCGAACAATACGATACTTTTTACGATGAGCAAACCGAAGCATCGATCCCGCGATCGGATCTGCCAAAACCGACTTTCCTAACGCCGCAGCAATCGGCATCCGCGACCTTAGAAAATAAGAGCCTTACTGATATCGGTGCCGCACCTCAGTATTTGGCAACTAAAACTATTGCTCTGGCCCGTACCGGCTTGAAAGACAAACGTATCGCAGAAATGCTCTATTATGCTTATATTTCAAACACTTGGAGTCGTAATGGATGCGGCGGGGATCAAGAAATAACCGCAGCTGCGCTCGAACTGCTGCAAACTAAATTTCCTTCGAGCGAATGGACGCGAAAAGCCGAAAACTGGCAAAAGGACCAATAGGAACTAAAAAAAGGCTGTCAAAAAGACAGCCTTTTTTAACCGATCGATCATAAGAACTATTCTTTTTCGGCATTTTTGGCGTCTTGTTTTGCTTTTTCTTTTATGAAGTTTTCCTTCAGATTTGAGCAAGTTTTTGCCAGTTCTTTCGGATCGTTCTTTCCTTCTTCGATACTTTTACGCAAACTTTCGCGGACCGCATCAACATAGGTTTTCTTTACTGCCCTGCTGATGAAATTATCGTCCGGATCGTTAATTTCTTTTATAAGCATATCGGCAAATTCGTCGCATTCCGGAATTCCGATCTTCTGATATTCCGAAGTGTCGCCCGAAGTATCCGAACCGTCTGATGTCGAATCTCCGCTGCTGGTTTTCGACTTTTCAGTCTTCGAAGATCGTTTCGAACCCGAGAATGGATTCAACATACTGCAACCTAAAGCAAGGGATAAAAGTATTGCGAGAACTATCAATAAAGAAAATTTGTTTTTCATAGGGTATTTTAAACCTCAACTGCTGATTGACGAAAGTTTACTCCGCTTTTTGCAGATTTGCGAATTTTTCGATCAGTTTCTTCTGCCCGAATCCCGGAAAGCTGACGGTCAATTTAATATTGTCACCGCTGCCTTCACGGCGAAGCACCAAACCTTTTCCGTATTTTGCATGACGCACATGCGAACCCGGCGGAAAGTCGCCGGCGGTTGTTGGCTTATTGATGGAACCGGAACCCGCCGAAGCTGCGGCCTTTAACTTTTCAAAACCTGAAGGTTTGCTTTCCGCAGGTTTTTCGCCGGCCGTTTCTTTCCCTTTCCGGCTGCTAAAAAATTCAGCGATCGCTTCTGTGCTGTTGTACGTTTTGCCTGTATAGACAGTTCGCGGTTTTTTCGGCTCGTTCTCGCCGCGAAGTGCTGCTACGGCATATTTGCTGTCAGACGCTTGCGAGCTTTGTGCATACGAAAGCCACGACGGTCCGCGCGAAAGATCGTCGATCAGCTCAAGCGGCAGTTCATTCAAGAACTGTGAAGGCTCCGAAGCCAAATATTCGCCATAAACACGCCGACGCATTGAATGCGTCAAATACAGAACCTCTTCAGCACGCGTGATCGCAACATAAGCAAGCCGCCGCTCCTCTTCCAACTCTTTGGCGTCATTTAGGCTCCGCGAATGCGGAAAAATGCCGTCCTCGAGTCCGGCCAAAAATACTATCGGAAACTCCAGACCTTTCGCTGCGTGTATCGTCATCAGCGTGACCTCGGCGTTACCGTCGTATTTATCGGTGTCGGCAGTCAATGCCGCATGGTCGATAAATTCACGCAAACCGTCGCCTTCCGTGTTATCGTAATCGACCGCTGCGTTGACAAGCTCTTCCAAATTCTCGAGCCGTGCCTCGGCCTCATCCGAATTTTCCGCACGCAGCATCGGAGCATAACCCGAATCTTCGATCGCTGCGATAACGACTTCGGATACCGGCTTTTCGCTCGTGGAAGCCGTTTCGGTCGAAAGCTGCAGTTTTTCGATGGTCATTTTGAACGACTTCAGAGATGTTCTGGCCCGCGGTGTGAGTTTCACCGGCTGATCGATGTCGTTATCGAGGATCGCGCAGATCATTTCCCAGATCGAAACGCCGCGCATGCGAGCACGCATTTGTATCTCGTCAAGCGATGTTTTGCCAAGACCGCGTGACGGCGTGTTAATAACCCGCAGCAAGGCAATGTCATCGAACGGATTCAATATCAGTTTGATGTAAGCAATAATGTCTTTGATCTCGGCTCGTTCATAGAACGAAAAACCGCCGACGATGTTGTAGGTTATTCGCAAACGCCGCAGAGCTTCCTCGAACACACGCGATTGAGCATTTGTTCGATAAAGAACGGCTACGCGCTTGCTGGCGTCACGCCTACGCAGGTCTTCGATACGCGAGGCAACAAAACGAGCCTCATTGTCGGAATCTTGAGCCTGATAATAAAACAATCTTTCGCCGCCGGTGTTCTCCGTCCAAAGCTTTTTCTTCTTTTGATTTACGTTCTTCTCAATTATCGAATGGGCAGCATCCAAGATCGTTTGTGTCGATCGATAATTTTGTTCGAGTAAGATAACTTTCGCATCCGGAAAATGCTGTTCAAATTCGAGAATGTTGCGAATGTCAGCTTGGCGGAAACCGTAAATACTCTGAGCATCGTCGCCGACAACACAAATGTTTTTCTGCTTTTCGGTTAAAAAACTGATGAGTGCGAACTGAAGAGCGTTCGTGTCCTGATATTCATCGACCAAAATATATTTGAACCGGTCGTTGTATTTATCGCGTGTCTCCGGCGATCTTCGCAAAAGCACAACGGTTTTGATCAAAAGATCGTCAAAATCCAACGCATTGGCTTTGTTCAAACGCTCTTCGTACATTTTGAAAACCTTTGCCATCGCGGCTCGGCGTTCGTCGGTATGTTCTGTTTTGGATGTAAATGCATCGACGTCATCGCCGCGGTTTTTGGCAAGACTTATCGCCGCTCGAACTGTTCGTGCCGGCAATTGTTTTTCATCGAGTCCCAATTCTTTGATACACATTTTGATGATCTTCTGCGAATCATCTGTGTCGTAGATGGTAAATGCTCTTGTGTATCCGGCTTCGAGTTTCTCAATATCCTGCCGCAAAATTCGCACGCAGAGACTGTGAAATGTCGATATCAGAGGCATCGAATTGAGCTTCTCGTCCGCCAATAGTTTCCGAACGCGTTCGCGCATTTCGCCGGCCGCTTTGTTCGTAAATGTAACCGCCAAAATATTATGCGGCATCACCTTTTTTTCAGCGATCAAATACGCGATGCGAACTGTAATGACACGCGTTTTGCCCGAACCCGCACCGGCGAGTATCAGCAGCGGGCCCTCGGTCGTGCGAACGGCTTCGGCTTGTTTTGGATTTAACGATTCAAAAACATCCATTGTTAATAAGCTAAAAAAGCGGGATAAAACCCGCCCCGGCTGCTCTAAAATTTCTGCATCTCATTTGATCAGAGCCTGTATTTCTTTGAACTTTTCATGACTCGCATCTTTCAATAATTCAAACAGAGCCATTTCGACAGATGAAACTTTCGCTCCACTCGCGGCCATTTTCGCGATGCCTGCTTCCCTGTCTTTTCCGAATCGCGATGCTACGCAATCGATCAGCAAATGCACGTCATAACCAAGTTCAAGCAAGCCATGGACCGTTTGATTAACGCAAATGTGAGTTTCAAGTCCGCACACAATAGCCTGCTTAGATCCGAGTTTTTCTAGTTGCTCGGCAAATGCCGGTTCGCCGCAAGAACCAAAAGATGTTTTTTCAACGATCGATGTCTCAGGATCCAAAACCATCGAGATCTCTTCAACCGTCGGCCCTAAGCCTTTTGGATATTGCTCCGTAACAACGACCGGAACGCCCAAAGCCTGCATTCCGCGAACCGCAACCGATATTCGCGGAGCGATCTCGGTCACGTCATTTATAACACCGCGAAAAGCCTCTTGAACGTCAACGACGACCAAGACACTCGAACCTAAATTCAAGATATTAGGATGCGCCATCAGTTTGCTCGTTCGCTTTCGCAGCGGCGACTTGCGCTTTTTTCAGCTCTACCGCTCTTGCCGCATTCGCTTCTTTTTCCCGCATTTCCTTTTTATAGAGCCGAATAAAAAGATAAACAGCAAAAAATGATCCTATCAGGATCACGATCATCGAGATAAGTATGAAGTAAAACTCACCGCTTCCATCTTCAGGCATAGTTAGAGTTTAGAATGAAGACGCACGAGATTCAAGCGAGGCGAATTTCCGTTAATGCGGAGCTTGCTTTGGCATCAATTCGCCGGTATTGTGCGGTATCGGATCCGCTAAAAGCTTTTCACGGTAATAATCAGGAACCTGCCGGACCTTCTTATCGCGGTCCGTAACAAGATGAACGGTCTCGCCTTCGGCAAGCAAAGTTTGATCCGATGGTCGGAAAACTTCGTAAACGAACCGTATCGCTCTACTGCGGACTTCGGCTACGTGCGTTCTAATGACAAGTTCGTCTTCGTAAAATGCGGGTGATTTATAACGGCAATAACTTTCGGCAACTACCATCAAGGCATTGTCATTATCTTCCATTTCCTTATACGAAAAACCACGGTCGCGGCACAGATCACTTCTTCCCGCCTCAAACCAGATCAGATAGTTCGAATGATGAACTATTCCCATCTGATCCGTTTCGGCATACCGGACGCGGAGATGTGTTTCGTGCCAAACGTCCATAAAATAAGTCTGGAGTCTCGAGTCTGGAGCCTTGAGCCGGGCCTTCATTCCTACTCAAGACACCAGATTCTTGACTCCAGACTTTGGAAATATTGGCTGGGAGACAGGGATTCGAACCCCGATAGGCAGATCCAGAGACTGCAGTCCTACCATTAGACGATCTCCCAGCGTTCCTATAATTTACGGAAGCGCGGGGCTTATTGTCAAATCATGCATTATTTACCCATGGACCGGTTATCCAAGCCGCAACGTCAATGTTAAGATATAATTAGAGTTAATATTTTATGGCTTTGGACAAGGAAATAATCAATAACCGTCATGCTTATCACGAATATATAATCGAAGATAAGTTTGAAGCCGGAGCAGTGCTTCAGGGGACTGAGGTAAAAAGCGTTATGGATGGCCGCATTCAGCTTAAAGAATCGTATGTCGGAATAAAAGATGGCGAGGTTTGGCTGCTGAATGCACATATATCGCCGTATTCTCATGGCAATAAGCAAAACCACGATCCGCTTCGTGAACGAAAGCTATTGCTCCACCGCCGCGAGATCGAAAAGCTCGAAAAAGCTACAACGATCAAAGGTATGACGCTGGTTGTCACTTCAGTTTATTGGAAGAACGGCCGCATCAAATTTGAGGTCGGCGTCGCGAAAGGTAAGAAACTTTACGATAAACGAGAAACAGAAATGCGGCGGACGATCGATAAAGAAACGCGGCAGGAGTTGAAACGAAACCTTAGATAAGTTATAGATATATCTGCATTTTTGTCTATAAAGTTAAATTTTCTACTACGAGGACAGTTCATGGAATCCCAATCAATCACATCAAATTTTTCCGAGGCCAATGTCGATGCTATCGCCGTCGCTATGTTCAAAGGCGAAAAGCCAAGCTCCGGCATTTTGAAAGAACTCGATCAATTATCCGGCGGTCATATTGGCTCGGTAATTAGATCAGAAGAGTTCAAAGGCGAATCGGGCGATCTCGTTCTGCTTCGCTTAAACCCGAAAGGTAAGATCAAAGCCAGCCGGCTTCTGCTTGTCGGCGTCGGAGACCGAACGGATTACAAGCCTTCGGATGTCGCCGTCGCTTCGGGTGCGGCAACGCGGTACTTGCGAAAATGCAATGCAAAGACATTCGCTTTCATCCCACGCTGCCAAGACGCGAATGCTTCAGACGTTGCCCAAAACGCCGTACAAGGCTCGATCACTAGCCAATTCGAACTAGATAAATACAAAACAAAAGACAAGAACAAAAAAGAAGTAACAAAGATCGTCGTATGCATCGAAGACGCAAAGCCAACCGACCTTAAAAGAGGTTTGGCTCGCGGCGAAGCGATCGGCGAATCGATGAACTTTACCAAAGATCTTGCCAATGAACCGCCGAATATACTGCAGCCGACAGAGATGGCAAAACGTGCTCAGGCGATGGCCAAACAAGTTGGGCTGAAATGCGAAGTTTTGGACGAAGCAAAAATGAAAAAGCTCGGGATGAATTCCCTTTTGAGTGTTTCTGCCGGTTCCGAACAGCCCGCGAAAATGATCATTTTGCACTATAAACCTACTAAATCGACGGCACCTAAAGGCGATGTCATAGCGTTCGTCGGAAAAGGTGTCACGTTCGACACGGGCGGCATTTCGCTCAAACCGGGCGAAAACATGGGCGCGATGAAATACGATATGACCGGTGCCGCAACGGTTCTCGGCACAATGCGTGCGATCGCTATTTTGAAACCAAGCGTTCCGGTCATCGGCATCGTCGGTGCCGTCGAAAACATGCCGGATGGAAAAGCAACGCGTCCGAGCGATGTCGTCACGGCAATGAACGGCAAGACCATCGAAATTCTAAACACCGACGCCGAAGGCCGGCTCGTTTTGGCTGATGCCGTTGCTTATGCCGAAAAGCTCGGTGCAAACCGCATCGTAGATATGGCAACTCTGACGGGTGCCGTCATTGTCGCACTCGGCGATCTGAATACGGGACTAATGGGCAACGACCAGGAACTCGTCGATCAGATCCGAGACAAAGGCAAGGAACTTGGCGAAGATTTTTGGCAGCTTCCACTCAGTAAGGAATACAGCAAAATGATCAGATCCGACATAGCCGATGTACAAAACATTGGCCCGCGGATGAAGGCCGGCACGATCATGGGAGCTGTCTTCATTCAAGAATTCATCGACAAAGCAAAATGGGCTCATCTCGATATCGCCGGAACCGCCTGGTGCGATAAAGCTCTGCCGCATCAAGCAAAAGGACCAACCGGAGTTGCTGTTAGAACGCTGCTTGGCCTTGTCGAAAGTTACCAGTAGTTCAACAAACTTCAGTTTGTTGCCCGTATAATGCGCTGGGGCCGGAAATTTCCGGCCGCCTCAAACTGAATTTTGATGGACATTCCCCGATGCGGCGAAACCTTAAATACTTCTTCATCCTCGCACTCGCGGCCGCATTTCTATCCGGCTGCGTTTGGCGTTCAGGGCGGGATTCTGAGACAAATACGGAAACCGCGGCAGCTAATGCGAACGTCGCCGCCGCACCTTCACCAAAACGTCCGACCTCGCGATTTAAACAGCTCGACCAAGGTGATTTCCTCGTCGTTCACGCTCCGGTAAAGAACGCAAAGTATTTCGGCATTGATCAGCAGATACGCGACGAAAAGCTCCTCGAAAAAGCCGCCGATAAACTCAATCGTGCGTTCATCTTACCGAAAGACGTAACTCTCCAGATCGCCGAATGCGGCGAGGCGAATTCTTCTTACGATCCGAATACCCGAACGGTCACGGTCTGTTTGGAGCTAATGGAAACCTATTACCATTTATTCAAAAGAGCGGGGATATCTGATGATGCCGCTTATGCCAAAATGTTCGATGCGGTTCGGTTTATCTTTCTTCACGAGGTTGCTCATGCGTTGATCGATGTTTATGACATTCCGATAACCGGAAGCGAAGAAGACGCAGCCGACCGCTGTTCGGCATTCATAAATATCACAGAACTTGGCGACGACGGAGTTCGTGCTGTTTTTGCCGCCGCTGATGCTCTTTCATTCGAAAGCAAAGACGATAAAGCGAGCCGTGTGAGTCTTTCAGACGATCATTTGCTTTCCGGTCAGCGTTCGTTCAATTCTCTCTGTATGATCTACGGTTCCGACCCTAAAAAATACAAAAATATCATCACCGATAAATATTTGCCGTCTGAACGTGCAAAAGGCTGTGAAGAAGAATTTAGACGAACCGCCGAGAGTTGGGCAGTTCTTTTAGAGCCGTGGCGAAAAGAGTGATGCAAAACTGTCCCGACGATCCCGTCTTATAAAATATGAAAGAAATCGCCGACCGTTCTTCTTTTTCATCCCATTCTGTGGTAAAAAGCTTAAAACGATATCGAGCGCACTGAATCTCGAAGTCTCTTTGCGATCTTCGCTAAAGAACAATACGATCCGAAAGATACGAATTAGTAGGGAGCTTATGAAAACAATCAAACAACTATTATTTGGAACCAGTTCGAAGGTCAACGGCCTCATCGCATTTATGATCGTGGCTTCGATAGCTCTTGGCTGCACCTGCGGCAAAAACTTTGATCTCGCCAATATGGGCAAAGACTCGAATCGAAGCGAGCCCTCCAACGTCACAATAGACGATACGACTGTCGATGACGGTGACAGCTCGGCTCCTTCCAAAACGCTCGTAGATGGCCTTGTTAAATCGACAACGGCTCAATTTGCATCGGCGATCACCAGCGAAGATTTTTCGTCGCTTTACGCCGACGCTTCTAAGGAATTCCAAAATACTTACACCGAAGATAAAACCAAGGAAGTCTTCAAGATCTTTATCACGAACAAAAAACGTGTAACTCCTATACTTGCCAAAGCGTTGGCTCTCGAACCGGATTATAATTCTCCTCCTTCGTATAGGACCGAGCAGGGACAACAGATCATTGTTGCCAACGGCAAATACGATACAAAGCCTCTGCCGACAAATTTCGAGTATGAATACATCAATAACGGCGGCAAATGGAAAATGCTGAAACTGATCATTAAGATCCAGTAATATATTTATTAACGTTCAAGCAAAGGTGTCCATCGCGGCACCTTTGCTTTTTGCGGCTGTCGCCGTTAAAATTTGATTTTCTATCTAAATATTTTTTATGAAAATACATGAATATCAAGGCAAAGCCTTGCTTAAAGAATACGGTGTTCCGGTTCCGCGAGGCATCGTTGCCAATACGCCCGATGAAGCTGAAGCGGCTGCACGCGAATTGGGGACGGATGTCGTGGTCGTAAAAGCTCAGATACACGCCGGCGGACGCGGTAAAGGCGGTGGCGTAAAACTTGCGAAGTCTCCGGAAGAAGCAAAACAGCTTGCATCCGAGATTCTCGGAATGCAGCTCGTAACACATCAAACCGGCCCCGAAGGCCAAAAGGTTCGCACACTGCTGATCGAAGAAGGCTTGCCGATCGACAAGGAATTTTATCTCGGCATTACGCTTGACCGCGTAACCGGCCGCGATGTGATGATGGCTTCTTCCGCGGGCGGAATGGACATCGAAAAGGTTGCCGAAGAAACACCTGAATTGATCCTTAAAGCTGTCATCGATCCGGCTGTCGGCCTGCGTCCTTTTCAGGCACGCGAACTGGCGTTCGGCCTTGGCATTCCAAATGAACTTATCAACAAAGCCGCGTCATTTATGATCTCGCTTTACAATGCGTATCAAAAGATGGACGCGTCCTTGGTTGAGATCAATCCGTTCCTGCTGACAAAAGACAGCCGTTTGATCGCGCTCGATGCAAAGGTTACTTTCGATGACAACGCGATGTTTCGCCACAAAGATTTCCCTGAACTTCGTGATCTGAACGAAGAAGAACCGCTGGAGATCGAAGCATCGAACTACGATCTGAATTACATTAAGCTCGACGGCAATATCGGCTGCATGGTTAACGGAGCCGGACTCGCTATGGCGACGATGGACATCATTAAACTTCATGGCGGTGAACCTGCGAACTTTCTGGATGTCGGCGGCGGTGCTTCGCAGGAACGCGTCGAACAGGCGTTCAAGATACTGCTGGCTGATCAAAACGTAAAAGCCGTGTCTGATCAACATCTTCGGAGGCATCGTCCGTTGTGATATGGTCGCGAACGGCGTTGTCGCGGCAGCGAAAAATCTCGGTGTTTCGATACCGATAGTCGCTGCGGCTCGAAGGCACCAACGTAGAAGAAGGTCGACGCGTTTTACGCGAATCAGACATCGGCATCATACCCGCCGAAGGAATGTCCGACGCCGCCGAAAAGGTCGTTTCCGCCGCAAACGCAACATTTTAGTAAACCGAATATCGCTTATCTGAATTTTAAGGCTGTCTGAGAGACGGCCTTTATTTTTAACTCAATATTCAAGATCCATCTTCAAGGTCTACACAAACAAAGTTTGTACAAGATTTGCAGAGCGACAAAAGCAACCAATCTGATACGTTGGATCATCTTTAGAGCAGGCACCTAAAAAATTTACAAACATTTAGAAAAATAAAACTTATGAAGACCATCTCTCTGCTTCTTTTAGTATTCGTGTGCCGCTGTTTCGGGCTTTTCGCAGGGCTCGCGTAGGACACGATCAGCCGCAAATGCAGTGCCGGCGAAACTTAGCTCAACCGCGATCTCGATCTTACCTATAAAACGTGTCGTGCTTTATTCAAATGGCGTGGCATATTTTGAGCGTCGCGGATTTGTCGATGGCGATGCCGAGATCGATCTTTCGTTCAAGCAATCGCAGATCGACGACGTTTTAAAATCGATGGTCGTGCTCGACCTTGGCGAAGGCAAGATCGGAGCGGTTTCGTACAACTCGTCACTTCCCGCTTCGGCACGAACGGCAGAGATTCCTTTTTCCGTTGATGCTGAAACGAATGAAGGCGGCGGTATTGCTGAGGTTCTTTCGCAAATGCAGGGCGAACGCGTCGTAATAGCTTCGACAAAAGGCAACGCAACCGGAGCAATACTCACGGTCGAAACAAGAAAGATCGCGGCATCAAAAGATGAACCCGCAGGCGTAAAACACTTTATTGTTATCGCATCTGAAACCGGTGAGATATCAAATTACGATCTTGCCGATGTCCGCAGTGTTCGGCTTTTAGACGAAAACTCACGATCGGATCTGAATGAATTTGCGAATGCAACCGCTTCGACCCGACGCCGCGATGCAAAGACCATCAGCGTGACAAGCAAAGGCATCGGCCGACGCGAAATGGTCGTCAGTTATACCGTTGCCGCTCCGATCTGGAAAACGACATACCGTGTTGTTCTTGACGCTGATGGCAAACCGTTCTTCCAGGGCTGGGCGATAGTCGATAACGTCAGCGAAGAAGACTGGAGCAATGTACAGCTTTCGCTTGTTTCCGGCTCGCCGGTATCGTTCATCCAAAACCTACAAAAACCGCTCTATCGCTATCGGCCGATAATTCCGATCCCCGAAGATCTAAACCTAACGCCCCAGATATACGATCCGGAAAGCGGCGAGGGTTCAGGTTTTGGCAATGGGATGGGTTCTTCGGAAGCGGGTCGGGCTACGGCGGTGGAAATGGAAGTGGTAATGGCGTCTCTGCCGCCACCGGATCCTAAAACATTCTGCAAATGCGAATAACAACTTTATGATATCTACCGGCTTTGCCGGAACCGGCGTAAGTGACGCATTGATGAACGAACAAGGCGGTGTGCAAACCGCTGCGACCGGCTCAGAGATCGGTGATCTATTCGAATATCGCATCGAACAACCGGTTACGGTTCAGCGAAACCGCTCGGCATTGATCCCTATCATTCAAACAAAGATGGAAGGAGAACGCGTTTCGATCTTCCGGCAGCCCGACGAAAGCGAGGACAGTGACGACGACGAATACGACGCTGTGCGTAAGGCGAATCCGCGAGCTATGAGCGGTCTGCTGCTAAAAAATATTACTGCCATGACTTTTGAAGGCGGCTCGATGACCGTTCTCGACCGCGATGCATACGCCGGCGAGGCTCTAATGGAACGGCTAAAGCCAAAGGAACAGCGACTGATCTCGTTCGCTCTCGATCTTGGAACTCTTATCACGGTTTCGGAGGAATCGGATCGCCAACCGGCGCGAATGGTCAAGGTAGTCAACGGCGTTTTTCAGGTTCATTATTTCAAAACGCGTAAAAAGACATATCGACTCACGAACCAAACCGACAAGATCAAAACTATTTACGTCGAACATCCGGTCGAAAAAAATTGGATATTGTCGCCCGATCTTGCTAAACCCGATTATACGACCGCGCGGTTTTATCGATTCAGAGTTGAGCTGAAGCCATTTGAAACGCAGGAACTCAAAGTCGGAGAAAATTTCGGGATGATGGACAAATACAATCTCTCGACACTTTCGCCAAAGGACCTCGAAGTATTCGTAGCAAGTCGGACGATCGACGATTCGACTCGAGCAAAGCTTGCCAAATTGATAGATCTGCGGATAAAGATCAACCAAACCAATGTGAAACTTGAGCAACTTGCCAAAGAAACCGCGGAAATATCTGCCGATCAAGCTCGTTTTCGTGAAAATATCGAAGCTCTTGCGAAAACGTCCGAGGCCAAACAGCTGATCGCCCGATATATCGCAAAAGCAAACGAACAGGAATCGCGACTAGAAAAGATCGAGATCGACCGGAAGGCATTGCTCTCCGAAAAAGACAGCCTTGAGCGCGAATTGGCGATCGAGATAAAGAATTTTGAGGTGGGTTGAGAGAAAGTCCATCAGACTTCAGTTTGATGGACTTTTTATACCTTTATAAATATCCGACGGCGCCATAGAAGCCACATTAGGAAGAGCCAAAAAATTATAAAACAAAGAGCATAAGCAAGCGAGGCATTTATCGGTTCGGCGACTGACAGGAAAAAGGTTTTGAAGATCCAGCCTTGTAGTGAAATTTCAGTTCCGTCGGAACCGGTAACTTTTATTATGCCCAGAACGCGGGCCATGATGCCGGAAAATGTGAACAGAGCCAGAGCGTTCACGCCGAAAATAACAAAGGGTTTCGACCATTTTTTCCAACCTTTAATATCGATAAGCCAATAACAGCAACTCAATGTCAACAAAGCGAGTCCTGATGTGTAAAGAACGTAAGAGCTCGTCCAAAGCGATTTATTCAGCGGAAACAAAAGGCTCCACGACCAGCCGACGGCAAGCAGAACGCTGCCAAAAAAGAACGTGCCGCCGACCTTTTCGATCTCCGAACGGTCGGTGCGAAGCCACGTGCCGGTAAGCACTCCGGAAAGCGTCGTCACGATCGCTCCCATCGTCGAAAGAATTCCTTCCGGATCAAAGACCTTTGCCGAACGCCAAATATGAGCTTCGGTGAGTATCGTTCTGTCGATGTATGCTGCCAGATTGCAGGCTTTGTCGTCGATCGTCGTGATCTCGCATCCGGGAACAGGAACGGTCGTCATCAAGATCCAATACAGCAACAATAAACAAATTCCGATCAGCGTCTGCTGTTTCCATGTTGTGTTTAGATAAATTATCGAAACGATCAGATAGCAAACCGCGATCCGCTGCAAGACGCCGGCGATCCGCATTGTGCCGAAATTATAAGGTGTGATCGTATAACCGCCGAAATAGAAACCAAGAATGATCACTGCCCAAACAGCAATAAGTGCAAAAGCGATCTTGAATTTTCGAAGGAATAAAAACAAAAGTGCGGCGAACATCGATAAAGCCGCTATCCATTTCAGCGGCCAAGGTATCGTCGTTTCGCCTATGTAAAAAAGCGGCAGAGCCGAGATCGCAAGGCCGGTCGCATATATCGCCGCCGATCGTTGAATGATCTTCCAATAAACACTGTGATTGTTTTTTTCGACAAGCCTTTTGCTGAGTGCGATCGGTATCGCAACTCCGACAATGAAGAGAAAGAAAGGAAATATGTAATCGGTCGGCGTTATTCCGTGCCAAGGAGCGTGTTCAAGCGGGGCGTAGATCGCCGACCATGTTCCCGGATTGTTGACGAGAACCATTCCCGCGATCGTGATACCGCGAAAAACGTCGAGAGACAAAAGCCTTTTTTGTGGAGCCGTTTCGTCCATAGGCAAATGCTATTTTCACCATTCGTTGCGAGTTATCGTTCCGGAAATATGCGCAGTATGATGCCGCCCGTGCCACGAATAAAGGCCCAGAACTTCACTAAGTTTCCATTCGCCGGTTTCCGGATGGATCATCTTGCGTTCAAAATCAGCGTCGGTCATCGATTTCAATAACACTGTCCAGCGTTCGTGAACACCGCTAATTATCTTCATCGAAACTCCGACCGGCATCTTGCTGTCGGCGAGCTCTGCCCAGCGGTCTTCATAATAAGCACGAATGGTCGGCGAATCTTCCGTCAGCGCCAATTTAAAACGGCACAGCGAATTGATATGGCTGTCGGCAAGATGATGCACGGTTTGGCGGATCGTCCAGCCTTCCGGTCGATAGCGTGTGTCGAGCTGGTCATCGTCCAGCCTATTTACCTTTTCAGCAAGGATCGCCGGCAATTCGGAAATGTCGTTGATCCACGAATTCCGCATCGCCACTGGATCGCTGCCATTTCTATCAAATTCGCCGATCGGATATTTTGAGCTGTCTAGCATAATATTTATCAACCAACTTCGCCCCCGTAATAATTTTCAAAGCGCGTAAATTCTTTTAGGAACGCGAGCTTAACGGTTCCGGTCGGGCCGTTTCTCTGTTTTGAGATTATCAGCTCGGCGATACCTTCATTCTCATCGGTTTTGTTGTAATAATCTTCGCGGTAAATAAATGCAACAACGTCGGCGTCCTGCTCGATACTTCCGGATTCGCGAAGGTCGGACATCAAAGGCCTCGGCGGATTTCGAGCCTCGGGTGCACGCGATAGCTGCGACAAAGCAACGACCGGCACGTTCAGTTCTTTGGCCAAACCTTTCAGTTCACGCGAGATCTGCGAAACTTCCTGCTGACGCGATTCCGTGCGTTTCGAACCGCCCATGAGCTGCAAATAATCTACAACGATCAGGTCTAAATTCTTTTGCTCAGCCGCGAGCCGCCGAGCTTTCGCACGCATTTCGAGCACCGAGATCCCGGGCGTGTCGTCGATAAAAAGCTTGCAATTCGATAACGTATCGATCGCACCCGCGAGCCGCTGCCAAGCGTCACGAGCAAGAAATCCTGTTCGCAAATGATGTGCGTTGACCTTCGCTTCGGACGCCATCATACGCATTACCAATTGCTCTTTCGACATTTCAAGCGAAAAGATGGCAACCACCGCTTTTTCCATGATCGCCGCGTTCTGGGCAAGTGTTAGACACAACGCCGTTTTTCCCATCGAAGGCCGAGCTGCAACAATGACGAGGTCGCCACGCTGCAATCCGGATGTCATTTCGTCAAGTTCGCGAAACCCGGTACCGAGTCCGGTCAATGCATGCGATTCACGATTGGCATATTCGCGTATCTTTGCGAGTACAGTTTCCGCGATCGGCTCGACAGCAGAAAATCCTTGCCGCGTCCGTTCATCCGCGATCGAAAATATCATCTGCTCGGCGTGGTCAAGCACGATCTCGGCGTCTTGCTCTTCGGCAAGAGCTTCGCTCGTGATCTCATTGCAGGTGCGGATCAGATTTCGCACCACCGATTTGCTGCGAACGACCTCAATGTAAGCTTTCAGATCAGAAAAATGCGGCAAACCGAAGGTAAGATTCGTGATCGCAGAAACACCCCCGATAGCTTCGACCGAACCTTCTTTTTTTAATTCCTCGCCGATCAAGATCGGATCGATACCCTTCGAAGCCTCAAAAAGTCCGATCATCGCCGTAAAAATTCGCCGGTGTAGCGGAAAATAAAAATCTTCCGCTTTTAATTGTTCGACAGCTTGCGAGATCAAAGCGTTATCCAAGATGATCGCGCCCAAGATCGCACGTTCGCTTTCTTCACTGCTCGGCAAAGGTCGTTCTAAAAATTGTTCGCGGCGTGCGTCGGGATAAGCCATAAAGAGTCGGTTTATCGCGGAAAATTATCGATTATCTAAGATATTTCCGGGAAAGGATCAGTCGAAAACTATTGTTTCGTAATTTCAAATGATACACGCGAAAAGCCGCTTCGACAAAACCTGGAATCCGTTTTAAAACACTGACAATATCCGCTATCTAATAAAAAAAGCTGCCTTTTCAGACAGCTTATATTTATTGAATTTAAGAGAAAAACCTAGCTTTCGTCTTCTTCAGGGGCGGTTCTCGTTTCCGTTGCTTCGGAGCTTCAGGAGTTTCTGCAACTTCCGCGACTTCCTCTTTTTCATCGTTTGCTTTTGCTTTGCTTTTTTTGGTTTCTTTAGCTTCGGCTTCTTCGCCGCCTTCGGCTGTTACCTTGACCGGCACGATCAGATCGACCTCGCGGTGAAGTTTGACCTTGACGGTATAATCGCCGGTTTCTTTGATCGCGTCTTTCAAAACGATCTTTCGGCGGTCAAATTCATAGCCTTTGGCTTTCAAAGCTTCGGCAACGTCCATCGACGTAACCGAACCAAAAAGCGTTCCGCCTTCGCCTGCTTTTCGTTCGAACGCAAGCGAAATATTCGCCATTTGCTCGGCTTGTGCCTCTGCGGTCGCACGTTCGATAGCCGCGTGCTTTAGCAATGCTTCCCGTTCCAATTCGATCTGCCGAACGTTGCCTTTCGTAGCAAGCGTCGCGATTCCGTGCGGCAGAAGGTAATTTCGGGCATAACCCGCTTTGACCTTAACGATCTCGCCGCGGCCGCCAAGCGTATCAATGTCTTCTCGTAACAAAACTTTTGTGTTTGCCATTGTATTTATCCTCCTGCTTCTATTCCCAAACGAACGGCAAGAGTGCCATTGTCCGCGCGCGTTTGATTGCCTGCGACAACCGCCGCTGATCCTTTGCCGATATCCCGGAAATGCGACGCGGCATTATCTTTCCGCGCTCCGGAATAAAGTGACGCAAATATTCGACGTCTTTCCAATCGATATAATCAGGCACGACCTGTCGCGGCCGGCGTCGCTGATAACGTCGCGGCATTTTGTCATTAAAATCGTCGGAGCCGATGTTGTCCCGTTCTCGTGTGTCTATATCTTTTTCGCTCATAATTCCTCCGTCTGCCTAGGCTTCAGCCGCAGCTCCTTCCTGTTCTGCCGATTCTTCCGTATTGCGGAATTTCGAACGTTTTTCAAGCTTTCCTTCGCGTTTTGCTCTGATCTTGTCGGCTTTTTTACGGTCTTCGTCAACACGAACCGTTATATACCGAATGATCGAATCATTAACGCGCATTCTTCGTTCGAGCTCGAGAATTTCCTGTCCGCTTCCTTCGATCTCGAAAAGCATATAGTAACCCTGCGTATTCTTTTCGATCGGATACGCAAGATCGCGGCGTCCGCCATCATCCATACGGACAACCGTCGCGCCTTCTTTTTCAATAATTCCTTGAACCGTTTCATTGATCGCCGTGACCTTTTCGTCAGTCAGCTTCGGATCGATGATGTACATTACTTCGTATGTTCTATTATTAGCCAATTTCGTTCCTCCTTTCGGCTCTTCGGCTTGACCCATTTTAGTTTCAAGCAAGAAGGTTAATTACCTTTTTCCGCGGCGTCCGCATCTTTTTCCGCCGGTGCCGCGTTCCATTTAGACATTGCTTTTTCGATTCCGTCCGAAATTATCATCCGGATCGCCGAAGCCGTGTCGTCTAAAACTCTTTCAACAATCGGAGCTTCATTCTTAGAGAAATTCTCCAATACGAAATTCTTCGTGTTGCTGATCGGATGCTCGGGCATTATCCCGATCCTTATCCGAATAAACTCATTCGTTTTCAAACAATCTATGATCGATCGAAGCCCGTTGTGTCCGCCGTGCGAACCTTTTGACCGCAATCTGATCGTTCCGACCGGCAACGCCAGATCATCGGAGATGACTATTACGTTACCAACAGACCGCTCAGGCTTTTTCAAAAGACAACTGATCGATTCGCCGCTCAGATTCATGAACGTTTGCGGTTTTACCAGCTCGGCTTTTTTGCCGCCGATCTCCGCACGTCCAACTAATGCACGGCATTCGTCCCGCTTGACGGATGTCTGCTCTTCGCGTGCCAGCAGATCGACGACCATAAAACCAAGGTTGTGTCGTGTACGTTCGTACTCCGAACCCGGGTTTCCCAGCCCGACGATCAGCCAATTCGCATCTGAAGACGTATCCATCGATATTTGCTTTGACGAACGCATCAGCCGCATCACCGCGGCCGATACGCTTTGCCAAATAGACAAACTATTCGCCGCCTTCTTCTTTCGGTGCGTCTGAAGCTTCGCCTTCACCCTCAGCAGGAGTTTCGCCTTCTTCACCGACGATCTCAGGCTCTGCACCTTCTTCGATCTGCGGTTCAAGCTCTTCTTCCTTAACGAGAACGATCGAAGCGACAACCGTTTCCGGTGCTTCATGGATCTCGATGCCTTCACCGACCTTCAGATCAGAAACATGTATTGCATGCTCGACCGTCAGGTTCGTGATATCGACATCGATCGAATCCGGCGTGTTTTTCGGTTCGCAAAGAACTTTGATCTCGCGCATTGCCTGCGAAAGAACTGCTCCTTCTTCTTCCAAAGCTTCCGGTTCGCCGCTCAAATGGATCGGCACGGTCATTTCGATCTTTTCGCCTTTCGCAAAACGGCGAAGATCGGCATGTATCAAACGTCCGTGGATCGGATCGATCTGTCGGTCTTGGAAAATAACATCGCTTGGGCCTTGACCGGCAATATCAAGCGTAAACAAAGTGTTCACACCGCTGTCCGTTCTAAGCACAGCCGCGAGGTCTTTCAGTTCCGCCGCGACCACGACATTGTCTTGGCCGGCACCGTAAACAACAACCGGTATTTTGCCTTCGACACGAAGTCTTCGCGACACGTTCTTTCCGCGTGTCTCACGAACTTCTGCTTTGACTGTAATTCTATCTGCCATAACTTTTACCTACTATAAACAGGCTCAAAGCCTGAAACTCTAAATAAAAAGTGACGAAACACTGGTTTCATCGTGTATCGATTTGATCGCCGATGCCAAAAGCCGTCCGACGCTCAAAACTTCAAGTTTGCCGTTATCGATCAGCGGCTTTGCCGTCATATGAACAGGTATCGTGTTCGTAACGATGACCTTTTTCAAATGCGAATTCGAAATATTTTCCACCGCGTTCCCGGAAAGTATCGCATGTGTAAAACATGCAAAAACTTCATTCGCTCCGGCTTCGTGCAGCGCTTTTGCGACCTTACAGATCGTTCCGCCGGTGTCGCACATATCATCTACGATCAGGCAATTCTTACCTTCGACGTCGCCGACGATGTTCATAATGTCGGCTTCGTTCGCACGCTCACGGCGTTTATCGCAAAGAGCAAGTCCGGCCTCGAGCCGTTTTGCATAAGCTCTCGCACGCTCAGCGCCGCCGGTATCAGGAGCAACTACGATCAAATTTTCGATCGGATTCTCCGTAAAGTAATCCACAACGATCGGTGCGGCGTACAAATGATCGACCGGAATATCAAAGAACCCTTGTATCTGCGAAGCATGCAGATCGATCGTCAAAACTCTCGAAGCTCCGGCGGTTTCGATCAAACTCGAAACGAGCTTTGCAGCTATCGGAACACGCGGACGATCTTTTTTATCGGATCTTGCATATCCAAAATAAGGAATAACCGCCGTCACACGTTCTGCCGATGCACGAACAAATGTGTCCATCATTATCAGCAGCTCCATCAAATTTTGGTCGGTCGGCGGGCACGTTGGCTGAACGATAAATACATCTGTTCCCCGAACATTTTCGCCGATCTGGAAATTGAATTCGCCGTCCGAAAAGCGGTCCGTGCTTGCCTTTCCGAGATCGCAGCTTAAATGCTTACATATCTCTTCCGCCAAACCGCGGTGCGAATTACCCGAAAAGATCTTGATGTTGCCGGTTACACTCATTTCTTTTCCCTTTCCAAACAAAAAGCGGGCTGTCAATAAATTAGACAGACCGCTCCGATAAAAAAAATACTGGCTGGGGCGGGAGGAATCGAACCTACGAATGCCGGATCCAAAAACCGGTGCCTTACCACTTGGCTACGCCCCAACTTTAATTTCAGAAACTTATCGGAAACAGCCTTACGTTATATTTAACGCTTCGCGGTATTGTGAACGCGAAATGGCTGCTACGACAAACTTTCGCCAGTTGAGTCGATCCTCAAGGGCTTCTAATGCTGCTTGCCGTGTCTCTTCTTTTTCAAATATTGCGAAAACACTTGCTCCGCTGCCGCTCATTAATACGGCCTTTGCACCTAAATTTTCCAGTTCGCTTTTGACCGAACCCACTTCAGGATGCAAAGCAAATACCGCTGCTTCGAGATCATTCTCGAGCGTTTCGCTGCCTTCGGCACCAAAACGGTAATTGAGAAGAATACTTTTTGGCTCGCCGCTTGTCAAGCTATTGATATCGAGATCTTCAAACACTTCGCGGGTCGAAATGTTTATGTTTGGAGTGACGATCAGCATATGTTCAGCCGAAATGTCATCGAGCTCTTCGATCTCAGTTCCCCTACCCGTTCCGCATGCCGTTCCACCATGTAAAAAGAAAGGAACATCCGAACCTATTTGGGCAGCAATTTCGTGCAGATCACCATCAATATCCCAGAGCCGCGACAAACCGATCAGAGCAACCGCCGCATTCGAAGAACCGCCGCCAAGTCCGCCGGGAAACGGAATTCGCTTTTCTAAAAATATCTTTGCGCCGGATCGGACATTATATCGTTCGGCAAGCGTTTTTGCCGCCTTAATAATTAAATTATTCTCGCCTTTTGGAAGGTCAGAATTATCTGATTCAATAACCAGCTCGTTATGTTCTTCAAAATATATCGTGTCGTGTAGCGAAACGGTTTGAAGAGTGGTCACAAGTTCATGATAGCCATCGTCACGCTTTCCCAGAACCTTTAATCCAAGGTTTACCTTTGCAAATGACGGCAGCTGAAAACGATCGCGCATTCTGCTAAGAATAGATTTCAACTGCATCGTTTGCAAATACAAAAAGCGGCCTGAGAAAGACCGCTTTTAAAGATCTCAGATCTCTAATTTCTACTTCTTATCCGTAAAAACCTGTGTGAAATAATAGCTTCCGTCAGGTGCGACCGCCAAGCCGACCGCAGATTCGATCCACTGTTCGCTCAAAAGATTTCTCCGGTGAGCACTCGAACCCATCCATTGCGTAACGGCAACGTTAACCGGATCAGCGTATCCACGCATAAAAGCGATGTTCTCACCGATCGCCAGCCAGCCTTTGATGCCGAGCTCATCGGCTCTTCCGTCGACCATCAGACCATCAAGCCCTTTGTGACTGAAGAATTTTTTATTCGCCATATTTTGCGAGTGATAGCGAGCCAATCGCGCCAGATCATCGCTCCAGCGGAGTGCCGGCAGATTGGCTGCTAAACGCCTTATATTCAATTGGTTAAATGCTTCTTTTTCGAGCTCAAAGCCTTTACTCGCGGAGATCGGCGGCGGATCATTTACGGTAATGGTGCGTGCACGTGTTTCACCGATTCGGGCAGTGTAACTCGCGTTGACAGTGCGGGATTGAGCGAACAAATTCGCTGCGAAAATAGATATTATTGCTAAGACTAAAACTGACGAAAATTTC
This sequence comes from uncultured Acidobacteriota bacterium, assembly GCA_963720905.1. Taxonomy (GTDB): domain Bacteria; phylum Acidobacteriota; class Blastocatellia; order Pyrinomonadales; family Pyrinomonadaceae; genus OLB17. Next base: position 288,171 of record CAVRHB010000007.1, read on the forward strand.
ATTATGACCTCACTTCGGCGGCCCGCTCGATCTCTTTTGGAGATAACAGGCTTTGCGCATGCATTTCTGCAATTGCCTTTTCGGATAAGGTAAAACCGGATAGTTTCCGATCTTTTCAAACTGGATATTGCGCACGAACGGCACAACTTCACATACTATATAAACAGCTATTGGCGGATGACTTCCTAATTTTCGAGCCACAAATGTTAAAATTAATGAAAAAGAATTCATTTTTCTCTGGAACCGACTTATATGTTGACCGCATCCGTACTCGCAAAACGAACAAATACTCCAATATTCACCGTCCGCTATTACACCCGCATCGGACTCTTAAAACCTGCGAACGATAGCCGTAACGGCTATAAGATCTATCAGCACTCCGACAGTGAACGGCTTCAGTTCATTAAATCAGCCAAGGCTCTCGGCTTTACGCTCGCAGAGATCGAAGAGATCCTCGACCACGCCGCTCATGGCGATTCTCCCTGTCCCGGTGTTCGCGAGACTGTAGAAAAACGTATCGTTGAAAACCGTGAATCCATACGAGAGCTCAAAAAGCTACAGGCCCGTTTAGAGAACGCCGCGAAATTATGGGAAACGATGGAAAATTCCATCCCTGACGGACACACGGTCTGTCGTCTCATCGAAGCTTTTTCAGAAAGCCTCATCGAGTCTTGACCTAACACCTAGTGTCAGGTTGTAGAATTATTTCGGAGGGTACGAAATCAATGAAAGATCAATATATAGATCCGGTTTGCGGCATGACCGTTAAACCAGAAACCGCTGCCGCCGAATATGAATTCGATGGCGCGACCTATTATTTTTGCAATTTGGGCTGTAAAGAACGTTTTGCCGCCGATCCAAATAAATATTTGCGAGGCAATGAACCGGCACCCATAAGTATTACACGCGAAGACGCCGGCGGGCAAGAAAATTTCGACACACATGTCGACCCCGTTTGCGGAATGACAGTCAAAGCCGAAAAAGCTGCCGGAAAAACCGAACACAACGGAGAGTCATATTATTTCTGTTCAAAGGGCTGCCTGAATAAGTTCGAATCAGAACCCCAAAAATATCTCGAACCGAACACCGCCGCCGAAAGTATTTCTAGAGACGCTGAATACACCTGTCCTATGCATCCGGAGATCAGGCAGATCGGTCCGGGTTCGTGTCCAAAATGCGGAATGGCTCTGGAACCGGTCGAGATAACTTTGGACGACAAAGAAGATCCGGAATTTACGGATATGAAGCGTAGATTTTGGATCTCCGCCATTTTGACGTTTCCAGTTTTTATTCTGGCAATGGGCGAAATGTTTCCCGGTTTTCGCGCTGTCGTTTCGCCGGAGATCTCGATCTGGGTTCAGTTCGTTCTGGCAACGCCCGTTGTTCTCTGGGGTGGTTGGCCGTTCTTTGTCAGGGCGTGGCAATCGATCAAAAATGTCAGTCCGAATATGTTCACGCTGATCGCACTCGGGACCAGTGCGGCGTTTTTATTAAGTATCGCGGCGTTATTTTTCCCGGAAGTTTTCCCCGCTTCGATGCGCGATCCGCACACCGGCTTGGTTCCCGGATATTTTGAATCGGCCGCGGTTATAACCACGCTTGTTTTATTAGGTCAGGTTTTGGAACTGCGTGCCCGTTCGCAAACATCTTCAGCGATCAAGGAATTGCTGCGGCTAGCACCCGAAACGGCGATCCTTATAAAAGACGACGGTATCGGAAGAAACAGTAGATCTGCGCCATGTTGAGGTCGGAGCAAAACTTCGCGTCAAAGCCAACGAAAAAGTCCCGACCGACGGCGAGATCATCGAAGGCGAAACATCTATCGACGAATCGATGGTCACAGGCGAATCTTTACCGGTCGAAAAGTCCGCAGGCAGCAGGGTTATCGGCGGTACTATAAACGGAAGTCGGTCTTTTACAATGACGGCAAAAAGCGTCGGCAATGACACGCTGCTCGCAAATATCGTAAAAATGGTAGGCGAAGCACAGCGTTCGCGTGCGCCGATCCAGCGAATCGCCGATGCTGTCGCCGCCTATTTCGTTCCGGCGGTCGTTGTCGCGGCGTTGATCGCGTTCGGCGTGTGGTTTGTTGTCGGCAGCTTTAGCTACGCCGTCATCGCGGCCGTCTCGGTTTTGATCATTGCCTGCCCGTGTGCTCTCGGCCTAGCGACTCCGATGTCGATAATGGTAGGAACCGGCCACGGAGCCAAGCACGGCATTCTCATCAAAAAAGCCGAAGCTCTCGAAACTCTAGAAAAGATAAACGCTATCGTGGTTGATAAAACCGGCACATTGACCGAAGGCAAGCCGAGTTTTCAAAAGATCGTTACCTTCGGCGGTTACGATGACAATGACGTATTAGAGCTCGCCGCTTCGCTCGAAAAACATTCGGAACATCCACTTGCTTCGGCGATCATAGAGGAGGCAAAAGGTCGCGGTTTAAAGCTCGCTGAAGTAAAAGACTTCGAGTCCATCACAGCGACTGGAGTTAAAGGAAAGGTCGATGACAAAGAAATATTTGTCGGCAAAGGTGAAACATCCGAGCAAGCCGGCGACCAAGTAAAGCAAATGCAAAATGAGGGACAAACCGTGATGTCGGTTGAAGTCAATGGCAAACTTGCTGGCTATATCGGTGTTGCTGATTCGATCAAACCTTCCGCAAAGGAAGCCATTAGCAGAGCTGCATCGTCAAAACATCGAACTCGTGATGATGACCGGCGACAACAAACGAACTGCCGAAGCAGTCGGCAAACAGCTTAATATCGACAAGATATTTGCCGAAGTCATGCCCGAAGAAAAGGCAGCAAAAGTAAAAGAGCTGCAGGCCGGCGGCAAGATCGTCGCGATGGCCGGCGACGGTGTGAACGACGCACCGGCTTTGGCTCAAGCGAATGTCGGCATCGCATTCGCGACCGGCACGGATGTGGCTATTGAATCCGCCGACATCACACTACTAAAAAGCGATCTCAGCGGCATAAGAAAAGCACAGCTTTTAAGCCAAGCGACGATGAAAAACATCCGTCAAAATCTCTTCTTCGCGTTCATTTACAACATCATCGGCATACCGATCGCGGCCGGTGTTCTTTATCCGTTTCTCGGCGTCGTGCTTTCGCCAATGATCGCAAGTGCGGCGATGACGTTCAGTTCGGTATCAGTGATCGCGAATGCACTCAGGCTTCGAAATCTGAAATTATAATGTCGGGCAAGTTGAAAGGTGGAGAAGTGAAAGAGTGGAAAAGTTAAAGAGCGGGCGTCTTCGCGAGAAGATCCATTCTTCACTTTTCACCTTTTCACCTTTTTCACTTCCGCAACTTGCACGCCGTGTATTTGTATTAAATTCTATCTATGAGAACATCGCACTAGCAATCCACGGCGGAGCGGGAACCATCGACCGCTCTGCAATGACCCCGGAACTTGAAACCGCATACCGAACCGCACTCGAACAAGCACTCAAAGCCGGTTGGAATGTTCTCAGCAACCACGGCAGTTCGCTCGAAGCGGTCGAGATCGCTGTTCGCCATCTTGAGGACAACGAGCTATTTAACGCCGGCCGCGGCTCGGTCTTCAACCACGAAGGCAAGAATGAAATGGATGCGGCGATCATGAATGGCAGCGATCTGAAAGCCGGTGCGGTTGCCGCCGTTCGCGGTATAAAAAATCCGATCACATTAGCGAAGCTTGTCATGCAGCACACCGAACACGTTCTGCTTGCGGGTGACGGTGCTGTCGAATTTGCCGAGGAAATGGGAGCAGAGCTCGCCGACAATACATATTTCTATACCGAACGTCGCTGGCTCGAACTCGAAGAAGCGATCAAAACCGGACGCGTTCAACTTGATCATTCCGCACCCGCAAAAGGAACTGTCGGAGCCGTTGCCTGCGACAAAGACGGTAAATTAGCGGCCGGAACATCTACCGGCGGAATGACCAACAAAAAATTCGGCCGCATCGGCGATACACCTTTGATCGGCCTTGGAACGTATGCCGACGACGTCTCCGCCGTTTCGTGCACCGGCCACGGCGAATTTTTTATGCGCGGCGTAACGGCATACGACGTCGCCGCACGAATGAAGTATCGCGGATCCGACCTGCACACCGCCGCCGAAGAATCGGTCGCGGCATTAACAGCACTAGGCGGCGAAGGCGGACTCATCGCCGTCGATGCCGTCGGCAACATCTCGCTTCCCTTCAACTCATCCGGAATGTACCGCGGCTCCGCAACACCGAATGGAGTTTCGATAGAGATATATAAATAGTCCATCTACAGATAAAAATGTCAGAACCAATGCCAAAAAAATCACACCCAAAAAGGTTCGCTTTCCTTTCGGTGGGGGTTTTATCGATCTTGGTCATATTCGTCATCGCGGCTATATTTTTATCCACAATTTTTTCTTATGATAAAAAGCACCCGACAGACAGTGATTTGGAAGTAACGTTTAGCAAACACGAGAAGGATTTTGATCGACTAATTCAAATGTCAAAAACAGATTCCAAGGTAATACGCATCGCAAATACCTTTACCTGGCTGGATGATAATGTGAGTTGGCCGCGTCCTGATTCCGAGTTGGGTTTTTCTAAAGAACGTTGGGATGAGTATAATCGGATATTCTCAGAGCTTGATTTGGACGCAGGATTATTACAGTATCCGAACGCCGGTGTTTTCTATCTGATCGCGTCCAGTGGCGGTCTGGTGACTGGAGGCTCCGCAAAAGGCTACGCATATTCCGAGCATGACCTCTCACCTATTTATGATTCACTGGATAATTTCGTCGGTCATAACACACATGGAAAACCTGTTTATAAGAAACTTACGACTAATTGGTATCTTTATTACGAAAGTAATTAACATATTAGCCACTCTCGACTATGAAGCCGTTTCTACGAACGCCCTATGAACTCAGAGGAACGTGATAGGTTTATTGAAAAGGTAACAAAGCAATATCATGCTTTGAAATATGTTCGTGAAGCGGAGGGCAAATTTGAGATCGATGAAGATTCCGTCGGTTTTCGAGACGCTCTTTTTAAATTTACGATCAAAAGACTTGCCAATTTTGGGTTCGCTGTCGCGGAGAGACGACGGAAGAGAGCTAAAACCATCGTCGGGAATCCTGCAATTAAAGACGAAATATCTAGGTCGCTCAGTTCCAATCCTGTGACAATTAATACCGACGCGAAAATTCCGTTCATTGTTGATGCTATATTTAGATCGGCTTCTAATGCAGGTATCAAAATACCGATTGACGATGAACTACTGGGTGCATGCTGCGACGAGGTTTTACTTTAACCGAAACTTACACGACCGAACTGCAAGATGATCGAAAACACAACAGCGGCTGCGTTTAGAGAAAACGCCGGGACGATAATATTGATCCTGGATCTGTTGGGCACGTTCGTTTTCGCTTTAAGCGGCGGTGTCGCTGCGGTTCGTCAAAGGCTAGATCTATTCGGTGTGCTTGTCGTCGCATTTGTGGCGGGTAATACCGGCGGCATTCTTCGCGATATGCTGATCGGCTCCACGCCGCCCGCGGCGATGACCGATTGGCGTTATATTTTGGTGTCGATCTTGGCAGGGCTGTCAGCGTTCTTTTGGTATTCAACGATAAACAAGATCAATCATCGTGTTCAGATATTGGACGCCGCCGGGCTCGGTCTATTTGCCGTCGCCGGTGCCCAAAAAGCTCTTGTATTCGGATTGAACCCTGTGTCGGCGGCTCTTTTAGGGATGACGACCGGCATCGGCGGCGGAATACTCCGCGATGTTCTGCTGGACAGGATTCCGGTTATTTTGAGTTCTGAACTTTATGCCGTCGCAGCACTCGCCGGTGCAACGGCTGTCGTCACCGGCACAATGCTCGGGATAGATCCCTCATACAGCGCGATTTTCGGAGCGATCTTATGCTTCGGGCTAAGATATGCCGCGATCAAGCACCAATGGCATCTGCCAACAGCCATCCGAAATGATGCCGACGACAAACCATAATTTTATCTAGAATCTTTCATCTACAGAATATCCATCTTTGTTTCGCGTCTTTCGCGGTCTATTCCTTCTCCGATGCTTCAGCTTGTTCTTCTAAAACCTTGTCTCTTATTTCGTGGACGAAGGCGATATCGTCGGTAACCTTGTCGGCGAGCGTTACAATGAGTTCACCTTTTCGCATATTTTACGGCGTGAGCGATGGCTTCGTGGTTTCCGTCGATGACGCGAACCTGCGGCGAAGTCCCGGCTTCGTCGATGCCCTGCTGCAAAAGCCCGGCGATCTCGCTGGCTTCACGGCCTCTCAGATAGCTCCCCTTGCGAATCACAATGCGGTCAAAATTCTCACCGCTAATGCGTCCCATTTCGCGAATATCCTCGTCGCGTCTGTCGCCGGGAACGGTCAAAACCGCCGTTCGATATTTGTGCGGCAGCTTTGCTATGAATTGCGTCAGGCCTCGGTAACCGGCCGGATTATGTGCATAATCCATCAGCACCGTTGCGTGGCCGATCTCAACAAAATTCAAGCGTCCCGGTGTCTGTGCCGTGCCCGAATTGAAGGTATGAAGCCCTACTTTTATATCGTCGATCGAAACGCCGTGAACAAAACACGCGAGCGTGGCCGCCAAAACATTCTGCACCATAAATTCGGCTCGGCCGCCGTATGTCAGCGGAATGTTCGCCGCTTTTTCAACACGAACTTTCCATTTACCTTTCAGAATAGTGATATAACCATCATCATAAACACACGAAATGCGGCCGCGTCTCGCTTGCCGTTGAATATTCGGATGGTCCGGATCCATCGAAAAATAAACGACGCTGCCATCGACGAGTTCACGCATTTTGTAAACGTTCTCGTCTTCGGCATTCAAAACCGCATAGCCTTTTCTACCCACCGAACGCGGCACGACAGATTTTACGCGAGCCAGATCTTCGAGCGTGTTGATATCTTTCAAGCCGAGATGATCGGCCGTGACATTCAAAACAACTCCGATATCGCTATGATCAAAACCAAGCCCGGCACGAATAATACCGCCGCGAGCCGTTTCCAAAACCGCAACATCGACCGTCGGGTCTTTCAATACAAGCTGTGCCGAAACCGGTCCGGTGTTGTCGCCCTGCGTGATCTGCTGATTGGCGATGTACGTGCCGTCCGTCGTCGTAAAACCAACTGTGCGTCCGGTGCCTTTCAGAATATGCGCGATCAACCGCGTAGTTGTCGTTTTGCCGTTCGTTCCGGTGATCGCAAATATCGGAATGCGAGCTTCGGCTCCATTTGGAAACAGCATATCCATAACGTGTTCGGCGACATTACGCCCAATACCTTCGCTCGGCGAAAGGTGCATACGAAAGCCCGGAGCCGCATTTACTTCGATAATTCCACCGCCATTTTGATCGAGCGGTTCGCTGACATTCGGCGCAATTATATCGATTCCGGCAATGTCGAGCCCGATGATCCGAGCGATACGTTCAAAGAGAAAAACATTTTGCGGATGAACCTCGTCCGTTCGGTCGATAGCGGTTCCGCCGGTAGAAATATTTGCCGTCGTTTTCAGATGCAGCTTTTCACCTTTCGGCAAAACGCTATCGATCGTATAACCGGCTTTTTGGATACACCGAAGCGTTTGCCCATCTACATCGATCTCGGTCAGAACGTTTTCGTGGCCGTAACCGCGTCGCGGATCTTCGTTGGTAATATCGATCAATTCTTGAATATTATGTTTGCCGTCGCCGACGACGTGAGCGGGAACGCGTTCGGCAACCGCGATGAGTTTGATTATTGACGACAAGCGCGCGGAAATCTTCACCCATTAATTGCTGTTCGACGATGATCCAACGCGAATATTCTTTCGCTTTTTCAAATGCCAGTTCAGCGTCTTCAAGCGATTTGATGCCGACCGTCGCACCTTTGCCGTGATTCCCGTCAAGCGGTTTTATCACAAGCGGAAAGCCGACTCGTTCGAGCGTCGATGGAAGTTCTTCGACATCTTTTATGCGGTAACCTTTCGGAACCGGCACGCCCATATCGCCAAGCAGCGATTTTGTCGCGTGCTTATTTCCCGCGATATCGACGGCGATCATGTTCGTATTTGCTGTTGTCGTTGCCTGAATACGCTTTTGATGAACGCCGTAACCGAGCTGAACCAAGAGAATTTTCGTTGAGGCGGATGAAAGGAATATCGCGGCTTTCGGCTTCTTCGACAAGCGAACCGGTCGACGGGCCAAAACGAACATCTTCACGGATCTCGCGCATTTCCTGGATATTTTCAGCAAACGTTTCTTTGATCGCGTCCATCGAAACGTCCGTCGCCAGATCAAGAAAAAGTTGAACTGCGGCGCGTGCCGCAAATCGGCCGACTTCTTCTTCCAGATAACTGAAAACGACGTGATAAATTCCACGTTCGCTGGTCTCGCGCGTCCGGCCGTAGCCTGATATCCATACCGGCAAGTGTCTGCAGTTCGAGCGCAAAATGTTCGATGACATGGCCGGCCCACGTGCCTTCCTTAACCCGCCGCAGAAATCCGCCTTCTTCTCCGTAACTGCAGCCGTGGGTTAGCAGCGACGGCATTATCTCATTCATCCGGCCGTAAAAGTTGTCGATCTTATCGGTCGGCTTGTCTTCATAATCGCCTATATCCAGGCGCATTATGATCAGCTTTTTCCAATAACCGCTCCAATAATTAGGTCCGCGAAGGGTGCGAATTTCAAGAATTTCCATAAAGTTTTTTTAACGCAAAGCTGCAAGGTCGCAAAGAAAACCAAATCAATTATTACAATTATATAACATATCCGATTCTTTCCGTCTCTGCGACTGGTGTCTTGCGTTAAAATTAGCCAAGATCGGGCAGCAAAAACTCCTGTTCCGGTTGGAGCGGATGGCGGTCGAGATAGTCGTAGATCAACCCGTCGCGAAGTATGTGCATCTGCAATCCACAGACGCTGAACGAATCGTGTTCGGCAACTTCTGCGATCTCGTTATATGTGATCATCGAACCGTCAACGATCGTCGCGGAACCTTGTCCAAAAACCTGTAGAACACCTTTTCCGTCCAAAATTATCGCGGTATTTTCGTCAATGCCGACGCCTAGAGTTATATGGATTGTACGAAACCGCCGTGATCAAACGGCTGATGCGTCCGCGTTCGGTAAAATGCTGATCGATGATGATGTTTTTAAGAAAACCCAAGCCCGGCGAAAGCCGAACCGAGCTCTTTTGCGGATGAGAGGTGGATTCGCCGCGAACGATCATCGCACTGCTCATTCCGGCTGCACCGGCGCTCGTTCCGGCAAGCACAATATTCGTTTCGCGGACGAGTTTACGCAGCTTTTCGGCGAATTTCGTTCCGCCCAACAACGACACGAGTCGCATTTGGTCGCCGCCGCTGATAAAAACGCCGGTTACGCCATCGAGCAATTCCTCCGGATCTGCCTGAAAAACGTCTTGCCGCGACGTCGCACGCAGCACTCGCGGATTCGTCACGCCCAAGTTCCTGAAACGCCTGCGAATAAACATCCGCCGCAAATTCCGGATAGTCCGAAGCGACCGGAACGATCAAAACCTCGGCCTTTTCGCCGCCCGCAAGCGTCAAGAATTTCTTTAATATCCGGCGTTCGTTATACTTATCCTCTGCTCCGCCGATCACGAGCAAATGCCCACCGATGATCTCGCGGTCGTGTGATTGTTTCATTATTTATTTTGAAAAATTCAGATCGATCAAACTTACATTTAACTTAGAGGAAACAAGGAGTTTGGTCAAGAATCGCATCGCAAAGTTCAGAACAACCATCTTTTTCGGTGAGCTAAGCCCGATCTGACACATCGAAATTCTGTGAACCTTTTTACTAACAACTTGTGCGATTTGGGATGAGAGGTATTAGTTTATGAAAAAGATCAGCATAACCGTTCTTGGAATTTTGGTGTTCGCGGCATTTTCGTATGGCCAGACCGCGAACGAATATATGTCTCGCGGAAACGAGCTATATAAGTTAAAGAAATACTCCGAAGCCATTCCGCACTACACAAAAGCGATCGAGCTTAGCCCAAATTCACCCGAACCATGGTATAACCGCGGCCAAAGTTATTATTTCCTCAAACAATATGAACTGGCGATCGTTAATTATACCCGTGCTTTACAGATCAGGCCTGATTATATCGACGCGCTTTTCCAGTGCGGCCTGAGCTACAATAAAAGCGGCAAGCAAGACGCCGCGATCGCCGATTATTCAAGAGGGATCGAGCTGATGCCGAACGATGAAAGATTTTGGTACAACCGCGGCATTGCGTTTATGGATAAAAATGACCTCGATTCTGCTTTAAAGGATTACGATCAGGCGATCAAACTCAAGCCGGACTATGTAAAAGCTTTCGTCAATCGAAGCAGCGTTTATTTTAAGCAGAAGAAGTATGATATTTCGCTCACCGACGCGAACCGTGTGTTGCAGCTCGACCCGGCCAATGTCGAAGGTTGGGGAAACCGCGCCGTGCTTTATCGAACCCTTGGCAAGTTCGATCTCTCGATCGCCGATCTGAATAAGGCATTGTCGATCGACCCAAATTATGCAAAAGGTTACCTAGACCGGGCGATCACGTACAATAAGACCGGTCGTAACGACCTGGCGATCGCGGACCTGAACTACGCCATTAAGCTCGATCCCAAGTATATTTCGGCATACCTGTTCCGAGGAGCGGTATATTTCGACACAAAAAAGTATGACCTTTCAAAGGCCGATATGTTGAAAATTCAGCAGCTCGATCCGAAAAACTCTTTCGCCAAAACGATACTCGACCGTATTGCTGCACTGCCGAAATAAACTATTTTACCTGTCGCTCGTCACCTGAGACTTGAGCGGAGTATGAATTTCCTGCAAACTGCGGACGGTCACGTTCTTTTGTGAGAGTTTCGTCGAGATCGCTTCGACCAATGCCTCGGCACCGGTGATCGTCGTCACACACGGAACATTGAATTGCAGAGCGGCTTTGCGGATGGCTTTTTCGTCATAATGCGACGTACGGCCGAGCGGCGTATTGATGATCAACGCAATGTCGCCCTGGCGAATAAGATCGGCGATGTTCGGGCGGCCTTCGTTTACTTTGAAAACGGTGTCGCATTCCAACCCGACCTCGCGGAGTCGCTTCGCCGTGCCGAATGTCGCGACAAGGTCAAATCCGAGCTTTTTCAGACGCCGCGCGAGCACCACGGCTTGGCCCTTATCGCCACCGTTAACAGAAATGAATGCCTTTCCCGACACAGGCAGAGCCAAACCGGCACCTTCCATTGCTTTGCCGTAGGCTTCGCCGAATGTCGCACCGACGCCCATGACCTCGCCGGTCGAATGCATCTCCGGCCCGAGTATCGGATCGACACCGGCAAATTTCTTGAACGGAAACACAGGCGATTTCACAAAGATTCCGGGAATATTAAGAATTTCCGGCAGATTAAAATCGGCAAGCTTTTTCTCACCGGCCATAACGAGCGATGCTATCTTTGCGATCGGAACGCCGGTCGCCTTTGCAACGAACGGAACGGTTCGAGATGCCCGCGGATTAACCTCGATGACGAATACGCGATCGTTCTGGATAGCGAACTGAATATTCATCAACCCGACGACTTTTAACGCTTTCGCGAGCAGATTCGTATAATGCTGAATAGTTTCGAGGTGCTCGGCCGCGATCTTTTGGGCAGGCAACACGCTGGACGAATCACCGGAATGAATTCCCGCTTCTTCGATATGGCCTTGAATTCCTGCAATAACAACTGTTTCGCCATCTGACAATGCATCGACATCTATCTCGGATGCCCGTTCCAGAAATTTGTCGATCAAGATCGGCTTTTCCGGCGAAGCATCAACCGCCGTTCGCATGTATTCGTCGAGCGTTTCTTCGTCATAAACGATCGCCATCGCGCGGCCGCCGAGCACAAAACTTGGCCGAACGACAACTGGATAACCTATTTCGGCGGCAACGGCTTTCGCTTCAGTCGCAGAGGTAACGCTCGAATTTTCCGGGCACGGAATACCAAGTTCTTCGAGCAAAGCACCGAACCTCTTCCGATCTTCAGCAAGATCGATCGAATCCGGCGACGTTCCGATTATCGGCACACCGGCCTGATGCAACCGGTCCGCCAAATTCAATGGCGTCTGTCCGCCAAATTGAACAATAACGCCATCCGGCTTTTCGACATCGACGATGTTCATCACATCTTCGAAGGTCAGTGGTTCGAAATACAAACGATCTGACGTATCGTAATCGGTCGAAACTGTTTCCGGATTGCAGTTAACCATTATTGTTTCAAAACCTGCATCGTGAAGAGCAAAAGATGCGTGACAGCAACAATAATCAAATTCGATCCCTTGGCCGATGCGGTTCGGGCCGGAGCCAAGGATCATTATTTTCTTCCCGGTTCCCGGCTCGGCTTCGCATTCTTCTTCATATGTCGAATAAAGATACGGCGTGAAAGATTCGAACTCTGCTCCGCAGGTATCGACACGTTTATAAACCGGCTTAATGCCTAATTCTTTGCGATGTTCGCGAACGGCGAGCTCGCTGGAGTTCGATAGATAAGAAAGCCGCCTGTCCGACAATCCAAACTCTTTTGCAAGACGAAATTCTTCATCAGAAATGTCTTTCAATTCTTTTGAATCGATCGAATCCTGAAGCTCCATAACTTCTTTAAGCTGCTCCAGGAACCATGGATCGATCTTCGTTAAACGATGAATCTCGTCGATCGTGTACCCGATCTGTAAAGCATAAGTTATGTAAGAGAACCGCTGGGAATTCGGACGTGCGAGTTTTTGCTGAAGCTCATGATCAGGAACATCCGCGAGCCGCAAAGGCTTGACGGCTTCGAGCGAACGAAGGCCCTTGAATAATGATTCTTTGAACGTGCGACCGATAGCCATCACTTCGCCGACGGATTTCATCTGAGTTCCGAGCACGTCTTCCGCTCCGGGAAATTTCTCGAATGCCCACTTGGGAATTTTCGTTACGACGTAATCGATCGTCGGCTCGAAAGAAGCCGGAGTTTTCTTGGTGATGTCGTTCGGGATCTCATCAAGCGTATAGCCGACCGCAAGTTTCGCCGCGATCTTTGCGATCGGAAAACCGGTCGCTTTCGAGGCAAGTGCGGAAGAACGCGATACACGCGGATTCATTTCGATAATACGCACATCGCCGTTTTCCGGGTTTACCGCAAACTGAATATTCGATCCGCCGGTTTCCACGCCGACCCTTCTGATACACGCGATCGACATATCGCGCAGCCGCTGATATTCAACGTCGGAAAGCGTTTGTGCCGGTGCGACCGTGATCGAATCGCCGGTGTGAACACCCATCGGATCGAAATTTTCTATCGAACAGATGATCACGACGTTGTCAGCCAGATCGCGCATTACCTCAAGCTCATATTCTTTCCAGCCGAGGATCGATTCTTCGATCAAAACCTGCGATGTTGGCGATGCCGCAAGTCCGCCTTTTACGATCTCTTCAAATTCTTCTGGATTATATGCCGTTCCGCCGCCGGTGCCGCCAAGAGTAAAACTCGGCCGGATGATCGCCGGATAACCGATGTCGTCGATCAAAGCTTTTGCTTCCTGCCACGTATGTGCAAAACCGCCTTTCGCAGATGGAATGCCGATCTCATCCATCGCAGCTTTGAAAACTTCGCGGTCTTCGCCCACCTTGATCGCTTCAACATTGGCACCGATCAATTGCACGCCGTATCTTTCCAGGATCTTTTGTTCGTAAAGTTCAACGGAAAGATTCAAACCGGTTTGTCCGCCTACCGTCGGGAGCAATGCATCCGGGCGTTCTTTTTCGATAATTGCGGTCAGCGATTCGAGAGTTAAAGGTTCGACATATGTCCGATCAGCGATCTCCGGATCGGTCATGATCGTCGCGGGATTCGAATTGACAAGAACGACTTCGAAGCCTTCGCTTCTAAGCGCACGACAGGCCTGCGTTCCTGAATAATCAAATTCGCAAGCCTGGCCAATCACGATCGGTCCTGAACCGATAATTAGAATTTTCTTTATATCTGTTCTTTTGGGCATCAGTTTCCAGTACTTTCGGCTTAACCTTAGATTCTAATACAAGTGCATTTCAATCGAAAAACCCAAAAGCGTTTTAGCTATCGATTTCATTTTCAAAACCCGCAAAAACCGGTTCGGGCACAAGCTCAACAGCGAACTTTTCGAGAACTGCAGCTTGGATCTTGTCTTTTAGGCGGACAATGTCGGCCGCTTCGGCTTCGCCGAGGTTTATTAGGGCAAGAGCGTGTTTGGTCGAAATTCCGGCGTTGCCGAGTTTATAGCCCTTATGAAAACCCGAGTTTTCGATCAACCATGCAGCCGGAACTTTTCGTTTGTCGCCCGATGGAAACGACGGAACTTCTCCCAATCCCATTTCGACAGATTTTCTTTCAAGCTCGGCAAAACCTTCATGTGAGAGTTCCGGGTTTTTGAAAAAAGATCCGGCGCTCTTTGAGTTCGGATCACTTTCGTCGATGACCATCGATTTTCCCCGGCGTATCTCGAGCACGGCATTCCTAACTTCGAAATACAGAAGGTTCCATATCGCCGAAGAATTTTTTCAGGTCGGTGTAAACGATCTTTGGCGACACGCCAATTTTTAATGTAAATGTGACGGACAGAACAACATACCGGTCCCGCTCGGTCGAATTAAAAATGCTGCGGCGATACGAAAATCCGCACGAAGCATTATCGAGTTCGACGATCTTTTTTGACGAGCGGTCAAAACATCGAACCGCCAATATCGTTTCGGAAACATCCTGACCGTACGCGCCCACATTTTGGACAGGAGTTCCGCCTACATTTCCTGGAATTCCGCTTAAACATTCGACTCCGACAAGTCCCCGGGCAACACAGCTTTCGACAAATTTGTCCCAGTTCTCACCCGCTTCTGCCGTGACATGCGAATAATTCCCAAGATCATCAAACCTTATCCCTTTCGATGCGATATGGATCACATAACCATCGAAACCCATATCCGATATCAGCAAATTGCTGCCGCCGCCGAGAACAAGAATGTTTGCTCGTTTTGAGGTTGCCAATGCAAAGGCATTGACCAATTCTTCGTCCGAGGTAACCTTTATAAAATATTTGGCGGGCCCGCCGATCTTGAGTGTGGTGTATGGCGCGAGCGAAACATTCTCGCGAAGATCGAGCGTCGATTGCATAGCAAGATGATAAGAAAAGGCCGCCTAAGCTTCAAACTTGCGGCGGCCTTTTTTTTCTATTTTTGTGCGATCGCACCATTTGTCAGCAATTCAAGCTGATTGGCTAAGTCTCTGCGTTTTAGTTTTATCAGCGATTGATAAGCTTTCTTCGCGTTACCCATATTTCCGTTGCGGAATTCGGCTTCGGCCAAATTATAGTAAGCGATCGCGTATTTATCATCCCGCTTTATCGCCTGCTTGAATTGGTCGATAGCCTGTCCGTAGTTATTTTGTTTTCGGTAGGCTATACCCAGTTCATTTATCGCAAAGACCCATTCGGGCTCGACCTTTGTTACTTTTTTAAGTGCTTCGGCCGCTCCGGCATAATCTCCGAGATCGCTCAATACCATTCCCAAATTCATTAGCGGGCCGACAACATATTTCGGATCGGCATCAACCGCTCGCTGCAGATTCGTCTTTGCTTTTTCAAGCTTCGTATTTGCATCCGCCGTTCGTTTTGCGATCCGGTCAACGATCGAGCCGTTATAATATGCCCAACCGAGATTCGCGTAATCGACGTTCGTTCCGGTTAAACCAACCGCCTTTTCCAGTGCGTTGATTGCACGCGTCCAATTGCACGGCTTCGCTTCTCGCGTATTTATCTCGCATTGTTTGGCGATCGCAAAACCAATATTGCTGTAAATATCCGCCGCGTCCTGCTTGTTGTAATTATTCTCGCGCTGCAAGAATAGAACGGCTAAATTATAGCTGTTTTCCGCATCGTTGTATCGTCCCATTTGGCGATAGACATCGCCCAAATTCAGGAAAACGTCGCTATTGTCATTCTTAAGTTCAGAAGCTCGTTTATAAGCTTTTGCGGCGGCTTCGTAATTTGCACGTTGCTGTTCAGCCGTTCCGAGTCCGTACCAAGCCTCAAAATAATCACCTTTAAGCTGCGTCGCTTTTGTATAATCCGCCGCGGCTTTATCAGTTTCGCCTAAACGCATAAGCGTGTCGCCTGACGCAACAAATGCTTCGGCATAATCCGGATCGAGCGTTTTTGCTTTTGTAAACGCCGACAAAGCTTCCTGATCGCGGTTTTGTCCGTAGCGGATCAAGCCAAGAAAATACTGCGTTTCCGCGTCATTCGGTGAGATCGCAAGAGCTTTGGTCAGCATCGGATCGGCTTTGTCGATATCGCCCGGATTTCCGCGTTGATAATAAAGAATTCCCAACGGAACATATATTTCGGTCAATTCGCTGTCGAATTTAAGGGCATTTTCGTAATTGGAGATCGCTTTTTCATCGTCGTCCAAAGCCGAATAAACTTCGCCAAGTCCGTAGTAAGCCGGTGCATTTTTCGAGTTAAGTTTTAATGCTTCGTCAAAGAATGTTTTCGCCATGTCAGGCGCGTCATTAAGCAGAACATCATTTCCCTTCAAGGCCAGAACTTCGCTCAGGCCATCGGTAGCTTTTTTATTTTTCGGATCCAATGTCGCCGCTTCGCGGAAAAATGTTATCGCCTGATCGTAGTCGGTTTGGTTAACATAATATTCACCGACACCGGCAAATAAAATGCTGGTCTGATCTTTCGGCATTGTTTTGATCTTTATTTCGGGCGGAAGTTTATTGGGTTCAACCACATCGGCTCTAACGCGTCGCGGATTCGCCTTCGCCAATCGGGTATATTGCGAATTAACGCTGCGGGCTGCTCGCTTTTCGGCTTGATGCCGTTCGCTGTGTTTTGGTTTTCGAAACGTATTTTCGCGGTGCTGCTTTGATAGAGCTCCTGAAAACGAAAACGCTCGAACCGCCGGCGATGCTGCCGACCGGGACGAGATCCTGTGCTTGAACGACGATTCCGCAGACAGCGAGTGCCGCCGGCAAAACCAGCGAAACTTGATACTTCCTACGGCTTGAAAAATTGAACATTTATATTCCTCCGGCCATTTCTGATCGCCGCGAAAAACGGCATTTGCTAAGCTTCGACCATACGCCTCGCAATAACCAAAGACGCGATATTCGGCAAAGTTTTGCCGAAGCCTGCGTGTTTATGGTCGTTTAGACAATGTTTCCTTATGTAAACTTTTGCCTGTCAAATTACCTTGTAAAGTGCGTTCGGGTGAAATTCCGCTTACTTTTCGTTCCAAGGAATTTCCGTCAAGCCTATCGGCTAAATTTTTATTTTAACACAACTTTCCGCTTGTTATGATGCATTTAACGGGCCTTTTGTTCTCTTGCCATTTTTAACAATGTCGTATAACTTAAATTCTTACCAATACTTCGTGTTTTCGCTTGCCGCGATCTGACATTTTTGGCAAAAAGCGGCTGCATCATCTTTTTCGTAATTGCTTATCTTAGTTTCGCGGAGACCGGGGATTTGGGACCGAATCCAACCAAATCAAAGGAGATCTTGCCGAAAATGAAAGCTTTTGCAACCGAGAATATAAGAAATCTGGCTGTCATTGGTCACGGCGACGCGGGTAAAACTCAGCTCGTCGCGTCGCTGCTTCAAATAGCCGGAGCCACAAACCGCTGGGGAAAGGTCGATGAAGGCACCGCCATGACCGACCACGAAGAAGATTCGATCGAACGTAAAATCTCGCTCAACAATAATTTCGCTCACCTCGAATACAAAGACACTAAAATAAATTTTATCGATACGCCCGGCTATGCCGCATTTGTTTCGCACGCTCGGCCGGCACTTCGCGTTGCGGATTGTGCACTTGTCGTGGTCGATGCGGTAAGCGGCATCGAGGTCCAAACCGAAAAAACGTGGAACTACGCAAACGAATTTTTGCTGCCGCGTTTTATGGTCATCAATAAACTTGAGAAAGAGAACGCCGATTTCGGTCACGCTCTCGACACCGCAACCGAATCATTTGCCCGCTCGATCGTTCCATTTACGCTGCCGATAGGCGATCAGGAAAATTTCTCCGGCGTCGTCGATGTTGTTCATCAAAAAGCTTACGAATTTGACGAAGCCGGCAAAGCGAAAGAGATCCCGATTCCCGAAGAAGGCAAAGGCCTACTGGAAAAAACCCGCGTTCGGCTGATCGAACTTGTCGCCGAATCCGATGACGCTCTGCTCGAAAAATATTTTGAAAATGGAACGCTTGAAGAGGAAGACATAGTTCCAAATCTGGCTCGAGCCATTGCCAGCAGCAAGCTTTGTCCGGTTTTTGCGGTTTCTGCACTGACGCTTGCCGGGCTTTCGATCTTGCTTGATCACATTGTCGAATTTGCGCCGAATCCCGCGACGCACGAAGCTGAATACGGGTTCACCGATGCCGAAATGGCCGGCGAACGAATTACCCGAAAATACAGCAACGACGAGCCTTTTTCCGCATTTGTTTTCCGCACTATCGCAGATCCTTTTGCCGGCCGGATCAACGTTATGAAGGTCGTTTCCGGCAAGATCAGTTCGGATGCAACGGTTCAAAACACGACGCGGGACGTTCCCGAACGGCTCGGTGCACTTCACCTTATCCAAGGCAAGACGCTCGACAAGGTTTCTGAGGCTCAGACCGGCGATATCATTGCGGTGGTTAAATTAAAGGACACGCAAAGCGGCGACACGCTTGCCGATAAAGCAAAACCGATCGTCTTTCCTACGGTTCAATATCCTGAAGCCGCGATCGCATTTGCCATCGAACCGAAATCGCGTGCGGACGAAGATAAGATCTCCGGTGCGTTGCACAAGATCCTCGAAGAGGATCCTTCGCTTCATTTTGAACGCGATCCGCAGACAAAAGAATTTATTCTTTCGGGTTCCGGCCAGCTTCACATCGAAACGGTCGTCGATAAACTCGGTAAACGTTATCACGTTGAGGTTGCGCTGCATCCGCCGAAAGTTCCCTACAAAGAAACGATCACACAGACAGCCGAAGTTCAGGGACGTCACAAAAAACAATCGGGCGGACGCGGGCAGTTCGGCGATTGCAAGGTATTTTCGAACCGCTCGAACGCGGCGGCGGATTTGAATGGGTCGATAAGATATTCGGCGGTTCGGTGCCGCAGAATTTCCGTCCGGCGATCGAAAAAGGCATCATCGAAGCCGCTCAAGGCGGCGCGGTCGCGGGTTATCCGCTCGTAGATTTCAAAGTTACGCTTATCGACGGCAGCTATCACAGCGTCGATTCGGACGAGCATTCATTCAGAGCGGCCGGCAGAAAGGCTTATCGAGCGGCGATGGAGAAAACGAAGCCAACACTGCTGGAACCGGTTATGGATGTTGAGGTTTTTACGCCGCAGGAAGTTGCGGGCGACATTATGGGCGATCTGAATTCGCGTCGCGGCCGCGTTTCGGGAATGGATGTTCGCGGAAAACAGCAGGTCATCAAAGCAAAAGTGCCGCTTGCCGAAATGCTCGATTACCAATCAAAGCTCAACAGCGTAACGCAGGCTCGCGGTTCGTATCATATGCAGTTTTCGCATTACGATCCGGTTCCGCACAACCTCGCGCAGAAAGTTATCGACGAAGCCGTCGCCGCCGGACGTGTCCGCGGCCACGAAGACGACGAATAATTTGCCAAAAACAAAGAGCCCGGGCATTCCGCTCGGGCTTTTTGCTTTAATTACAATCCCGCCAACACATTTGGCCGCACAGCCAAGACCTTCGGGAGCTTGTCCGGAACCTTCGGGACCACGGCAAAAGCTATTATTCTTAATATTTTTTATTGAAGAAGCGTTCCGAAAACACCGACCGGAACAGAATAAAGCTTATCGCTGGACGCGATGATCATATCGCCTGCGCGGTTAAAACAAAGGCCGACGATGCTATTTCCGGCGACAACCGTTTCCGCCTCGCGGGTTTCTGCGTCGATCCGAGCAACGCCGTGGCGGCCGCGAAAACATGCCGCGGCGTAAAGATTTCCGGCGTTATCGAACGCAAGCCCTTGCGGACGTCCGAATCCTTTCGCAAACCGTTCGACCGAGCCGCCGTCGTCGATCGCATAAATCACATCGCTGCTCGCAAGCCCCGGCGACGAAACAAAAAGCCTGCCGTCCGGGCCGAAAGCAATGTGATAAGCCGCGACCGACGGTTCGATATCGGCAAAAGGTTCGGCAATGCCGAATTCGCCGACGCGAAAGATCGTCCCACTTCGATCGCCTACGAAAAGCGTTCCGTCTTTATCAAAAGCAATTCCGGTCGCGATCCCCAAACCCGACGCGAAAATTTCCGCCTCGCCGTCTTCGTGAACGCGGTAAACTTCGCCGGCGGCACGGTTTGTCACAAAAAGATCGCCGTTCTTGTCGAATGCGAGCCCGGTCGGATTCATTACATTCGCGGTAATTTCGTCCCAAAAACCTTCGCCTGCGAGTTTGAACAAGGTCGCAGGAAGTTCCTGACCGCGTCCGCCCGAACGCGTCATTATGATAGTGTCATCCGCCGGATCGACCGCCGGATTTCCAACAAAATGCATCTCATCCGCGATCATGCTGCCGATATTTATTTCAGCTTCTTCACTTTTCAAGCCGGTCGATTCAAGAGTTACCGCAACTTTTCCCCAAACACCTTGCGGCACCTTTACAAGCAAACGCTTTCGCGAAGCGGCGATAATATTTGCCCTTTGATCATTAAAATAACAGGCGCCGTTTCGGTCTGCGGCGTCAAATCCGGCGCACTCAATGCCAATTTCGCCACCTTCGATGGCGTAGCGGGGAGAAATATTCTTGATCTCGGGTGTTTGGGTCATAACAAGTCGCTTATTACTTTGATTCTACTTTCCTGCGATGCCTGTGTCGAATCCAAATTCCGAAACGGCTCGAAAGCATTTATTGACAGAACTGCCCCAGAAAAATATTGCCAAAATCTGTCAAAAGCATTAAAATTTACTTAGAACCCTCCCTAAAGGTTAACCACCTAACCTCCCGCAACGAAGTAAACTCAACAAGAATTTCAGGAAGTTCCCCCAAATGAAAACTTACTACTTTTTTCGCTTCGCAAGCGGTCGGCCGATCTCGAAAGGAATTTTCACCCGATCTTTCGCCCTTTTCAGCCTATTAGCACTCATTTTTCCATTTAGCTCTGTTTTTGCGGAACAGCGTGCGATAGCAAATCCTAGCATTGAACTTCCTGTGATCGTGCCAGACTATCAACAGCTCAATGCCGATCTCGTTCCGGGATGGAACACTACGCATCCGGTCGTCTCTCCAAATGGACGTCTTATCGAGATATGGAAAAGCGGATTTAACGGGTTTCTTTCGGCAACCGGTGCCGGAAACCAATTCGTCGAACTTAATGCCGAAGCCGCCTCAATGATCTATCAACAGGTCTGTATGACAAACGGCGAAGCTTTCAATTATTCGTTCGTTCATCGCGGACGAGCTAGCGCAACGGTTGCGGACGTGGCGGAATTCAGACTTGGAATACCAACCGGACTGCCTTCAGGCTCGATCCCTGCAGATTCTTACAGCTATCCGATCGTTCGGGTTTCTACGACTAATAATGGAACAATAACCGCCGCACCGACGGGCAGCGGCACCATTAACACTCCCGTAAATGCAGGAAACAGCTGGAAACGTTATTCAGGCAGATACACATATACCGGCCCGACGCGCGTCGTGAACATCGGTTTCGTTGCCATAAGCACCGGCGGCGGAAGCGTTACCGTTGGGAATTTCATCGATCAATGGCAGATCGAACTTGCGCCATATCTTGAATTCTCAGCTTCAGATTCCTCGGGATTCGAAGGCACAGGCGGACTGAACACGCCGGCTAATCGTCCGGGTGTTAGAGTTGCGGGTAATGTCACCTCGCCTGTAACCGTTACTGTTAAATTTACCGGCGGATCCGCAACTATCGGCGAAGATTTTAGTATGACGATTCCGTACGCATACGGAAATACAACGGACACGGTCGTACTGAATATACCTGCCGGCAACTACGACGGAGCTTCGGAATCAAGTATTTTCCGTATTCCATTTTCTATTGGAACCGACCTCTCGCTAGAAGCCGACGAAACTGCAAACTTCCAAGTAACGAATGTCACGGGAGCAACCGTAGCAAGCATCGGCACCTGCACATCGGCTCCGTTTGCGACGATGAGTTACACGATACTCAATGACGACCTGACGACAGCCGGCGGCGTAGATATTTCCGGACGTGTGGTTCGCTCAGACGGCCGCAGCGGTCGGCAGAGCGTTGATCATGCTTATTACACCCGAAGGTGAGCAAAAATGGGCTATGTCCAATCAATTCGGCTATTATCGTTTCACAGATCTGCGAGCGGGCGATTTCGTGATTCTGAATGTTTCGGCAAAAAATCGAAATTTTGCGAACCCAACGCCAAGGCTTTGTGATCAACCAAAACGCTGTAAATATTGATTTTCTTGGTGATTAGACTTGGTTAAAAAACAATTGACTCAGGAGTTGCAATTGCGTTAAACTTTGTTGTGACTATATAGTCATCCTCCATTTCGGATTTTCACAGTTTCACCTTTTTACCTTTTAAATTCCTATGGCCACCAGAATCGACGATCTATTGCGTATGGCGATGAGCTTCGGCGCATCCGACCTGCATTTGCGAGCGGGTTCAACTCCTGTGATACGCATAAACGGCGAACTAAAGCCGCTTTCCGGCGTTACCAAATTGACTCAGGACGAAACGCTCGAAATGGCTTTTTCGATGATGTCCAATCGTCAAAAACAGCATTTCAAAGAAATATTCGAGGTCGATATCGGTTACGGCGTTTCCGGTCTTGGACGCTTCCGCGTCAATATTTTTCAGCAACGAAATTCGATCGGCATCGTCGCCCGCGTTATCTCCGATCACATCCGCGGCTTTAGCGAACTCGGTTTGCCGCCGATCTTGAATACGATCGCTCGAGGAAAATCGCGGCTTGATGCTTGTTACCGGAACGACCGGTTCGGGTAAATCGACGACGCTTGCCGCAATGGTCGATCAGATCAATCAAAGCGAAATTGCCATATCGTAACGGTCGAAGACCCGATCGAATTTCTGCATACGGATAAAAAATCTTTTGTCACGCAGCGTGAGGTCGATGTCGATACGCGATCTTTTGCCGAAGCCTTGCGCGGTTCGCTTCGGCAAGACCCGGACGTAATTCTCGTCGGCGAAATGCGCGATCTTGAAACGATAGAAACGGCGCTCGTCGCCGCAGAAACCGGCCATCTTGTTCTATCGACACTTCATACGCTGGATGCATCCGAAACGTTGACACGTATCATATCGGCATTTCCGCCGTATCAGCAAAAATCTATCCGAATTCAACTTGCCGGACTTTTGAAAGCCGTCGTTTCACAGCGTTTGATGAAATCGGCAACGGCGAACAGCCGCATTCCGGCGGTCGAAGTGATGATCTCGACGCCGCTCATCCGCGACTATATTCTTAATGAAGACAAGACCGCGTCGATCCGCGATGCGATTGCCGCAGGAACATCGCAATACGGAATGCAGACCTTTGATCAATCTTTGTTTTATTTATATCAATCGGGCCTTATCGAACTTGAAGAAGCCCTACGCGGTTCGACGAATCCTGACGAATTCCGTCTTCGTCTTGCGGGAATTCAAAATACCTCAGGAATGGCGAAAGAAGAGATGGAACGTTCGAGTATAGGCGACCTCAGCAGCCTGATAACACGGATGTGAGCCCTTAGGCAAAATCGCCTAAGACTATTCGTCACCTAACTTGAAGCCTATGTTATGCTCCGTAAATTGGCGGAGCATCGCATTACCTAACGAAATTTAGGATCGAGGCCGCATGGGCGGGAAACGCTGCGGAATGCAGTAAACAGACATTTTATTGCGCCTCAAGTCTTGACATAAAAGCACTTGGGCGTGTAAATTTTAGTTTTACTCAGTCAAGGAATTAATGGCCGGAAAGCAGTAACAGTCAAAGCCGCGTTCTTACACTTCGTTGGTGCATTGGATCCAAATTGGTTATTGTTAACGTTCTTGATTTTTTTGTTAAATAACAGAAAATACTTGATTTAAGCAGTAAATAAAAAAACCCTGCAAAAGCAGGTAAGCAAATCGAATTTTAAACTAAGGATAATTAAGACAAAGTAAATGACAAACGAGGTTAACAAGGACGCTGAGGTTTCGGAAGCCGCCGATACTTCTGCGATAGAAAAGAAAGATGCCGCGACAACTACTGACGCAGCTTCAAATCAACCGGCAGTTGAAACAGCGGACGAACCGCAAAGTATGGGCGATGTCGATTTCGGCACGATCCTCGAGCAGTTCGAACAAGATCAGACCATTTATCACGCAGGCGAACTCGTCGAAGGCAAGGTTGTCGGTGTTTCGGATCATGGCGTTTTGGTCGATTTCGGCCACAAAAGCGAAGGTGTGATCCCGGCAGAGGAATTCACCGGTCCAAATGCGAAAGAAGCTGTAAATGTGGGAGATACGGTCGAGGTTGTGATCAAAACGATCCACTCCGGCGATACGCCTCCGCATCTGTCGCTTTCCGACGCCGCTTCGCGAAAGATCTGGAACGACATCGAAGTTGCCTATAACGAAGACCGTGCGGTCGTGGGCAAGATCGTCGATAAAACAAAAGGCGGATTGCTCGTTGACCTGAACGGCATCGAAGCATTCTTGCCGGGTTCACAGATCGATTCGCGTCCGATCCGCAATCTCGACACCTATATCGGTGAAGAGATCGAAGCAAAGGTCATCAAATTCAGCCGCCGCAGAAATAACATCGTTTTGTCACGCAAGGTCATTACCGACCTTGAAATGAACAAGCTCAAGGACGAAACTCTCAGCAAGATCGATGTCGGCCACATTGTCGATGGAACGATCAAGAATCTGACCGAATACGGCGCCTTCGTCGACATCGGCGGTATCGACGGCCTTCTGCACGTTACAGATATGTCGTGGGGACGCATCCAAAATCCCGGAGATCACTTTAAGGTCGGCGATACGATCCAGATCAAAATACTTAAACTGGATCGCGAAAAAGAAAAGATCTCCCTCGGCTATAAACAGTTACTGCCTGATCCGTGGTCAACCGTTGTCGAGGTTTATCCGGTCGATTCGAAGATCACCGGCAAGGTTTCTTCGGTTACCGAATACGGAATTTTTGTCGAACTCGAACCGGGCGTCGAAGGCCTTGTTCACGTTTCGGAAATTTCGTGGTCGAAGCGTTCGGCAAATCCGAAACGCATGTTCCACCGCGGCGATGATGTCGAAGTTCAGGTTTTGGGCGTTGATACTGTTGAAAAACGTATCAGCCTCGGCATGAAGCAGCTTCAGGACAATCCTTGGGACGACATTCAAACGCGATATCCGGTCGGAACGAAAATTCACGGCCGTGTCAGAAACCTCACCGATTTTGGTGCATTCGTCGAACTCGAAGAAGGTATCGATGGTTTGGTTCACGTTTCGGATATTACCTGGGCAAAGAAACTTAAACATCCTAAAGAGATCCTAAAGAAAGATCAGGAAGTTGACGCGATCGTCACCAATATCGACGCTGCAGGACAAAGGCTTTCGCTTTCGATGAAAGACCTTACACCAAGTGCTTGGGAAGGTTTTGTCGCGACACACCGCCCGGGCGATGTCGTTAAAGGTAAGGTTTCGCGTTTCACGAGCTTTGGTATTTTCGTCGAACTCGAAGAAGGTTTGGAAGGGCTTTGCCACATTTCCGAGCTTTCCGATGAGCGTATCGAAAACGCGGAACAGGTCGCTGAACTCGGTCAGGAAATGGACTTCAAGATCTTGCGTATCGAGCCTGATGAACAGAAGATCGGCCTTTCATTCCGAGCGGTTGGTAAGGACGACGAACCTATCGTCGATTCGCGAAGCTACACGACCGAAGCAAAAGGCGGAATGGCGTCGCTTGGCGAACTTGCCAAACTGAAATTCGGTGCTGCTGAAGAAGAAGCACCGGCAGAAGCTCCGGAACCATCGAAAAAAGAACGCAAAAAGGCCAAAGCAAAAGCTGCGGCCGAAGCGGAAGAAGCCGGAACAACTGAAGCTCCAGTCGCTGAAGAAACACCTGCGGAAGCTGAGACTTCGGAAGAAGCGAAAGCTGAAACCACAGAAGCCGAAACGCCTGAAGAACCGAAAGCTGAAACTGAAACGGTTGAAACTGCGGAAGAGCCAAAAGCTGAAACAAGTGAAACAGCTGAAGAAGCAAAATCGGATGAAGCCGAAACAGTAGAAGCGGAAAAGGCCGAAGCACCGGTTGAGGGCGAAGCAACTGAAGAACCCGCAGCCGAAACCACCGAAGCAAAGGACGAAGCTAAGGACGAAGAGTCCGAAGAAAAGTCGGCTTAGCGTAAACGCTATTTTTGATAGGAGAAAAGATGACAAAAGCAGACCTTGTGGAACAAGTCGCGAAAGAAGCTGAAATGACCAAGAAGGATGCCGAACAGCTTGTCGAGATCATCTTTGACAGTATTACTGATTCGTTGAATAAAGGTGAAAAGATAGAACTTCGCGGTTTCGGAAGTTTCCGCGTTCGCGAAAGAAACTCGCGTATGGGCCGTAATCCGAAAACAGGCGAAGCCGTTGCCATACCGGCAAAGCGTGTCGCTTATTTCAAACCTGGCAAAGATCTGAAGGAACTGATCAACGCTTCGGAATGATCTCACCTTATCTTTCTTAAAAGGCTGTCTGAAAAGACGGCCTTTTTTTTATTTCTTTTCGGCCTTTTTCCTTGCGGCGTTACGTTCGTATTCGATCGCTTCGTCTTCGATCTCGCCGCCGCGGCTGATCGGTATATCGGCTGGATTCATATATTTCAAACCGCGTTCTTCGCTGTCGATCTCGGCATCCGGAAGTTTGATATTCGGCGACGAATTTGGAGGTGTATATCCCGGATAATCAACACGCGAATGATATATCGCAACCAGCGAACGGATCATCGCTTCGCGGATCTGTGTCAATTCACGCAAGGTTAGATCGCATTCATCAAGTTGATCATCGCTAATTATCGCGTCGATTATTTTCGTTACAATAAAGCGAATATTTTCCGGATTCGGTTCGGCAAGACTTCTTGCCGCAGCCTCGCAGCTATCGGCGATCATCATTATCGCGGCTTCTTTGAATTGCGGCTTTGGTCCCGGATAGCGAAAATCGCTTTCGTTAACATCGCTTTCAGAATGAGCTTCGGCCTGCGCACGTTTTAGAAAATAGTGCAGCGTGCGCGTTCCGTGATGCTGCGGAATAAAATCGACGATCCGCTGCGGCAGGCCCATTTCTTTCGCGAGTTTGGTGCCGTATGTAACGTGGCTGATGATTATTTTGGCGCTCTGCGTCGGCTTCAGTTTGTCGTGCGGATTCTTGCCCATTTGATTTTCGACAAAATGTTCCGGTGCGGCCGTTTTGCCGATATCGTGATATAGGGCTCCGATGCGTGCAAGCAGGCCGTTTCCGCCGACGATACGGCAAGCCTCTTCCGCGAGTTGCCCAACAGCATGCGAGTGCTGGTTCGTTCCCGGTGCCCGTAAAGCAAGCTGGCCCAATGCCGGCAGATCCGCGTTCGAAAGTTCCAAAAGTTTTACGTCGGTCAAGATCCCAAAGATGGATTCACACAACGGCATCATTACTGCAACAACCGCCGCAGTAATAATTCCGCTGGCGAGCCCGCAGGCAAGCGATAGCAGAACAGTATTCAAAATAAACGGCTGCTGTGTGAACAACAATAAAGCGACGGCCAAGCCCGCCGAAATAACGCCGATCAAAACTCCTGCGAGTGTGATCGTTTGGCGGTTGCGATAATGTCCTATACCGTAAACCGCGACGGACGAAGCGATCGTTCCATAAACAACAAATTCCAATCCCTTCGGCGCCAAAAAGCCGCCGAGCAATGCCGTGAACAATCCGGTAAAGATCGCCGTTCGTCTATCAGCGAGCATCGTCATCAAAAGGCTTCCGGCTGCGAATGGAACAGCGAGCGACCAGAGTGTCGGATCATTCAGCGGCGGATCAACATACTGCGACGAAGTAAAATCGGCGACACGAAATAGCAAAACCATTACGATCGTTTGGACAACAACTATGAATCCGAACAGTGCAAATGTTTTTTGCTCAGACAAAGCGAGTCGTGGAACAACGCCTCGATGTTCTATAAATTTCCACGCACCCCAGAACAACGCACTGATCAAAAGCAAAAGTCCGGCAAAGCGGTTGAGGTTTCGCGTTGAATGCTCATACTGCCTGATGGCAGCGATCTTTGGCAGTGTTTCTGCAGTAATCGGATGGCCGGCTTCGGCAACCGTTTCGCTTCTTTTCAAAGAAACTGTAACCGGCTGAATGCTTGCTGCTTGTTCCTGTTTTTCGCGTTCGGTCGCCGAAGCATCATAGATCACACTTGGCTGAATAAGCGGCGTCATCGCTTTTTCGAACGCAGCGGCTTCTTTTTCGGAAAGGCTGCGGATCTGTTCAACGCCTTCGCGAAGGCTCGCTCTCGCCTGGGAAAGCGGTATCATCGTCAGCGTCGGATCTTTCGCTTCGCGGCGTTCGGTCGGCCGCTGGCGGTCAACTATCGAGATCTCAGATTGCAAAAATTGAGCGTCCTGATCGCTGTAAATATCGCCGGATGAGTTTTCGCGTAAGATGCGCGTCAAGGCTTCCAGCTCGTTATTGCTGAAACGTCTTGCACCAAGTACCGCACCAAGTTCCGGTCCGCCGGCACCGGCCCATTGCAAGCCGCTTTGTTTATTCGAATTAGAATTTGCAGCGTTTGGGGACTTTTCAATTTTTCGCTGGAGATCTTCCCAAGCCGAACGAAAATTTTGAACAGCTTCGTCTGAGCGTTTGGGTTCTGCCGTAAAGATAGGCGAAACCGAATCACGCATCGTTTGCTTCAGTTTCTCGGTTTCTTCTTCGTCAACCGAATAGATATCGGCAGGTGACACAATGCTTTCGCGGGCGATATCGCCGACCTTATAAAATGCTTCGCCCGTAACGCGCCCGATCGGATTGTCTATCAGGAGAGTCGTCAAAAGACACAGAAAAACAAAGCCTATCCAAAATTTTTGGTTAGCGGAAAGCGATTCGAACGGCTTGCCAAAAAGATCGCGGATCTTCTTGGTCCATTTGGCCGAGGCGCTCGACATTTCTTCGATTCTTTTGCTCATTCTATTATCGCTTTCACGCTGTTGCCGAAACCGGCTGGTCCATTTCCCTTCCGATCGCCAAACCGATCTCTTCGGTAAGCGGACGCAGCGTTTCATTTCGAATAGCTGAAATTGCCACGCATGGAACTTGATTGTCAAGCGAAATGCGCCGCGAAACGGTTTCGATCGTTTCTTCGTCAGCGAGATCCGACTTGTTCAAAACGATGATCTGTTTAATTTCGTTAAGCTTCAATTCCCGCAAGATCTTCTCGACCGAATCGATCTGCTGCAACACCTGCGGATTAGAAACATCGACGACATGAACAAGCAGATCGCTGCTCGAGATCTCTTCGAGCGTTGCACGAAAAGCCGCGACGAGCGGTTCCGGCAGATCGCGAATAAACCCGACCGTGTCGTTGATAATGACTTCCTGATCATAAGGCAAACGCAACCGGCGCGATGTCGGATCAAGCGTCGCGAACATACGTTTTTCCGCATGAACCGAACTTTGCGTTAATGCATTTAGCAGCGTCGATTTTCCGGCGTTCGTATATCCGACAAGCGAAATAATAGGCAAATTTTTCTGCAGACGATTCTTGCGGCGTTCCTGCCGCTGGCGGCCGAGTTTATCGACCTGTTTTTCAAGCTGTGAAATTTTATCACGCACACGGCGGCGATCAGTTTCAAGCTTCGTTTCGCCCGGTCCGCGTCCGCCGATGCCACCGGCAAGCCGCGAAAATGCCGAATTCTGCCCTTTCACGAGCCTCGGCAAAAGATACTTTAATTGAGCAAGTTCGACCTGCAATTTACCTTCGTGCGACTGAGCACGCTGTGCAAAAATGTCCAAGATCAGTTGGGGCCGGTCGATGACTTTCAGTTCGGTCGCTTCGGACAAAATACGAACCTGCGTTGCGGAAAGTTCGGTATCGAAAACGATCAGATCTGCACCGACTTGCATCGAACGGATCAAAAGCTCATCCAATTTACCGCGACCGATCAATGTTTTTGGATCGATCTTTTGCCGCCTTTGAATGATCTTGTCGAGAACGACTACGTTCGCAGATTCGGCCAATTCCGCAAGTTCGACCATCGATTCTTCCGCGTCGTCGATGCGTTTGGTAGTAACGCCGACCAAGATAACTCGTTCGCGGTTCGTTTCGCGTGCCCGAGCCGTCAGGCGGACGCGCGCCATTTCGTTCTCGAGCGAATTGATCAACCGAATAAAATCAGTATCGAGATGAGCCGGGATCTGCGGCTCTAGAAATTCATAGGTTTTGTCATCGGCAAGAGCTTCCGACGTTGTCGGCAAAAGATGTGCGGAAAAGACGAGTCCCGGCAAACCGCTGTCTTTTTCGACGCGGATCGCCGAAATGAGATCGAGCCGCAAAAGCGCGAGATCGGTAAGATCGTCTTGAGTTAATTTTTCGCCCTGAAGCTGCGTGTGAACAAAACGAAGTCCGCGAAATCTATCGGCCGAAACACGCGCACGCCCGAAATCCGGCAGTTCGATGCCTTTCGCCGTTCCAACGGTAACGTATTCGACGTGGCCCTTGCGGTCAATGAGCACGCCGATCTGCCGGCTGATCTCATTCGAGAGCTCGGTCATTTGCCTCGCCAATTCAGGCGATATGATCTGTTCGGGCGCAACCCGCCTTGTCGATAGCCGTTCAATGCGGCGCAGTTGATTATGTTTAAGGCCTTCGGTAAAGCCTGTTACGTTACTAATAAATTATCATCCTCCGATAATTCAATTATAGCAGAATCGGTCTGGAGTCTTGAGTCTGGCGTCTTGAGCAGGAAACGCATAGAATACGGCTATGCAAACGCGTACACGGCGTCAAAAAGAGGTTTTGGATTTTATTGTGAGCTTTGTCGATCAATACGGTTACGAACCTTCGTATCAGGTGATCGCCTATAATCTCGGATTAAATTCGCGTGCCGGCATTGCAAAACACATCGCCGGTTTGGAATCGCAGGGCTTGATCGAACGATGCCGCGAGAACGGCAGTTTCAAACTTAGGCTGCCGCAAAATGCCGCATCCAACGTGTGCGAGATCGAGTGGATCGAAGGCAGCGATGATGAAGATCTCGAAGCTGGGCCGTTCATCATTACCGCAAATGTGATCGGCAATGAGAACCCGGAATCATTCGTCGCAATTAGGATCCCCGACGATGCAATGATCCAAAAAAATATCGAATCGGGCGACATCGTGATAATCGAACGCCGCACCTTCGTTCGGGACACGACATGTATCGCCGCGATCACCGAAGAACACGGACCGCTGCTCAGGATCTTCTTCCGACGCGGAGGCAAAACCGAACTTCATCCCGCCGCAGATGATCACGACCCGATCATCCTGCCATCCGACCAAATTCAGATCATCGGCCGCTTCCGCTCGCTTATAAGATTTTAGCTTGAAGGTAGTAAGAATTTCGCTGCATTGCGAAGTGCGCCGATTTTCGTCATAATTTTTTTAAGTTATGACAAATCAACCAACACCGAACGCGAGTTACAGCCTCACGCTTCGCGTCCGCATTCAGAATCAGCCCGGAAAACTCGGACAGATCACAACAGCCATCGGCCAAGCCGGCGGTGACATCGAAGGCATCGACATCGTCAGCGTCGGAAAAGATTTTCTCATACGCGATATCACGGTTAATGCTGCATCCGAAACGCATGACCAAGAGATCATCGAAGCCTTAAAAATTATCGACGGTGTCGAGGTCGTGAACATCAGCGACCGAACTTTCCTGATGCACCTCGGCGGAAAGATCGAGGTCGTTTCGAAAATGCAGCTCAAAACGCGTTCGGATCTTTCTATGGCATACACGCCCGGCGTCGCACGCGTTTGCGAAGCGATCGCGAAAGACCCGGAAAAGGCCTACAACCTGACGATCAAGAAAAACACTGTTGCGGTTGTATCCGACGGAACAGCGGTTCTCGGTCTTGGCGATATCGGCCCGGCCGCAGCGATGCCGGTAATGGAAGGAAAATGCCAGCTTTTCAAAGAATTCGGCGGCGTTGATGCATTCCCGATCTGTCTGGATACCAAAGATCCGGACGAGATCGTGAGAACGATCAAAAACATCGCACCGACTTTCGGCGGCATCAATCTCGAAGACATTTCCGCACCGCGGTGCTTTCAGATCGAAGAGCGGCTAAAACAAGAGCTCGACATTCCGGTCTTTCACGATGACCAACACGGAACGGCCGTCGTCGTACTCGCGGCTTTGATAAATGCTCTGAAGATCGTCGGCAAGAAAATGGACGAGATAAAGGTCGTCGTAAATGGCGTCGGAGCGGCCGGCGTTGCCTGTTCAAAGATCGTAATGGCAGCCGGCGTAAATCATATTGTCGGCTGCGACCAAACCGGTGCTTTGTACGAAGGACGTGCGGAAAATATGAATTGGGTAAAAGATTGGTACGCTCGAAATACGAATACCGAAAAAGAAAAAGGCACCGTTCACGACGTGATAAAGAATGCCGATGTTTTCTTAGGTTTAAGTGCACCGGGCACTCTCACCGAGATCGACCTGAAAAACATGGCGAAGGATCCGATCGTATTCGCGATGGCAAATCCGGTTCCGGAAATTATGCCCGAAGACGCCGCGGGACTCGTGGCTGTTATGGCAACCGGAAGATCCGATTATCCGAATCAGATCAATAACGTGCTTTGCTTTCCGGGCATATTCCGTGGTGCATTGAATTGTCGTGCCTCGCAAATAAACGAGGAAATGAAGCTGGCCGCCGCAAACGCAATTGCCGGGATCATCGGCGAAGACGAACTGCATCCTGACTACATTATCCCTTCGGTATTCGACCGTCGAGTCGGCGAAGCCGTCGCCGAAATGGTAGAGGACGCAGCATACGAAAGCGGTGTCGCACGTCGCGAAAGAGCGACAGCAGACAGCGAATTTATAAACCAGTGAAAATAGACACAAAAGTAGGGACCTGCGGATTTCGAGTAAACAAGCTCGAATACGCAAAGAAACTATCTTGTGTCGAAGTTCAGCATACTTTCTATCAGCCGCCGCAGATAAAAACTTTAGAAGGCTGGCGCAAGGAAATGCCGGACGATTTTGAATTTACGCTGAAAGCCTGGCAATTCATCACTCACGAATCGAGTAGCCCAACTTATAAACGTGTCCGACGAAAGCTAACTGAAAAAGAAATGGTCGAGGTCGGTGCCTTCAGATCAACGGATTCTGTTCTCAACGCCTGGGAAGTTACTCGCGACTCGGCAAAGGCATTGAAAGCACGCACAGTCCTCTTCCAGTGTCCCGCAAAATTCAAACAGAATGATGAGAATATCGAAAACCTTTACTTGTTTTTCAGAAAGGTGGATCGTAGCGGATTGAACTTCTGCTGGGAACCACGCGGTCCGTGGGAAGATAAAACGGTCAAAAAGATCTGCGGTGATCTTGATCTCTGGCATGTTGTTGATCCCTTCGTTCGCCAAACGGTTACGCCCGAACGATGCTATTTTCGCCTCCATGGGATCGGCGGCTGGCGTTACAAATATGAAGACGCTGAACTCGAGGAACTCGCCGGGCTTTTGCCAAAAGATTCACCCTCTTACGTTTTTTTCAATAACAACGAAATGATCGACGACGCAGCTAGATTCGAAAAGATCGTCGATTCTGTTGGTCGATAGGGCAAAGAATTTCTTGCTTCAAAAAGGTTTTAGGCATAAAATCATTCCATTCACACCAATTCAGGGCGAACGTTTTTTAATTTGCCTTTTAATTTTCATCAAAGGAGAATTACCCTCTTTTGACTGTTCCGTAGCTTATAGGAGAAAAAATAATGAAGGATTTCCGTAAAGTTCTACTTTCTGCCGCCTTTATCCTCTGTACGGCTAGCCTCGGCTTTGCCGCTACGTTGACCGTTTCAAATATTACCGACGTAACTGACGGCATCTGTGATGCCGATTGTTCGCTTCGCGATGCGATCGCTGTTGCGAATTCGACCGTTGATGACGATGAGATCGTTTTCGATGCGGCGGTTTTCGGTTCACCCCAAACGATCACGCTTTCGGGCACCGATCTAATGCTGTCGAACAACGGAAGCATCACGATCTCCGGTCCGGGGGCAACTCTTTTGACGATCAATGGAAATAACACAAGCCGCGTGATAACGATCACGGATTCGACAGTAGCTCATATTTCAGGTCTGAATGTGACTGGCGGTAACGGCGTTTCTACGGTTAATACCGGTCGAGCTGGCGGTATTTACAATGCAGGCGGAACCGTTACTCTCACCAACGTTATTGTCTCCGGAAACAACGCAGCAAACGGCGGCGGCTTGAACAATGCATCGGGCACTGCGTCAACGCCCGGAGATCTGACAATTCGAAATTGCATCGTTTCAGGTAATACTGCGACCGGAACCGGCGGCGGACTTCAGAATTTTTCGACAAGTACTATCTTAATAGAAAATTCTACGTTTAGTGGAAATGTGAGCAACGGAACTTCGGGTGGCGGCGGAATGGGAGTGAACGGTTTCGTAACAGTTTCTAACAGCACGTTCGTGGGCAACAGTGCACCGAACGGGCGCGGCGGCGGAATGCAATCGAACGGAAGTTTATTCATTTTGACGAACGTCACGATCACCGGAAATTCGGCTGCAACTATCGGCGGCGGGTATTATCGTTCGACAACCAACACTAACAATTTTATTCGCAACACCATCATCGCCGGCAACACAGCTCCCGTAGCACCGGATGTTACGCAGGCGACGGGCGGAAGTATTATGTCGCAGGGAAATAACATTATCGGCGATGTCGGAACGAGTGTAGGCTGGATCGCTTCGGATATTTTGGATGTGGACGCAAAACTTTCACCGGCTGGAAACTACGGTGGCTTCGGCATGACTGTCGCCCCAATGAATGATTCGCCGGCTATCGACGCCGGGCAAAACTGTGTTCGAGACTTAAGCTGCGGCAGAAAATAATCCGGTTAACGCGGTGAGCAGCGACCAGCGGCTCGCAACCCGCGATGACGCAACGGTTGACATTGGGGCCTATGAAACGAACTCAGCGTATGTAGCAGAGCTTCCCGATGGTGAATTGGGCGAACCTTACAATTTCGTTATCACGCCGAA
Source organism: uncultured Acidobacteriota bacterium (assembly GCA_963720905.1). Classification (GTDB taxonomy): domain Bacteria; phylum Acidobacteriota; class Blastocatellia; order Pyrinomonadales; family Pyrinomonadaceae; genus OLB17. Next base: position 323,462 of record CAVRHB010000007.1, read on the forward strand.
CGCCGGTTCATTTACCTATGGAGTTACATCCGGAGCACTTCCGTCTGGAATCAATTTGACCGCTAACCTTTTCGCTTCACCCGCCAAGCTCGGCATCCCTGTCGGCGTGGTATCTCTTTCAGGCACACCGAGCTCTGCCGGAACGTTTCCTTTTTCTGTCACCATCAGCGGTGCGGGAAATTCAGCGATCGTTAACTATAGTTTGACTATCAATGGAGCTTCGGCAAATGTTTCGGTCGGAGGACAAGTTGTCAATAGTTTTGGAGCTGGCATCTCTGGCGCGATCGTCACGATCTCTGACGGAGGATCATTTATTCAAAGCCGCCGAGCGAACACTTTCGGGTATTTCACCTTCGATGCTATTGCGTCCGGTCAGAACTATTCGATCACGGTTCAGCGGAAAGGATACACTTTCGACCCATTACCTATAACTCCGACCGGCAATGTCGGCGACCTTGTCATAACGGCCACATCGAGCAACTAGACAAAAAAGCAGGAGTTTTCGGACTCCTGCTTTTCCTAATTCTCCGCAAATTTATATCCAATGCCGTGGACGGTCTGTATGTAATGCGGCTTTCGCGGATTTTCTTCGATCTTTTGGCGGAGCCAAGCAATGTGAACATCGACCGTTCGCGTCGACGGCATCGCGTCATAACCCCAAACTGCATCAAGGAGATGATCGCGCGTATGCACAACACCGCGATTTTCGACCAAAAACTGCAGCAGCTTGAATTCCATGGCTGAAAGTTCGACCGGCGAGGAATCTTTTCTCAGCTCGGCTCGTTTGAAATCGATGGCCACATCGCCGAACCGAAATATGCCGTTGGGATTGGAGGAATTGCTTTGAGCCGGAGAACGGCGGATCAACGCTTCAATTCGCGCGAGCAGTTCCATAACCTCGAAAGGTTTTGTCAGATAATCGTCTGCTCCCAGTTTCAGACCCAAAACCTTGTCTATCGTTTCGCCTTTCGCGGTTAGCATCAAGATCGGCGTGCGAATTCCCTGCTGACGCAGATCGCGGCATACGTCATAGCCATTCTTTTTCGGAAGCATTACATCCAGAATGATCATGTCGAACGATTCCGAACAAGCCGTTTCGAAGCCTTCTTGGCCGTTGCTTTTTGAGACGACCTCATAACCTTCGCTTTCCAAACGGTCCGTAAGCGTAAGTATCAGGCCTTCTTCATCTTCGACAAGGAGTATTCGCATTTTCTCTAGTTGGCCGGCAACTGGATCGTAAATTTACTTCCTTTCCCGATCTCGCTTTCTACTTTGACCTTTCCCTTGTGGGCTTCGACGATCTGTTTCACCAAGCTCAAACCCAGCCCGTTTCCGTGAATTTGCTCGTCAACGACATCTTTTGCCCGATAAAACGGTTCGAAAATATGAGCCTGATCTTTTTTAGAGATACCGATGCCTTGATCTTCGATCGTGATCTTTACATTGCCGCCGCCGTTCTTTGCGGTGATCTTAAGAGAGTGGTTGCCATTGCTGTATTTGGTCGAATTCACGATCAAATTTTGGATCGCTCGGCTCAAAGCTCCTGAATCTGCGGATATCTTCGGCAGATCGTCGGCAATTTCCTTTTCAAGCAAGAACTCTTTCTCATCGATCATCGGCTGACATTCTGCGACTGCGTCGTCGATGATCTTTTTAGTATCAGCATCGCGAAGATCGTATTTCTGTTTGCCCGAACGCGTCCCGGCAAACTGCAATATCTGCTCGACCATTGCGGAGAGTTTCTTGCCTTCGCCCTTAATAAGATCGCCGTATTGTTCGACCCGCTCGCCCTGAACAGCAACACCATCGGCCAAATTTTCCCCTGCTGAATAAATAACGGCGAGCGGTGTGCGGAATTCATGAGAGACGCTTGAGACGAAATCGAGCTGTCTTTGCGCAAGCCTTTTCGCACGCATCGCTGAAAGAACGATCGCCGAGATACCCGCGATCAGGAGTAGATAAATTCCAAAACCAAGCGCCAGATTCTTGTTCCTTTCGCTGCGAATGAAAGCATCGATCGAACCTGCCGAATGCTGAACATTCAGCCTCCAAACCGAATCATCACCAAAGGAACTTTCATTTGAACCGACTTTCACATTTATCTCGTCATTGGTTTCGGCCGTCGCGGTTACACGCTTGAATGTCCGCGTTTCAAGACGTTGAGCCGTGACGATCTCGCCTTTCTTTTCATCGATCGGAGAGCCCTTTACAGTTTTTGTAAAGAACATAAAATTGCCGGGTAAAATAGACATCAGCGATGCGGTCGCGTCCGACTGCGTCACCTCTTTTCCTCTTGAATATAGTTCCTGTCCGGCTGAATCGACTACCGAAACTCGAAATTCGCCATCGCCAAAATACTTTTCGGCAAGCCGCGGCAACATCTTTTGATCGATGACATCTTTGTCCAACATCAAGACTAAGCTGCCGAGCCTTGCCGGCTTCTCTGCTTTCGACGGCATCGTTTCAACCGTGGTCCGAACCCGAATAACAAAACGTTCGCGTTGGAGACTCTCTGAGACTGGTATCGCAATTGCGGTTTGCTCTTTGAAGAAGTTTCGCCTGTCGATGTCTTTATCAACTGAAGCACGGAGCGATGAAATATTTTCATCTAACTCGAGTGGTTCAAACTTTCCAATTTTTGGATCGAACCTTAAAGCCGATCCTTGCGGAGACATCGGGAAAAAATAAAACGAAGTTATGAGATCCGGGTCTTCAGCACTTTCTTTCCATGCGGCCAATCTTTCATTAAATTGGCTATTTTCCCGAAGGTTCCACCCGCTCGAATCGAACTGAAAGTTCATGAACACTGCTTGGATCTCGCGGTTAAACTCATCGGCAAACCGATTGACATCAGCGTCAACACGCACCTGTAACTTTTCTCTATCCGCTTCGCTCGCAACGGTTTGCCAGCGGTACTGCGCTATGGCAAGCACAACCAGCAATCCGATCAAGCCGGCGAAAATAATTATGGATAGCCAAGAACGTTTCATCTTTTCTGTTGAACACGAAATATCACGCGGTCAGCGCCATTATGCAATTAACCGTAATAATAAAACAATGGCTTTTCCGCACATTTTACATTCTTAACAATTTCTTTGCGTTGTCTTAACCACACGTATTAAACTTCGGTACATACTCAAAATTGTCGAGCAGGCGTTTCAGCCGGCTTACACAAAAACAATTTTGACCAAACGGAGAAATTTTATGAAACGGTTTATATTTTCAGTTCTATGTGTTGCGGTTTTCTTTATCGGCATCGGAGCTATCGCGAACAGCGTCAGCGCCAAATTCGGTTCGGATGAACGCGCACTTGCCATAATCAATCAGGCTCGGCTCGCCATCGGCGGCGACGCAGCCATCGCTGATGTCCAAAATCTTGTCATCAAAGGTTCGACCACGACCAATTTCGAAAAGGCAGACGGTTCGATCAGCAGCCAAAAAGGCGAAACCCAGATCGCTCTTCAGCTTCCTGATAAGTTTATGAAGACGATGACGATCGGCGATACAGATTCGCCCGATAAAAAGATAATGACGAAAACATTCGATGTTGTAGTCGTAAAAGGTGAAGGCACGGCCTCGGCAACAGCAGATGGTGTGGACAAAGGTGATCGAGATGTCGTTTTCAAAAGCGAAGACGGCAACCGCATCGAGGTTCGCAGAGTCAACGGCGAACCGGCCGAATTGGAACAGCAGGTCATCGTAAGAAAAGGCGAACCGGTTCCGGCAGGAATTTCTAAAGGCGAGAACGTAATGATCGAACGAATTCGCGGCAAAGAAGGCGATCACCAGCAAAACGAACTGCTGCGAACGACGCTTAGCCTGCTGCTCACGCCGCCGGCCGGAGTAGAAGTTAATTACACATTCGTTGGCGAAGACACGATCGATTCGATGCCTGTAAATATCGTAAATGCACAGGTCGGCGGAACGTCGATCAAGCTTTATTTCTCTCGTGTTTCCAGCCTTCCGGTAATGATGAGCTATATGGGTTCCAGAATGCCGGCGGTTTTTGCACTTAAGATGAAAGATGCTCCGGATGCCAAGGCCGACAAGACGGTCCGCGTATTCACACGTACGGCAACCACGGAAAATATCAGTCCGGCTGATTCGGAAATTCAAGTGAAATTCTCCGATTATCGTGTCGCCGGAGGGCTTCAGCTGCCATACAGATGGACGACCGTTTCCGACGGAAAAACGGTCAATGTGTTCGATGTCGCTTCGTATGAAAAGAACGCCGCGAATATCGCCGATCAATTTCCGTCAAAAATGGTCTGGGTAGAAGGCAAAAAAGCAGAACCTAAAAATTAGATCTGCTTTTTCGAACAAAAGCTTGCCCGCGAGATCGGTGATTTCGCGGGTCTTTCATTTTTGTAATTTCGCAGCGAGTTTAGGTATCAATACCTTGGCCGAATCTATCGCTCCTTTAATGTGCCGCTGATTGGTAAAATGCCCGGCAACGTAGATTCCGGAGACGTTCGTCTCGAAAGTATCTTCATCATATACCGGAACCTCGCCGTATTTACCCATAACGGTTTCGACGCCCAGATCTTTCATCATTGTCAGATCCGCATCCGAACCGACCAAAACAAAAACGACATCGTTAGGTATCGTCTCTGTCTTACCGTCCTCATTTTCAAGAACGACAGAATCAGCGGTTATTTCGAGGACCTTTCCGAGAAAGAAGAGTTTCAAACAATGCCGTTTTAATTCTTCCTCAAGCGGCTGTTTTACCCAATATTTTATGCAGCCCTGTTTGGGGTCATTATTTTCCCAATCCGAACGAAATATCGCGAGCGTCGTATCGGCACCTTCGGCCGCCAGGAACAATGCCGCTTCGCCGGCTGAATTTCCGCCGCCGACGATCAACGCTTTCTTTTTAACCCACGGATATGTTTCTCGAAAATGGTCGTAAACTTTGGGCAGATCTTCTCCCGGCACATTCAGCTTTCGCGGATGATCCATCGCACCGATCGCAAATAGAATATTTTTAGTCTCGTACTCGGCTTGGTCGGTGGTAACTACGAACGCTTCAAACTCCCCTCCTAGTTTAGGAGGGGTGGCCGCGTTTCGCGGACGGGGTGGTAGATCAGTAGATACAGTGACCGATAAGACTTTCTCTTCCGTCCGCACATTCAGCTCATTATCCAAAACGAACCGCACATAATAAGAAAGCAGCTCTTCGCGCGTTGGTTTTTCTCTTGCGGGTTTTAATTCACCTTGATCGATCTCAAGCTCATTCACCGTCGAAAAAACCGTGAGTCCAACCGGATAGTTATAAACCGTATTTCCGATCAAACCTTTCTCGATCACAACGTAATCAAGACCAGCTTTCTTCGCCTCAAACGCCGCCGTAATTCCCGCCGGCCCGGCTCCTATAATTATTATGTCTAGCATCGTTTATCTTTGCTTTTCGTTACGATACCCCCTAAAATCCTTTCAAGAATGCGACGACACCACCTATGAGGAAAAACGGCACAAAACAAGAGATATTTATCATGGAATCTCCAAGAAAAATTCGAACGAGCGGTACCAAGATCATACCTAAACCAGCCAAGAAAACACCTCCGCCGCCGATCATGAAGTTCTTATGACTTCTAATTCGAGAACTCTTTGCTTGTTTGATCTCTTTTTGGACCGCAAATTCTCTAAATTCCTGCAGCTATTTCCACCGAACAGTGCCGACAAGAGGTTTGATCGTCAGAAATTGTTTGCCCGCAGTTCGGACAAGGAAAATATTGCGTCTTTAGTTCATCGGGTATAAGGTTCATTCGCTGTCAAAGAACTTTAGAAGGTTTGTAAATTCTTCGATCTGATTTTTAGTTGTTTCCAAATTTCGTTTTGATTCGAGGTATTTCTGCCATTCGCCCGTCATGGTCAGGGCTTTCGTGACGTCCTCGTCCAAAGCGTGAGCCATCACCACGAGCAGATCGCTGAGTGCTTCGTGGCCTTCTAAAAGAGATTGAATAATTGTGTATGCAAGCTTTGCGTTTTTGAGATCGAGATCTGCTTCTTCCATTATTTTTTCGCGTTTTTTTCTTTGTTTTCTTTCGTGCATTTCGTGTGTTTCGTGGATCGAACCACGATTCATTCACGGAATACACAAAAAAATATAAAACATTCAAAGTACAAATTTCTTCCATTCCAATCTGCCGTTACTACCAAAGTTGAACAGCAGCCCGACTCTCATATGACTCACCTTAAGGTAATTTATCAGCTGAGACCATTCTAATGTGGACAGTTGAGTTAGAGCTTTTATCTCCACGATGATCTTGTCGAAACAGACAAAATCAGCCACATAAACTTTTTCGAGAGTAACTCCTTTGTACTCAATGGGAAATCGAGATTGTTCGACGAAGGGAATATCACGGCGTGCAAGTTCGATTGCAAGAGCCTGCTGGTAAACCGGTTCCAGAAATCCGGTTCCAAGCTTGTAATAAACCTCCATTGCGGCACCAACTACAGCTATATGTTTCATCTCGCGTATATGAGTTTGGGTCGGATTATCCAGGATCTATACGATCATCCCTATTTTTAACGATTCTGCTACATTTCTTAACATCATTATCCACGTAAACACAGAAAGCAAAATCAAAAAGATCCTTTTTCTCTCTCTTCGTTTTCCTTTTTCGTGCTTTCCGTGGATCATTTATCTCAGGATTCATCCACGAAATACACTAAACAAATCAAAAATGGCCTTCTTAGGAATCGTTTCATTATAATAACGGTAACAAGGCCATTGAAATTCTTCGCCGATATTCAACTGTCGTTCCTTCGGCAAGGAAATCGTACCGGACAAATGCGAGTGCGATTTCCTTTTCCAGTTTTGGCGAATAGGTCACAGAGGTTATTTTTCCGGCCGGTTTGCCTTCGGCGGACGTCAGCTCAACACCGGGCGATAATGCCAAGCCGTCCGATTCTAACACCAAACCGGTCAATTGTTTTGCGACATGGCCGCGGAAATGTATTCTCGCGATGATCTCTTGGCCGATGTAGCAGCCTTTGTTGTACGAGATCAACCCATTAATACCGAGTTCCGGTACGACAGTCGTTTCGTCCATATCGATGCCGTAGATCGGCACGCCGTTTTCGATCCGCAGCGTCTCAAAAACTTCATTCGTTAGCTCGAACGCACCGCTTTCCAAGAGATCGCCGCGAAGATCCTCGGCTTTTTCGCTTTTGATAAAAACACTCTGGCCAAAAGGCGATTCAAACGCGATCATTTCGCCCGCATCGAGGCCGATAACGCCGCTGCCGAAAATCTCAAAATATGTATAATTTTCCGTCAGATCTTCGACAAAAAAATCACCGGCATAAGTAAACCGAAACAGATTATCGAACAGAACCTTGTGCGTAGCTTCTTCAGTTTCGAAAAAGAATCTGTCGCCGTCGCGCAGCACACGAACAACGGCGATCAATCTTCCCTGTGCATTGGGAAATGCCGCCAGCATCTGCGAACCGTCCTCAAGCGTTTTCACATCATTTGTGATCAAGCCGTCCAAAAACTGCTTCGCTTCGCCGCCGTGTACTGAGATCAACGCATTATTTCGCGTATAGATCGCAACACCGCCATCGTGCACATGTTCGTATTGTTTCAAAGCTTCTTCGTTCATTTATTCCTTTGGTTTCGCGGGCGGAAAATAATTTTCGTCAAGAAAACTCAGATACGATTTTTCAAAAAATCCGGCAACCGCTTTGCCGTCGATAACCATTATCGGGCGTTTAAGGAATGTGTATTCCTCGGCCATCAGATCCATCATTTCTTCCGGCAGAACGGTTCTTTCATTCAGCTTCATTTCGCGATATTTGACCGCTCGTTTTGAGAACAATTCCTCCGGACCACCAAGCATTTCAACTAATTCTTCTATCTCGTCCCGAGTCAGTCGATCTTCTTTAATGTCGCGAAGATCCGTAACTTTTACACCTCGACGCTCCAGCCAGCCGGCTGCCTTTTGGCAGGTCGAACAATTCGGCATCCAATATAATTTAACTTCTTTCATAAATGTATAGAGCAATTATCGCCGATACCGAACCTGCAATCAAAAGCTCGAACAAGTATTGACCGGTTTGGTAAATTGCAAAGCAATTTTGATACAATAGCTAATTAATACGGTAATTTAATAAACAAATGAATAATATTTCAGAAGAACAAGTTCTGGATTCGTTAAAAGCCATTATCGATCCGGATCTTCATAAGAACATCGTGGATCTCGGTTTTATACGCGATCTTGAAATAAACGGCGGCAGTGTTTCGTTCCGGATCGTTTTGACGACGCCGGCATGTCCGGTAAAAGAAGAAATGGAAACGCAGGCTCGCGATATCGTTTCGAAACTCGAAGGCGTCGAACATGTCGACGTCACGATGGATGCCGAAGTGCCGAAAGGCCGCGGCGTTTCAGGCGGCGTCAATATTCCGAGCGTCAAAAATATCATCGCAGTTTCATCCGGTAAAGGCGGCGTCGGCAAATCGACGGTCGCCGTCAACCTTGCAGTTTCGTTAGCGAAAGACGGAGCAAAGGTCGGCATAATGGACGCCGACGTTTATGGCCCGAACGTCCCGATGATGCTTGGAACGGGTTACGATCAGCCTAATATCGCTGACGGAAAAATGATACCGATCGAAGCTCATGGCGTAAAGATGATCTCGATGGCCGTGCTCGTTCCGCTCGATAAACCAATGATCCTTCGCGGACCGATGCTTCACGGCGTCGTTCGCCAATTTTTAACTGATGTCGATTGGGGCGAACTCGATTACCTAATAGTCGATATGCCGCCCGGAACCGGCGATGTGCAGCTTTCGCTGGCGCAGCTCGTGCCTGTTCAAGGTGCTGTTCTCGTAACAACGCCGCAGGAAGTTTCGCTTGCCGACGTTCGCCGTGCGGTTAGCATGTTCGAGCAAGTCGAAATTCCGATCCTTGGCGTTATTGAAAATATGTCGTATTTCATAGCACCTGACACCGGAAACCGCTACAACATTTTCGGCGAAGGCGGCGGCAAAAAGCTTGCCGATGAATGCGGCATCAATTTCTTCGGTCAGATACCGCTCGGAATCGAGGTTCGCGAAGGCGGCGATAAAGGAATTCCGGTCGTCATTGCATCGCCTGAGTCACCGCAATCGATCGCGATCAATTCGGTGGCCGAAGAAGTCGCCCGGCAGATTTCCATCGAAGCGATGAAGCCGGAACTTGTCGTTATCTCTAAATCGCGTTAACGACCAACTTTGATACTTGTTATTTCATCGTAGATTCGGTTAATATAGAAATTAACGTAAGGATTCGTTTTTTAGCGATCCGGAATATTTAGGAGAAATTATTTTATGGCAGCAGTAGCAACACCAACAGTTGAATTAACGGTAACGGATTCGGCGGTAGTTGAGATCAAAAAGTTCATGTCCAGCGAAGACGATCTGCCGGAAACGGCTGGACTTCGCGTACGCGTTGTGCCGGGCGGATGTTCGGGTTTTCAGTATAGCTTGAATATCGAAGAGGAATCTAAACAGGGTGATTTCGTTATGGATCAGAACGGTATCCGACTTTTTGTCGATATGTTTTCGGCTCAGTACCTGAACGGTATCACTATCGATCACACCAGCAACGTAATGGGCTCCGGCTTTACTTTCGATAACCCGAATGCGAGCGGCGGCTGCGGTTGCGGAACGTCCTTTTCGGCGTAGTTTGTCCCTAACAAAGTTCTAAAGGCCTGATAGTTCGGGCCTTTTTTATTTTTCTGGAAACGACAGTTTATTGGGTCTGTTGTAAAGCATACTCAGGACAACTGAAAATAGGTAGACAGTAGAGAAGGCAGGAGCGGCTTCGATCGAAACAGATCGAAGCCGCAAATGTAAATTCTTTATTACGCTCTCTGCTATTGCGCAAAGCATCCGCAAAATGCTATCCTCGATTTTGTCATAAGGACCGAATCAAGTTCGTGCATCAATACGACATCGCGTCCGGCATTCGTTTTACAAGAGAAAGAAAATTGAATTTACATTTTTCCCGCGGCATTTGTTCGTGAGCGAATTTTCTTACCGGCTGTTTTTGAGCCCAGGTAAATTTTCGTTTTCTGCTCGCAATAATTTTTAGGAGTTAAGAATTTTGAAAGATTTGAAGAAGATCACGTATCTGGCTGCCGCAGCATTTTTAATTTGCATTGGTTTAACGGCTTCGACCGCCGCACAGGATCGCGAACGCGTTGTCCGCACAACATCAAGCCAACCTATAAACCAACCACAAACGATTGCCAGGCCAAAACCGTTAACTTCTTCTGCTCCGATAAATGCTCCTCAATCACGCCCAGCTCTTACAAATTCAATAACAGTCGCAAAACCCGATGAATCGTTGGTTAAAAAGACCGGTTCTTCCAGTCCGGTTAACGCTATGAAAGCTGCGGCCGGAAAAGCTGTCTATACATCTTCGATTTCGAGCAAGATATACGCCGGAATACAAAACCGGCTTGGAATTCCTTATCTTTACGGCTCAACAGGCCCAAATCGATACGATTGTTCCGGATTTGTTTGGAGCGTCTTTCAGGATGCGGGAATAGACTTCGAAAGGACAAGTGCAAAAACTCTTTGGGCAGAATCGATACCGGTTTTCGGCGATGAAAGATTCAAATTCGGAACTTTAGTTTTTTTCAACAATCTCGGCCATATGGGGATCGTCGCTGATGAAAATGGCTTCTACCACGCCTCTTCAAGCAAAGGCATTCGATATTCGCCTTTCAAAGGATACTGGGAAAGCCGCATAGTCGGATACAGACGTATGCCAATGCCCTCAGAATCCAAGCCGGCCATTCCGACGACGGTCAAGAACACAGCGACTCCTAAATAAGATTCGGATAAATATTGTTAAAAAAAGCCTGCCCGAAAAGGCAGCCTATTTTTATTAAGTTCTTGGGCAAAACCAAATTTCTTTAAAACAATAAAGCCGGGACGGCTCGAGGGCGAGTGAGATTCGCAAACAAATGTGATCTTGTCTGATGCTATGTAGAAGAGTTTCCCGTCCTCGGCATCTCGTAAAACAAGAACACCGTCTTTCGTATCTACCACTTCGCCGCTGAACGTGCTAGCGGTTCCACAGGCTACATCCACCGTTTTCCCTTTCAAACTGCGTAAGATCTCTTCCATTCGCTTCTCCTATATTCAACTAAGTTTTGATCTAAAAACCAATTCTAACATTTGTTACTTTGCTCTGTCTTTGCCGCAAAACAAAGGTTCATTATGAGATAAAAAGATGTTGAACTTTGTTTATCATTCTGCTATCATAATTGTAGTTTGGTCACATCCAAACACAACTCTAAGAAAGAAACCCTTTCAATTTTACCCCCCAAATTCAAATTCTATATTCCTGTCCAGGAGCTATTTAAATGAAAAAGATCGTCGTACTATTTTTTGCGATTGCGTTCGGCCTCTCGCTGTTGTTCATGACATCCGATACTACATCGGGTAATCAAGGAAAATTCTTCCGCTCGCGAACGGCAATACCGAACAGATACATCGTCAGGCTCGACGACCAGGCTCTGAGCTCGGCCAAAGCTTCGCCTTCCGAGGTTGCGGCACGAACCGGTGAAATATCCGCAGATTACGGAGCCCGTCCTGAAAAAGTTTACAGTTCGGCGATGAAAGGTTTTTCTGCGGAAATGTCAGAAAAACAAGCATTGGCAATGAGCCAAGATCCGCGTGTCAAGATGATCGAAGAAGACAGTCTTGTATCGATCTCCGCCAGTCAGCCAAACGCAACCTGGGGAATCGACCGCATCGATCAGCACCAACTGCCGCTAAACAACACCTATAATTACTCACCTGCCAGCCCAAATGTGAACGTTTATATTATCGACACCGGAATTCGGCCATCACATGTTGAATTCGGCGGCAGAGCCACGGCAGATTATGACGCCATGACCGACGGGCAGAACGGCATCGATTGTAACGGCCACGGAACACATGTTGCCGGAACCATCGGCGGAAACACCGTCGGCGTCGCAAAAGGCGTGAGGCTTCACGGCGTTCGTGCACTTCCCTGCGGTGGCACCGGGCCCGTTTCTAATGTTCTTGCTGCCGTTGATTGGGTTACCGCGAATTACGTTGCACCGGCGGTCGTTAATATGAGCGTCGGCGGCGGTATATCACCACTTCTTGATTTCGTCGTCGATCAATCCATCGCCGGCGGCCTTCCTTTTGTAATAGCAGCCGGAAATGCTACCGACAACGCATGCAATATGTCGCCCGGACGCGTGCCTGCGGCGATCACGGTCGGAGCGACCGGTCCGACGGACAACTACCTATACTTCTCAAATTACGGAAGCTGTGTCGACGTCTGGGCTCCGGGCGAAGATATCACATCCGCGTGGTACAGCGGCGATCAGATCTACAACACGATCAGCGGTACATCGATGGCGACGCCTCATGTAACCGGCATAGCCGCTTTGTATTTAACCGATCATCCGAACGCATCGCCCGCTGAAATATCGAGCATCATCGTTAGCCGGGCAACATCCGGTGTCATTTCGGGGCTCGATCCGGCCTCTCCAAACTTAATGGCATATTCTGATCCGCCTGTCGATGCATGTTCGGGAATCGAATATCTCGGCCAGCTTGCCTTAAATGAAACCACCTATCAGCCTAACGCAGCCGGATTCACCGGAGGAGCAGGCAGCTATTCATCAGCCTTTACGATCTTTGATTCGATGGCGACCGTTATAAGCCTGCAGAAAAGATCAGGAGCGAATTGGACCACTGTGGCAACTTCACAGGACGAAGATATATTGAATTACAGCGGAACCGCCGGCACTTATCGCTGGAAGATCGAATCAATGAAGGGAGGAAGCGGCTATTCGCTCTGCTCGGTTCATCCGTAACTTTCTGAACAAATGAACTACTCGATCCCGTCTGAAAAACTCAGGCGGGATCTTTTTTTTAAACTTTTTTTCTGGAGATTATCGTTATTGAATCTTTACTTAAGCAAAAATAATGTTAAACTTCGTCTTTATATTCAACAAAGAAAAAGTCGATATATTGATAGTATCGATCTGAAGGGGCATATATATTGGGTCTTTGGCCTAATACGGCTTTTTGAAATTACGGCCACATTAACCTGGTCATTGAAAAAGAAAGATCTTTTAAGTGTTACCCCCACGACATTTTTTTGTTTACATTCAATATTCTTTGTGATAAGAATTTGAATATAACTTTATTTCCATCTCACACAGGTCGGCCCGAAAGGGACGATCAGGTGCGAATTGCGGCATATTTGCAGCATTTTATTTTTTTGGAATTTTACTTCAATTAAGACTTTCCACGGTTATGGCGGAACGTGGAAAAGGTAGAAATTAAACGCCGAAATTATAAATGGATCGCCCACCCCACAAATTTTTTGGGATAGATCCGGGAGCTACGAATTATTATGAACTACCCCCAGAACGCCCTTAGGGCCCTGTTCGCAGGGTCAATGGTTTTTTGCTTATCATTCTCTTTATTAATTTTCCCTGGGTCAGCAAATGCCCAGTCAGTGCCAAATCCCGCACCGGCAAACGTTTCGATCCCAAGCGGATCTTACGTAATTCCGATGGATAACAATTATCAGGGACAAGCTCTTGATAGCGACTGTAGCGACAGTGCGTTTAACCTGAAGGCTTATGGATTGGCGGTAAGATTGCTCCATAATAATATCCCTTTGAAGTGGGTCATCAGCGCCACAAAGGCGAGTAAGAACGACGTTGATTTCACCGCTAGCGTACAACGAATACAAGGTCGGGAATCTGGCGGTTGCAATTGCATTGCTGAATAGCGGCAGCTTTGGATTTGCCGGCGGTCCGCTTGTTATTTCCACGGAATATACTGCATTAGCTGCTCCCGTCATTGAAGCATTCAATGATGAGATCAACGTAACTCCAGTGACAGTAGCGAGTCGAGTTCGTGTGTATCAAACAACTGCTGCAACAACAGCTCCTGTCCGCTACACACTGACACATAAACCGCTTGTGGCTGTCGGTCCTGACGGTGGTGGTTTTGGTAACGGTGTTTACCAGAAACTCTTTGCTTTCGCTAAGATCACAAGTGCCCCTGGTGTAAATGCTTACGCAAATGTCAACAACGAGATCATCAAGCCTGATTCATGCTACACGATCGCTGCACAGGCCCACGCTGCTGACAACGCGATCAATTATATCCAACAATATCGTCTTTTCGGCTGAAAGCGGCGGTAATCTTATTACTTCAGTGTTAGTCGGTGGATGATTTTTGAAAACAATATCGGATTTGGGCTTTTTCAAACAACTGGAGGGTGGAATGTTTACACTACCAATTCTCCAAGCACGAGATGTGATAACTCCATCTGGCTTATCCCAGCTCTGGAATGCCGTTCAATCAATTTATCGGCGATATGACCGATGCGACGGGTAGGGTAACCGAATTCTCACTTAAATCAGGTTCGAACTATAAGCCCGGAACAGTTATTTCGGCTCGAAATACGGGAAGCTACACAAATCGTAACGTCGCAACGGTCTCAAGGATCGGTACATCGCTCGCAGGCGGAAACGTCTTTGAATTGGGCGGTCATGAATATGACGGAACGTCTTCGGACATCAAGGAAAAGAACGGTGCCAGAATGGTACTCAACGCTTTGTTGGTTCCGGTTACGCGTCAAGGTTGCGGCCTCGAGATCCCGCAGGTTCTTGGTTATAAACACGTAGTTCTGACAAACGATGTTAATGGAAATGGCTTCATCAATCCTGGTGATACTGTTACCTGGACGATCAACTACATCAATACGAGTTCTGTAGCGGCGGCCAATTTCCAGATCAGCGATCCGCTGCAAGCAGGAATGACAATAACCGCAACGGGAGCACAAACGGTAAACACCACGGGTGCTGGTACATCTGCGGCGAAGAATCCCAACTATAACGGATCTTCTAATCTGAATGCGTTGGCTGCGGGAGCTGTTCTTGGCCCTAACGGAAGAATAACCGTCACTATTCCGACAACTATTAATCCGGGAACATACGGAACATTGTTGAATCATCCTACAGCTAACGGCAGCGGTATTTCGTCGAGTGGTGTTGTAACAGATACTATTGATGGAACAACTGTCGGAACGCAAGGCGGTGTATCTGCACCGAGTGGTGCATATAAGCAAGATCCTTGGCAGACACCGGGTCTCGACCCGACAGGCATCCAGATCTTGTCGCCTTCGGCTGCTGATTCTTCTATATCAGGAAGAGTGCAAATGCCGAATGGAGGAGCAATAAACCGTGCAGTCGTAACTCTTACTGATGTTGCTACCGGCGAGTCCAGATCGGTAACGACCGGAACATTCGGTTCGTTTATGTTCGATCAAGTCGAAACTGGCGATTTCCATATCATCAGCGTTCAACATCCTCGATTCGGATTCTTGACATCGTCATATTCGTTCACGGTCAACGGCAACATTGTCGGCATCACTTTCGTGGGAACATCCCTCGATACCGGTCGATAGAACGAAAAAAGCTCCGCGGCCTTCCCCCAAGGTTGAGGACATCGAAAAAGGCGAGTGGATATTCCGCTCGCCTTTTTTGCATTTTGATATTTCTAAAATAAGAAAAAGGGTAAAGCGTGGCTAGGAATTTCTATCCTACCTATCCCTCACCCTGACAGCCGACTACTCACTACTGAATACTTCTTCTTCCTCGTCATATTCGCCGACTTCGCCAAATTCCCAGCCGTCGTAGGAATCTATCTCGCGTTCTTCAGCGAGCTTTGAAAATTCCACATTTCGTTTGGCCAAAGATTCCGGCGTGTGAATCTCGACCTTGTCGATGTGCAGCAAATATTCACCGGTCGGCTCTTCCGAATCTTCATCGCCCAGCTCAAAGATACCCAAAAACTCGTAATCCTTTTCCTCTAGTTCGATCCCGAGCTTCTTCGAGTTTGTCGGCGTCTGTATCGACAAAATAATAGCTGTAAAGCATCTCTCCATCCAGATCCCAATTGTCTTCCTTTCTGGCGGTATCAAATATTTCCTTGATGCCTTCTAATTGTGTTTCTATTTCTTTGAACATTTATTTTTACCTACTTTATTTATAATTTCTAATTTTCTTCCGAGTCGCGTTTTTCGGGCCGCATATGCGGAAACAGTATAACGTCTCTGATCGAATGTTTGTTCGTCAAAAGCATCACAAGCCGGTCGATGCCGATACCGATACCTGCGGCCGGAGGCATTCCGTAGCCAAGAGCCTTGATATAATCTTCGTCCAAAACCATCGCCTCTTCGTCTCCGCCCTCGCGTTCGTTCATCTGATCTTTAAACCGCTCGTACTGCTCCTGCGGATCGTTCAACTCACTAAAACCATTCGCGACTTCCATTCCGTTAATAAAAAGCTCAAATCGTTCCGCGATATTCGGATTTTCCGGCGAAGCTTTCGACAATGGCGAAATCGATTTTGGATAGTCGATGATGAAGGTTGGTTGGATCAATTGCCACGACTTTCTCAATAGATGTCAAAAATCTGTAACAGTTTTTCCTTCGGTTAAGATTCTCTTTAGGCTCCAAAACGATTTTCGATCGACTCAGATTATTTCCGATCTCATCGCGTTCTTAAGCCGATTCGAGTTCTTCGCCTGTCATATGCACAAGCCTTCATGCCGATCGATAAATCCGTGCGAACTGTCGAAAAATCTTCAATCAATTCGAAATTTCCCATAGTCCTTAATTCTAAAATCTAAACGAGCCATCGTTCGCTTTCATTACTGCTTCTTTTAGCATCTTTTCGCAAAGGTCCATCATGCCGTTTACGTCCATATAGGCGCAGTAGAATTCGAGCATGGTGAATTCCGGATTATGCTTTTGCGATAGACCTTCGTTGCGGAAATTACGGTTCAGTTCGTAAACTTTTTCAAATCCGCCAACGGTCAGGCGTTTTAGATAAAGCTCCGGTGCGATGCGCGGCATACAACGGTATATCGAGAGCATTATGGTGCGTTTCAAAAGGCTTCGCGGCGGCGCCGGTTGCCTTTGGCGTCAGCATCGGCGTTTCGACCTCGATAAAACCGTCATCGTCCAGAAAACCGCCGCATTCCCGAGATCAGCTTTGCACGGCGTTCGAAAACCTGCCGCGTCGTCAAACCTTCGTGCTCGATCTGCAGGCTCGATGCGATCAGATCTGCATAGCGAAAACGCCTTTGTAGTTCCGGATCGGCGATGCCGTGCATTTTATCCGGCATCGGAACCATTGCTTTCGACAGAAACTGCAAAGTTTCAACATGCACCGAAAGCTCGCCCGTGTTGGTCAGAAACAAATAACCCGAAACGCCGATAAAATCGCCGTGATCAAGAAGCCCAAAAACTTCCCAGGCCGCTCCTTCCGTATCGATCGGCTTGCCCGTATCGTTGTTGATGGCCGCCGCATCTTGTTTCCTTACATATATTTGCAGCCGCTCTACGCCGTCGCTCAAATGCACGAAGGCCGCTTTTCCCATTACACGCGGCGGAACGGCGAGCCGTCCGGCAATGCGAACGGTGCCGAGCTCTTTTAGCTTTTCATTCAAAGCTTCTTTAATGTCTTTATCGGGCCTTTGCCCTTCTTCGAGCGTCGCGATGTGTTGCTTTATCTCGCCCAAAACTTGTGCGACCGGTTCAAAATGCACGACATTGGTGATCGTATCTTCGCCGCCGGTTATCGAACTGCGTTCGAATTTATTGGGATAAACATTTCCGACAATTTTGCGCAAGTTATCCAGATGCTCGCGGCGTGCGATCGTCTGGTCGTTCGGTTCTATTATTTCGTCAAATTCCGCTATCTTCATATACTTACAAGAAACTATAAACCAGCCGGCGAATGGAAACAATTATGACATCGGCCTTTTCTCGTTTAAGATAAAAAGATACATGGAATACGTAGATCAGGTTTTTAAGCTCCTCAATTACAACCTCTTTGCTCTTGGCGACGCGAAGATAACTCCGCTCAGCATAATTTACGTCGTTCTTTTTTCGGTTCTCCTGATCTATCTTTCCAGCAAGATAAAGGACATATTGATCGGAAGATTGCTGAAAAAAACGGCCCTCGATGTCAGGCGCTCAGAACGCGATCGGGACAATTTTGCGGTATGTAATACTGCTCGTCGGGTTTTTGATAATAATTCAGACGGTTGGCATTAACCTGACGACGCTCAATGTTCTCGCCGGTGCGGTCGGTGTCGGTGTCGGTTTTGGTCTGCAAAATATTGCGAGTAATTTCATCAGTGGGCTGATAATTCTGCTCGAACGCCCGATAAAGGTCGGCGACCGTATTGAGGTCGGCAGCGTGAACGGCAAAGTCATGGCGATCGGCACCCGCGCAACGCGGGTCCAGACAAACGACAATATTGCGATCATTGTTCCAAACAGCCAATTCATTTCGGAAAACGTCGTAAACTGGAGCTTTGGAACGGAACGGGTTCGTTTTCGTATTCCCGTCGGCGTCAGCTATGATTCGGATATGGAGTTGGTAACTCGCCTGCTGAAAGAAGTTGGCGAGGAAGATCCCGATATTTTGTCGGACCCAAAACCAAATGTTTGGCTTAAGGAATTCGGTGACAGTTCGGTAAATTTCGAACTTCTGGTATGGACCGAAACCCAGATACAGCGTCCCGGAGGTTTTAAGAGCAAGCTCAACTACGAGATCTGGCGTAAATTTGCGGAAAACAATATCGAAATTCCGTTCCCGCAGCGTGATGTTCATTTCCGCAGCGGTGTGGTACCGATAAATTCGCAGGTAGATAAAGAAGACGCGAAATAGCTTTTGACGTCCGAATAAATTAGATCTCTTTCTCGATTGTTCACCAGAAAACGTGTGAACTTCCGTGGATTTTTGCGTTTATGATAGGAAATGTAGGATCAGACGAAGTAGTGGAACGGATCATCGAAGCCGCGGCGGGTAACCGTACGGTGTCGATCAGCGGGCTGACATCGATCGCGGCCAAAGCTTTCGTGCTGGCCAAACTGCGCGAGAAATTGGATCGGCCGCTCGTTATCTTGGCCGAATCTAACAGCGACCTGGAAACATTCTGCAGCGATATCAGGTTTCATTCGCCCGGATCCGCGATCGTCGCTTTGCCGTCTTTCGAAACCGATATTTATTCCGGCTCGTCACCGCATGCCGAAACTCAGGAAATACGCGCAATGGCGCTGTGGCAGATCGCACATGCTCAGCCTGATTTTCTGGTTATCAGCCCGCGTTCGCTGATCGCCAGAACCTCTTCACCCGAAGAAATAAAACAACTCGGCCGCGTGATGAGGATCGACGAAGACATTCCGCCGGACGAACTCGTCGAACAGCTTTTGTCGGCGGGTTTCGTCCGCGAAGATCCGATCAATAATTATGGTCAGTTCTCGGTTCGCGGAGGCATCTTGGACGTTTGGTCTCCGGACGCAGCAAATCCTGTTCGCATAGAATTTTTCGGCGATACGGTCGATTCGATCCGTTCGTTCGATTCGGAAACTCAGCTTTCGACCGGCCAGTTAAAAGAGATCCGCATCGCACCAATGCGCGAATTCTCCGCTTCCGCAGATGATTTTCGGCTCTGGGCTGAACTAGCCAAAGAAAGATTTGCTGATGAAATTTACGCCCGAAATCTGAAGGACCTAAATGAATTCGCCGAAAACGGCGAACCTTTTCCGGGTTGGGAATTTCTGATACCGATCTCAGATCCGAGAAGCTCGACAGTTTTTGATTTTCTCGACAAACCGCTGTTCATCATTGACGAACCGCAGCACATA
Source organism: uncultured Acidobacteriota bacterium (assembly GCA_963720905.1). Classification (GTDB taxonomy): domain Bacteria; phylum Acidobacteriota; class Blastocatellia; order Pyrinomonadales; family Pyrinomonadaceae; genus OLB17. The sequence goes on from CAVRHB010000007.1 coordinate 343,183, forward strand.
GAAAGCACACTGAAAGAGCTGTATTCCGATCTTAACCGACGATTCGAGCATCTCTCCGAAACCGGCGAGATCGGCTTAGCTCCAACCGATCTTTTTATCGACGCCGAAGAGCTTCGCGAACTTTTGGATAATATCAGCCGTTTCGAACTGTCGCGCACTCGGACGCGAAGCCGCCATCAGCGACGACGAGATCGCCGGTGAAATTACCCTCGATTCGAACGCTCCGCTTTTTCTTTTTCCTGTGGTGTCGGCTAAAAAAGAGATCGAACTAATTTCGAGATCCACCGAAAAGTTCCGCGGCGACATACGGCGGTTTTCGGAAAGTTTTTCGGCGGCCGATGAAAATTGGCGGCTTGTAATGCAAACGCCTGGTCTTGCCGAACGGCTCGAGGATGTTTTACGCGATTATGATATTAACCTCTCGCCGGAATCTTTGGTGGTCGGCAATCTTTCCGCCGGGTTTGAAATTCCTGCGTTCGGCCTGACCGTTTATACCGAAACCGATATCTTTGGCGAATCTGCCCGTGAGGACATCGGTTCGGCAACGGCGGCGAAACCAAAAAAGAAAAGCAAGCTCGGCGCTTTTATTTCGGATTTTCGCGATCTGAAACCGGGCGATTATGTTGTCCATGTCGATCATGGCATTGGCCGTTTCGAAGGATTGCAGACGATCGATGCCGGCGGAGCTTCGCGTGAATTCGTTCTGCTTTTTTACGCTGATAATTCAAAACTTTTTGTGCCGGTCGAACGGCTCGATCTGGTTTCGCGATATTCTTCGGGCGAATCTACGGCTCCTTCACTCGATCGGCTCGGCGGCATCGGCTGGCAAAAAACAAAGGCTAAAGCAAAACGCGCGATGCGCGATATGGCCGATGAATTACTTCGGCTTTATGCGGAGCGAAAACTTTTGCAAGGTTACGCCTTTTCGCCCGATGCACCTTGGCAGCATGAATTCGAGGATGCTTTTCCATTCGACCTCACACCCGATCAGGCTTCAGCGATCGAAGACGTAAAAACCGATATGGAAACACCGCGTGCCGATGGATCGATTGATAATCGGTGATGTCGGCTACGGCAAAACAGAGGTCGCGATGCGTGCGGCGTTCAAAGCCGTGATGGACGGAAAACAGGTTGCCGTTCTGACGCCGACAACAATTCTCGCTTATCAGCATTTCGAAAGCTTCAAAAAGCGTTTTTCCGTATTCCCTGCAAAAGTAGAATTGCTATCGCGTTTTCGTTCAAGCAAAGAGCAAAAAGAAGTCGTGGCAAACGCAAAAAAGGGTGATGTCGATGTGCTGATCGGCACACACCGCGTTTTATCGACCGATGTTGATCTGCCAAAACTCGGCCTCGTAGTCGTCGATGAAGAGCAGCGTTTCGGCGTCGCTCACAAAGAAAAGCTAAAACAGTTAAAGAAAAAGGTCGATGTTCTTACGCTTTCGGCTACTCCGATCCCGCGAACATTGAATATGTCGCTGCTCGGAATGCGAGACCTTTCAGTCATCGAAACGCCGCCGCGTGATCGGCTGGCGATAAACACACAGGTCGTGCAGTTCGGTGAAAATGTCATTCGTTCGGCGATCGAACTCGAACTCGGCAGGAACGGACAGGTCTTTTTTATTCATAACCGCGTCGAATCGATCGAATCGATCGCGGCTTTGCTTAAGAATATTGTGCCGAACGCGCGTATCGCCATCGGCCATGGCCAAATGAACGAAAAGGAAATGGAGCAGGTTATGCTCGATTTCATTGATTACAAATATGACATCCTTGTTGCAACAACGATCATCGAAAACGGTATCGACATTCCGCGTGCTAACACCATAATCATTAACCGTGCGGACAATTACGGACTGTCGCAGCTTTATCAGCTTCGCGGCCGCGTCGGGCGTTCGAATCGCCGAGCATACGCGTATCTCCTCATCCCAAGCGAACTCGAACTAACACCGATCGCACGCCGCCGCTTGAGTGCGATCCGCGAATTTTCCGATCTCGGTGCCGGATTCCGCATTGCCGCACTCGACCTGGAGCTTCGCGGCGCAGGAAACATTCTCGGCGGCCAGCAATCCGGCCATCTTGATGCTCTCGGCTTTGATCTTTATACGAAAATGCTCGAACGCACCATCGCCGAAATTCGCGGCGAAGAGATCACAGACGAGACAAGCGTGTCGATCAATCTGGGTGTCGATGTCGCGATCCCGAAAGATTACATTTCCGACACCGGCCAACGTCTTCGAACATACAAACGGATCTCCTCAGCAGATTCCGAAGCTGCTCTTATGCAAATACACGAAGAGGTCGAGGATCGTTACGGCAAAATTCCGCCATCGGTCGATAATCTTTTTGCCTACGGGCGTTTGCGAAAACTTGCCGAATCAATGTACGTCGTATCGGTCGACCGAGCGGCCGAAAACGTCGCCGTCAAGCTCAATGAAAACTCAAAAGTTTCGCCTGAAGAACTGATGCGGCTCGTTGAAACCGATGAAACCATTCAATTTTCGCCGAACGGCATCTTGCGGGTGCCGATCGAAGCCGGCGATCCGATCGCATCGGCGATCGGTATTTTGGACCGAATTCGCCAAAAATAGCTCGTTTTCGCAAGCAAATTCAACGAAAACCTGCTAGAATTCTGCGTTTGAATGAAAAACTTCATCTTTTTTTGGGTTATCGGATAAACCTCGAGCGTCGCTGCTGCATCAAAGAATGCATTAAAGCAAAAGCCGTCAATTAACCGAAGGAATTTATGATCAAGAAATCTTTAACCGCAATTTTATCTCTCGCGGCACTTTTCGTTTTCAGCACATCGATCTTGGCACAGGAAGCCGAGATGAAGGTCGTCGACGAAGTTGTCGCTGTCGTAAATGATGATGTAATTACGCTTTCGACTATTCGCCGCGAAGCAAAGCAGATCGTCGATGCCGACGTGATGGATGGAAAATCACGCGAAGAGGCTCAAAAAGAGATCGATTCAAAACAAGGCGAACTGATCGCCGGTTTGATCAATCAGGAATTGATCTCGCAAAAAGCAAAGGAACTTAACTTTGACGCAAAGGCCGATTCCGCCGTTAACCAGCGTTTTCTGCAGATAATGCAGCAATATAACCTAAAGACCATAGACGAGCTTTACACCGAGATGCGTAGTCAGGGCGTCGATCCGGCTCAGCTTCGAGCTTCGTGGAAGGATCAGGAACTTAAGAACATGGTCGTTTCAAACGAGGTTCAGGCTAAAATATATTGGGCTCTTTCGTCAAAAGAGCTCAAAGATTATTTCGAACAGCATAAAGAGAAATTTATGCCGCCCGAAACCGTTTCGATCAGCGAGATATTTCTGGGTTTTGCCGGCCGCGATAAGGAAGCCGTCCGAAAAACTGCTAATGAACTCGTCGCAAAATTACGCGGCGGAGCCGATTTTGAAAAGATGCTGATGGAAAATTCCGACCGTCCGGACAAAGCTGAGACCAAAGGAAAGGTCGAAAATTTTGAACTGGGCAAAGCTGACAAAGAACTTCAGGAAGCTCTCAAAGGCGTGAAACCCGGAGAGTTTGCCGAACCTTACGAAGTAAAGGACCTGGGCGTCAGCATTATCCGGCTAGACTCTCGTACGGCTGCCGGAAAAGAAGCTGAGTACAAAGAAGATGCCGTCCGAATGGCAATTACGAACGAACGCTTCCCCGAAGCTTATAAAAAATTCATGGCCGATCTTCGCAGCGATTCTTACATAAAGATCAACGAAAATTATCGTGCCGCGGTTGCTCCGATCTTATTCAAAGACGAACGAGTCGAAAAGACGGACGATAAATGATCGTGCAATAACCAAAACTATGAGCCGCGGTTTTCGAATTCCGCGGCTTTGTATTTTTATATGCGATTGGATATTTTCTTAAAACTCAGCCGATTGATCCATCGCCGAAGTCTGGCGCAGGAGTTTTGCGACGCGGGACTGATAAGCGTTAACGGCGCGGTCGCAAGATCTTCGAAGAGCGTTGCAAGCGGCGATGAAATATCGATCACCAGGCCCGATCGCATCGAAACCTTCCGCATAACCGCCTTGCCTAAAAGCAAGCAGGTGTCAAGATCCTCAGCAACAGAGCTTTACGAATTGATCAGCAGATCGGAAAGAGAGCGTTCCTTGAATTAAAACCCGAGAATGTCTTTGATCGCCGCGTCGTATATTGCCAGCTTCTTTGCGGCTCGTTTTACTTCATTGTTGCTTTCCGTATAAACAAGTTTCAGACCCCAAAGATCGGTTTCGAGTTCCGCTTGACGCGTCATCAATTTTCCAAGAGCAAGTGACAATTTACCGGCATCAGGAGCTTTGACCGCAGCAACGCGGCGGATCAAAATATCTATCATCGCCAAATGATAGCGGTCTTCTACGACCTTCGGAAACGATTCGGTGTGGTCCAATAACAGCGATTCCACTTCAGATTCGAGCTCAGTTCGCTTCAGCAAAAGCTCCGCGTATGCCGGCGACGAACGAACTTCTTCCGACACGACCGTCTTTAGTATCGCGGGCTTTGATTTAGCTTTTTCTTGGGCGTTCGCCGAGCAAACAAACCCGGCCGCGACCAGCCCAATAAGGGTAATTTTTAGAAAAGTTCTCATCATGAAGTTGCGGCGGATGTAAATGCATCGCAGCTATCTATAACGTTTTCGGCTTCGATAATGCCGTCGCCGAAATCGCCGCCGCTTGTGAGCGTTTCAAAATAAATTGAAATGTTATCGAGAATTTCCTGCGACGAATGTGAATGATAAAGCGTCTGGCGAAACTGTGCACCGCCGGGCAAACCCTTTGTGAACTGGCCGGCAAGCTGCTTCATTTTGCCAAGCGCCACGATCTCCGGCATCTGCTCTAGACACATTCCGAAAAATTCCAACAAAACGCTTTTCTTTTCGTCAACGTCCGGCTGATACGGTTCGCGGCCTTCGATCACATCCTGAAACTGTCTAAATATCCAAGGATTCTGCATCGCTCCGCGGCCGATCAAAATACCGTCCGTTCCGGCGGCACGCCATTTTTCCATTCCGGATTCGATCGATGTAATATCACCATTGCCCGAAACAGGAATGCTGACGGCTTCTTTCACCTGCTTGATTATCTCCCAGTTCGCCTGGCCTTTATAGCCTTGTTCCTTCGTGCGGCCGTGGACCTGGATGTGTTCGACGCCGCATTGTTCGGCCATTTTGGCAACATCGACAACGTTTATTGTCGAATCGGTAAATCCGGTTCGCACCTTTAACGTCAGCGGGATCGTGATCGCTTTCTTGATCTCTTTGAGTATCGTTTCCAGCCGCGGCACATCACGCATTAGGCCTGAGCCGCCGCCGTTCTTTACAACTTTCGGCGCCGGACATCCGCAGTTCACATCCAAAATGTCCGCACCGATCTCTTCGGCCATCTCCGCTCCCATAGCCATTCGCTCCGGTTGGCCGCCAAATATCTGCACCGCGAACGGACGCTCTTCTTCATCAAAATGCATCTGCCGCTTAGATTTTGGATTGTGCCGCGTTAAACCTTCGACTGAGATAAATTCAGACACAACAAGACCAACTCCGCCGCGGCGCTTCACAAGCCGACGGAATGTATAATCCGTCACACCCGCCATCGGCGAAAGTATAAGCGGCGGATCTATTACAATGTCTCTGATCTTAAACGGTTTCATTTCTTCGACTCATGTCGTTCCCCAGTCTCTTAAGTAGCTTGTCCCACAACAAGCTCATTATAACATCCAAAAATGTCTCAAAGGCAGGCGATTTTGAGCATTATTTTAGAGGCTCTTCAACCAAAACAAGTTGTATCGGAGATTTGATCGAATCCGCCGCAAAAACTTCGGAAGTCGCAGAAAACCTTACAGCCTTCCCATCGATATTCTTCCTGATGGATGCCGTGATGAAATAAGACCGAGTCGAATAACCCGAGAGTTCAAACTTACCGTCGGTACCGCTCTTCAACTCACACGCGGGTCCGGAACGCGACATCTCTGTCGAGACCACGCTTGACGGATCGTCATCGCCGCTCGTTTCCGTGTAAAAATAACAGCCGGTGTAAAATCCCGGGAATGCCGCATCGAACAAATGTATCTCCGCACCTGCAGCCGGCGCTCCGTCCTCCCAAACTACCTTTCCCGCGAATCTTATTTCGCTGAGCCGCGGTGGCAGACGAAACACAACATCGTTTACCACGGTTGTTGGTCCGATCTCGATCACTTTCGCCTCGGCACGATTAGACACGCCCGGAAAAAAGAATGTAGGAAACGGATTTGAAGGATCAGGGTTTGAATTGAAATTGACGCTTAACTTATATCTGCCTTTTGCAACGCTTTCAAAAGAGAATGAACCGTCCATCCGTGATTGGGTGTTCTTTCCGCCACTGTAGCTCCGCTCCTTGTCCGCTTCAACAAGTTCGATGCGGACGTTCTTCACCGGCTGGCCGAACGGATCGAGGACGATTCCCGCAATACGATTTTTAGCCGCGAGAACAAATATGTTCTCCGCACATCCATTTGGCCGGACCGTCACCGGATCATCAGCAAAACGTACCACCGCGTATTCGGGCAAAATGGGTTCAGCTTTGTATCTTCCCGGCGGAACCGTTACTTCATAAAATCCATTTTCATCAGTAACCGCCTTATACGTTTTTCCCGAGGCAAGATCTTTTACTACGACCTGAATTCCCGGAACGCGCGGCCGGTCCGGCCCGGTTTTCGAAGGATCAGAATATTCCTCAGCGACGTAACCGCGCACGCTCGAACTACCGGACGACGATACAATAGTACGAAGTTGCTCCAACTCTTTTTCGGCAAAAGCTATATGCAGATTTCCATTGCAAAAACCGGTGCCAAACCCGTCTGCTTCACTTCCGCCGGCGAATATCAGATAAGTCTCGCCTTTTTGAAATTCAACGCCGCAACTGAGCCCCGACTTATTTTGCACGCGAATTTCCTTAGTGGCAGGACCAAGAAATCTCTCTTTTACATGGAATACGGTTGATTCCTTTTTCCATCCGTCACTGTTCTCCTGGATCACCTCAACAGCTTCGCCGACAAAGATCGCGGCGGAATTATTAAAGCGTTCGCAGGTCGCGGACTTTCCGCATATGCATGCAGAAGCACCAGTGACCCCAACCACTAGGATAAGGAAGAATACGAAAAGCAGATGTTTGGATCGAACCCCCATTTACCAAAATTTATAGGCTACACCGTTGCGGCTACTTTATTCTTTTTCCTATTCTTCATTACAAAGATCAGTCCAACGACGAACATCAGGAACGAAACTATCAGAACGAGAATTCCCGGAATTATTCCAAGGGCGGCTTCTTCCCAACTTGTCCGGCCATCCGTAACCATCGGCAACGCGACCGAAACTCCTGTCACAGCCAATCCAAGCAGAACGCCTAAGATCCCCAAAACCAATACTATTTTCCAAAGCATATTTTTTTCTCCAGTTCAAAATTCCGGCCAAAAAAAGCTCCCGGTTTGTGGTAGATTCTAGCATATTTCTGTTTGCGGCCGTATAAATAAAAGGCCGTACACACAAAATATCCGCTCGACCGATCCTAAAAAGATCGACCGAGCGGACAGTGTTTCGATGGCGTGGATTACTTACTTTTAGTCAATTCGACGCCCGTAGCATTAAATGAAACTTCGGTCACCGTTCCATCGGCGTTTCGATTCTCAAATGTCGCTCCGTCATCTTTGATCAAATGATCGACATGTTCCTTGTCGAGCACCTTCGTCACAAAAACTCCCTGGGCTTTTACGCTCATTCCGGCCGCGTTGACCGGAATAAAGAATTTATGATCGCCAAAGGTGACTCGGACTGATTTTCCGCCGTCTTTGTCTGCGATCTCGGCCCAGCAGCCTTCCATTTTGCACGATCTAACGACGACACCATTCAACGCCACCGCTTTATCCGCATACTTCGACGGATCTTTCAACGCCTTTTCGATGCTTACTTTTTTTACGCCGCTCGCCAAAGCGTCTCCGCGTGTGATCTTTTCGCCGGCTTTGAGTTCGACCGCAGCATTATCGCTGTTCTTCATCGGCTTTTCGCCCATTTTCATCTCATCCTGAGCCAACGCCGTGAACGAGAACGCCAAAACCAAAACCATAAGTCCAAATATCTTTTTCATAAAATCTCCGTTATCTATATTTTCCACATTTAATGACAATGTAGTTATTTGTCGCAATTATAGCAGAAATGGAACGCGGACACCTGTCCACGATCAACGATTCCTCCGGCGAAGCAAAGAAGAATTGTAGAAGCCGCCATTCAGAAGCCCACGAGTCATCAAGGCATAACACTCAACGCAGAACACCGAAGGGCTTCATTGAACAAAACGCCGTTGACTATGCAACCGTGTTGCATTGGTGCAATGTTTTATGTTATGATATTTCGCCGGTTTCGGCATTGATATTTGAAAATTTAGAATTTAGCTGGTCAATGAGCCTTAGTCCTGGTGTGGCAATTTGACACATTTGTGTTTTTCAAAAAAGTTTTTTATTTTTTGCGCGAAAATTAAGGTTGTATCACTGTAACGCTAATCGAATCAATACTTTGCCTGTTCATGAAAACTCTGAACAAGGCCTGAACAAGCTTTGGACAAGCCTTGGACAAGCATTGGACAAGTTTTGGACAAGATCAGAAAGATGTCCGATTTTCAGACGTTTCAGATATCGCAGGCTTTACCGGAAAAGCAGATCGGCTAATTTGAAATGATGGAGAAATGGATCCATAGATATCAGTCACAAACTCGAATTCATCGGTGCCTGATATACGACCTTGCCTGCGGTGATGGTCATCATCACTCGTGTGTCGCGTATCTTTTCGGGAGCGATCGTAAAAATGTCGTCCGAAAGCATCACCAGATCGGCATATTTTCCGGCTTCGATGGTGCCTTTCACGTTTTCTTGAAATTCCGCATAGGCCGAGCCGATCGTGTAGGCACGGACGGCTTGATCGACAGTTAGTTTTCCGTCACTAAGGTTTACCGCGTCGTCGATGGCAAGCAGCGGGTTCATATCGGTCATCGCGGCGTCCGAACCGAAAGCGATAGCAACATTCGCGTTAAGAAGATCGACGAATTCGCCGGCGGCGGATCTGAACAAGTGCGGCTGAACCGAGGCGATCACGGGAATTCCGCGAAATCTCTCGCGATCGGCTTCGCTGACACCGTTGGCATGTTCAATCCGAAAACGGCGGTCGCGTTTTCCGTTGGTCTTTACAACATCGGCAAATGCGTTTAGCACGACGTTGTTCGCACTGCCGCCGATAGCGTGGATCGTGACCTGCAAGCCGGCTTTATCGGCTTTGCGAATATCGCTGGTGAGTTGTGGAATGCGTTCTTCTTCGCCTTCCCAAAAGCCTTTTCGACAGCCGCCGCGAACCATTTCGGTGTCGCTTGCCAGATCGCCGGTTCTTTGATCAAGGCTGTTCAGTGCCGAACAATCATAGATGCGGATCTTCAAGCGTCCGGCTTTCTCAAGTTGCCGGTAAACATCGCGTCGATCATCGGAACTCATCTCCTGTATCGACGTAATGCCGAATGACGACGCATAATTCGATGCGGTTTCGGCGACCTCGAGCCAGTTCGTCATATGATTTTTCGGTATCAACCGACGTGCCTGCTCAAGTTCTTTGCCGTCGATGATGTCCGGTCTCTTTCCCGCAGCCGAATTAACCAACGCTTGTTGACCGCCATCAAAATAAATGAGCAGCGGATTTGTAGGCGTTAGCTTATCGATCTTTGACAATTGGTCCGCAGTCAGTTCACCCGAAAGGCCGCTGCCCAATATCCACCGGCCTTTCGGCAGCACTGCCGTGTAAGCTTTTAATTTTCGCAGAAATTCATCAAAAGAAATTTCGCGAGCGTTGATCGTAGAAAACGTATTGCCGAGCGGAAGAAAATGAACGTGAGAATCGTTAAAACCCGGAATTACCAAACGGCCTTTGGCGTCAATAATTTCGGTTTTGGCATCCGCAAGCTTTTTAATTTTGCGTGTCGAACCGACGGCGATGATGCGTGTCCCCTTTATCGCGATCGCTTCGGCCTTCGCCGGTTTCGCAAGAGTTCGGACGTTGGCATTAAAAATGATCAGATCGGCATTCTGTGCGGCCGCGGCCGGAACCGGACCGAACAAACCGTACAGTAGAATGATCAAAACACGGATCATTTAACGGCCGGCCGCCTCATAAACGACCTTTCCGCCAACGATCGTTTTGACGACACGAACATCGGCGATCTTAACCGGATCCATCGTAAAAATGTCATCGGATAGAATGACGATATCCGCGAGCATTCCGGGTGCGATGGTTCCCTTGACCTTTTCCTGATATTCGGCAAAGGCCGAACCGTAAGTATATGCATGCATCGCTTCTTCGACTGAGATCTTCTGCTCTGGTATCCAGCCGTTCGGGTTTTTGTTATCGAGTGTACGCCGGGTGGTTGCTGCATAAATTCCGATCAGCGGATTCAAGGACGCGACCGGCGAATCGGTGCCGAAGGCCAAAACTGCACCGGAATCAAGCAGCGAACGGAACGCATAAGTTCCCTTCAGGCGTTTCGCATCGAGCCGTTTCCAAGCCCAACGGCCGTCATCGATCGCATGCGTTGGCTGCATCGAGGCGATCACACCAAGCTTCCCAAAACGCGGAATGTCTTCCATTCGCAGATGCTGGGCATGTTCGATACGCGAACGCCTATCCCGAATGCCGTTCTCGGTTCTGAGCTTTTCATAAATGTTCAGCGTTTCGGCATTCGCTCGATCACCAATTGCATGAATATTGATCTGCATCCCAAGTTTGTCAGCGGCGAGAGCATCTTGCTGCATTCCGGCAACATCCATCGCGAGACCCGACGTCGTCGGATCATCCAGATACGGCTCAAAGAACCAAGCAGTCGTAGAACCAAGGCTGCCGTCAGCAAAACCTTTCAAACAGCCGACCCGAACCCACGAACTGCCGAATGCCGCACTTACTCCGGTGTTCGTCCACCGCGTATAATCGCCAAGCGGCGAACATCCGTAAATACGGGTTTTCAATTCGCCGCGGCGATGAAGTTCCTGGTAAACGGCGACGCTCATTCCGGCCGACATATCCTGCACGCTTGTTACGCCAAGGCTGGCTGCGTAATCGCTCGCTGCTTTGGCGTACTTGAGAGCTTCGTCGAACGACGGATCAGGTATCACCTTCGAGATGTAGCCCATCGCATTGTCTTTGAACACACCCGAAGGATCTCCGCTCGCATCGCGGACGATCAAACCGCCAGAAACGTCTTTGGTATCTTTCGTAACAGCCGCAAGCTTCATCGCAAGCGAGTTTGCAAGAGCCATGTGGCCGTCGAGCCGATCAACAAATACCGGATTGTCCGGCGTGACCGCATCGATCATCGCGGCGGTTGGCAGATCGTTTGGCGTCCAATTTTCGTGATCCCAATTGCCGCCGAGTATCCATTCGCCTTTCGGCAGCTTTGCCGCGAAATTCTTGATGCGTTCGACAAATTCGGCCGGCGTTTTCGCATCACGCAGATCGACGGACGAAAGCTGCGAACCGACACCCATAAAATGAACATGAGAATCATTAAAACCCGGAACGACCGTTTTGCCTTTAGCATCGATCACTTTTGTGGCCGGCCCGATCAAGGCTTTGATCTCTGCATCGTTGCCGACGGCGATGATAATATCATCCATGACCGCGACCGAAGTCGCCTTCGTATCCTTAATGCCCATCGTATGAACATTTGCATTGATGATAACGAGATCGGCCTTAAAACCTTGGCCGAAAATTGCGGTGGCGAAAATGGCAACGATGATCGCAAGAAAAAATGTTTTCATTTGTTTAAGTTTCGGACAATAATCCTAATTCGGGAGAAATTGGGTAAATCAACGGTCGAACGTGTATCCTATGATCAGATGCGGCGATTATATCAATGAAAGAAAAGTATATCCACATTCTAGGTATTATTATTACGGTAGCTTACGGCTTGTTCGTGATATTCCTTTACGCCGCCGAGCCGCGTTCGTTCGAAGAGATCACCATTCGGGCCGGTGAAACGGTCGATAAGGTCGTAAACAAAGGCCAGATATTGACCGGAACCTATGAAATAGATAAGACGAAATTCAATGAAGGTTTGCAGGCGTTTCGTGCCGATAATTTTCTGGTTGCACGAGACCGCTTCATCGCCGCCGACCCGGAACGGCGTGACGCGACCACGCAGTTTTATATTGCTTACAGCTATTATCGGCAAGGTTGGGGACGCGTTTCGAATGACGATGCATTGTTCACGAAAGGCTTGGCCGAAGTCGAAAAATTGCAGAGGATAGATCCGGACTTTCGATCGGCCGACCCAGATCTAAGAATGAAAACAGCTGTCGAACTCCGCAACGAATTTGAGGAAGGATTGAAAGTCACGGCTTCGGATTTTAATCCGTTTCGAGTGTTGCGGGAACGAAAATAAATGCAGGACGAAGAAAAAATTATTGTGATCGAGCCGGACGGCGAGACAAATGAAATACTCGTCGCTGAGAATGGCGAAATAGCGATGGCGATCGAACAAGTGCCTGAAAAGCCGACTCTTCAGAAATTTTATCTGCGGTATTTATTTCTGCCATTCTTGTTTCTTACGGTCACGCTTTTGGGCGGACTTCGTTTGAGCGACCCCGACTCGGCTTTTATTTTTCTGCGGCCATCGCTGCTGTGTCTGATTTTCGCGACCGTTCTTTTATTATTGTTTTTTCGTGCGGGATTGATCCGATTTGAGGGTTGGTTTTCCGAAAGTTTTCCGTTAAGCAAAAATCTTGCTAACGGTGCGATCCTTGTTTCGGCATTCGCCGCCGCTACACAGGTTTTCAATTCGCTTCTTCCTGAACTCGGACTTCCGTATTGGGTAGTGTCTTTTTGTTTTTTTTGGACGCTTTGGAATTATCTTTTTACGGATTTCGACACGATGAAATTGATGAGAAGTTTGGCCGGATTGTTTGGATTAGCATTCACAGCAAAATATCTTCTACTTGCAAATCTGACCGCTCCGGCGAACGAAAGCTGGCTGCGTTCGCTAATAGAAAACCCGGCGAAAAATGCGTTCACATACTTTTTAGATCTGCCTGCATATTCCGCCGGAACCGGGTTCATTCAATTTTTTGTGCTGATGCTATTCCTGCTAGGTCTATATCTTTTACCAAGTACGACCGCCGAGGAAACTCTTATCGAAGTTCGAAAGTAACGGCTTTTCCTACGCGAACGACCGTGATCGTCTTGCCGCTGAAAGCGCCGGTGAATTCTTTAACATTTTTCAATTGATGATCGTCAATAGCCTGGATGATATCCCCTTTCTTAACACCCGAGTTCTCGGCCAAGCTTCCGGCTTTAACATCTGCCGCGGTCCAAATTCCGCCCGATTGGTTCGCACTTATACCTAACTGGCCAAGCACATCGGAAACCGCTATGGGCTCACCTTCCGACGGATTCGTCGTGGTTGGTGTAGCCGTGGGTGCATTTCGAATTCCCGGCGGAAGTAATGTATTTCGCGGCGAACTCAATGTGGCGTCATACGAACCGCCTTCGACCGGCTTCTTGCGTGTTGCTATCGATCTAGTGTTGGCCGCTTTTTCGACCTTTGTTGAAGGCGTTTCGATCACGGCAGTTTCTATAACCGGTTCAGTTGCTTCCGTCTTTGCATCAACCGTCGGCGGGAGATCTACCGGTAACGTGGTTTCGTCCGCCTTAACAGCCAACCTTGTCGAATCCATCGCGACTGGCGGCACCGCATCGGTGTCGTACATAAAATTGACTTGGATCGCGACGACAGCAACGATCAGCGCCATCGCGGCTGCCGGCAAAGCATACTTTAATAAAGTAAAATATCCGCGAATTCCTGTTATGGGCCGGCCTTTTGCGATCCTTGCTTTTACACGATATTCAAAATCATTCGGCGGCAGAAACATTATGCAATCCGCTAAGCAGTTTCGATATCTTTTCCTCATCGTTCATCTGTTCCAACCTTCTTCTTTACTCCGGAAAATATCCCTCAAGCTTTGTTTTCAGCAAACCTCTTGCGCGGCTTATCCGTGATTTCGTCGTACCCAAACCCAAGCCCAAGATCTGTGCGACCTCTTCGTAACTGTGCTCCTGAATATCACGCAAAACTATCGGCAATCGATATTTTTCAGGCAGCGACGCGATCGCAGTTGCGATGACCTTGCTGCGTTCATCTTCTTCGAGGTCTTCGTCCGGCAGTTGCCGTTCGTCCGTCAGCTCGAATTCAGTCATGTCGTCGGCGTCCGACTGAAAAAGCCCGGTCAGCGAAAGCAGTGTTCGCCGCTTTCGTTTACGCGTTTCGGTGATCGCCAGATTCGTCGCGATCCGATAAATATAGGTCGAAAACGCATAATCCGTGCTATACCGATCTATCGCATAATAGACGCGGACAAATGTTTCCTGCGCCAGATCGACGGCCTCTTCGTAATCATTCAAAAATCTATAAAGGTAGTTTGTGATCGGGCTGCTGTAACGGCGAATGATCTCCGCAAACGCAGATTCGTCCCCAAGCTTCGTAGCCGCAATGAGCTCGTGATCGGTCGGTCGGACGTCAGGCATCTAGGTTCAGCAAACCTCCTTTGCCCGCAAATGTTCGATTTTTTCCGAATCCATACACTCATACGTTTTTACAACAGTTCACCGATGCAAACAAAAGCCGCCTTACGATTTGAAACACGCAAGACGGCTGAAAAAGTTGCAAATTCTTTGGCAAGACACTTAATCGACCAGCCGAACTGTCAATATAACAAAAGCCGTTCCGTCGGTTTTGGTCGAGGAAAGCGTTCCGATCAGCGTCGGTTCACCCGCTGGAACGGAAAAGCGGTCAATATCCAACCCGACCGATTCATATTGCTCCGCACCGGCAATTCCCATTTTTACTGGGATTCTGGCTCCAAATTTGAAGCCTTGAAAACTGATCAAGCTTTTAGACTGACTGGTCAAACCGGAAAGCCGCCATTCAAGAAAACTTGGAAGCGGCGAAACTGCTTGGCCCGATGTACGTTCAAAAATATCTTCCAGACTTCGATAACTGGCTCCGCCCGTCGTGCCGATGCGTGCTTTGTAAACACCCGTAACGCTATACGATGAAAAGTTATAACTTGGTTTGATCTGAGCGGTAATATCCAATAGTTCCTTTGGCAAAGATCCCTTTTCTGAGCCGGAATTAGAACCCAGAAGAACTCTGATAGTAGCTTCGTAATTCTTTATGTCGGTTTTTGGCGCTGTATCTTGTGCCTGAGTGGTAAATGTAAGGAATATAAATAGAACGAACGTGGACAATAAAACTATACTTTTTTTCTGCATTGATGAAATTCTCCTTTAGAAATTAGATGGGGAGTCTAAAGGCTTTCACAAAAGAGCAGATCAAAAGTTGCAAAAACTAATTCGCGGTTTCGTTACTTGCGAACATTCCTTCGTCAACTTTTTGACCGAATGTGATCGTCCCGACCTCAAGGTCTTCGATGATCTTGCCGTCGGCATACAAAACGGAATGATAAGGAAAAAGCGTGCCTTGAGCGTAGTTGTAATCGTAAAACTTACGCAAATATTTAACTCCGCCTTCTTCGTATTCGAGCATCATTACGCGAAAGGTCTTTACACTAACAAAAAATCGTGTCTTGCGCCCGGCTTTATCGGTAAGATCGATCTCGTAAAAATCCACGCCAAGCCTTTTATCGCGGCCGGCAAGCTCGATCGTCGAACCATTTTCCTTATACCGAAGATACGCATCTAATCCGTGAACTGTGCGGTTCTCAAAAGCTTTTGCGGCGTCTTCGCGCGGCACGAATATCGAATTGTTGTAAATGCCGAATATCTTATCGTCAGACCTGATCAGCGAATAATTGGCCGTCGGATATTGCTGATCCAAACGGATCTTTTCCTTCGAGGAATCTTCGCCCCGGAGTGCCCACCGCTGATACTTCGCCGTGTCGAGGTTTCCGTCGGCATTCATTATTTTCAGCGTTCCGCGTTCCGATGCCGTTTTGCGGATCTGATCCATTCGCAAGCGTCCGGTCGGATATGCATAAGTAATTATGCTGGTTTCAACGATCTGTTCGGCCGTCAAAGTTCCCGGCTTATCGTTAGGTGTTTCCGCTGTGATCGGCTTCGGGGTCGGTTTGGGTTTAGTGTCCGGAGCAGTTTCCGACTGGGCCGCTGTAATAGCAGCAAACGAAAGAATCAGAAAGGCCGTGAATAAAAATGGTCTAAAGCGGCAAAAACACTAGTATCTGTCTCCTTGGGCAAGTTGGAACTTTCGCAATAGCGGATTGTAACATAATGATCGTTGTAAGGCATTTAATACGATGCTTTCAAAAAGAATTGATGATATTTATCTATCAAAAGATGCATCCCAAGGTTTGGCTCAAACAAAAACGGGATATAAAATCTTGCAATGCTCCATATTGCATTAGTCGAACCAGAAATTCCGCCAAATACAGGAAATATAGCCCGTCTTTGTGCCGCCACCGGAACTCAACTGCACATTGTCGGTGTTACGGGTTTTCGTATGGACGATCGAACGCTGAAACGATCAGGACTCGATTATTGGAATGAGGTCGATCTTTCCAGACACGTAGATATTGGCGGCTTTGTATGCTTCTCTTCCCGCTTCAAGTTTCGTTTATTTGACGACAAAGGCGACAAAATCATATACAGAATGGGTATTTCAGGACGAAGATTGCCTCGTTTTCGGCCGCGAAACACGCGGATTGCCCGAAGACCTTTTGAACGCAAATATCAATAACTGCCTAACAATTCCCATGAAAAACCCAAACGTCCGAAGCCTCAACCTAGCAACCAGCGTCGGCATCGTTCTATATGAAGCGATACGTCAATTAAACCTATAAGATCTGCATCTTTTATTGCTCTGACCTCATCTAATTAACAGCGGGGAAAATTTATCCCGAAAACAAGTTATAGGAGGCTTGAGCAATGAAAATATTTAGTAAACAGATCATATTCGCTTTGGCAATTTTGGCTCTTTCATTAACAGCCGTAAATGCTCAAAGTTCCTCGACGGACACGCGTCCGCTTTCAACCCAGATCGAGAAAAAACTTCTCAATATGCCTTATTATGAGGTATTTGATTATATTTCTTTCGAGATCAAAGGCGACACCGTTTTTTTGAACGGAAAGGTTCTGAACGGTCCGAATAAGGGTATGGCGGAAAATATCGTTAAAGATCTTCCCGGGGTGGATCATGTTGTTAACAACATTGAGATACTTTCCGGCAGCAGTTTTGACGATTCTATTAGAGCTAGTCTGTTGCGTTCGATAGCAAGCAGCGGGATGTCGCGTTACGTCGGCACGATCAATCCACCCGTCAGGCTAATAGTCGATCACGGAAAAATAACACTCGAAGGTTATGTTGCAAACCGAAGCGATTCTGACCTTATGAACGTTTTGGCAAACGGCGTTTCCGGAGCCTTCAGCGTTACAAATAATCTGAAGGTCGATAAACAGAAGCTTTAATTCAAATCGTACGAAAAGCCGGACACATCGTTCGGCTTTTTTGTGTATGCATTTGACACACCTGATATAATCTAATTGTTGCAAAAGTAGGCAATTTACAAACGATTCCGAATGCGGAAATTTGGTTAACACTTATATAAATTCAGGAGGAAATAATGAACTCGCCCATTTCTCGCATTGCGGTAATTGCAATGCTTGCCGCGACCGCAGTAATATCTCTCACGCTAATAGACCGACCGACCCAGGCCCACGAAACAAATAACAAATTTATCCCCCCTTGCACTTCGGGTAAAATGACCGCTCGTTTGACGGGTTGGACTCTGAACAACATGATCCCGAAAGGCACCGCGACTTATGACGAAGCCACAAAAGAGCTGAAAATATCATTACTTTCGGTAAAACTTGATGACGGTACCTTGCTGACTATTGAAACAAAAAAAGATAAGCTCGGCGAAGTAACCGCTCTTAAAGATGGTAAAGCTGAGATCGCGCTCACAGTAGACGATGGACTGAAAGAAAAGGACCGGATCCGCGTAATTGAAAAAGATCGTCCGATCGTTTCTGGAAATTTGGTTTGCACAAAAGCAGAGTCGCCAAAGAAAAGTCCGATGCCGAAGGCTAGCCCAACCCCTGAACCGTGAATGATCGCTAATATTGAGCTAAGGCCGTTTCTTTTTTTGAGGAGCGGCCTTTTTATTTCTGCTGTTGCGTTTTTGTGGCTAATCCGTCATTATTTTCGTTTGCTTATTGGACGAAATTACTAACATGGTACCGAACGAAAAGATCAGAAACATTGCGATCATCGCACACGTCGATCATGGCAAGACAACATTGGTAGATGCGATGCTCCAGCAGTCGCGGGCGCATCGCGATAACGAAGCGGTCGTCGAACGCGTTATGGATTCGATGGACCTCGAACGCGAACGCGGGATCACCATTATGGCCAAGAACACCTCGGTCAGATATGGCGATTATAAAATAAACATCGTCGATACACCGGGCCACGCGGATTTTGGCGGTGAGGTCGAACGCGTTCTGAAAATGGTGGATGGCATCGTTCTTCTCGTCGATTCGGCCGAAGGTTGTTTGCCGCAGACTCGTTTTGTTTTGCGAAAGGCCCTTGAATTAAAGCTTCCCGCTATCGCACTAGTAAACAAGATCGACCGGCAAGACGCACGCCCTGAAGAGGTCGTTAACGAAATTTACGACCTGTTCATCGATCTCGGAGCAAATGACGAACAGATCGAATTCCCGATACTTTACTCAATATCCCGCGATGGGATCGCTAAGAAAGAGCTGACGGACGAATCAACGGATCTTAAACCGCTGTTCGATCAGGTCATCGAAACAGTTCCCGCTCCACACGCTTTGCGTGATGATTCGCTCCAGCTACTTGTCGCCAACATCGATTACAACGCTTTTGTTGGACGTCTCGCGATCGGCAGGATCTACTCGGGTAATATCGAGAAGAACCAAGAAGTTATAGTTTCCAAACGCGATGGCTCAACCCAAAAGACGCGTGTGAAAGAACTCTTTGTTTTCGAAGGTTTGGAACGTGAAACGGTTGATAAAGCCGGTGTCGGCGAGATCGTTGCATTGGCCGGATTTGACGATATTAACATCGGCGAAACGATCACAACCGTTGATAATCCGCGGCCGTTGCCGGTTATCGCCGTCGATGAACCAACGATCGCAATGATCTTTGGGGTCAATACTTCGCCATTTTCCGGTATCGATGGAAAATTCGTAACGTCGCGTCAGATCAAAGACCGCCTTGAGCGTGAATTGCTCGGAAATGTCGCGCTTCGGCTCGAGGATACGGGTTCACCCGATACATTCAAAGTTTCCGGCCGCGGCGAGCTTCAGCTTGCGATCCTTATCGAAATGATGCGGCGCGAAGGTTATGAGGTTCAGGTTTCAAAACCGGAAGTTCTTACAAAACGCGACGAGGCGACCGGCGAACTGCTCGAACCGCTCGAACTTGTGGTGATCGATGTTCCCGAAGAATTCATCGGCGTTGTAACCGAAGCTCTTGGCCGCCGCAAAGGGCAGATGACTAAAATGGTCAATAACGGTTCCGGTCGCGTTCGACTTGAATACGAAATTCCGTCTCGCGGGCTCATAGGTTTTCGCGGAGAATTTTTGACCGAAACTAAAGGAACCGGCTTGCTTAACACGCTCTTTCTAAAGTTCGACAAATGGCAGGGAGAATTGAAATCGCGGCCAACAGGCTCGCTTGTTTCCGACCGCATGGGCGAAACGAATACCTACGCTTTGTATAATTTGCAGGAACGCGGCGTCCTTTTCGTAAAGCCGCAGACTAAAGTTTACGAAGGAATGATCGTCGGCGAAAATGCACGCGCGGTCGATCTGGATGTAAACCCGATCAAAGAAAAGAAACTAACCAATATGCGAACCTCTTCTGCTGACGAAGCTATGCGTCTAGTTCCCGTTCGCGATATGTCGCTCGAAAGAGCGTTGGAATTCATCGCCGACGACGAACTCATAGAGGTCACGCCAAAAGCCGTCCGACTCCGCAAACGCGTCCTTAAAGCGAACGAACGTCCAAAGAAATAATCAATATCAAAACTAATTCACAAAGGCGATCTTTATGGTCGCCTTTTTTATTTTCTTCAAGGTAAGCATTTCTGCTTGACGTAACTTTTTAGTTACGTTACTATATTCTTACATTTCTGGAGGTAATAAAATATGAACTTAGAAGATATGACAATTGACGTCGAACAAAGTGTTGAGATGAAAGCCGATATCGGCGATGTTTTTAAACGGACCATTTATCGGTTCGGAGAAGGAAATGCGACGCCGAATGGCGATTCGCTAAATTTGGTTTTAGAAGAATGGGCCGGTGGACGTTGGTTTCGTGATCGCGGCGATGGCATTCAGCATCTGTGGGGACACGTTCAGGTAATAAAACCGCCGACACTTATCGAACTGAGCGGCCCGCTGTTTATGTCATATCCGGCATTGAACCACATTGAAATAAAACTTGAAAAAGTTTCCGCCGGAACAAAGGTATCGCTTCGCCATCGGGCACTCGGTATGATCGACCCAGAACACCGAAAAGGAGTTTCTGAAGGTTGGCAGCACATGCTCGACGATATTAAGTGCGATTTCGAAAATTCGGCAAAAGGAACGTCGTAGATGGCTAACGAATCAGATCCTGTCTGGAAAGCTCTATCCGATCCGACGCGTCGTGGGATCCTCGATCTTTTAAGATCAGGGCCGAAGATCACGACCGAGATCGTCGAAGGCTTTCCGGACATGACTCGGCACGCGGTTATGAAACATATCGATGTGCTGCGCGAAGCTGGTTTAATAATTACCCGCGAAGAAGGCAGGAGACGAATAAATTCGTTAAATCACGTTCCGATCCGACAAATATACGAACGCTGGATGGGGCCGTTTGCGGAGATCTGGTCGAGCTCACTGCTACGGATCAAAGACGATGTAGAAGCAAAACCACACACAAGAAAAGGAGTTAAAAAATGAAACTAGTAGATCCGATACTGGCGGAGCTCGACCAAGAGGCGGAGATAACCAGAAAATTATTCGCAATAATTCCGGAAGATAAATTGAGTTGGCGGCCGCATTCGAAGGCTCGGTCGCTGGGTGAATTAGCCCTGCATATCGCAACGGTTCAAGGTGAAGTTGCCGAATTGGCGGAACCTGATTCAGCCGAGGCTCCGACTCCGCCGGAAACCGAAGCAACAAGCCTAGCTCAGATCAACGAAGCGTTTGAGGAAAGCTTGAAAAAAGCCAAAAACATTGTCGGCTCAATGGACAATGACAGAGCGATGGCGGATTTCTCTATCACTATAAGCGGAGAAGTTGTTATGAAAGTGCCCAGGATCGGATTTTGGCGATCGATACTATTGAACCATTACTATCATCATCGCGGCCAGCTATCGGCATATTTACGCGAACTCGATCTAAAATTGCCGTCAATATATGGACCAAGTGCAGACACCAAACCTTTTAGCTAGTTGCTGTCGAATCATCCGCAGTCAGTTTGTCTGCCGAGTGATTCGGAAAAAATAGAACCGCCGCTTCTGACTAGTTCTTTGAATTGTTCGGTCATCTCAGCCTGATTTGACCGGACTTTCTTAACGAACTGCTTAAATTCGCCGGGCTGACGATCGTCGTAAATGGAACTCCATGCTCCAAGTTCAAGCATTATCGGTATCAGATCCAAGCCCTTCTGTGTCAATGAATAGTCGTCCTTTCTTTTATCATCGGAATTTGGCGTTTTTGTCAAGATACCTTCTTTTTCAAGCATCAGAAGCCGTGACGAAAGAATATTCGTCGCGATCCCTTCTTTTGACCGCAGAAATTCCCCAAAGGTCCTTTTGCCCCAAAAGGCGATGTCGCGAATTATCAACAGCGACCATGAATCGCCGAAGGTCTCGAGTGCAAAATTCATCGGACATGTGGAACGGTATTTGCGTGAATCTACTTCTGACATTAGTGTAACAATAACATACTTGCGAAATGCAATCAATCTTACTTGCGTTTTGCAATTAACTATGAATATAATATCGGCACGTTAAATTTTGAGGAGAAAATAAAATGACACAGATCAATCCATATTTGTCTTTCAAAGACACTTGCGAAGAGGCTTTCAACCTTTACAAGTCGGTTTTCGGAGGCGATTTCGCCATGGTAATGCGTATGACGGATATCGACATGGGAGTACCAGTCCCGGAAGGTTCGGAAAATCTCATAATGCACATCTCATATCCGATCGGGGGAAATATTCTCATGGGAAGTGATTGTCCGGAAGGCTTCGGTCCCAAGCTCGATATTGGTAACAATTTTTCCGTTTCGGTTACAGCCGAAAGCAAAGAAGACGCCGACCGGATCTACAATGCACTGGCCGAAGGCGGCAAACCGAATATGCCCATGGACAACGCTCCTTGGGGATCCTATTTCGGGATGCTTCAGGATAGATTCAACATCTATTGGATGATCAGCTTCGACCAACGACCGGCCGAATAAATATAATCGCTCCAACTTTGAACAAGGAGAAAAAAATGTCAGAGCAAATTATAGAAACCATAAAAAATGTCAATACAGCCTTTTCCGAAAACAGAATAGAGGATTTCTACGCCGTGTGCAGCGATGATGTCGAATGGACAATGATCGGCGAAAAAACCGTGAAAGGATTGGACAATATTCGCGAATGGATGAAGGGAATGGAAGGCATGGATCCTCCGAAGATCAATAATCATAGGATCATTGCCGACGACAATTCGGCTGCCGCGTATGGCGATATGTCCATGAAAACTAAGGACGGAGATATTCGGTACTACGATTATTGCGACGTTTATACTTTCAAAAATGGAAAAGTAAAAGAACTAAGGTCTTTCGTTATCAAAACCGAGCCGGCAAATGCGGAAACGAAAGCCGCTTTATAATTTGGAGAGCAACTATGTCAGAAAAGACGAACATTAGGATCGAGGCGACTGTCGATGCTCCGGTCGAGAAGGTTTGGGAATATTGGACCCAACCGGAACATATAAAAAAATGGAACAGTGCTTCGGACGATTGGCACACGCCTCAGGCCGAAAACGATCTACGGGTCGGTGGCAAATTTCTTTCGAGAATGGAAGCCAAGGACGGCAGCTTTGGCTTCGACTTTGGCGGCGTTTATGACGAAGTAGAAACGAATGAATTGATCGCGTACACGATAGACGATGGCCGGAAAGTAAGAGTTACATTTACACCTGACAGCCACGCAACCAAGATCGTTACAAATTTTGAAGCGGAGACTGAAAACCCTGTCGAAATGCAGAAAGACGGTTGGCAAGCGATCTTGAACAGCTTCAAAAAATACACCGAGAATCAATAAATATCTCGACGCAATAATTATAAATAGGCTTTGGAGAAAAAATGGCAGATTCAAACGGCTTCGACATTGTGGAGCTTGCCGACACCTTCGTTGCGGGCTTGGCGATACGGACTAACAACAAAATTGAACAGGAGCTCGCTGAAAAAGGTTGGATCGCGAGCACTTGGGATGAAGTAAAAGAAATGACCGACCCAAACCCGCCCGCGGCCATTTACACAGGTTACTCAAGTGACAAAGATGGCAACTACACAGTCGTCATCGGATTTCGTAGGAATTCGGCTGACGATTTTAAGACCGGTGAGGTTATCTCCAAGATCTCCGCAGGCCGTTACGCAAAATTTTCGCGAAAAGGGCCAATGCCGAATGCAGTGATCGAAGCTTGGCAGGCTGTTTGGCAGGCAGAATCGGCCGGCGAACTTCACAGGGCGTACACTGCCGATCTGGAATTTTATCCCGGAATGGGGAATGACAGCGGCGAAGATATGACCAATATGACCGTCGAACTTTACATCGCGGTTAAATAAAAGACGCAGAGGAAATATGCAAAAGATAACACCTTTTTTAATGTTTAATAGCGGCGCCGAAGAGGCGATGAATTTTTATTCTTCGATCTTTGAGAATTCAAAAATGGGTTCGAGCGACGGCTCCGCCAGTTCAGCTCCGGGAGGCTCGTTCGAGATCGATGATCTTAAATTCAACACTTACAATGGCGGTCCGCATTTCAAATTCAGTCCGGCGATCTCTTTCTTTCATATTGTCGAAAACGAAAAAGATCTGGATCAATTATGGAGCGAGCTTGCAAAAGAAGGCAGTGTCATGATGCCGCTCGACAAATATGATTGGAGCGAGAAATACGGTTTTATTCAGGACAAATTTGGGATTTGCTGGCAGCTTTCGCTCGGAAAACTTTCCGATGTCGGACAGATGACGACGCCGAGCTTTTTGTTTGTTGGCGACCAGCTTGGCAATGGTGAAGAGGCTGTGAAATTTTATACTTCGGTTTTTGATGATTCGAAGATCGACAGCCTTAAGCTTTACGGCGAGAACGAACCGCCTAATAAACCCGGAACCGTGAAACATTCGCAATTTGCTCTTGCAGGTGAAAAATTTATGCTAATGGAAGGTGCGGGCGACCACAATTTTTCGTTCACCGAAGGCATCTCGCTGATGGTGTCATGCAGTGATCAGGATGAAGTCGATTATTTTTGGGATGCATTCACCGCCGATGGAGAAGAAAGCCAATGCGGATGGGTCAAAGATAAATACGGAGTTTCATGGCAGATAACTCCGACGATCCTGCTCGAACTTATGTCCGATCCTGACCGCGAAAAAGCCGGCCGGGTGATGAACGCTATGCTAAAAATGCGAAAGATCAACATTCAGGATTTGAAGGACGCAGCAGACCAAATGAGTTGAGTGAAAACTCAGGAGAAGATCAAAATGGCGGAAACAACGACTGAAATAAGAAAGCGGCCGTGGGCCGGGTACATCATTTCCGGATTGATGGCCATATTTTTTCTAATGGACGCGGTAGGGAAATTCATAAAACCCGAACCCGTCATCAAAGGAACCGTCGAACTTGGCTACCCGGAAAGCCTCATCTTGCCGATCGGACTTATTCTGCTCGTTTGCACAATTCTTTATCTGATACCGCAGACAGCAGTTTTGGGCGCGATCTTGCTGACCGGATATCTCGGCGGAGCCGTCGCCACGCATGTTCGGATCGGCAATCCGCTCCTGACACATATTTTAGTGCCGGTGTATTTCGGCATATTAGTCTGGCTCGGATTGTATTTACGAGATAAACGCCTGCGTGAACTTTTACCTTTTAGGAGATAAAACTTAATGAAAATAGCAGTGATAATTTTTCGCACACTGATGGGACTCTTGTTCATTTTTGCATCGATCGTCGTTTTATTTAACCTTGTCGAACCACCACCGATGACAGGGCCGATCAAAACTTTTAATGAAGGACTCATGGCTTCCGGATATTTCATGACACTTCTGAAAATTACAGAACTTGTCTGCGGTATCGCGCTCGTTGCCGGAAGGTTTGTTCCTCTCGCGCTCGTGATCCTCGCGCCGATCATTGTGAATATCTTTTTTGTCCACACATTTTTGGATCGGTCGGGTTTACCGGTTGCAATATTTGTGGTTTTGGTGGAACTGTTCCTCGCATACGCTTACCGCAAAAGCTATACCGCCTTATTCGTTCCGAAAGCCGCAATAAATTAAGGAGTTTATTATGTTTAGAGAGAGCAATGCGTTTAGCAGTTTTTCGGTTGATGATCTGGAAAAAGCTCGGAAATTCTACGGTGAAACTTTGGGGCTGAATATTTCTAAAGAAACAGAAGGCGTCAATATCGAACTCGCCGGCGGTGGAAATGTTTTCATTTATCCAAAAGATAACCACGAACCCGCGACATTTACCGTATTAAATTTTATGGTTGATGATGTGGAAATTACGGTCGATCAGCTCGTGAAAAAAGGTATCAAAATTGAACATTTCGACGGAGATATTAAAACCGACGAGAAAGGTATTTTTCGCGGACACGGGCCGACGATCGCTTGGTTCAAAGATCCGGCTGGAAATTTTCTTTCGATCATGTAATTCTTAAAGATCACAAAAAAGGCCGGATCATCGTCCGGCAGTTTTTTCTTCATCTTCTTCATCGTCCTCCGGACAATATACTTCATAACCGTGAGCGTCGTCGTAGTAATAGCCGCTTTCTGTATCTTCCGGCTCTATATTTTCCTTGTTCTGATTCTTCTTCGGCAAATCGTTCATTTATCATTTATAATGATTTCAGCAGCTATTTCCAAACAGAAATTTTACCTTTATGCGATCAAATCGATTTTTATCAGCGATCTGGCTTGTCGCGGCTATTGCGTTTTTTGGCGCGACGGCATCGGCACAGCAACCGGCCGCAAAACCGGAAGCCGATGTCGAATACCAACTTGCGGCAATACTCTACACACAAAAAGCCGCCGAATATCGTGCTCTTTGCTATCAAGGCTACAACATTGCACGGCTTCGGCTTGATGCCGATCTCGACAAAAAGAATGTAAAGAAACTTCCTAAAGCGATGCGCAAAATGCCGCGTGCGATCGTTGTGGATATCGATGAAACCGTGCTCGACAATTCGCCCGCACAAGCTTACGCCTACAAAAACAAAACGGGATTTAATCTTAAAGATTGGTACGCTTGGGGCGATATGCGAAAAGCCAAACCAGTTCCCGGTGCGGTCGATTTTTTGAATTACGCCGTGGCGAAAGGCGTGAAGGTCTTTTACATTTCAAACCGCGACGAGGTCCAAAAGCAAGCGACAATAGACAATCTAAAGGCCGTCGGATTCAATGACATCGGCGCAGATAATGTAATGCTTCGCGATAAGGAATCCGGCAAGGACGGCCGCCGAGCCATTGTTTCTTCCAAATATCGAATCGTTATGATGATCGGCGATAACCTTGATGACTTTTCAAGCGTATTTGAAAAGAAGCCGATCGACGAAAGGTTTGCCGAAACGGATAAAGCCCGCTATCAATTCGGAAAAACATTCATCGCTTTACCGAATGCAATGTACGGCACATGGGAAAACGCGATCTATGAATACAAACGCTTAACTGATAAAGAAAAAGCGGAAATGCGTGCTAAAGCACTGGAAATGCCTTAATCCATTTATGAAAAAAGCCCCTTACTTCCTTTTAATAGCCTTACTATTTTTTTGTCAGAACTATTACGCTCAGGATCTCACGGTTCGCCAGATCATGGCCGAGCCTTCGATCGCCGGACAGCGTGTTGAGGGCGAAAAACTTTCGCCGGATGGAAAAAAGGTCATTTACCTTTGGAGCGCCGAAGGTAAGCCGGTTCGTGACCTTTACATTGTTTCGACATCGGGCGGAAAGTCGGAAATAATTTTGCGGACAAGCGATCTTCCCGAACCTGCCAAACGTCCGGAAAAAGAAAAGAAGTTGAATTACGGCCTTGAGCTTCGCGACGATTTTACAAAGGCTCGTGAAAACCAACTCGGCAATTTCGAATGGTCGCCCGATTCAACCAAACTTTTGTTCACGCACGCCGGCGATCTTTATTCAATGACGCTCGTCGATAAAAAGATCAAACGTTACACAAAAACCGAAGCAGGCGAATTCGGCGCACGATTTGTGGATAACGATAGGATCTTGTATTCCTCGGGCGGAAACGCGTTTATTCTCAATACTTCAGACGCAACGCTGACGCAGATCACAAAAGAAGCTGATCCGGCTAAGTCGATCTCGGTCGGGCGTGTGAACGTAAATAAAGCCGGAACGTTCGCGGCGTATGTTGTTTCGGACAGTTCGAAATATAGATCGCTCGTTATTCCAAATTATTTGGGCGAATTCGTCGCGGCCGGAACACGTCGGCGAGGTTGGTCGGATCAACGTCTGTTCGTTACGCCGACCGACGGCAGCCGCGATAAACCATTTGAAATAAAACTGCCGAAACAAGAAGGCGTCGGCGGTTTTCGCAGCATCGATTGGGCCGCCGATAACAAAAGCCTGATCGTCGATCGCGGCGATATGGACACAAAACGCCGCCAGCTTTTTTACATAAAAAACGTCGGAAGCAAAGACGAAAAAACGATCCTGATCACCGAAGAAACCGACCCGAAATGGCAGGCTTCCCTTTCCGCAATAGTTGAACCAAACCCAAAGAATGCAGATCAACTCTTCTTCGGCTCCGAACGCGACGGTTTTAATCATTTATATTTAGCGACCCTAGAAACACCGGCGGAAACGCGACCCGTAGGGAGCGTGCCTTCTGAAAACGGCGACGCGAAATTAACCGGCATTACTCCGATGCCGACAGTCAAGATTGAGCAATTAACAAAAGGAAACTGGCAGGTCGAGTGGGCAAAGTGGAACCCAAGAATGGTTCACAGATTATCTTACCTTTCCACAGAAAAAGGCACTTCGGAGCGAACTTTCTCTGCTATCACACTTGACGGTAAAAAAGTAGCTTCTTTTGATGACAAAGGAAATACTCGTCCCTCAGGTATGATCGAATCGCCGCAAATAGCTTCTGATCCGTCTAAAGATCTGATCCCGCAACTAATGTATGAAAGTCTCCAGATGGAACGAGCCCGGCGAGCTCTATGCACACAAACTTTGCTTTAATTGTTCTGCTTCAGAAGAATTCTCTGCTCCGATCCAACTTACGAAAACAACCCCGGACGAATTTTTTAGACGAATATGGAACGCCCCGAAATTCATATCTATTCCAACCCGCGACGGTAAAAAGATCGCGGCGAAGATCTATCAGCCGGCTGATTTTAATAAAACTAAAAAATACCCGATGGTCGTTTTTGTTCACGGTGCCGGTTATCTGCAGAATGTGATAAACGGCTGGAACAATTACTATCGCGAATTTATGTTCAACGAGCTTTTAACGCAAAAAGGGTACGTTGTTTTGGACATAGATTATCGCGGTTCGGCCGGATACGGCCGCGATTGGCGGACGGATGTTTATGATTTCCTTGGCGGAAAGGATATGGACGATCATGTCGATGCGATCGATTATATGGTCGCGAATTATAGCGTGAACAAAAACAAGGTTGGTGTTTACGGCGGAAGCTACGGCGGATTTATGGCCGGAATGCTCGCGATGCGTGCTCCCGATAAGGTCGCGGCGGCGGCGGCTCTTCGTCCGGTTTTCGATTGGAAGAATTATTACGAATCTTCGCCGGGTTATACCGCTCAGCGTCTCGGATTCCCCGATAAAAACCCGGAAGCATACAAACGCAGTTCGCCGATAACTTACGCGGATAAACTAGAACGCCCGCTCCTTATTCTGCACGGAATGTCCGATGACAATGTGCCGGTGCAGGATTCGGTTCAGCTAATTGAAAAACTTATCCGGCTCGGAAAAACACAATATTTCGAGGCAATGTTATATCCGTCCGAAAACCACGGCTTCGTCCGGCCCGAAAGCTGGACCGACGAATACGAACGCATTTTGGCTTTCTTCGAAAAAAATCTAAAATAGGAATTTCACCACGGAGCCACAGAGATCACAGAGTTTCTAAAAATCGTAGATCCCAAGGTTTTACGATACTCGGCGGTGAAAATATTATGAGAATTTTAGTTACCGGCGGTGCCGGTTTTATCGGGTCGCATCTTTGCGAAAGGCTTTTGTCCGAAGGCAATGATGTGATCTGTCTGGATAATTTTTTCACCGGACGAAAGCAGAACATTGCTCATCTCCGCGACGATAAAAATTTCGAACTCGTTCGCCACGATGTGACCGAACCGGCAATGTTCGAGGTCGATCAGATCTATAATCTCGCGTGTCCGGCTTCCCCGATCCATTATCAATACAATCCCGTAAAGACCGTAAAAACAAGTGTTATGGGAATGATCAATATGCTCGGCCTCGCAAAACGGGTCAAAGCGAGGATCTTGCAGGCGTCGACAAGCGAGGTTTATGGCGATCCGCTTATTCATCCGCAAACCGAGGATTATTTCGGCAATGTAAACCCGATCGGCCTGCGAAGCTGCTATGACGAAGGCAAAAGAGTCGCTGAAACACTGATGATGGATTACCATCGACAAAATAAGGTCGATACGCGGATCGTACGGATATTCAATACTTACGGCGAACGTATGCTGGAAAATGACGGCCGCGTCGTTTCAAATTTTGTCGTTCAGGCCCTTCGCGGCGAAGAATTGACGATCTACGGCGACGGCAAACAAACTCGATCGTTCTGTTATGTCAACGATCTGGTCGATGGGATAATACGCCTGATGAATACCGAGGCGGATGACATTCATCTGCCGGTAAATATCGGCAATCCGTCGGAATTTACAATGAATGAGCTTGCCGAAGAAGTCGCGAAAGTAACCGGCAAAGATATTAAGATCAAATATTTCCCGCTGCCCCAGGACGACCCAAAACAACGGCAGCCAAATATCGAACGTGCTAAGAGCGTGCTCGGGTGGGAACCAAAAGTTCCGCTTGCGGAAGGTTTAGCGAAAACCGCGAGATATTTCGAATCAGTTATCAAATAAATTATGAAGATCCTTATCACAGGCGGGGCCGGTTTTGTCGGCAGCCATCTTGCGGACAAGCTTATTGGCGAAGGCCATCACATCACGGTCATCGATGATCTTTCGACCGGACGATATGCGAACGTGGAGCATCTCGAAAATAACGGACAATTTCGACTAATAATCGACACCGTGCTCAACGAAAAGTTGATGGAAGACCTGATTCGCGAAACGGATCGTGTTTATCACATGGCGAGCGCGGTCGGCGTAAAACTCATCATGGAACGTCCCGTTCGGACGATCGAAACGATCTTTCGCGGAACGGACGTCGTTCTCGGTTTTTGTTCGCGGTATCGTAAACGCGTGCTTATCCCGAGCACATCCGAAGTTTACGGCAAAGGAGCTTCCGTTCCCTTTCGTGAGGACGATGACCTGCTTACCGGTGCGACCGATAAGCATCGTTGGGCCTATGCCTGTGCGAAAACGCTGGATGAATTTCTCGCTCTTGCTCATTGGAAAGAAACGCGGCTGCCGGTTGCGGTGGTTCGCCTTTTCAATACGGTCGGCCCGCGGCAAACCGGTCAATACGGCATGGTCGTGCCAAGATTTGTTCACGCTGCGATCAAGAATGAACCGATCACCGTTCACGGCGATGGTTCTCAATCGCGGTGCTTCGGCCACGTACTCGATGTCGTTGATGGTTTAACAAAAGTGCTCGAAAGCAATGATTGTCTCGGACAGGTTGTAAACCTTGGAAATGACGAGGAAGTTTCGATCGAGAACTTGGCGAAAACCGCTATCGAATTGACGGGAAGCACAAGCAAGATCGAACACGTCTCATACGAAGAAGCTTACGGCGAAGGCTTTGAAGACATGCAGCGGCGAGTTCCGAGCCTGGATAAAGCTCGCAGGTTGATCGGCTACCAGCCAACCCGAAGGCTGGCTGACATCATCAATGATGTAGCGACTGAATATCACTCGTCGGCAACGAAGTGAATATCGCTGACCTTTTATGAAATTAACGAAACTTTTCAACTTTTTTTCTGCGGCTCTCGTTTTAACGACTCTTTTTGCTGCATTGGCTTTCGCCCAAACCGGCGGGGTCAAAGGCAAGGTCAAAAATGACAAAGGCGACGGCATCGCCGGAGCCGAGGTGACGGTTCGCCAGAATGGCAAAGATCTAAAATCAACCAAAGCCGATTCGAAGGGCAATTTCACAATAACCGGTTTAAAAACCGGAAAATACAACGTCGTTTTTGATGCAAATGGATTTGCCGCGGGAGCTTTATTTGATGTCGAAGTAAAGGACGGCGACACACGCGATCTAGGTAAAGGATTGATACTTTTCGTCGATCAGGGTTCGCAGATAATCGTTCGGGGAAATGTTTTCGATGCGAACGGATTTATAATCCCCGGTGCAAAAGTTGAGATGCTGGTCCGAAGAGCGGATGGGGATTTCAAGAAATTTACGAATTCGTATTCTAATTCGAGCGGAGAATTCGGGTTCCGTCATCCGCAGGGCATAAATGCTGGTGCGCATAACTGCTAAATACAAAGGCGTTACAGCTTCGAAAGATATCAATATCGACATCGCCGCCGTTTATCGGGTGGCTGTTACGCTTAACTATCCTGAGAAAAAAGATAATTAGATCAATTGATCGTTTCTGAGATCTCTTCAGGCGGCTGCGAATTATTTTGGTTTCCGGCATCGGCTACGATCAAAGGAAATTCTTCCATCACATTCGAATCAGCCAGCGTCTGCACCCAATAAGTTCCAGCCGTCGGAAAAACGACGTTCACAAAAAAACTCACATTATCGGTATATCCGCCGGCGGAAAGTTCGACCGGCGTCATTTGCGAAGACACGATCATGCCGTCGCGGTCAGGTGTTAGTATGCGGACCTCTGTTTGATAATTCCCTTCGCCGCGCCAATGATTCAGCACCGCAAATTTGATCAGCGAAACGGGCAGGCGTTCGACCATGATGTTCTGAAAAATACCCATCAGCGATATTTTATTGCCCATCTCAATACGAACGTCATCGCACAAAAGCGTATAAACAAGCTGTAAATTTAATGATTCCATTAACGTTAACGCGGCAAATAATATGACTTCTGCCGCAAAATGAACAATATTTCGAAATAATATCTTATTAAACGATCAACTCAGCGATTATTTCGATTTTTTGCCGCTGAGTGTGAAAACTATTCGTTCATATTTTTATTAATTCGATTTTTACTTTTCCTATAAGACAGGTCAAGCGTATAATAATTTTACAGCGTAAGCATCGCAATTGGTTTTCGGCTGGGCATCTCAGCTCAGCATTCTAAACTTTAGGCTAAAATGTTTTCGCAAAATTAAATACGATGTGGTTTTACGTTTTAATTTGCTTATGTTTCGCTTTGGTCGGCGTCGTCGGCATGCAAATGCTGTATATGGCGTATTTCGACCGATTGGATAAGGAGCGAAAAAAATATGTCCGCGTTCTAGAACGCAGATGCCACGCTTTGACAACACGGCTCGAAGCCGCCGAGATCCGACTTCGCGATCAAGAACGTCTTTTCGAGATCGCCGAACTTGAAAATGAGGACGGCGACGAAGCTTGGGCCGACGTCATTGAAGATCGCTAGCTCAGTTCGGTCAATTTTGCGATCGTCGCACCGCGTCCGCCCGAAAACTCATCCGAATTCTTAAAACTTTCAACAAGCTCGGACCGCTCTAAAACTTTCCGAACCGTTTCGCGTTGCACTCCGATCCCTTTTCCGTGAATTATTCTGACGATACGAAACCCTTTTCGATGTGCTTCGGTCAAATATTCCTCTGTGACCGCCCTTATATCCTTCGGTGCAAAAGCGTGCAGGTCGATCGAATCCGTTATTTCAACATCAAAAGGCTCGCTCATTATTTCGCCTTTGTCTGTTGATATTGAGCCAGATCTTCCGGCGGCGTGACACGCAGCCTGTTCTTGTCCTTAAAAACGACGAACTGTTTATCATCCATTTTGCCTTCGGAATTTCGCATACTCAACGTAAACGTTTTATTGTCGCTCGCTCCTTCGACCCTCAGCGGCAATCTGCCCCAAACCTCGCCGGTCGTTCGCCAAACCGTATAATAAGACTGATCGTATTTGTCGAAAGCCAAAATAAGTATGCCGTCAAAATCGGGCTCTACACCATCGATAGCTTTTACTAAATTCGTCCGCGTTAGTATGACCCAATTTCCGGGCGTTGTGCCTTTATCGCTCGCAACTTTACTACCTGCGTCAGTGTCGAGCCGCTGCCACGTAACGAATTTCCGATTATTCGATTGAAAGTAGACGATCTCGCCGGGCACTTGAAGATCTACTTGTCGGCCAAATATCCAACCGGCCGGTGCCGGCGAAACCGAAGGGTCAAGTTTTACCTGATACCAAATATCGTAGGTCTCATCTAATTTTGCCGGTCCGTCTTTGTCTTTTGCGGCTTCGATATCGGAGTTCGGAGCTTTCGGCCCGTCTGAATCAGGATCGCCGCTATCATCGACCGCTTCTTTTGGCACAAATTTCCAAGCCATTATCTCGAAATTTGAACCGGTCGTTAGCTTATACAAGACATTTTTTGCATCGATCTCCGGCGAAAGCCGCAGATTCGAAGCCGCTCTCAGCGCACCCGATGCTTGAGGCTCGCGATTTTCATATTCCTTGGCCAGCTCCTTGGATTTTTCGAGAACTTCGCTGGTTATAACGTTTTGAGCTTCGATCCAGCCTTCGGTTCCGGTGTCGTCGTGAGCACGAACCCGATACCATAGAACTTTTTCAAATTCCATCTGATCCAGCAGATCGAGCCTTTCTCCGCGCTTTACCTCAAGAAGGTCCGCAGCAACAACGGCATAGGAAGTTCGGATCTGCGCCGTTTTCGCGATGACCGTCGCCGTGTCGTTCATCCCGGCGATGCCGGTTACGCTGCTTATAGCACTATCAAGCAGCGAGCATCCGGACTGAGCAAATATCGCAAATAGAGAGAGGCTTATGATTAAAACTTTTGTTTTCATTTTTACTTCTGGGACAGTTTTCGCCAGTTATTATAACCCAATTTATTTAATATTTCTTTCTGGCGGCTGTTGGGTTTTTTCATTACACCAAGCGAAATTCGCTTTCCTTCGCCCTTATTTTCGAGTCCGATCGCAGACATAGCCGATGTAAGGTCCAGTTCTTCGCTGCCTCTGATGTATTTTTCAATGATCGCATCTAGTTCGGAATGCGAAGACATTATTTTTATCACGGCGTCGTTTCCGTCCGTTCTTTCCTTTGTTTTTGCTCGTTCGCCAAACAATGTGCGAAGCAAGGTTTCGATCGATCTTTTGCCTTTCGAATTTTTCAGCAACGCCGCATCGCATAAAAATGCGACAAGCATTCCGCGGGCATATATGTTCGTATCGGAACCGATCTTCCTGTTTTCCGATGCTGCGATCAACGATGATCTGTTCACTTGAAACGAATCGATCGTTGCCGCTCGTGAAAGCGTGTCCAAATAATCATTGAACGATATTTGATTCACCGCTACGCCTAATTTTAGAGATTCGTAAAGAGCAAAGCCTTCGTAGAACCAATCGTAATTTCCGCCGAGATCGATCAGGTTCGGTACCCATAAATGAAATACTTCGTGGCGAAGTTGTTCGTGTAGCCGCTGAATCGACTGCGTTCGAAACGGCATATCTGAGGAGATGATCGTCACATTTCGCCCGCGCGTTTCGGCTTGCCATTCTCCAAATCCAACTTTCACGGGAAATGGCAAAATGTTTATGTGTAGTTTTCCTGTCGGAGCTGTTCCAAATAGATCAGCGTAATGATCGAAGATCGTTTTAGCAAACTCGGCGGCTTCGGCATCGGTAAAACGCCATTCGCCGGATGTTACCAACTCGATCGTTCCGCCGTTTTTCGTTTGGACTTTCTGCGTATGGATCTGCCTGCCCGCAACGATAACGGCATCGGCGGACTTCTCAATTAAGCCGTCATTTGATGAAATCCAGCTTTCCGGCAGCTTTAGATCGACATCAACCGCCCCATCGATCTGCGGCAAGAGATCACCGAGCATCAAAACCGCAAGATCATCATTTGCCCAGGAAATATGAGCCGCGGCGTTTCGTTCCTTTCGCGGTGTTATGTCGATCGTGTAACTCCACTCGCCGATATTCGAATCCGCCTGATACTCGCCCGGAATCAGAGTTTTATAATTGATCGAGGAACCGTTAGCATCAGTCAGCTCCAGATCTTTGATCCGCGAACCCAACCCGTCAAATCCTGCGGTAGAAAGTTCGAACGAGAGATTATTCGGCTTTTTGCGATCCGCCGACGATGCGAACCGGCCTCTGACGCCTACGTTTCCATCGCGGCTGATTGCGATCGACACTTTTGTCGCAACGTCACTCCGAGCCGCCGCCGAAATACAGAAAACCTGGATCATCACAAAAATGCTCAGCGATAAGCTATACTTAACTTTTGACATCAAAATACTATCGGCTTTAGACTAAGAGTTTCAGGCGGCTTTAGTTCGATCCTCGTATATAGGATAATAAGTTTATGAGCGTTATCAAAATCTTGATCTACGCATTTGCGTTCGTGATCAGCCTGCTTTTTCTTGGACGGTTCTTTTTCTAATGTATCGAGAAAAGCGAACGGCATTTGGACATACGCGTTTTCGCACCGGCACAGAATTGTGCCTAAACATTTTTTGTATAAATGCGGCTAAATTGGCCGCTTTTTAATTTTAAATAATATTAATAACAGATAAATATGACAGAACTACGCAAAATAAAACGAGCATTGATCAGTCTTTCGGATAAATCGGGAGCTGTCGAATTTGCCAAACAATTGGCAGATCTCGGCGTCGAGATCATTTCAACAGGCGGAACCGCAAAAGCACTGGCAGACAGCGGCATCAAAGTTACGGAAGTTTCTGAGGTCACAGGCTTTCCCGAAATGATGGACGGGCGCGTCAAAACGCTGCACCCGAAAATTCACGGTGCTTTTCTTGCTCTTCGCGATAACGACGAACACATCGCCTCGATGAATGAGCACGGCATCGTTCCGATCGATCTCGTTGTCGTAAACCTTTATCCTTTCGAAAAAACGGTCGCTGATGAAAACGTCGCATTGAATGACGCTGTCGAAAACATCGACATCGGCGGCCCGGCGATGATCCGTTCGGCTTCGAAAAATTGGCGTGACGTAGCGGTCGTTACCGATCCGCGATCGTACGAAGGAATTATCGAAGAAATGTCGGCAAACGACGGTTCCCTTTCGCTCGAAACTCGCCAGCGGCTCGCCGTTCTGGCATACACACGCACCGCAAGTTACGACCTGGCGATCTCTTCATACCTTTCGAAACAGCTCACCAATGCCGACCTCGAATTACTTGAGCCGCTCAATCCGCTTGGCAATTTGATCTTTATCGAATCGAACGAGATCGATGATTCGGCGGATGAAGCCCTACTCGCCGACTATGTCGATCTTTCGCTCGATAAGATTTCCGATCTGCGTTACGGCGAAAATCCGCATCAAAAAGCCGCGATATATTCGAACGGCGAAAGCGGCGGCATCGCCGGGGCCGAACAGCTTCACGGCAAGGAAATGTCTTTCAATAATTACGTCGATGCCGAAGCCGCTTGGAACATCGTTCAGGATTTTGATGAGCTCGCCGTGGCTATCATCAAGCACACAAATCCTTCGGGCGTCGGCGTCGGGGCAACGAACCTGGAAGCTTATAAACGAGCACTTTCGACCGATCCTGTTTCGGCTTTCGGCGGCATCGTTGCTCTAAACCGTCGTGTCGATGCGGATGTCGCGAGGGCAATTATTGAAGTTTTTTCGGAGGTTGTGCTCGCACCGGAATTCGACGAAGACGCCCTCGAAGTTTTTCGCTCGAAAAAGAATCTGCGTGTTCTGCGTGTCGCGAACCGCAATACAGATCTTCGCGGCATCGAATACAAACAGATCTCCGGCGGATTTTTGCTGCAGGAATTTGACGATCACAACGTAACCGCCGCTGATCTAAAAATTGTCAGCGAACGCCAACCGACGGAGGAAGATATCAAAGCTATGCTCATGGCGTGGAAGGTTTGCAAGAACGTGAAATCGAACGCGATAGTCATCGCGAACGGTGTGCAAACAGTCGGCGTCGGTTCGGGACAAATGAATCGGGTCGATTCAGTTCGAATTGCCGCAATGCGGGCCGAACGCTTTGAATTGCCGATAAAAGGAGCCGCACTCGCGTCAGACGCTTTTTTCCCGTTCCGCGACAACGTGGATGAAGCCGCAAAAATGGGAATAACGGCCATAATTCAGCCCGGCGGCTCAATAAAAGACGACGAATCCATCGCCGCCGCGAACGAACACGGCATCGTCATGGCATTCACCGGCATACGTCATTTTAAGCACTAAAGTTTAAAACAAGAAAGTTAATGTAAAACATTAAAAAACACTTGACATTGTGGTTTGACTTAGCTAATATCACTACATACAGACAACTGAAGAAACGCTCGGAGAGTTTGAGAGATCAAACTCCCGAGCCTTTTTAATGGGATGAGGACGCTCTCGTCCGCGAAGAAGGCGCTTCGGAGCGAACAACCATTCAGGCCGCGCTCACTTCACAAAACTATCCACAAATATCTCTTCTCCATCGGTAACAAAAGTTATAGTTCCCTTTTGTCCGGTCGTCATCAAATGAGCTCCGCTTTCCATCCAACGTTCGACAACCTCTTTATGCGGATGCCCAAATATCGAACGCTTCCCAATGGAAATAATGGCGTAATCAGCATCGACCGCATCGACAAAACCTTGCGACGACGAAGTGCGGCTGCCGTGATGCGGAACTTTGATAACATTTGCTTTGAGGCTTTCGCCCGAACTCAGCAAATATTCTTCGGCTGCTTGCTCTATATCGCCTGTGAATAGAAATACCGCGTTCTTGTAAGTCAGTCGAAATACGACCGACGAATTGTTATCCGTAAGCGGACGATCTTCTCCGGGCGGCGGATTTAGTATTTCGATCAACGCTCCGCCGATCTCAAAACTATCGCCGGCTTTTAATTCAACCCGGCGGATCTTTCGCCGATCGGCAATTCGCAAAAGCTCGTCCATATCAGCATCATTCGATCTGCCAGAGGCATATAAAAGATCGACGATGCGAAAGTTTCTCGATACGTCTTCGAGTCCCTGCACATGATCAATGTCAGGATGCGAAGCCGCCAGATGATCGACGTTGGAATATCCTTTATCCCACAAATATTCCGACACAACGGCTTCGCCGATCCGCGGCACGTCGGGCTCAAAGCCCTCATTTGCCCCGCCAAGATCGATCCTACCGCCGCCGTCAACCAGCATCGTCTCGCCATTTGGGAAGACAATAAACGCCGAATCACCCTGTCCAACATCGAGAAATGATATATGCAATTTTCCGTCAACGACCGGTTCCGAATAAGGATGAAAGACGATCACCGAACCGAGCAGAACTGCGACCGCGACCATCGCTAAAGATAGCTTTTTTGAAGATCGTTTGAGTGCGAAAGGCTGCCAAATATTTATCGCAATGGCAACAATCAAAACTGGAATAAAGTAGATAAAATAAATGGAGACCGCAGAGCCGCTGTAAGTCGGCATACGCAAACTACCGAATCCGTTCTCAATGAACAGCCTTGGAACGCCTGTTAACAGGCTGTTCATCATTTCTGTCAGCCAAACGAACGGTGCCGCCAGCGCAGAACTAATCTGTGCCAAACCAACCGAGATCAAAGCGGCAAAACTTTCGACCGCCAATATAACTCCGACCCAAAGATTCAAAATCACCGAAGATAAAGAAACGCGATGAAAATAGATAACGAGCAGCGGCAACATCCAAATTTGAACGACCAAAGAAACAACAACGCCTTCGAATAGATAACGAAAAATATTCCGCAATTCACCGAACGGCCCGATGAAAGGCTTTTTGAAAATAGCCGCTGACCAGATATTTCTCGCACTCTCGATCTGCCAAGCCGATTCCTGCCAATAGATCGTTTCGCAAAAACGGCGCAGCTTGCCCGACACATTCGGCGGCAAAGGCGTTTTGGCAGATGGCGTCCAGTTGCCGATCGAACGCAATTTTTCGATCAGC
Organism: uncultured Acidobacteriota bacterium; assembly: GCA_963720905.1. Lineage (GTDB taxonomy): Bacteria > Acidobacteriota > Blastocatellia > Pyrinomonadales > Pyrinomonadaceae > OLB17. The sequence goes on from CAVRHB010000007.1 coordinate 382,711, forward strand.
GGAAATGCCGTCATCACGATCGCACCGACGCTGACCATTGTGAGTTGAAATGACGGGTCAAAGAGGTCGGCTGGACGCCAAGCGAGTAAAAGCAATCCACATGCACCAAGCGAATTCAGCAGCGAATTTGTCCGGTAGATCGCGTAGCCGAACAGAAATATCGTAAACATTACTGTTGCTCGAACGACGGGCGAACCGGCTCCAACGGCGGCGGCATATATCCATAGAAGCGAGGCGGCCGAAACAAATTGAATGAATCGTCTTCGGGTAAACAGGCTTACCAAAAATAAGATCAGTCCGCCGATGAACGTTATATGAAGTCCTGAAATAACAAGTATGTGAAACGTTCCACCATCACGAAAAAGCTCGGCTGTGTCACGATCCAAAAAGCGTCTGTTTCCCAAAAGCGATGCGATCAAAATACCGGCGGTCTTCTGATTCAGGTTCTCGCGAATTTGTGCGATCAAGCCTTGCCGCCATCGCTGAACGGCATCGAACGGAGAAAACCGGACATCGCCGCCAAGTCTTTCGATCAGCAAAGGGCTTTTAACATTCGCTACTGCATCGATTCCCTGCCGCTCTAATATTTCCGAACGCGGCATTACGCCAGGATTCTGAAAGCGCTCGCTTCGATCCGGTGAACAAGTTACGCGGATCTTCGAGCCGCTGTGCAAATTTAATGACTTAAGATCATGCTCGGCGTCGTCCGAATCGATCCGAACGAACAGCCGCAAACGGCCCGAAGTATTCACTACCGTTTCTCCGGCTAAGATCGAATCGACATCGAGATCGACGATCGCGGCATCGACAGACTGCTCCGGCAAACCTCGGATCGTTCCTTCGATCTCAGCGGGCTCATCGGCTGCCAGTCTGCCTGAATCAAGCAAATTTTTCAGTCCGTCGGGATCAGAATTTGGAATGTTTAACTGAAAACACACTGCACCGAGAGCAACGAATAAAAGCAGCAACCCAAAACCACTCCATTTATTTTGGCGAAAAACAAAAGCAGCAGCCGCAGCAATGGCAAAGATCGCGCACCAGACCGCAAGGCCGGCCAGGTTCGCCGCGAGAATTCCCAAGGCGAACGCTGCGAATGCAAAAAATAGAGGATTTTGGTTAAAGGTCTTTTTCGCGGGCTGCATCGAAAATCATTCTGTAACGATCAAATGGCGTATCTCTCGAAACCGCGCATCGCTGATGCCGTCGATCAGGAGCAGTTGCTCAGGCCGGCGAAAGCGTCCGTGCTTTTCGCGATATTCGATTATGTCGCGGGCATTTTTCGGCCCTATATGCGGTATCGCCTGAAGCTCCTGTTCGCTCGCCGTATTTATATTTATCGCGTTGGCCGAAACTGTAGTTTCAACAGGCTGAACAACGACCGCTTTCTGATCCGAGCAGGCAAACGACAACACAATTAACAGATAAAATATGTATCTCAATTAATAAGGTTTTAGGTGACAGCTACGATAAATAGCTTCTCACCGCATCAAAATAATGTGATATTTTCTGAACGAAAAATAGATGAAGATTTTAGATCAAAGATAGGATCGAGTCCAGCTGAGAACCGTCTCGGTATGTTATAGATTTCTTGAACCAGCCGATGCATTCTAATTGTGCAAAATGCTAAAAGTGTAGGTGTTACAAAGGTTTGAATTATTTAATATTGCGGAAATAGAATTGATTTCCACAGTTTGTGTGGAAATCGTTTTAGTTCTGCATTTCCTCGAGGTCTTGAAGGTCTTCGTAAGCTTTTTGCAGGACAGGACGGGCACGCGAGCTGCCGTCCATTTCGCCAATGTAGCCTTCCGCAACCATCGCATCTAATATCGCAGCCGCACGTCCGTAACCGATCCGCAAATGCCGCTGCAATTGTGAGGTCGAAGCACGTTTGCTTTGTACGACACTTTTCACGGCTTCCCAAAACAAAGGGTCGTTGCGTCCCGGCAGATCGCCGGAATCGCCAAGTTCGTCTTCAGTTTTCGTGATAGTCGTATCATATTCCGGCGAGCCTTGTTTCTTTATATGATCGACTATTTTCTCGATCTCTTTTTCATCGACGTAAGCACCATGAACACGTATTACTTGCGAACTCGCCGGTGGTAAAAAGAGCATGTCGCCGCGGCCGAGCAGGCTCTCGGCACCGTTGCCGTCAATGATCGTTCGCGAATCGATCTTGCTCGAAACGCGGAATGATATACGAGCCGGAAAATTTGCTTTGATCAGACCTGTAATGACATCAACCGAAGGCCTTTGCGTTGCGAGCACAAGATGTATGCCGACCGCACGTGCCATCTGTGCAAGCCGCGTGATCGATTCCTCGACTTCCTTGCCCGAAACCATCATCAGATCGGCAAGCTCATCGATTATGATCACGATATACGGCAGCTTACGATGCGGCTCGCCGTCATCGTTCCACATCTTCAGCTTGTTCCGCCGTTCGGCTTCGACGTTGTATCCATCGATGTTTCGAACGCCATAACCGGCAAGGTCTTTGTATCGACGCTCCATTTCTGTCACAGCCCATTTCAGAGCCGTTGCCGCACGTTTCGGGTCCTTTATGATCGGCGTCGCGAGATGCGGAATGTCTTCGTAGAGGCCGAGCTCCAATCGCTTCGGATCGACCATGATAAATTTAACTTCATCAGGCTTCGCTTTATACAAGATCGATACGACAAGCGAGTTCACGCCTACCGATTTACCCGCACCGGTCGCACCGGCGATCAGCAAATGAGGCATTTTCGCGAGATCTGTTACGTAGTTCAAACCATCTATAGTTTTGCCGAGAGCGATCGTCAGCTTTGATTTCGAACCATCGAATTTTTTAGATTCGATGACATCGCGAAGAGCGATCGTCTGGCGGTCCGCGTTTGGCACCTCGATGCCGACAAAGGCCTTTCCCGGAATCCGGTCAATGCGGATCGATTCGGCTTTTAAGGCGAGGCACAGGTCGTCAACAAGTCCGGTCACACGTGAATATTTCACGCCGGGATCGGGCTTGAATTCGTATGTCGTAACAACCGGTCCGGGGCAGATATTTACAACCTTTCCCGAAACGTTAAATTCTTTTGTTTTCTGGCTCAGCAGATCAGCAAGTTCGAGTAGTTCGGCCTCTTGCTGTTCGACGCGTGCCGTTGATTCATTTAAAAACTCAGGAAGCGGAAGAACATATTTTTCGTAATCGTTCGGTTTCGTTTTCGGTTTTTCTTTGGCATCGGGCTCGTCTTCAGCTTCGATCGATTCGCTTACGTCCGATTCAAGCTCGCCGGTTTCAGCTTTTGGCTCGATCGGAATATCAACCGGCGTTTCTTCTGATATCACCGTATCAGGAATGTCATCGCCGCCGATCGTCGGCACGAATGGAAGCTCCGGCTGATCTTCGTCCGCAACCTGAATATCTACTTTCGTCGCTTTTGCGTTTGCTTTCGTTTTTGTCGGACCGCCAACTATCGTTGGAAGTTCGGCTTTTGTTCTTGCTTTCGATTCGGCCGGTTCCGGCTGACCGGCTTCAAGCAAACGTCCGCGGTTCCACCATTCATTGAGCCGCGTTCTCAAATTCGCTATCGGCATTTCTAAAGCTGCCGCGACGGTCGTTACACTCAGGTTCGTTATAAGAATTATCGATAAAACGAACAGCGTCAACAAAAGTATCGCCGCACCGAGGCTCGAAAGCAGATAGATCGCGTTCTCGGCAAAAAAAGCTCCAAGCAATCCGCCGTGCCAGCCCATCATAAAGATCAGTCCCGACAGAGCGATCACAAACAAAATGAAACCGGCTGTTTTGCCGATCGGCGGCCGAAGGTCTTCGGATTGAAAAACGCGCCATGCAACAAGTGCCAACAACGCAGGAAGCAAATATGCGGTCGCACCAACGGCCGTCAACAAAAGTTCAGCGAAATTCGCACCGACAAAGCCTATCCAGTTGTGTATCGGAAACGACGACGAAGTATTAAAGGTCGGATCGCGTTGGTCGTAAGAAACGAGGCAAAGAAAGATAAGTACCGTCAAAGCAAGCAACGCGATCGCGATCACCTCATTGAGTATCGTGTGCTTTATCGGCGTTGCACCGCGTTTTGAAAGCAAAGTCGTGCCGTCCGCCAAACAAAAATTCAGCGAATCATCGTCATATATTTTTTTGCACGAAGGACACTGCTTCATTAGTTTGCTGCTTTTATGCTTCCGCCTTTTTTATAGATCAAATATTCGTTGATAAAATTGTCGATCGAACCATCGAGCACGCCTTCGACATCAGATTCTTCGTATTTCGTTCGCGTGTCTTTCACAAGCCGATAAGGATGCAAAACATAATTGCGGATCTGCGAACCGAACGCGATATCCTGTTTCGTTGATTCTAGCTCCGACGCACTTTCCCGGCGTTTTTCCAATTCGAGTTCGTAAAGCTTTGACCGCAAGACTTGCATGGCAACGGCACGATTCTGCAATTGCGAACGCTGATTTTGACACGTGACGACAATTCCCGTCGGCATATGAGTTATGCGAACAGCGCTGTCGGTCACATTGACGTGCTGGCCGCCCGCTCCGGATGATCGGTATGTGTCAACACGAAGATCTTTGTCCTGAATATCGACCTCAATGTTTTCGTCGATCTCCGGCGAAACAAAGAAGGAAGCGAACGATGTTTCACGGCTGCCGCCCGAATTGAACGGCGAAATTCTCACCAGCCGGTGAACGCCCGCCTCTGCCGACAAAAGTCCATAAGCATATTCGCCTTCGATGCGAAACGTCGCCGATTTTATTCCGGCTTCGCTGCCGGACTGCTCATCTAGCACTTCGGCTTTAAAGCCTTTCTGTTCTGCCCAACGCAGATACATACGCAAGAGCATCTGTGCAAAATCCTGAGCGTCCGTTCCGCCGGCTCCGGCCTGGATCGAACAGATCGCGTTGTTCGCGTCAGTTTCGCCCGACAGAAGACTTTGTATCTCAGCCGCCGAGACGTCTTTCTCGAGCTTCTTGATCAAACTCTCGAGTTCGACCGCAGAAGCCGGATCGTCCGCCGAAAATTCGATCAAAACTTCCGCATCCGAAACCGCAGTTTCAAATTCGTCATGCTGCTGCAATGCTTTTTCGATGCGGCTGCGCCGCTGAACTATTTTTTGTGCTGATTCCTGATCGTCCCAAAAGCCCGGCTCGGTAATCTGTTTCTCAAGAGTTGCAAATTCGCTCTCTTTTGCCGGACGGTCAAAGAAACCTCCCAAGTTGGGTAACTTTCTCTTTTAACTCTTGATATTTTGTTTGCAGTTCCGCAAGTTCCATTTTCAATTTCCCTGATCGTTACAAATTAGTGCGGCCCGATGTGAGATCTCATCCCCGTCATTTTAGCGTCCAAATAACTCATTGGACGAAAAAGATAATAAAAATAAACGCTGTCTGCCGGATAGATCACATACTCATTATTATCTTTTTCCCAAACTTCAATATTTGACTGGCGAAACGCGACATAGCTCCCTAAATATATGACTACACAAAGCGTTAGTGCCGCGATCAATCTAATTTTCATATATCTTCGATACTAGAATGACGTCCCACCTTTCGGGAGATAGCTAAGAACAAAATCGTCACTAGTCCTCCCAACCAAGCGATCCAATCGCCGAACCTGACATATAAGGTTCTGTCGCCCGCTGATTTTCCGACGGTCCAAACACGCGTCGCTTCTGTATAAACCGGAGCCGCATCGAGCACTTCGCCGGTTGGTGTCACGTACGCCGTGATACCGACGTTCGTCGCACGAATCACCGGCCGATTTGTTTCTACCGCACGGAAAACCGCACTTGTTAAATGCTGCCGTAGAACCGGAGTTTCGCCGAGATAGCCGTCGTTCGTCATCTCGACCAGAAAATCGGCACCGTTCGTCACAAGCTGCCGCGAAAGCTGGCCGAAATTCGATTCGTAACAGAGCATGATCGCTGCTTTCGTATCGTTTATATCAAAAACGTCGTATTCGCGGCCGCTTGCAAAACTTCCGATCAAACCCGGAACCATCGCACGCAGCGGACCGGGCACAAATTCTCCGAACGGCACGAGGTAAATCTTATCATACTGACCAGCTTCGCTGCCGTTCCCGTAAACGAGCATCGCGGAATTAAAATACGTCTGAGTTTGGGCGTCCGGCTCGGCCGAATTGAAAAGAACGTTTATATTATTTCGCCGTGCAAAACCGTTGATGAACTGCCGGAATTCGCGATCTTCCTTGTACATAAAATTCATCGGCGATTCGGGAAACACGACCGTCACCGGCCTTTCGTCGCCTGATGCTCTTAGTTTCTGCAAAGCAGTCTCAGCCATCTCAATATGCCGCTCACGAAGCCGCTCCCATTTTTCAAGTGTCAATCCTGACATCGGCACATTTACCTGAACGACAATGATGTTTTGATCTTTCGGATTTGCCGTTTCGTTTTCATTTGCGTGACCGACAACGCCGATCAAGAGAGCCAAAATAACAATAAAGATCAGCGGCAAAAGTGCGGTTGCGTATGCTTTTGTAGTCCGTTGCGAGCGAAGCAACGCAGGAACCGAAACAGCCAAGCTTACCAAAACCGCGTTGATCGAAACGACCGCGAAACCAACCAAATAAACTCCGCCGACCGAAGCAAGCGGCAGCAACGCACTGCCGAACGCCTGCGAATAGCCGATCGCGTTCCACGAATTGCCAGAAAGCCAATAGCGGAGAAATTCGGTCAACACCCAAACGAAAGGTAGAAGCGCGAATGCACGCAGATCGAACCTTCGAAAGAACACAGCCGAAATTGCCGCGAACATCGCCGGAAATAAACCGACGTAGGTACAAACTCCGACCAGAAGTGTGTAAGTCAGCCACGGCGGAAAGCCGGCATAATGTATCGGCGAATACGTCAACCACCAAACCGTTCCGACAAAAAATATCGTTCCGAATATCCAGCCGAGCAGCATCGAACGCACTAACGAAGCTCGTTCTCTGTATATAGCGAAAACAAGAGGAACAAACCCGAACCACGCCAGATAATATAGGTCAAAATCTGGAAAAGACAGTATCAGCAGCAACGCCGAAACGATGGCCAACAAAATATTCTGCCATTTTGGTATGTACTTGGCCGCGGCCGACAACTTCATACCCAATATTTTAACAGATGACCGGTGTCTAACAAGGCTCTTACGTCATTTTGACGAAAGATAAGTCAGAATGCGCCGATCGGTCAGACCTAAAACAAAATTTGTCAGGCTGAAAATGACGAATTTTGTCATTTCGGGCCATTTCATCGATCAGCTATGTCAGATTGCGATGGCGGTTGCGAGAAAAGCGTTCAAAGTTCATCATTTTGAACGAATGTATTGCTTCTTACATACGCGGCAGTAAATATAAGGTAATATGGGGTTTAAAAGTGATAGAGCCTGGTCGGTTTCGACCAGGCTCAAAAAGGAAGGACAACTGAAGGAACGCTCGGAAGGTGTAAAGCACAGTGGCAAACCGCGCTCTAAGATGTGATGGCGGAGGGTCTTGATCAACTTCATCAAGCTGGCCACTGTTCTCTAAAGCACGTAGCGTGCCAAAGATTTTAATTAAGTTCTTGAGTGATGAAAAAGTTAGGCGGAGAGCACCTAAGAGCTTATAAGAGAGCGTTTACAGAAAAACAGGAAGTGTACAAACTTCCTGTTCCTTCATTTCAACCGATCACTACACCCTAATAATAGTTACACTATTTGGAACAACGCTCCGCTGAACGCTGTAAAGCGATGACATCAGGGTTCTCCGCGTCGATCTCAGCGGCTGATGCGGCGTAGTTGGTAACCTGCAGACAAAAACCTCTCTCAAGTGCTATTTTGCCCAAAGCAATGTGGGCGTCGATCTTTCGATTATCCCAGAAAAGAGCTGTTTTGAATGAACTCACGGCTTGGTCGATATCTCCGCGACGAAGATGTATCTTACCCAAGATCAGATAGCTTTCCGCACTCATCGGCTCGCTTGCCAGAATTCGCCGAAGTATCGTCATCGCGGCTTCGTCATTCCCGTTCTTATATTCGGCGCGTGCCTGATCGAGCATTCTATCGGTCTCATTCGCTGCCGCGGCGACCGCAGGCGTATTCTTTTGGCTCAGAACAACGCTTACAAAATCTTTCCGCTTCGGCTGTTCGACACGCATTGCGATGCCGTTGAGCGTTTTGGATTTGGTCCATTCCGTTTCGAGATTTGCGTAACGGTTTCCCGCAGTTAAGAATTTTCGAGCCTGATTGTCGGCTTCGGCCGCTTTTGGATCTTTCAGCTCGTTCAACGATTTTGCCAAAACGAAAAAAGCTTCGCCGTCATTCGGTTTGGCTTCTATCACTTTCCGCATTTCCTCGGCGGCTTCAACGTTGTTGCCGCTAAGATATAGCGTCAGGGCATAATTGAACCGAACGTTTTGATTGTCCGGAGCCGATTCAGATGCGAGCTTCAGAAAATCTTCGCCTTTATTAAGATTGGCGGCGGCTTCGGCTTCGTTCTTCTTTTCGGTTCGCGAACGCTGCACGGCGATCGCACCAAGCGTGTTATAGACACTTGTAAGTTTCAGATCATCTGCAAGCGGCTGCAGCACGGCCATCGCCTGTTCCAAATTGCCTTCCTGCCATTGCATCAAACCGATGTAAAACGACGCTTCGGCATAACTTTCGTCGTCGCAATTCTGCACAGCCGGACTTCCGGCATTCTGTTCGTTACACTGTTTGTTCGCAGAAATAACCTGCTCAAATGCTGAGATCGCATCCGATTTTTTGTTTTGACCCAGATATAGGTGGCCGAGTTCCAATCCCGCATCGGCATAAATTCCGCCCGGAACATCATCCGAATAAAGCTTCATCGCATTTCGAAAATATATCTCACGCGTGCTTGGATCGGACGTCAGCATTCCTTTGATATACGCCTCGAAGGCACGCGGCGGAACTTTGTTTGCCGATTCGATCAGTTGGTTTTGCGAATAAGGCAAAGCTTTATCGCGTTGATACAATATCTGATATGCGACCTGGCCCTCCATCGTTTGCAGATTTCCGAGAGCATCGGTCAGATTGATGTCGCGCGTAATGCGTCGTCCATCAGGCATTTCTTCATTCAGAAAGCGGCCTTCATTCACGCGTATTATCTTTGATACGACGCTAAGCGTAGCCGCCGTGTCGCCCTGTGCCGGCGTTATGCGATAGCTGCCGAATACGAGCAGCGTTGCACCGCTTTCGCGTGCGAGTTTTAACGACGTAGCAAGACTCGGAAGATTCGTCAGCGGAATGCGTAGCCGCTGTTGAATTATCTTTCGCTGTGCGTTATCGACAACGTTCAGCCCGGGAATTTTAAGCAGATCGGAAAGCGACAGAGCAAAGCTTTCACCCACCCAATTGAATTCCTGCAGATTAGCCGATGAATTTTCAAAAGGCAGAACGAGCACCGTGTCCGTTACCTTTTGCGGCGTCTGAGCCGCAGCAGAAATAAAAGAAAAAGTTATGATCGCGGCGGTTATTAAAAAGTTTTTCAACATTATTTACCTATAAAATAAAAAATTCGCTTGAGTTGCAAGCGAATACACGTAAGGTTTGATGCGAAAATTGTAAAAAAGGATGGTAACCGGTACGGGATTTGAACCCGTGTTGCCGCCGTGAAAGGGCGGTGTCCTAGACCCCTAGACGAACCGGTCATAAAAACTTCGAAAATTCAATGATCGCTTTGTTCAAAAACAAACGAACGGAAAGAATAACGCGCCGCGGATTTTAATGTCAAATTGAGAAAGGAAAATACTCGATCCGCCGTTGGTCTTTAACTTTTCTTGGAAACTACAACAAAACCCGGAAAATCATCTTCGGGTTCTTTCTCCCAAATTTCTGTGCTTTTTAATAGAATAAATTGCCAATGTCCACATTTGTTATCCTTTAGCTCATCCTCTGCCTTCTTAAAATTCTTAAGCATTTTTTTTGAAGGAGCCATATTATAATCACCGAGGATTACTTTAGCTGCTTCATTACAATTTTCATCCGTCTTATTATTTGTTTCAAGCATCGAATTGAACTCTTCTTTCGATTCCGGTCTGTGGCCCGCTAAATTCACATCATCTGCTTTGATCTCTTGGTCAAACTCTAATTTCGCACCATTCTTTACCAGCCAGTATTCAACTGTATTGAACCGGTTCTTTTTACTTTCACAACCTGAATAGACCGCATAAAAAACACCTTCGCCTTTATAACCAACACCTTTAAGCGTGGCATTGATGCCGCCTTTCTCACCAGATGTTACTCCCATACCGGCCGCTAAAGCGATCGCTGACAAGAGTTCATCTTGAGAACATATTCGCAATACCAAGCGACCCGGCTCTTCAGTGAAGGCTACCTTATTAACTACTTTATAATTAAATTCCGAAACATCACCGTCCGAAAATCTCCCCAAAAGCTTCAGATCTGAACTTTGAGAATAAATTGAACTAACTGATAAGGTGATCAGAACCAAAGCAAGAATGCATTTAACTTTTGAGCGTTTCATAAATTCAGGAGAAAAAGGATGCGAATTATGTTCGCATTCAAGGCCCGTCCAGTGCCCCTATCGAAAGTGAAACCGACCCTTTTATGTCAATATTGGATGCAGATGTCAAGGAAATCTATCCATGTATTAGGGTGGCAATGGTAATATCCAAGCAATGTTTCACTTCACAAAACCTGACCGATCGACCAGAAACTCATAGCTCTTCACATTTGACAGCTACTTCACCAGCAAATGGTATATAGATTCCGTATTTTCGATATTCTCGAACGCACCTTCAAGATTTTGTTTTTTTGTGAATCACCCTTTAGTTTATTCCTAAAATATCGGACTATGTCTTCAAGGCTCGCGGAACCATTTTTACAATTAACTCCCGAGAAAACTTTTAGCTTTCCTTTTTCCAAAATGCCAATATGACTAAATGAATACGGATAGTCGAGATAGGCAAAGTGGTAGATGTGTCCTTCGATAAAGTCTACTTTCTCAAGTGAAGTAACTTGTTTGTTGGAAGGGTCGGTCAGATCAAATACGAAAAAATTCAAGGCACTCGCTTCATCCTCAGGCGGCCTACCGACTTGACGAGAATTTAAAAGTTACAGAAACACCAAGTTGGTTGCGGTACGAATCCGAGACATGATCATAAAGCACCTGCGCCATTTCACTGTAAACCTGCCATCTAGTATATGACAGGTCGGGATTGGGGCGAGAAACCGTCCGAAGATCGACAAAAATAGAAAGGTCTATCAGTGGGTGAAACATATTGATATCTCCGAAAATTTTCGATCCTCAACATTGCCTCCGATCTTTTTTTGTCATGCTCATATATTTTTCCCGCTGTCTTTAGCAGATCATTATAGTCCTCCGCTCCTTCCGGACAATTCAAAGATCTGAAGAGTTTCACTTCACCATCCTTCAGAAGCGCAACATGGCTGACAGAGTATGGAAACGTCTCTTCGATAAAATGGTAGAAATGGCCATCGCTAAAAGTCATACAGCCGCCCAGAAATGCGGCATCCAGATTTGTGGGATCAGTGCAGATCCCAAACGGAAAAACCAACAGGCCGACCATTTATAACGTGACCCGTTGGCGTATTTGATTCACCATAGAGTACATTTGCAAACTCTCTAAGAATACCTTCCCTATCATATCGGTCATCCGGATTTTTAGGGCATTCCTTGTTATTATAAGGGTTTATTGCGTGCCTGCGGATAATTGCTATCTCAGACCCGAGGATAACTCCTGAAAATGAGATTGGAAACAGAAGCAATAAAATGGTGAAAATAGATCGGGTCAGCATATTCAGTTCCAATTCAGGGCTCTGGGACACATTGCAACATTGTAGATTCAGCTTCTCTTGAACGCTAAATTATTGAAATATTCAATGATAGCATTCTAAGAATGTTCTCTATAGCGAAACCCGACAACCTGACATTCGAAACGTTTTTAAGCGATTCCGAATCGGACATCTTCTCTTACTCTGAGATTGCAGCCACTGCGACCGTGATACCCGAAAATTATACGATCGACCACAACAGATGCGAACTGGGAATTGGCGGGGAAACTTTCGAATCGGCAAAAGAAGCGATAAACAACTGGGAAATGTTCAACATCGGTTGGATCGAACTTTATGACAACCGTACGCCGATCGTAAACGGCCAAACCATCGCACTTCTCATCAAACACTTCGGCTTTTATTCGCTGAACGCAACGCGGATCGTTTACACGATCGACGAACCGAACCGATACGGATTTGCCTACGGAACGCTCACCCAGCACGGCGAGATCGGCGAAGAAAGATTCACCGTCGCGATCGACGAAAAAACAAAAGCTGTGACCTACGACATCCTCGCAATGTCACGCCCCGGCCACATCTTCGCCAAACTCGGCTATCCATTCACTAGATATCTGCAAAAGCAATTTGCAATAGATTCGATGAACGCTATGAAACATTCTGTCGGAACAAAGAATTAGATCCGGCTTAAGACAAAAACATTTGCGTGCTAATATATCCGAAATGAAACGCGTATTTTTGATCGATTCGATGTCGCATATTTTTCGGGCATATTTTGCACCGATGGGTTCGCGTCAGGAGCCGCTGAGGAACAGTCAGGGCCAGGTAACCCAAGCTATTTTCGTCTTTACGAACATGCTGCGAAAGCTGATCAACGACGAAAAGCCGGATTACATCGCGGCTATTTTCGATACGGCGGCACCGACCTTTCGCCATGATGCTTACGCCGAATACAAGGCCAACCGCGAAGACATGCCCGATGACCTCGCGGCTCAGATTCCTTACATCGTCCGCGTTTGCGAAGTGTTTAATATTCCTGTTCTGAAATCCGATGGCTACGAAGCCGACGACATCATAGGCACTTTTGCCAAAAAAGCGGTTGAGAAAAAAATGCAGGCGGTCATAGTTTCGAACGATAAAGATCTTTGCCAGCTTGTCCAAGATCCTTATGTCATTGCGATGCGGCAAAATTCGACGAACGTCAAACGCAAAGTTCCCGTTCCGCCGATCGAATGGTGTGACGAAGCTTGGGTTGAAAAGAAATTCGGTTTGCCGCCGAATAAGATAGTCGATCTTCTCGGGCTTATGGGCGATTCGATCGACAACATTCCCGGCGCGCCCGGGATCGGCGAAAAAGGCGCGTTAAAACTCGTGCTCGAATTCGGTTCCGCCGAAGCCGCGATGGAAAATGCCGATCAGGTAAAACACAAAACCTATCGCGAAAGTTTGCAGAATAACCAGGATATTATCCGCCAATCGCTCGAACTCGCGACGATCCATTGCGAGGTGCCGATCGAATTCGAACCCGAAAAGCTCAAATATCAAACGCCCGATCGCTCGGCTGCTTATCAGCTTTTTCGCGAACTCGAATTCAATGCTCTAACGCAGGAATTCGCCGATTCGGCGTCGCTTTTCGATCTTCATGGCGAAGATGGGATCAATGTTGTCGAGCAAAATTACGAGGTCATAAATAATCGCGAAGGCCTCGACAAACTCGTCCGCGTTCTCTTCGAAACTGAAAAATGGAGCTTTGCCGTCGATGCCGAAGAGACCGAGCGCAAAAGTTGTTTCTATAGTTCCGAGCCGCATGGCATCGCCATCGCGACCGCACCCGGAAAGGCTTACTACATTGATATTAAGAATTTCGACGGCGGAAAGGAGCAGTTCCAAAAACCGCTGCAGGATATTTTTGCAAACGAATTCCTTGAAAAATCTGTTCACGATTACAAAACGGCTCTCGGCGTTTTGAAAACTCTGGATATCGATCCGAAAGGCGTCGTTGATGATCCGATGATCGCAGCTTATCTGCTCGATTCGGGCCGGACGAATTTCACATTGCAGTTTTTGGCTCAGACACATCTTGAGATCGACCCGACGAGTTCCGCGCCCGATGGTTTTACCGAATCAGGTTTTCGCACGGCTGAGAACGCCGATTACACATTTCGCCTGACGCCGCTGTTTCGTTCGCGGCTTTACGAAAACGAGTTGGAAAAACTTTACACCGAAATGGAATTGCCGTTGGAAGAGATACTTCACGATATCGAATGTGCCGGTATGAAGATCGATTCAAAGAACCTCGAAACTTTTTCCGCATTCATCTCTGACGAGCTTGAAAAGCTGAGCGAAAAGATCTTTGCCATTTCGGGCCGTGAATTTAACATCAGTTCGCCAAAACAGGTCGGTGAAATTCTGGGCGAACTCAATATCGAAACCGGCAAAAAAACCGCGACCGGGCAAATTTCCACCAGCAAAGACGTTTTGGCCGAGCTTGCCGAAGAATACGAGATCGCGCAGATGGTTATCGATTACCGCGAGCTCGATAAACTAAAAGCGACGTATGCCGATTCGCTGCCGAAAATGGTCGGCCCGGACGGCCGCATTCACGGCTCGTTTGAATCAAACTGTCGCGGCAACCGGAAGGCTCAGTTCGACCGATCCGAATCTGCAAAACATCCCGATCCGCACCGAGCTCGGCCAACGCATCCGCAAAGCTTTCATTCCCGAAAAAGGCTGCAAGCTAATTTCGGCCGATTATTCACAGCTCGAACTCCGCATTCTGGCTCACATTACAAAAGATCCCGAAATGCTCGAAGCGTATAAAAATAACGAGGACATTCATGCGAAAACTGCCCGGCTCGTTTTCGGTGCGACGGATGATAAGGACCTGAAAGAAAAACGCCGGCTCGCGAAGATCGTAAATTTCGGCATTGCCTATGCGGTCGAAGCCTTTGGTCTTTCGCAGCGTGTCGGCATCAGCCGCACCGAAGCGAAAAAGGTCATCGCAGATTATTTCGAAACCTACAAAGGCATCCGCAAATATATGGACGAGATCCCGCTTGTCGCACGCGAACAGGGCTATGTCACTTCGCTTTTCGGCAGGCGGCGTTATTTTCCTTCGATCAACGACCGCAATTTCAGCGTCCGTACGCGGGCCGAACGCGAAGCGATCAATATGCCGATCCAAGGCACGGCCAGCGATATCGTTAAATTCGCGATGATAAATGTTGCGAAAGCTCTGAAAGACGCAAAGCTAGAAACAAAGATGATAATGCAGGTTCACGACGAACTTCTTTTCGAAGCTCCCGACAGCGAGGTCAAACAGGCCTCCGAGATCATCAAAAAAGAAATGGAATCCGCCGCCAAACTCGACATCCCGCTCCTAGTCGAAATAGGTTCCGGCACCAACTGGATGGACACAAAATAAAAAGTCCAACAAACTTCAGTTCGTTGAACTAAGGTCTGTTAATCAATTCTCTTGAGTAGGTAACATGGCAAAACAGTCGATTCCGGGATCTTGTTGAACTCGCCCGTTCCAGTAAAATGAGGAAATTTCTTCTCTCCCGACCCATCTAAAAAGATCAGCTTGCCGTACTTAATGGTTGAAAGCTCACTGTCACAATTTGGGTCCCTCTCAACCTTTAGTTTCAACTGTTTCGAATCTAGCTTTTTTAGAATGGATCCGTAATTTCCGTCATCAGAGAAATACTCGTAAGAAACTATAATATATTTCGACTCAAGCCTGATACCTTTAGGCTTTTCGACTCGAATTATTGAATCAAATCCAGTAGGCTCGCCGGAAATTGTTTTTATCTCGTCATAGGAAGTATAGGCAACGACTGTTCCGGATATCTTCACGCTCTTTCCGGGACTTAGTTTTTGGCCAAAGGCACCAGCGATCGAGGCCAACATCAGAAAAGCAAAACTATAAAAGAAGATCAATTTATTCATATCCGTACAATTTTAATGCGTACATTTAGGCATTCGTCCGACAATGCCACCGATCGCTGTTGTGTGTTCATTCAAACACCCTCAAATCCCACCTGCTTTTTACCATCGAAAATCCGAATTTTCGAATGGGTCGAGTTCCAATTTCCTAGCTTCCTCAAATCCCTTGGCCTTAACCTTCTGCCACCACTGCTTGTATAACTGAAAGGCCTTAGGTATGTCTTGTAAACTTATTGGCTTATCAGTCTTGGTGTCGTAGAGGACAATTTCATTTCCGTGGCCCCAATCATCGGTAAATAAATAGCTAATGTAATATAAAGCGGCTATGGATATCGGCGGAGCGTTTTTCGGCATTGGTGTTGGTAAAGATCTTTCCCAAACTATCCGGGTTGCTCCTCTAAAGCGTGCCGGTCCATCTTCCGATTCCAACGTCAAGAGACACTCAATACCTTCTATTTTTTGTTCCGAGGTGAGTTTGTCAGCCGTCAGTATTCCTTGCCGCTTCATCGACGCATCGACCTGGCTCTTCCAAGCTTTGCAATCGATAGACTGAGTGAATCCATCAACAGCGAATATGAGTATTGCAACAATTGCTAAAGATCCTATTAGTTCTTTCTTCAACACATCAATTCTCCTGTTTATTAGCAACGGTCACTTTGAGGGTAAATATCCCGTCACGATCTAACGCTTCTCGACATTTGGCAAACACTCTGAGACCAACCAATATACACCTGCTTTACCCGTTATGTGAAAATCGGTTCTAAAAATCCTAAGCAAGCCCTTGCATTTCTGTTGCCGTTTTTTGTAGTCGCGAAATCCGACTACCCAATCTCCATCAAAAAAATTACGGTTGAGATCATTTAGCTTTAACTCTTTATCGTCAAAAATCACCCTAACATCGAAAGATTCCGGAAGATCTACATCGACGGGAATAGGGATGACATTTCCCGACGCTTTGAGAGTGTGCAAAATAGCATCGGTTTTCGAATCAAGAATATCGAGTGATATCTTCTTAACAGCGAGAGGTTTGCCGTCCTGCTCGAAAGTCAATTTCAATTCACCCGTTTTCACAGATACCGCTTCCAGAGGTAAGCATTGGCCTATTGACGAAATGGTGCCGGCTCGCCCTTCCGGTCTGAAGGTGACAGTAAAAATCGTAAGAAGTCCTTTACAGTTACCCTTCTTTTTTCCGTAATCCGTATAGTCAATAACCCATTCCCCATTAAAATGCTCTTTTTGGACCTCTTCAAATTTCAAGTCTCTTCCGTCGAACGAAAGTTCAACATCGAACAATTCCGGGATCTCAACGTTCGTCGGAAGAACTAAACTATTATCTGGAACCAACTGCGAGTACAGTACCGCCTTGGTTTTAGTGTCAAGAATATTAACCATCAATTTTTCAAGCACTATAGGTTGGCCGTCTTGTTCAAACAACAATTTCAACTCAGCATTTTGTGCGAATGCAGAGCTGGAGAAAAAGAACAATCCTATCGCAACGATACATATTGTCTTTATATACACGGCTTTCATCTTTTTTCTCGCTCCCTTACATTCTTGGTCGCCGAGCAAATCGTAATACATAGCGACGACTACCGTTCGCCTCAATCTTAACCTTTTAGTCAACACTTTTATGCTGAGTCAAGCAAATATTTTTTTCCGGAATCTGAACTGTAAATGGAGGTATGTATTGCGTTTCAGCAAATTTATCGTTCTGTTTTGATAAAACAAAGCGAAACAAAAGATCTATCTTTCTAGGATGTCGAGCTTTTTCAGCATTAAACTTCCATCTTAAAGCGGCTTGCTCAGCTGCATAAACAAGATCTCCTGACCCGAACCGTTTGCAGAAATAACATCTCCGACATCGTTTACCGTTATCGAAACAGTAACCTCACCCTCGTGACGCATCAAAATTCCCGCATCCGGGTAATTTGGGATCACAACTTTGAGCACGTCTATCGATCGATTTTGCGAATGAGTGATCTGTGGAATTACGAAGAGAGATAAAATAATAAAAACTAGAACTGTAGGCCAAAGACTTTTCATAATTATCACCGCATTCAGGGTCCATTTCGACGGCCAACTGAAACTAGTACATAGACACTTCATTCGCCCACTGAATGTCATAAACGAATCATATTGGAAAGAATCGCAATATCATTTATGGTTCTTCTGATTCGCTTCCTTTATCCAAGAAATTTGCGTAGTGGTTCATTGGATGGACATCATAAATGGGCTCCCTGATACAGGATACTAACTCTATTCAGATAGTAACCTGTTCAATTTTCAAATAATTGACACCCTCATACGTGCTTGAAGGAACAGGAAAATACATCAGCTTCGCCAACGTCGCGGCAGAACTATTTCATGGACTAAACAATATTTGCGACAATAAGCTGTCTCGCAGATGTATGGACTCTGAAACAGGTACAACCAGATATAGGCCACAAATGCAGCGTTCCCAGATTGAAATAAATATTCGTCCATTTTACGAATAGAATTCGTCCTAGTCAACCGCAGATCAACGGAAGTTGCAACAGAGTCCAACCAAGAGTTTTTGCAAGTTAACATTCATTTTGAATGCTGTTTCTTTCATACTTAAGTTTAATTGGATTTCCACCATATACCTATGATGTGCGGTTCTCGCCAAATCGTTGTTTTTTGGCCGAATAATTTATCGTACGAGCGATTTACATTCTAAAGCGTAGCACGGTTTGAGCGCGAAAAAAGGGCGAGCCGACGGCTTGCCCTTTAGATCGTAAAGATCATATATCATCATGCGGAGGCCGCTTTTGATTTTTTCTTTTCGGCTTCCAATTCTTTGCCAAGTTCTTCGAGACGTTCTTCCGAAAATTGTTCCTTGACCATTTTGAACATTTCGCCTTCTTCTTCCATTACGTGGTGTTTAATGTCTTCCATCAGCACGGTAAGTTTTGGTTCAAACTTATCGCTTTCATCCGCGAGATTCGCCATTTCCCTGAGAAACATCTTCGCCTGCCGATGCTCTTCTATTCCTTCTTTTGTCAGATCCGCGAGTTCTTTATCTCCCTCTTCGATCAACACCGGATAAAAGATCGTTTCTTCTATGTGAGTATGCACGTCGAGTTCGGCCTTTATCTTTTCAAATATTTTCGGATGCTCCGATTCCTCTGTGGCATCCACCTTCTGAAACAATTTATCCACCACGTCGTGATCGTTCTTCAATAATTCAATAGCATTCATTTTTATATTCCCCCTTTTTAAAGTCTATGCAAACAAAGTGCAATCCATGTGCCATTAGCCAACTATCCGTGTTTACGGTATTTAACCGAAGTCTCGAATGGGCATTTTGCATCGAATTGATACACAATCCTGCGGGTCAGAATTTTATAGACAAGTCCTTCAGATAAGAGGTCACCGACATACGACGAAGATCTTCTCAGGTAAGTATGCTGAAAAGCCTATTCGACATATTGTCGCGATGTCGATCATGAAAATACCGAAGTAGAATGGTGAGCCGTGAATAAAATAATATTTCACCGATGGGACATTTTGTGTTATGATGTTTGAGTTCGGCCGATCTATGCGAGGCGGCCGGTGATCTTTGAAATGTTAGTAAGAAGCAGTTAGCTATTAGCGGTTGTGGGGTGTCAGCGGGAGAAGAAAGTACAATTTCCTGTTCCAGACTTAAGATTCCAGAGTCCATTCAAGGAACGCCTGCTCAAAAACTGCTCAAAAACTGCTCACTTTCTGCTCACTTTTAGGGGTATATTTCTAAAAATGAGCAGAATGAGGTTAAGTCGATTGAATGCAATAGCTTGCGGGCTGCTCACCCTGAGCAGGTAGCTCAGTCCGAGTACGATACACGCGTCCGCGTTCCCGGGTTAATCGTCCCCAAATTTCGCACGCCAGATCGGGGCGATCTGTTCCATCACCTTGCAGTCGCAATAGCCGCCATTGGTCGTCAGCCAATGCGTAAGCTTGCCGAAATCGAGGCGGTTATCCATCATGAACCGCATTGAATACTGCAGGCTGTGATCGCATTCTTTGTCGTAAAGCTCGTCTTCGATATGATCTAGGAGTTGGCTGATAGTCTCCTGTCCGGCCGGCAGAGTATCGATAAACGCCTGCAGTTCCTCGCCGCTAAGCTGTTCGAGATTCTCGATCTCGCGTTTTTTTAAGATCGCCATAATTGGTTGGTCTGGAGTTTTGAGTCTTAAAGTCTAGAGTTGGAATTTATCATTTTCCGACAAAAGCCTCAAATTCTCCGGCTCAAGACTCCTAACTCAAGACCTCAGACTCAGAATACGCTCGGCTTCTTCGATCTCTTTTTGCTTGATGCCGTCGCGGCCATCGTAGGTGAAAAATGTTGGTATGAACAAAGCCGTCGCCATTACCGAAACTATACAAAGCACGCCGCCGGAAATGAGTGCGGCTCTTACGCCCCAGCGTTCAGCGACGAGACCCATTTTGGCGCTGCCGAGCATTGGGCCGGTCAGATAACTGATCATCTCCAGACTCGCCATTCGGCCGCGAAGATAGTTTGGTATGGTTTGATTCCAGATCGCACCGCGAAATATGCCGGAGATCATATCAAAAAATCCGGCGGCGACTAAGAAAAGCAATGCCGGAACAATGCTCGCCGAAAGCCCGAAGAACAAGATGGCAACACCCCAAAGAACAGCGGCCGCCGTTACCATCAAACCGTGGCGGTGAACATTGGTCGTCCAACCCGAAGTCGCACTTGCCAGCAAAGCTCCGGCGGCGATCGCAGCCGGAAAAAGGCCAAGATAAATTTCGCCGTAAATTCCGGCAAGTGCCGGATACAACGCCTGCGGCATCGCAAAAAACATAGCTGATATGTCAATAAAATACGTACCCAAAAGCTCCTTACGTCGAACGGCATATTTTAGCGCCTGAACGATTCCCTTCAGGCTCGGCCGATCGGCGTTCTCCGGCGACGCCACCCTAGAAACCATGAACAAAGCAGTTATCGTCGCACCGAATGTTACAAGATCGATCGCATACGCAGCCGTCGCACCGAGTTTTGCGGCGATTATTCCCGCAAGCGCCGTGCTGAGGATAGCTCCTAAACTGAAGCGGATCGAATTGAGTGCCATTACGGCTGCCATCAGCTCTGGCGGAATTATTTGCTGTATAAAAGATTCGAAAGCCGGCCGCTGCAAGGCCGCCAAACCGGCATGCATCGCGACGCATACGAACAAAACCCAAATACGCGGTTGCGGCAAAAGCGAATTTACAAGCAACAATATTGATGCTGTCGCTTGGCCAAATTCAGTCAGCCGAAGCATCTTTCGCTTATCAAAAAAATCTGCCAGTGCTCCGCCGACAAACGCGAGGATAACCATCGGGACGAATTCGACAGCGTATATGTAACCGACCATCGCGTTCGAACCCGTAAGTTCGTGCATCTGCCATGGAACCACGACAAACGTCATCATCGAACCAAAGAACGAGATCAACTGCCCGAAAAACAGCAGTCGGTAATCACGAGAAACCTTTAGCGGAGACAGGTCGAGCAGCATATGGTTTTGCTATATCAAAAAGGAATGATAGCAAACAGGCGAGAACCGCCATAGCTTTAGCGGGCTTCATTCGCGCTCGGATAGAAAATGTAAGCGGGCATATTCGGATCGCGTTGCTGTCGGTAAAGAAGATAGACTCCGGATTTCTTGATCATATAACAATCCGTGCAAGATCTTTCGGTGCTGATCACAAGCGACCCGACAGGAGCCTTTTTACCATAATCGAGATGCGTGAATTCACTCGTGTCGCGCCCTTCGAGCGTCGCGTACCAAAGGGAATGTATGTATGCCGGCCCCCAATAATTATCGAGCAGATAGATCGGACGCGAGGTCTGTACAACCGCCTGATCGTAAACCTCTTTGTATGCGGAATCGAAAACATATCCGCGTCTCGGCCCGTCGACATAATATTTGTAATGGAAAAAACCGGCTTCGAAAGCGGTCAGCATCAAGATCGCGGCCAGTACCGGCTTTGCATATTGGTTTATGATCGAGGTGTCTTCGGTGCTCTGGCCTAAAAAGAATTCCAAAGTCGGAACCGTCAGCATCAGTGCGAACACAGGAAATGCGATCAACCGAAGAGAGTGAAATTTATCGACAGTAAGCGGCCCGGAATAACAGAAGCTGCGAGGCCAAAAACAACAAATCGCCACCAAGGATCGCGCCAACGTTTGATGAGAACAATGAGCAGGCCAATAAAAGCGAGAATAAAAACACCTATGAAAAAGCTGCCAAAAGCATCAGGAATATGATGCCGCGGATTTATGTCGCCGCGAATCAGCATACGAAGAGGGTTGATGTCTTCTAAGTAGCGAATGAGAAATGTTGAAACTATTTCATAAAAAGTGCTTTCCGGTTTTATATATCCGATCAATTGGAAACGCGTTGTCAGATCGGGGTTTTGTAAATAGAAAATGAAAAGCGGAACGAGTGTTAGCCCATAACAGATCCAGACTTTTATTACGTCAAAAAGCTTTTTCCGATCTAACGCAAAGCTGATCAAACCAAAAGCCAAGAGCGGACCCAATAATCGGCCGATCGTATATGTATATGTGACAACCGCTAGGCCAAGTGCGATTGCAATAATATTGAGCAAAGACCATCGGTCTTTTTTGCTCGCTAGATAGATCGACCAAAGTAATGCAACCACCGCCATCGGATAAAAGAATGTTTCCAATACCAACCGGCTTATTTCGAAAAGCCAAGGAGTCAGCAGAGCAAATGCACCAACCAGAAAGCCTATCTTTTTACTATCTGAAACGCGTCCGGCAAGAAAACCAAGCAGCAGACAAGCAGCGAAAACCGACACTGCAGCGGTCAAACGAGCGGCCAAGATACTCGGCCCGAATACCTTGAATACGGCGGCTAAAATGTAGATCTGAGTCGGATTGGAATATTGCGTGAAACCGCCGGTATAAACCTGAAAGAAAAGCGGAAATTTTTCGCCGAATTCTCCGGCACCCGTTTTAGAAACTAAATATGCGTTATAGGAAAGAGCCGATTCATCCACATAGAACCCTGGCGGATTCTGTGCAATGCCGAACGTATAAATGGCAAAGCCCAAAACGATCAAAATGAACCAAACGGCAAGTCTTCTGCGGCCGGACAATATCGATCTAAAACCTTCGGCGGAAAAGAACATAGGCTATCCTTCGTACATCTTAAGCCTAAATTCATCGTTAATCGTGCGCAGATCAACCCGCTTACCTGAAAAAAGCTCCGCCTGTTTTAGGATCATCGGCAATCCGCCGCGTGGGATCGACGCTCCATATTCGCGGCGGTTAAAGATCGATGATATCTGCGGATTTAGACGTTGTGTGATGCCATAACGTATTGCCCGCGATGCCGGCGGCGTAAATGCATTCGTTCGCCGCGGGTTAACCAACTCAATTGCATGATCGAAAATATTGACTCGCGTCGGACTGTCTACGAACGCGAGATCGCGGTGAACTATCATATTCGCGACCGCCTCGCGAACTGCGTAAATGTGATAAGCCGAACGCGGCCTGACATGCATTCCATCCATCGGCGAAAGAGCCTTGGGCTTTGACTTCAATAGGTCGCAATATCGCTCAATGAACCCTAGGATCATTTCATACTGCGTGAGTAGGTTCCCGGCGATTTTCTGTTCTTCTATGATCGGAGATTCAGTTGTTTCACCGGAATACCGTACCACTGTAACTATCGATCTCGGAAATATTTCCCCAACACGGTCATTCTTTCCGAACAGCATTATCGCCGCCGCCGTCGGAAAGAAATCATCATCGGTGCCTACCGCAAGCAAAAGATCACGCTTTAGAAAATCAGCGGTTTGATATTGCTCAGTATGACCCTTCTTAATCTCAAATCCGTTCGCGAAGGTCCAAAGCAAACCGTCGTCAAAATCATCTTCTCTACCTTCGAATATCGGTATGTTCTCATAGCGAAGCGGACGTATCTCATCCAGCCACATTGAGATCTGTTCCCGGGCGACCTCTCGTTTTTCCGCACCGAATCGCATGTAAAATCGCCCATCGCGCATACGATAGGGCCGCGATCTTGGGTCTATATCGAGTGCAACTATCCTCTTGCCGCTATCGAATGCGATCATATCTATAAGCGGCACAACAGAAGGCACGATATCATCGCGGCAAATACGAACAAGCTCATCGCGAACACCTGTCGGATCAGTCAATCCTTCAACGCGAAGCTGGTCGTTCACGCCAAAAACGATCGTACCGCCGCCGGTGTTCGCAAGTGCAACTATACCCTCCGCGATCTTTTCCGGATTTGATAGTTTTACTTTTAGTTCGAGGTAAGTGTCTTCGCCGCCGCGAATGAGCCGCATGATCTCAGATCGCGTTGTCGTCTGCACGCCTTGGTGCAATAAATATTCCTGATGGGAGCGGTCGCCCGTAGGATCTGACCTTTGGCTGTGTCGAAATTTCCTGCGCGGCATAGGTTGATAGTGAAATTTTCTAAGACGGCTCACATTTCCGCCCGAGTATATCAAAAGTTGAAAATACTACTGGATTAGGCATTTTCTGCCTATCTTTTATTGAAACATTGAACGCCGAAAAAGTAAAAGGGAAACCCATTTGCTCTCTGCCAAAGAAAAACATTTATTTGTTTGATACAATACTCAAGCAACCAAGATCGATTCTTCGACAAGTAAATATCGCAGTATCTTCTGAGCGAAAGCAGGCAAAGAATGAACAGCTCATCAACAACAGCTTATATTGGACTGGGTTCTAATCTGGGTGACCGCGCAGGGAACCTGCTGCTTGGGGTTCGCGGGCTGATGGAAGCGAGTTTTTCCGTAAACAAACTTTCTGCGATCTACGAAACCGAACCGGTTGGTTTCGATGAAGGCTCAGATTTCCTGAATATGGTGGCGGAAATAAATATCGCCGGGATAACGCCGTCACAAGTAATGGCCCGAATGCTTCGGATCGAATATCTCCTTGAGCGAAATGATAAAACATTAAAACGTCCGCGAACTATCGATCTCGATCTATTGTTTTTCGGCTCACAGCAGGTCGATACCCCATTTCTGACCGTTCCGCATCCGCGTCTTCATTTGAGAAATTTTGTCTTGACGCCAATGGACGAGATCGCTCCCGATTTTGTGCATCCGATCTTAAAAAAGAACATTCGCGAACTCAATCAATTATGCCCTGACAATTCCGCGATCGCCCGCTGGAATCCGAACCGCCAAACCGAAATGCGGGCGATGGAATACTAGACTTAAATTATGCGAAACGTTAGACTTATTCGAAATATATGGCATATTTAAAACCAGACAAGCCCGAAAAAGTTTACGTTCCGGCCCTTCGTGCCGCAAAAGAATCCGGCGATAAATTGGTCTGTCTGACAGCCTATGATTACCCGACCGCAAGAATAGTTGACGAAGCCGGAGTCGATATCATCCTTGTCGGTGATAGCATGGGCAACGTCATTCACGGTTACGGAAATACGATCCCGGTTTCGCTTGATGAAATTTTATCGGCATCAAAAGCGGTGAAACGCGGGGCAACGCGTGCTCTTATCGTCGCGGATATGCCTTACGGAAGCTATCATACCGGAAATAATAAAGCCGTCCGCAACGCGATGAAGCTTTTGAAATACGGAGGTGCCGAAGCCGTAAAACTCGAAGGAGGACGCAATCGCGTTGATCTCGTAAAAAGATTGGTTGACGAAGAAATTCCGGTAATGGCTCATGTCGGTTTGACCCCGCAATCTGTGCATAAATTAGGCGGCTATCGGGTTCAAGGGAAAACGGCAGAAGATGCAAATAGATTGATCGAGGACGCGAAGATGCTCGAAGAAGCCGGAGCCTTTGCAATCGTTCTCGAACTTGTGCCGCGTGAAATTGCGGAGATAATAACTAACGAACTTACCATTCCAACAGTTGGAATTGGAGCCGGCAGTCATTGTGACATTCAGGTTCTCGTACTTCACGATCTGATCGGATTTACGTTCGGCCGCCAGCCGCGTTTTGTCCGGCAGTATGCTAACGTCAGCCAAGTTATTACTGATGCGATCACGACCTGGATGGACGACGTTCGTAACGGAAATTATCCGAACGAAGAAGAATCATACGGCCTTCCCGCCAAAGCGAAAGCAGAAATGGATCGTTAATAAAATGGAGATCATTAATCGACGACAGCGAATTTCCTCGATCGCCCGCAAACTCCGCCGCGAGCAAAAAACGATCGGTTTTGTGCCGACGATGGGCTCGCTTCACGAAGGCCATTTTTCGCTGGTCCGAGCCGCAAGGCTTCGGTGCGATATTGTAGTTGTTTCTGTATTTGTGAACCCAACCCAATTTGGTGAACAAGAAGATTTTGATAAATATCCTAGGGACCTCACGGCCGACGCATCCGTGCTTACCGATCTTGGTGTCGACTATATTTTCGCACCGGAAACTCAAGATATTTATCCGCCGGGTTTTTCGACGTATGTTTATGTCGAAGGGATCACCGACGCTCTCGAAGGAGCTTCTCGGCCCGGGCATTTCCGCGGTGTTGCGACGGTAGTTACTATTTTGTTCAATGCGATACGGCCGGACTTTGCTTTTTTCGGACAGAAGGATGCTCAGCAGGTCTCCGTCATTAACCGTCTGACGCGCGATCTCGGGTTTGAAACTGAGATCGTCGTTCATCCGATAATACGTGAAGAATCCGGCCTGGCGATGTCGTCGCGAAACGAGCGGTTATCAACCGAGGAACGCGAAAAAGCAGCCATTATTTACCACGCTCTTCAATCGGCAAAAGCAGCCTTTCGGGACGGCACACGAAACCCTGCGAAACTCACTGAAATAGTCGAAAATACGATAACGGCAGAACCTTTGGCCAGGATAGACTATGTTGCCGCTGTAGATCCAGAAACGCTTGAAGCCGTCGATAACATTGGCGAAGAGCCGGTTTTACTCGCCGCCGCGGTCCGTTTCGGCAATGTCCGATTGATCGATAACGTAATACTCAATAAAAAGCAGTAAATTGGCCCCAAAGTTGCATCTAAACTATAACGAAAGCCAACTATTGGCTTCCGCCAAAATTATGAGAATACTAACCAAAATATTTTCGCTGATAGCTCTGATCGCCGTGTTTTCTTTAGCGGCATATTCACAGGTAAACGTCACTTCGCTCAACGGAAGCCGTGTGGCTCTTGACGGTCAGAGAGGAAAGGTTGTGATCTTAGCGATCGGTGCTTCGTGGGTACCTTTATCGAAGGAACAGGCTGCGGCCGCAAACACACTCGCAAAGAAATACGCCGGCAAGGATGTCGTTATATTTTTTGTCGCGACCGATTCAAATTCCGCAAAATCAAAGAATTTTGCGACCGATGCGGCACTTCAAAAATTTGTCGTCGAGCAAAAGCTTTCTGTTCCGCTCGTCCGCGACCCGGATGGAGCCGCCACGCTGAAAAAATTTAATGTAGATCAAATACCGTCGTTCATTATTTTGGATAAGACAGGAAATAAGGCCGGCGAATCTTTCGGAGGTATCGACCCGAAATACGATATAACCGTTCCGATCTCGGCCGCTGTCGATAAACTTCTATAATTACGGAAACAGGAAGGATCTAGCCGTCTGAAAAGACGGCTTTTTTATTTTATGATCGCAGAATCGACCATCAAACGATAAACTAGATGGATCGGCAAACCCACCACGTTCCAATAATCGCCGTCGATATATTCTATAAATAATGCGGCTTGAGCCTGAACTGCATACGCGCCTGCCTTATCGAGCGGATCGCCTTCGCTAACCAAGAACTCGATCTCATCGTTGCTCATTTCTGCAAATTTCACACGCGTTCTCTGAAAACCGGTCACAGTTTTTCCGGCGGCAGCGATCGCAATACCTGTAAGAACTTCGTGCTCTTTGCCGGCAAGCAGACCGATCATTCGTGTCGCATCTGCAAGATCGATCGGCTTTCCGATTATTCTTTGATCGATGACAACCGTCGTGTCGGCGCCAAGCACAACCGAACTTGGATGATCAACAGCTATCGCTTCTGCTTTGTTTCTTGCCAAACGAACGACGTAATCTGCCGGCGATTCCCCTTCGATCTCGGATTCATCAATGTCCGGCACAGACTTTGTAAATTCCCAGCCAACAGCCTGAAGTATCTCTGCCCGCCTAGGGCTTCCCGATGCCAATATTAAATTTTTAGGTGCTTTCATTCGCTAAAGTAGATTTAAGATTTCCTTTGAACTCGTTTAAGATATTAGTGTAACAAAGGTCGTAACCAATGGACGAGATATCGCGGACACTTAAAAATATCGTAAAAGAATTCGATAGTCCCGAAATGCGGATCGCGGCGGCTTCGACGGCTTGGAAAACCGGCGTCGGCGAAGAACTTTCGAACCACACTGCATTTATTGAACTAGATAAAAAGCGTTTGTTCATTGCGGTTTCGGGTGAGATGTGGAAAAAGCAACTCGAAAAAATGAGCGGACGCCTTGTTTATTTGATGAACCAGGAATTGGGAAATGGTTCGGTTAATTTCATTGAATTTGTAGTTGATCCGGCAAAAGTTGCGGCCGAACAAACAAGAGATCCGGATCTAACGGCGAAAAATATTGAACGCGAACGCCGAGCGGCGGCCGAGGTCACGCCGGAACTCGAAGATGCCGCATCGACGATCAATAATGAGCAACTTCGCGAAATATTTCTCGGTGCTGCCGCCAGCAGCCTTCTGCGAAAAAGAGATCGGGAAATAAACTAATTTATGGACATAAGAAAGATAGCAAAACTTGCACATCTTGAGATAACCGATGAGGAAGTCGAAATGTACACGCCGCAGATGGCCGGAATAGTCGGCTACATCGAGCAGTTGAATGAACTCGACACCGACGGGATCGAACCAATGAGCGGCGGTTTCACCGATGAAGGCCGGGAAACGGACACGATCCGCGAGGATCAAATTATTCCGTCGCTCGGAACAGATGTCGCGCTTGATCAAGCACCTGCCTCAGCCGAAGGACATTTCCGCGTTCCCAAAGTTTTATGAAGCGCATCTTTGTACCATTGATAATATTGTTCGTGTTGATCGCTTCATCTTGCGAAATTCCGACGATCGAATCACAAGATTGTCTTGATGCTCGAGCAGCCGTTCGCGAATTTTATTCATATCACTTCGACGGCGATATGGCATTGTCGGATAAAGAGCTCGACAAACTCCAAAAATATATGACGCCTGACTCCGTAAAGGAATTACGCGGCACATCGACCGAGAATGATGTATTCACAACAAATTCGAACAATTATCCAAAGGCATTCCGGGTAGGCTCCTGCAAACTGGATTCGCCGAACTCGGCTACGCTTTCGGTACTGCTTTTTTGGCGAACCAATGAAACCAATCTGCAGCAGGAGATCAAGATCGAGGCTCAAAAGATCAATGATAAATGGCTTTTTAGCAAAGTAATTCGATAGTTATGTCAATTAAATCTGAAATCGAAAAAGCACTTTCAAGTGCGGAACGTTTGAATCCAACTTTGAATTCTTTTCTTTCTATCGAACGAAAGACCGGGCTCGAACGAGCCGAGACGCTTGATGCTTCGAGCGAAGATCCGCCGCTAAAAGGACTTGCGGTCGCGATAAAAGATAATATTTGTACAAAAGGTTTACAGACCACATGCGGATCACGGATTCTCGGCAGCTATGCGGCTCAATACGACGCGACTGCCGTTGAAAGACTCAAAAATGCGGGTGCGATAATCATCGGTAAAGCGAATATGGATGAATTCGCAATGGGTTCATCGAACGAATCTTCGGCTTTCGGTCCGGTAAAGAACCCTTGGGACATCGAACGAGTTCCCGGCGGAAGTTCCGGTGGTTCTGCCGTTGCGGTTGCGTCCGGAGTAGTTGACGCATCGCTTGGTTCCGAAACCGGCGGCTCCGTCCGCCAACCAGCTTCTCTTTGCGGGATCGTTGGATTGAAAACGACATATGGCCGAATTTCCCGTTACGGTTTGGTTGCATTCGCATCTTCTCTTGATGGTATTGGAATTTTCGGCCGTACATCAAAAAATGTCGCAGAAGTTCTCGGCGTTATAGCCGGACGCGATCCGCGTGACGCAACCTCAGCAAAGGTCGAAGTTTCCGACTATGTTTCCGAATTAAAAAACGACATCGCCGGCAAGCGCATCGGCGTTCCGCGATCTTTGTTTGGTGAAGGTTTGGACAAGGATGTCCGAAATGCCGTTGAAGCTTCGATCGAAAATTACCGAAAACTCGGCGCCGAAATTGTCGATGTCGAAGTGCCACACGCAAAATACGGCATCGCCGTATATTACATTATCGCGACAGCCGAGGCTTCTTCGAATCTGGCTAGGTTCGATGGAGTTCGTTACGGCTTTCGTGCCGAAGAAGCTGAAACGCTACGTGAAATGTATTGCGAAACGCGTGAACAAGGTTTCGGTGAAGAGGTCAAACGTCGAATTATGCTCGGCACGTACGTCCTTTCGAGCGGATATTATGACGCCTATTATTCGAAGGCTCAGAAAGTGCGGGCACTTGTGAAACAGGATTACATAGATGCATTTAAAAAGTGTGATGTGATCTTGACGCCGACGTCACCTACGACCGCATTCAAGATCGGTGAGCGTGTCAGCGATCCTTTAGCGATGTATTTGAGCGATATTTACACGGTTTCGGCAAATCTTGCCGGAGTTCCCGCGATCAGTGTGCCCTGCGGCGTTTCGTCCGAAGGTTTGCCGATCGGTATGCAGCTAATTGGAAATTTTTGGAGTGAAGCAACGCTTCTAAATTTAGCATCCGTTTACGAAAATGCTTTTCCGGTAAGCGAAAAACCTGCCGTGTTCGCCGAATGATCAATGAGTAAGCTGAAGTTGATCCTGCGTTTGATCCGGCATATCGAGAACGTAATTTTTCGTCGGTATAATGTTGTGCCAAGACGACGTATCAGACAATAATTTTTCCGCATCGGCTACTGGCAAAGGCCGCGAGAATAGGTAACCTTGTCCGTATTCACAACCTAAAACGCGTAGTTGATGAAATTGATGAATGCTCTCGATACCTTCGGCGACGACATTCAGTTTTAAAGCCCTTGCGAGTGCGATTATTGTTCTGACGATCTCGCCATTTTCCGTTCCGCTTTCCATCGTACTCACAAACGATCGATCGACCTTTAGTGTATCGACCGGAAATCTGTGTAAGTAACTTAAGCTCGAATATCCGGTACCAAAATCATCAATACTGATCTTTACACCGAGCTCTTTAATCTTCTTCAGCATTGCGATAGCATTTTCGGCATTTTCCATAACCGCGCTTTCGGTGATCTCGATTCTTAGACTCGACGCGTCGATCTTGGTTTCTCCGATAATATCGGAGATCTGTTCAACCAAACCCGGCACCGCAAAATGCTTGCTCGAAAGATTGACGCTGACCATTAAGTTGTCCAGACCTAAATACCGCTTTTGCCAGTCGACGATCTGCTGACAGGCTGACCGCAAGATTTGGATCGTCATTGGAATGACAAGCCCCGTAGTTTCAGCGACCGGAATAAAATCGTTCGGCGCGACCAAACCCCATTTTGGATGGTTCCATCGGACTAAGGCTTCAAATCCTTCTATATTTGCGTTTTCCAAACTAACTATCGGCTGGTAGAAAAGTTCAAATTCGTTTCGAAGCACTGCGAACCGCAGATCAGTTTCCAGATCGAGAAGAGAAACCGCTTTTGCGTGCATTTTTCGGTCAAATATCTCGAATTCTTTCTGTCGATCTTTAGCGTAATACATCGCGATGTCTGCATCGCGTAGTATTTCCTCGGCATTTTCGTACTTTGCGTCGTTGAATGAAATGCCTATCGAAACACTTGTAAACACCTGCCTGCCATCAAGCGAAAAGGGCTCGGCCATTTTTTTCGCAAGCCTTGTCGCAAATTCGGTGGCATCGCTGCGGCTGTCGATATTTTGAAGAATTATAGAAAACTCGTCGCCGCTGAACCTGCCGACCATATCGCCATCATTGATCAACTGCGAGAGGCGCTTCGATACACCTACGATCAATCGGTCACCGACCGAGTGGCCCAAACTATCGTTTAAAGTTTTGAATCTATTGAGATCGAGAAACAACACCGCAAATTTTTTGCTTTCCGGCTCAGTTTCCGTGTTCAACAGCTCCGTGATCACTTCGAGAAATCGATTGCGGTTTGGCAATCCCGTCAAGACATCGTGAAATGCGGCATGCCGGAATTTTTCCCTACTCTCGCGTAGTGCTTCGCTGCTTCGTTCAAGTTCCTCGACATAGTGTTCAAGTTCGATAACGTGTTGCTCAGCCTGTTCTGCTCGGCTGCGTTCGGCAACTTCAGCTAAAGCAAATGTTTCTTTTACGTCATCTGTGTAGCGTCGATAGGTGAAATAAACCAGCGCGAAGAACCCGAGAACAGCGGTGATCAGGAAAAAATTGATCTGTTCGAGTGCAGCTCTTAGAACACCCGCGACCAATGATCCGCTAAGATACAGTACCAATACATTTAAACAATATTGGTTCCAAACATTCCATGGTGAGTTTTCGGTTTTTATTGCGATAAACGCAGAAACGCAGATCGAATTGACGAGGAACTGAGAAAACGCCATTATCCCTAGAAGCCAGACAATACTGGTCGTACTCGTGTCCTTTGCAAATTCGACCTGGCCGTAAATGGCACCGACCATCAGAACCATCGCAAAAACAGAAACCACCGAAATTGAAACGTTGGTCAACAACGTTCGCGGCTTCATCGCAACACCGCTAAGCCGCATTGTAAAGGAAGCGTACGTCGATTCTAAAAGCGATAGGAGAACTGCAACTTGTCCGCCGTACATTAAGAAGGAAAGAAATATCAGGGCGTCAGAGATCGTCAGGTGTATCTTCGTCTTCGGTATCTGAATACGAAAATAGCCGCTAAAGAATACTGTAACTATCGTCAGCCCGATCAGCGCATTGTCGATCCTTGTAAATGGAAAAGTTACACATGCCCAGACACCTGCTACCAATCCGATCGGCAGTATCAGTAATAAATATAAATTTGTGCGGCGTTCTTTGGAATCCATTAATGAAGGCGAGATGCGGAGATAAAACTAAGCGGGTCAGGAAAGACAAAACCGGCCGTATTTTTCGGCCCGGTTAATTATACGACAAACAATGTTGTTATTCCACTAATTTTTATAAAACTATTTTCATAAATGCGAAGACAAGGGGGATGTCTTCGCATTTATGAATAAGCTAGGTTAATACATCCGCGGCGTTGCATCTCCCATGGTAATTACTCTATCGGTCTGCGAATGAGTGCCGTCGCTGATAAGCAATCCGTCACTGATCAAAAGCCCATCGCTGATCAAAAGTCCGTCAGCAAGCGGAGAACCATCGGCCATTGTAAAATTATCCGATATCAACAATCCCATAGGACCGATCGACGTTCCGTTCGAAAATGTCTCCGTTCCGGAAGGGTTGTTTCCGTCAGTTAAAATACTGCCGTCGCTGATCAATAAGCCATCGCTGATCAACAAACCGTCGCTAATAAGCAATCCGTCGCTTATTAAAAGGCCATCGCTAATTAGTAAACCGTCACTTATAAGCAACCCATTGTTATAGATACCTTGGTATTTGGTGATCCAATCTGTACCAGTAACC
Organism: uncultured Acidobacteriota bacterium; assembly: GCA_963720905.1. Lineage (GTDB taxonomy): Bacteria > Acidobacteriota > Blastocatellia > Pyrinomonadales > Pyrinomonadaceae > OLB17. The sequence continues at coordinate 416,072 of CAVRHB010000007.1, forward strand.
GCGGCATAACTTGGCAGCATTCCACCCGACCATCGGAATGTCGTTCCCGCGATCGTAGATCTATGGACAGGAAGCTGATTGTCCTTTAGCATCGGAGTGCCCATTGGCGTTGGGTTCGGCAAATTTTGTTTGAACGAATTCGCTAACCTAACAGCTCCTTCGACATTCAGCTCACCGGCTCCTTGTTCCAATGAATTAAATCCACCAAGCCTTTGTGCCGTATATTGCAAGATCATCTTCACCATATTCGGCGTAAGTTTTGGGTTTGCCTGCAGCAAGATAGCAACTGTTCCGCTAACGATCGGCGTCGCCATCGAAGTTCCGCTCATGTACATCATCTTGCGCTTGTTATCTGCGTAAGCTGTTGCCTGAACTCCGAGCACACTTGCATCTAAAATGATCTGGTTTCCATCAGATTCCGCACCGACGATCCAATTTCCCGGAGCGACGAGATCTGGTTTGATAAGATTATCGTAATGCTTTACTTGATCGTCGTCCGTCCAATAGGAACGTGTCGGACCGCGTGAACTGTAAGTCGTGACACCGTCATCATCGCGTGCGTCCGTGCCGAATGTATTGCTCGCACCGACCGTTATGACAGAAGGGTCATTCCCCGGCGAATGTATGGCACCGTATATCTTTTGGCCATCAGCTGTTTTGCCGTTATTACCGGCAGCCGCGACAACCACAATACCTGCTGCGGTTAGTCGCCTTACAGCTCGGCACAGCGGATCATTTCGCCATGACTCGATCGCTGGTGCTCCAAGACTCAGGTTAACGACCCTTATATTATTCTGGCTTCGGTTCGCATAGATCCAGTCGATCGCATCGAGTAAACCGGAAGCACTGCCGACACCGTTATCATCAAGAACACGAACGTTTATAATATTCGCATTATTCGCAATACCTTCGTATTCGTTGAGATAAAGCCCGTCGCCGACATTGAGGTTTGCACCGACACCGCCGGCAGCGAGTGATGCTACGTGAGTGCCGTGACCGAATTTATCGGTTGAGAGCGAATTGCCGGGAGCAAAATTAATACGTTTGGTAACCCGTTTCGAACCCGATTTGTTAACGAACGATCTATGATCTTCGCGAATACCGGAATCAACGATCGCTATGCCTATGCCCTTTCCATCCAGCTCAACGCTTGTATTAACGATTCCAATTCCGAACAACCCGACGCTTACGCCCTGCTGGATCGTACGGACAAGAGATGCACCAGTTGTCGTTTCTATATGACCTAATCGCGTAAGCTGTCGATCGAGCGAAAGGTGTCTTGCCGCACGGACATCAGCGATCGGTTGAGCGGCTTTTAATGGCAGATCAACAACCAGCATACTAAGACTCTGAGTTGTCCGCTCGACCTTCACGCTATTAGCCTGAAGTGCAGCAAGAAGCTGTTTATCTTTACTGTCGGAGGTTTGCAGAATTACCCGAACCCGTTTATTTGGGTCCGAATTTGCGATCATTTCACGAAGATCTGCCGAGATCTTGTCACCGACAAACGGATCTTTGTCGAAATTCTCAAGTTCGATCGGCTCAAATCTAGCTCGTAGATTCAGATCGTTGCTTATTTGTGAGTTATAAACTGAGCGATCGACGAAACCGACAACGCGAATATTTCCTTTAGCGATCGCGTTTCGCATACGATCCGAGATGATCGTGCCGAATTTCGGCTTTGTTGCAACGAGATCAGCTAGATCGCCAACGTTCAAGATCGCAGTTCCTTTCGATGCGGCCGCGAACTCGAGTATCGGATCTATCGCGTTCAGCAGTTCATTTTCGTTCTTTACGTTTGAAAAGAGCGTTCGCCATTCGATCGTGTAGATCGTTTTATTCACGCTGCGGGAAAGCGCGATCGCGGCATTCTCCGTTACTTCGTTTCTTACATCGTTATCCGCTCCGATCATTACCGGATTGCGCGATGCTTCCGAAGAAAGCAGTTTTACGATCTTTTCGGATTCCTGCGAAGGCGTCTGTTCAACGTATGTAGACGCCGAAGCAGCGATGTTGGTAAGATAAAGAGGCGTAACCGTTTTCGTTGCTGAAACTTGTTCCTTGCTCTGATTTAGATCAGTTACGGAACTCTGTTGCGCGAATGCTATGCCTTGAAATCCAATAGACGAGATCAGAAAGCTCGTCAATACTTTTGCTAAACTAAGTTTTTTCTCTCTCAATCGAATCATGGTCCCACTCCATTTAGATTGCTTCAAATTTATAAAATGCTCCGCGATCTTTTTAGCAACGGCTGTGCCATCAGTGAATTCGTTAGAAATAGATACAGTTAAGTCATTACAAAAGAACGTTTTAGCGGTCGTGTCAATCATTTCCGAAGATCAGTTGCCGCGGGAGCATCGTTCAAATTGAATCAAAATGAGCGGTCATCTTGAACGAAAAACGCGTCATCTTTCGATAACGCGTCCTTCCAACAGAGTTGAAAATTGCCTATTTCGTAATGCCAACCTCGGTTAGCGCATACGTATAATCGAATGCAACTTCCTTAAGTTTGTCGTATCGTCCGGATGAACCGCCGTGGCCGGCACCCATATTTGTTTTGAGCAAGATCACATTATCGTCGGTCTTCATATCTCGAAGTTTCGCCGCGAATTTTGCTCCTTCCCAATAGGGAACCTGGCTGTCATGCAGCGATATCTCGATCAACATATCCGGATAATCCTGAGCCTTTACATTGTCGTAGGGCGAATAGGAATACATATAGTCCCAAGCTTTTTTCTCGTTAGGATTGCCCCATTCGATCCATTCTTCGGTCGTAAGCGGCAGCGTTTCATCGAGCATCGTGTTCATAACATCGACAAAGGGAACCTGAGCGATCGCAGCTTTGAAATGTTTGCGGCGATTGATTAACGACCGCCCCCATTAAAAGTCCGCCGGCCGAACCGCCTTGGATAACCAACCGGTCACTCGACGTGTATTTATTTTCCACCAGCCATTTAGCCGAATCGACAAAATCATTGAACGTATTCATCTTTTTATACATACGTCCGTCCTGCCGCCATTTTTCCCCTAGCTCGCTGCCGCCGCGAATGTGTGCGATCGCATAGATCATTCCGCGATCAACAAGGCTCAAGCGGCTCGTTGAAAAGCTCGGCGTCATCGAATAACCATACGATCCGTAGGCATATAAAAGCATCGGCGATTTGCCGTCAAGCTTGGTGCCTTTTTTCATCATTATCGAAACAGGAACCTTCACACCGTCTCGGGCAACCGCCCAAACGCGGGTCGTTTCGTATTTAGATTTATCGTAACCGCTCGGAATTTCCTGTTGTTTGAGCAGTGTACTTTTGCGTTTCGCAAGATCGAATTCGTATGTCGAATTAGGTGTGATCATTGACGAATATGTATAACGAACGATCGGCGTGTCGTATTCCGGGTTTGTGGAAAGGCCCATTGTATAAACGCTTTCCGGAGTTTTGATACGAGCCGAAGCTCGACGCGTTTTCTTATCCATCACGCGAAGATATTCGAGCCCGTTTTCGACCTCGGAAACAACCGCGTAATTCTTAAAGAACGAAATGCCATCGATCTTTACCTTCGGATCATAAGGAATGTAATCGATCCATTTCGATTCGCTCGGATCAGAAAGCGGTGCCCGCATTACCTTGAAATTTTCCGCGTCTTTGTTGGTCACGATATAGAACTCGCCGTTATCAAAATCGGCATTATATTCGTGGCCTTCCCGTCGCGGATCCAAAACCTTAAAATCACCGGTTGGATCGTCCGCACTCAAATACCGATATTCATTCATCGTCTTGGCATACGACCCGATGAACAGCATCGCCTTATCACGCGATCGCCCGACACCGGCATTAAAGAGTACATCCTTTTCTTCGAAGATCAGCTCGTCTGTTCCATTCGTTCCGACCTTGTGGCGAAATATCTTATCGCTGCGTTTCGATTCGGCGTCTTCTTGTCCGTAGAAAAGATATTTGCCATCATTCGACCATTCGACCGATGTGACGCGTTCGATATTTTCAGGCAGCATCTTGCCGGTCTTGAGATCTTTTATATGCAAAGTGTATTGCCGATAGCCGGTAACGTCCGTTGCATATGCGAGAAAATTGCCGTCGTCGCTGACATCGAAATTGCTGATCGCAAAATACTCGTGACCTTTCGCCATTTCGTTTTGATCAAGAAGCACTTCGGCGTCTTTTCCGTCTTGTGCCTTGCTTCTAAGGTAGGTTGGATATTGCTTGCCGTCTTCGGTCTTTGTCCAGTACCAATAGTCGCCATTCTTATAAGGAACGCTCGTATCCGTCTGTTTCATTCGGCCGAGCATTTCCTTGTAAAGCGTATCCACAAGGCCTTTGTATTTCGCCGTATGATGCTCCGTGTAAGCATTTTCAGCCTTCAGATAATCAATGATCGCCGGATCTTTTTCGTCTTTGCGGTCGCGCAGCCAACCGTAATTATCCGTGATCTCATAACCATGGATCTTCAAGACCTTCGGCACTTTTTTGGCAACTGGTGGTTTCATATCATCTTGGGCAAATGCAGCATTTCCGCAAACTGCGATCGCTGCAAACAAAGTAACGACAAATAATGTTCCTTTCATATCCCAAACTCCTGTTCTAAATTTTGTGTTCTGAGTTTAGCTGATTCTCGATCTTTACTAAAGGTAGATGCCTCGCCGTTCAGACTCACACAAATTCGGATCTTTCGTCGGGACGGTGCCTGAATACGCATTGCCAGGCTTCCGCCTTTTGTTATTTTTTCTCTTTATCTTTGTCCTTATCTTCTTCTTTTTTTGGCTCGGTCCTTTGGACACCGAGGTTATCGTAATTAAGGATCGCGTTAAATAGGAGCGAGAAGCTTCCGTGTGTTTCATGACGCCACATCGGGTTGTTGGCGAACATCACAATGTGACCTTTACCGACCGGCACGTCGACGATCGCCGCTTTGCCGGCGAGTTCGGAACCTCCGGCAAGCATTCCGCTAACGAAAAGCTCCTTGACCGGAGCGAATTCCAAAACGACACGCGGCCTTATCGCCAACGGAGGTATTCGCGTCGGGTCAGGCGTAGGCGTCGCTTTCGGAGTTTCCTCCGGTTTGCGTCCCTGGACGATATCGGCATCCGTCGCAGTTCCTCTGCCTGACGGACGATCTCCGCCGCCGCCTTGACCGAACGAGCGGGTGTAATCTGCAACTTGAAATATCGGCGATTGATTAAAATAAACCGAAAGCTTTTCGTCATAACCATAAGCGATCGGGCTCTTTCGGTCGGTGAAAACCGTATTCAAAACCGAGCCGTTCGCTTTGAGCTGACGTGCGTCTCTGATCGAAACACCGCTTGTCATTCCGAAATCGATCGCCAGCGAAGCGTTATCCGCAATGGTGATGAACAATCCGCCGGATTCGACGAATTTTTGAATATTGGCGACGCCCTGAATTCCAAGACCCCCGCGGATGTCATCGGTTTGATCGGGCGATTGGCCGAAGTTCGGCGTCAGGTCCGACTTTTTCCAAGGTATCGGAGCTTCCGAATCACCAAAGCTCGGATTTCCGCGGACAATATTCTGTGCATTCGTCTGCACGGGCCCAAATATCACAACGTCATATTTGGAACGAAGATCAGGCATGCGGCTGACGTCTTGATCGGAAATATAATCGTAGGGAATACCGAGTCGGTCGAACTCAATGCGATACCAACCTTCGTCTTGCGTATTTATCCACGTATGCACAAGCGCGATTCGCGGCGTGCCAACCGCGTGATTTGCGACCTGTGGGATCTTATCGACAGCAGTTGCCGTCAAACCAAGTTCCGTAACTTCCTTTCCAAGACGCGAACGCAGATCGTCCGGGTTTCCTTCGCTCTTAATAATGTACGTTCCGGCGTTGAGATCCTGCTTGCCGATCTTGAATGGAATTTCCGCCGAAGCAAATTTTACGTCAGGTAAACGATAACGAAGCTGTGCGATCGCACTTTCTCCGGTGTGGTTAACAACAAAACCGGCATTGCCGTTCCCATCTATCTTTCCGGTGACTTTCGCCGGGCCGTTTACCAAACTCATCGCGGCCGTGAGAATTTTCTCGTCTTTTACGCGAACCGTTTTTACATTGCGAAGAGGTCCAAGCGTCCAGCCTGTGTCGTCGTACGGCTGTGGGTCGTTAACATTGTAATACTGCGTATCGAGCAGCATATCCGCCATTCGCGAATACGGCTGATCCATTCTCACGACGTAGCTTCCGACAGGAAAATTCCCCTCTTTTGTCTCGACCGCTTTGGTCAGCCGATGGATCTCACAGCCCTGCAGCTTGAGCAGATTAACAAGATCTGCCGCTTCTACCGGTCGCGTATCGTCGCCCGGTAGAACATAAGCCGCCGGGCCTTCGGTCGTCGCTTTGGCGACGGAACGTTTGCTCTTCAGATAAAAGTTGGTTAGAAACTTTTCTTTATTATTTGCAACATAATTCATCGCGAGGATGATCGCACTCTGCTGCATATTAATGTTATTGCGGATAGACCATTTCACATTCGAAAGCGGCGGATTTGGCCGATACCATTCGCGTGAAGTATAGCTTCCGGGAACCGTGCGATCCGTGCGTATCCGCGCCGCCGTTTCCAAAAGTTTCGTAAAAACGTCCGATCGAATTATGCCCATTCGCAACATAGAACATATAGTTCGGAGCCCAACCGTCATAAAATCCATGCGTCCAAACACCCGGAACGCCGCGTTTGGTCATCTCTTCGATCTCGTGATAGGCGAGCGTCTGCCATTCATCGACAACGATCGGATCGAGCCAAGCGTTGTAGGGGCCGGTTCCGGTCGAAGTATAAAGAAACGGGATCGATTCGTGCAGATCGTGCAAAACGGTCGGATGATATTCGAGAAATGTCGCCATCTGATTTCGCGACAAAGCGAGTGCCATTCCAAGCGAATCGCGGTTGTTATCATGAGCGACATATTTGCCCCAATAGATCAATCCCGGAGTTCGTTTGCCTTCATTCGCTTTGCGGTAGTTGTAAAGATCGACCATCATATCGCGGCCGTCAACTTCGAGCGTCGGTGTGATCAGAACGATCACGTTCTTTCGGATCTCCCGGATCATCGGCGTGTCTTCGACCGCTATACGATATGCCATTTCCATTAGCATTTCCGGGCTGCCTGTTTCGGTTGAGTGGATAGAACCCGATGCCCAATAGATCGCTTTTCCATCAGCCGCGAGCTGCTTTGCGATCTCGTCGTTTATCTTTCGCGGATCGCCGAGCTTTGCCGTGATCTCTTTGTAATAAGCAAGTTTTGCAAGATTTTCTTCGTCCGAAACCGCGACGAGCAATTGCTCACGGCCTTCTTCACTTCGTTCCGGCGCAACAAATGTCTTGACACGCGGCGTCGCTTTTTCCAGCTCTCGGTAATAACGATATTGATCTTTTGTGTAGGTTAATTTTTCGGGAGTACCGATCGGATAGCCGAGCACCTTTGCCGGCGATGGAACGGTTGCCGAAAGCGGAAGATGATCGACAATGTCGGTCAAAAACATCTTGTCGGTCGTATTCTTTAGTATGGAGGCTGTGTATTCGGCGTCGTTCGGTTGGGTCTTCGCCTTTTCGGCAGAACGAACCGGCTTTGTTTTTTGGGAGGACTTTTTGCTTTCCTGCGGACCTTGGGCGTAAAACGTCGTGCTCAAAACGAACAACAACGCGGCAACGGCAATGCGCTTCATCTTCGATTTCTCCTATTAATATCGGAAATATCCGATCCAAATTTACAAATGCATTAGGAAGTGACGAAGCGATTGTATCAAAGTCAGAATAAATCTCCCATTCAAACCGTGTCCGTTTTTTTCCTACATTTCTTTATCTTCTTGTTCTTATTCTTTTTCTGTCGTTCGATTTCTTTAACGAATCGGCCTTCTATTTTTTTACCCAAGGAACGGGAGGCCAAAGAAGAAAAAGAGAAGGAAAATACGTAGGGTATGAGGTTCTCTTTTAGTTGAATTTATCGATCAACAAACTTGATAGGACGCACCAATTTTTATTACCTTGCCGTCTTTGAACACAACCGCGAGGGATCCCGGGTTATCTTCTTCGCTAAATTCGTAGAACCAAGCCGCGTCTCCTTCGCCGTCAGGGTCTTCGCTGGAAACAAAACTGCTGCCGAATTTTGCACGAACGGCGGCCTCGGTGTCGCCAACCTTTATACCGGAAACCGGCCAATTCGCCGACGATACCACAAAACTTTTCAGCTCAAACGTTTTGCCGTCTTTGCTGTCGCCATCCATGAAATAAAGGCTTAGACCGGCATACTCAACCATTTTTTCGTGTGCGCCGATGCAGCCTTCCTCGGTCGCTTTTCCGTCTTTGACAGGCTTGCCAAGAGCTTTGATCGCCTGAGCATAAGTTGCGTCAAGCCCGATGCCTTTTACTTTGGCTTTGACCGGATCGACCGTCTGACCACAGGCCGACGATGCCGCCAGAAATATTACAAAAACAGCAATGATCAGGGATAAGTTTTTCATACCGATTAGACGAGGGCCGAAACTGAATTTGCCGAAGAAAAAAGGTGCGTTGGCGGAAAATAAAAAAGCTCCGGAAATCCCGGAGCCTTTTATCGAAAAATAGTATTTAACTATCGCTCGTCGATGGGCTTGTATTTTAGATCGCGAGGGCCGACATATTCCGCACGCGGACGAATTAGTTTATTGTCGGCGTATTGTTCGAGAATGTGTCCCGTCCAACCGGCAATACGGCTGACCGCAAATATAGGCGTAAAAAGATCGAGCGGAATTCCCATCAAATAATATGTCGAAGCCGAATAGAAATCGACATTCGGGAACATTCCTTTCTTTTCATGCATCAATTTTTCGATCTTCTGGGACATTTCGTACCATTTCATTTCGCCGGTCTTTTCGCCCATTTGTTTTGAGAATTTTCGCAACCAGGTCGCACGCGGATCTTCCGTTTTATAAACAGCATGCCCGATACCCATGATCTTGCGTTTTTCTTCGAGGGCTTGATCTACCCATGCTTCAACTTTGTCGAGCGAGCCGATCTCGATAAGCATCTTCATCACGTTCGTATTCGCACCGCCGTGAAGCGGTCCGGCGAGAGCCGCGATGCCGGCTGTAACTGCGCCATACATATCGGCCAGCGTTCCGGCAACGACGCGTGTCGTAAACGTCGAAGCGTTCAGTTCATGATCGGCATGAAGTATCAATGCAATGTCGAACATTCGCGCTTCTTCTTCGGTCGGTTTTTCACCGCGAAGCATATAGAGGAAATTTTCAGCAATGCTCAAGGAACTATCAGGTGCGACGACATCTTTGCCGTTGCGAATGCGGTCCCACGCGGCAGCCAAGGCACCGATCTGAGCCGTAAGCTTGATCGCCGAATTCAAAGCGTTGTCGCGATCGGTTCCATGACCGTCGCGATCGTAAAAATCAAGCGACGAAACCGACGTACGCAGAACATCCATCGGATCGGCATCTTTCGGATATTGCTTCATCAATGCGATGACTTCCGACGGTGCGGCGTAATTTGCTTTGAATTTGTTCTGAAATTCGGTCAATTCCGCCTTCGAAGGCAACCTTCCGTTCCACAGAAGATATATAACTTCTTCAAAGGTCGAATTTTCCGCGAGGTCGTGAATATTATAACCTTGATAGATCAAGATCCCGTTTACGCCATCGACATCGCCGATGGAACTTTGCGCCGCAATAACTCCTCTTAATCCGGCTGCGGCATTTGTATCAGTTGCTGTGCTCATTATTTCCTTGTTAAATGTTTTGTTTCGTTCCCTTAAAGGTATATTTTACCGAACGCAAGTAAAGTAAACAAGCGAGGCCGTAAATATCCTTCACCACAAATAAAAAATGCCGCCCGTTGAACGAGCGGCATAAGTTATTACAGCCAAGGAGAAAACCCTATCGGATCTCGGTTTCGTAAACGGTTTTCACACGCAATTGCTGATTTTCGTTCAGGTTGATGTTCTTGCCGCGTTGTATGACGACGGCTCCAACACCTACCGCGGCTCCGATACCGGCTCCGACAGCAGCACCGACAGGGCCGCCCGCGATCGCACCGATAACAAGTCCGGTTCCGGTCGTTCCGCCGACCTTTATGCTATCGGGTTTGAGCGATGATTTGCCGATCGCGGTTCCTTCGGAATCGACCAGTTTTACATTATCGCCATTTATAGGCATTACTTCCGTGACGATCGCGTTAAAATTTGCCCAGCGTTTTGGCGTAAGAATTATTCGGTTAAATCCGAGCAAAAGCTGTGAACGCTTCTTGATGCGGCCCGGTTTTTCTATCTTCTCGATCCGCCCCTCGATCATCGCTCCGGCGATCTCTGCGGGCGATACGATCTTTGCCGTAAATTTGTCGCCGACACGATTCGTCTTTGTACTGAGATCTTCTTGTAACTCAACGATCAGCTCAGTATCGGTGGGAATAATGATCACCGGTGCATCAGGCTTAACAAAATTTGCGTTAACTATCGGCGCGGTCGGTTCTGCGATGGGTGCAGGCGATTCGGCGATAGGTTCCGGAGCAGGCTCGGCAACCGCTTCGGTTTCCGGTTCAGGTTCAGGAGCAACAAGCGGTTGGGGAGCTTCATACGTTGGAGCGGCAGCAACCGCTTGTGTCGCATCAGCGGTTGGTTCGAGCGAAACATCGGCTCCACGCCGGGCAATATTCGCAGGAACGGACGCTTCGAACGAGAGCTTATTAAATCCGGTTTCGTAACCTTTTTCGAAACCTTGTTTATATCCGTCGCGATAATCGACGAGCGTGCCGTATTCCTTATTGTATGCACGATCAGCTTTACCGTATTCGCTGTGCCGAACATAACTTTTTGCTTCGTTGTCTATGGAATCGCGGTAGCCTGCCATGTATCCATCCGAATAACCCGTTCGATAACCGCGCTGAAGAGCGACGGTTTCCTGGGCGTTAACGGTTTGGAACGGCAGTGTAAAAAATGAGAAAAGTCCGAGCGTTATGCTTATGGTAACAGCTAAAATACTTCTGGTTAGCTTCATCTTGCCTCCTATGCTTTTGTGTGTATGGAACACGAAACGTAATATCCGCTATAATTTATACTACACTGCTTAAGAATTTACAAGAACTATTTTAAGCGCTTAAGATTTTTTTCCACAATGTGAATAAATGATGAGTCTCAGGTCTTTAGTCTGAGGTCTGGCGTAGGAAATTTTGCAGAAACCTGCATGTCAGTAAGGGCTTAACGCTCACCATTACCGAAACGCGGAGCCGATAACTGATGCCTGCTCCAGACTCCAGGCTCCAGACTCCAGCCAAAAAAAGTGGCAGTCGACGATCGCGTCAACTGCCTAGTTGATTTTACTCAGGAGGAAACTAAGAACCTAAAAGCTCTTCCGAAATAGATACGACGCGCGGATGAAAAAAGTTCGACTATTTCTCTCAAATCCGGGCTCATATTGGCCGGTAAATGGCGAAAAACCGTCATAATTAAAGTTATCGTTGTAACCAACATAAAAAGCCGTTCCGGGATTCGGTGCCCAACCTAATAGAGCTTGGCCACCGGCGTTCGAACGAAGCGTGTCGTAATCAAAACGAATGCGGGCAAAGGTAAAGCGTGTGAATTGATATGTCGAGCGAACCGTAAAGATGTTCGAATCGAATGCCGTCAAACCGGTATCGTTACGCCGCAACCGCGACTTCCTGTATTCCAGCGAAAATTTGAGCGGATCGGTCGGCGAATATTCAAAACCGACGTCGGCATCAAACTGCCAACCGCGTCCCGGATCGAGAGCCGGCGGTTCTGGTAAATTCGGCAGCGGAATATTATTTGGATCAGCCTGATATAAATACAAATTGGCTAAATAATTCAAATATGGCGGGCTCTGCAAATAAGTCTGAAACGGTTCACTCGCACGCGGATATCGATAGCCTCCGCCGAAATCGTAATCGTGGGCATTGATAATGCTGCCTACAAAACCGTAAACGAAAAGCTTGCTGTTTATGCGTTTATTTAAATTAATGCTGACATATGGCTGCCAGGCGCTTCGGAAAGAATCACCCACAAATGCTCCCGAACGCCCGATCTCTGTATTTCGAGCCGGACCAAATTCGTCTTCGTACAACTTTTCAATACCGACCCCCGTTTCAACACTTACAGAAAGATTTTTTTGTAATGAGAACCCAAAGGTACTGCTGCCGAAAACCTCCTGCAATCGTCCTTTGCCGTCAACAGCGACATTAAAGCCCTGCCGCCAGTCGGTGCGGATCAATGTTTTTTCCGGTTTTGATTTCGTGCTCAGCCGACTTCCCCAAAAAACGCGGTGTGTATCGGTTCTCTGTGTAAAGCCGCTGTCGGCACGATAATCTTTTGATTTACCCGAAAGATCAAGCGTCCAGCCCTTCAGATCACCCGTATTATCGAGGTTGAAGTCATAGGCAATACCGTTACCTGTTCGGTATCGACTTTGATCCTCGAATGGGTCGTAAAAATTCTTCAGTGAATGCGAGCCAAGCACCTGAAAACGGAAGACGGTTTTAGCGTCCAGTTTATAGCGGCCGTCGAAACCCCCGACAAAATTGCGGTTATTTGGAAAAATTCGGGCCGTTGCCAAAAAACCGATGCTGTTCTCGCTCCCGATATCGTGTTTAACTCGAAGCACGCTAAAAAGAGCATTCTTGCCGTCATACTGTGCGATCCGCGGTCCGATGACGGGATCGTTCCGTTCATCATCAGAATAATTCCCCGGAGCATTATCCGAAGCGACTAGAAAACCAAACGTATTGCTTCCGATCTTTCCTGTCAATTTCACTGCAGCGTCAGGATCAACGATCGTACGCGAATAAAATGCGTTTATCGGTGTATCAAAAATTTCTTTTCCTTCTAAAAAGAACGGACGCTTTTCTTGAAAAAATATCGGGAACCTTTGATTTGCAGCAACAACCGGAGCATCCGCTTCGATCTCGGCAAAATCCGGATTGATCGCCGCCGAAAGCGTAATATTCGGCGTAAAATTGTATTTTATATTAAGCCCAAGATCGGCTTTGATACCGGCATTTACAAACCGGCCGGGATCTTGAATGCCGATCGGAAAATAAGTCGGGTCATAGCCGTTCGCGTTAGCTGTTGAGATCGGAATTGTTCGGCGGCGGCTTCCGGTTTCAGAAACCGTTATGCTCGGAACGATCTCAAGCGTCTTTTCATATTTGATCTCGGAAAGGCCGGTGATCTTTCCGTGCTTGATCAAAAACCCGGAAATATTCCGATCGTCCGGCATCCATTGATCAAGTTCGTCGTTGAGCCGATCGATATTTCGCGCGACATTAAAACCCCATTTTTTTCCGTCGCCTGCACTATATCTCAGTGATTTAAAAGGTATTTTTGCTTCGACCGACCAACCCCAATCTTCGATCAAGCCTTTCGATTCCATTACGATATCGACCGAAAAATCTGCTCCGCTGCCTTCGGTGTAAATTCCGTCCTGCTGTACGCCGAGCGGATTAAAACCCAGAACATAAGCTCTGCGTTGGTCATTAAATGTATCTATCCAAACTCTTACATTATCTTCGCCAAAAACTTCATCGCGTTTCGCAAGTGTTGCACGGATCTTGTCCCTGTCGTCCCAACATTTAAAAGAAATATAGAGGTATTTTTCATCGTAAAGCATCCGCACTTCGGTCGGCTTTGAAGCCGCGGTGTTATCGCCCGGATAAACTTGATAAAAATCTTTGAATAACGCCGCGTTTTTCCACGCTTCCTCGTCCGCACGGCCATCGATCGTGATCGCTTCTTCGGTGATCTTTGGGACGACGACAGGACTTCGTTTTTCCGGCGGTAAATTGAACTTTCCGCCCTCGTTAGAGGCAGTCTTTGGCTCGGAGGTTGAACCCTGATTTACGGCTTTCTCAGCCGGCTGGCCAAAAGTATAGGCAGCTACCAAAAGCATTAAAATTGCAACGCTTAATAATTTCATTATAAAACCTATTGATAAAGCTATTTTCGGGTAAGAAAATACTGATCCTGTTAATTAATAACGGTCAAACAGGAGAAGTGTTTCATTTTTTAGTTGGTCCGGTCAGTTCGATGAACCGATCGAATTAGCGTCGCGAACGATCAATTTGCCTTCTGAAACGTTCAATTTATAGCTGTTAGCTCCGTTTCCTTTTCGCCATTGTCCGTCGCTTTCTTTGGTTAGACCGATGTCGTTTTCGACTTCGGCATTTGAGTTGATAGTGCCGCTGAAATTCTTCGGCAGTGTCAATGTGATGGTTCCGTCAACCGAATTCGACGTAAGGCTCGCAAAATCACCTTCCAGATAAACGTCTCCGTCGCCCGTATTCGAATCGATATCACCCGTAAAACCGAGTACACGAACCTGTCCGTCCTCTGACATCAGTTTTAGCTTTCCGGAACTGTCGCGAACGTTAATTTCGCCGTCGCCGCCTTTAATGTTGAGCTCGCCCGAAACACCTTCGAGCCTGATCTCATCATCCGTCGTGATATCCAGATCAGAATTTTTTGGAACAAAGACCTCTAAACGCGTCGTGCCGAAAGGACCGGAGGAATCGGAATCTACCTTTATATTGACTGACTTTGATTCCTGGCTATCCGTTACATTGACTTGTTCGTCATTAAGCTGACTCCCTAACCGCGTAACTACATATCTGACCTCGTTCTTATCCCAGCCGCGAACGCTGATCTCGCATTCAGGGGCTTCGATCACAACCTTTGGCTTTCCGCTGACTTTGAACGATTTTTCTTTCCGTGACATCTTTGGCACGCCCAACGACCAATTCATTGCTCCTTTGAATACATTTTTATTGAGCGAAAACTTCAGCTTATCGAGCTTTGCGAGTTCTTTGAAATTTTTCAGCTTTAAGAATTCTTGCGAAGAAAGATTTGCGGCGAGTTCTCCTTGGGCCTGTTCCATTGCCTCGGCGGCTTGTTTCTGTGCATCGGCGGTTGCTTTGGCGATCTCCCTGTTGATCTTCGCGTTATCGATTACGCGGCTTCCCAGATCAAGCGTACCGATATATTTCGTTTCACCTAAAGTATTTACGGCGACCTTTGGGTTCTTTCCGTCTTTTTTTCGAAGGATCGAGAGGTTGCCGTTTACACTGTTGAGCTTCAACTGTGCTTCGCCGTTTCCGAGCCGGCCGCTCAGATCCCGTCCAACGAACTGGCCTTTGCTTACAGGTAAGCCAAAATCGTTTGTGATCTTTCCGTTCAGGGAATTCGCCCGGATCGTAGCGTCAGAATCAGACGGGATAATAAGATTAGCTTCGCCGTTTACGGTATTGAGCGAGATGCGGTCACCCGAATTGAGCCGATCGAATTCTGCCGTCACAACACCGTTCACCGTAGAAAGATCTGCCGCTTCCACGCAGATCTTTTGCCATTACTTCGCCGTTCACGGCTGAGACTTTCGTCTGGTTAGTAAAACCCGAAAGATCGATCCGGCCGTTGACCGTGCCGACCTCACTGAGAACGGCATTTTTTGGAATAGACAGGGTCATATCGATGCGCGAATCCGAACCGATCTCTTCTTTTCGTCCGAGCCATTGGCCGCGTTTATAGCCGGCTTCGAGGTCAAAGCTGTCTTGACCGGCATCGATCTTGATCTCCAGGTCGGCCAAACCTTCTTTGGTCTTTGCCGATTTCACGGCGGACAACTGGATCTCGTTTCGGTCCCAAGCTTTGAGGGTGATCGAGCCGTTTATATTGCTGATCTTAACTGAACCATCGCTTGAGAAAGGATATGTTTGTTCAAAGGTTTCCTTTTCGTCGAATACCTGAACGATATTTTCGGCTTCCGCTGTCGGAGCCGTTTGAACCGGCAAAGGCTGCTCAGCACCTGTGCTGCCATTTGCAAATAAGAGGCCAAGGAATGTGATTGTATAGATCCAAGTCATTTTCGTATCTCCAATTCTATTGAATAATTGCGGTTTTTTCTCACCAACTAAAAAGAAAACACCGTCGCCTACGACTTTGTGACAATTTTTTTATTTATATTTATTTATAAGATGCCGCCGCTAAATGTTTCGTTCCTAAGGTATGGGAGATTTTTTGAAACATCGTTTTCCCGCTGTCGTTCATCTATATTGACTAAACCTTTCGCGGTAAAGCGGTAACGTTTACTTATTATTTGCTTTTTGTTAAATTATTTAGTTTGGTAGATACTGGAATTGGTGAAGAAATGAACCTGAAAAACACGACGCTAAACATCTTAAGAAAGAATGAACCGTTGGCGACTGATGCAAAAACAGGTGTCTCGATGCACTGCCACACCGAGCATTCGAAAGAAATGCTCGATTTTGTCCCGCATTACGCAGCCAAATTGCCAATAATTTCTTCTTTATGGGAAAGAGAGCACGTTAAATACAGAGCGCGAAGGCCGCCCGATGGCTTTCGATACGGCCTTCTGGTCACCGCCGCTCGAAGCCTCGGCAGTTTACAAGATCGAAAAAGAACAGATAAATGATGTCGGCCTCGATGCGATCGTATCGCTAACGGATCATGACGCGATAGACGGAACCTTAAAGGTAAATGAGACCTATCAGAACGGCATTGCGCCGATTTCGCTTGAATGGACCGTTCCGTTCAATGACGGATTTTTCCATGTAGGTGTCCACAATCTGCCGAAAGAAAGTGCGGTCGAATTGACCGAAACACTTCTTGATTTCACATTCAACGAAGAAAAGCATACGCCCGAGAATCTGAACGAAATGTTTGCGATGCTTAATGATATTCCGAGCGTTCTGGTGATCTTGAATCATCCGCTTTGGGATATAGAGATCTTCGGCAAAGAACGGCATGAAGCACTTTTGATGGACTTTATACGTTCTCACGGAAAGTGGATACATGCTTTTGAGATAAACGGGTTTCGATCTTGGTCGGAAAATAAAGCCGTGATCGAATTAGCCGAAGCATTAAATAAACCCATCGTTACCGGCGGCGACCGGCATGGCTGCAAGCCTAATACCGTTCTGAATCTTTCAAACGCGAAGTCATTTGATGAGTTTGCCGAAGAGATCCGCGTCGAACGCCAGAAGCGAAGTTTTGCTGATGCCGGAATATGAACAACCGCTTCATTCGCGGCAGCTTCAATCTTTTTCAGAGATATTGCGGCACTATCCGGATTTTCGCGAAGGCCGTCAGAAATGGTTTGAACGCGTTTACTTTGATATTTACGATGGCTTTGGTGTTCGTCCTCTGTCGGTTCATTGGATCAAAGGCGGCCCGCTGTGGCTGCGTTGGGCGATCTGGACGCTCGGCGTTCTTGGCAGCCCGACAGCACGGCCAATGTTTCGAATGGCCCGAAAGGGAGAAGATCGCGTACCAAAAGATCCGTCGGTTTCTTCCTTCAACATTCCTGACCTAAGCGACATTGCGTTGGAGCTTTCGAGCGGGACCGAATCGGCTTGACGAATTCTTGCCCCGACTCGACTTCGCTAATACGCTTTGCTTTCGTATAATGGTTTTTCGAAGTTGTATCGACGCACTTCTTAAAGTTCGCGACAGCCGCCGAAATGGCGGCTCTATTTTTTTACTGTGAAAGATAATATCCGTATCGCATTCTTCCCCGATTCTTTTTTGGAAGTAAATGGAGCGGCAATGACATGCAAAAGACTCGCCGGATATGCCAAAGAAATGGACTATCCTTTTTTGTGTGTTTACGGCGGACCTGAAAACGCTCGCAGCCAGGACGGTTCCGTGACATATCTTGAACTGAAACGCTCGCCTGTCTCGATAAGTCTTGACGAAGACCTTGCTTACGATCCGCTTTTTCAAAGATATACAAAAAAAGTTCTACGCGAATTGACCGCTTTCAAACCCGATGTAATTCACATAACCGGCGTAAATGACGTCAGTATCCTTGCCTCATATATCGCTTGGAAACTTAATATTCCTCTCGTTGGTTCATGGCACACGAATGTCCACGAATTTGCGTCCAGCCGGCTTGAGAAATACATCGGATTTTTGCCGGGCTCTGTCTCGAAAAAAATAACAAAAGCGACAGAAAAGGCGATCATGGGCGGTGCAATTCTATATTACAAAATGCCGAAGGTCTTACTTGCACCAAATGAGGAGCTTATAAAGAGACTGGCGAAAGGCACCGGCCGTGAAACATTGCCGATGCTCCGCGGCGTTGATACAGAGCTGTTTTCACCAAAGAAAAGAACGGTCAAAGACGATATCTTCCGTATCGGTTTTGTCGGCCGGCTTCGTTCGGAAAAGAACGTCCGAATGCTTGTGGATATCGAGAGGCAATTGCTCGAACACGGCTGCGAGAAGTTCCAGTTTCTGATCGTAGGCGAGGGAGCCGAGCGCGAATACCTTGAAAAGAATCTAAAACACAAAGAAATGACCGGTTTTTTAGATGGTGAGGCTCTTTCGGAAGCCTATGCAAATATGGATGTTTTTGTTTTTCCATCCGTAACCGATGCGTTCGGGAATGTCACACAAGAAGCAATGGCATCCGGAGTTCCGCCGATCGTTACCGACATCGGGGCCCGAAATTTCTCGTCGAAAATGGTATTACGGGTTGGATCGCGAAAGATGCGGCGGAATTCGCAAACCACATCGAAAAGATGATCAAACATCCGGAGCTATCGAATGAAATGAAAACCGCCGCACTTAAATTCGCATCGACGCGGAGCTGGAAAAGTGTATTTGCGTCGGTTTACGACGCTTATCAAAGAGCATACGAAATATGGCAAGAGCAGAGGAATTCGACCGATGACAAGATCTGAAGATATACATCGATCTATCACTGAAGCAGAAGACCTGGAATCGATCCACGAAGCGATCCCGCTCTCGGAAGTTTTGCGCAGTTTGGTGCGGCATCCGGCACAGATAATTACACGTTGGAACTGGAAATCGGCTTTGTTGGGAGCCCTGCTTCGAGCGTCATTCTATTTCACGGTCTATAAAGCCAGCCGCGAAAACTGGATCGTCACGCTAACAGCGGTCATGGTCGAGTTAGCTTTTCGTTTTTTCACATCCGGCGTTTCCGGTTCGCTTGTGCAATCATTTCGGCGGGCGACGCCGCAATGGCTAGCTACAATAGTCGTTACGATCTCGCTTCCGGTGTTCAGCCACAGCGTCGAATTCGTAACACACTACGTTCAGGAAACATATTTCGATACGATCTTTGCTGCGTCTGTAAATCATTCGCGGCAGCGGGCATTCGCGATCTCCGTACTGTTTTCGATAATGTCCGCTATGTTCAATCTTTTTGCCATCCGCAAAGGCGTTCTTCTTGTCGGAGCCGGCGAAGAAACAAAATCGCTTTGGGGCGATATAAAAACATTTCCGATACTTATTTTCGATTTTGTTATATACATTCCGAAACTGATCTTGGATTCGATCAGCGAAAGCAAATTCATAAACGCTATTGGCGTATTCCTGGGCTTTGGCTTGGCTATCGGTTCTATTCTCGGTGGATTTCGCGGAAAATGGTCCTGGGCGTGGACGACGGCTTTGGGTGCTTGGGCGATCATGTTCGTCTGGACGATAATGGTCGCCGTCGGAATGCGAATATATAAAAGCCGACAAGCATAATGCCGTTAAAATCCGTACACATCACCAATTACTACCATAAAAATTCCGGCGGCATCAGCACGAGTTTTAATAATCTTCTCGATGCCGCAAAACGGCACGAACGCTATGTCCGCTTGATCGTTCCCGGCGAAACTGAAGCGGTCGAAGAAGTAAATGAATTCGCAAAGATCTATTATATTCCGGCCGGATATTCGCCGATCTTCGATAAACGTTATCGCTTGATAATGCCCTGGCGATATATGAATAACGACTCGCCGATCCGCAAAATATTGCTTGACGAAATGCCCGACCTTGTCGAAATTACCGATAAATATTCTCTGAGTATGTTCGGTGCGATGGTCAGAAAAGGAAAGTTTTCGCAGCTTGGCAGAAAGCCGCTTGTTCATTTTTCATGTGAGCGTATGGACGACAATGTCGCGTCTTTTCTCGTCGGCGGAAAAACAGGAAAATGGATCGCACGCAGGCTCATCGGCAATTACATTATGCCGTCGTTCGATTTTCATATTGCCAATTCCGATTATACTGCCGAGGAGTTTTTCTCATCAACGAACGCAAAAGATAATCCGCGGCGACTCAAAATGGTTTTTCAACAAATGCTGGCGAATGCTTTCTGCTCCGCGGATTCCGACCAAAGACAGAGTTTTTGTCTGTCCACGCGGTGTCGATGCAAAACGCTTTAGTCCGTTGCGGCGTTCGGAAAGCGTCAAAAATGAGATTCGCGAAAAGGCAAATGCATCTGCCGACTCGGTGATTCTGCTCTACGCCGGCAGGATCTCTCCGGAAAAGAACATCGAATTATTGCCGGAAATATTGCGCTCATTAAAGAAAACTTCGGATAATGATTTTCGGCTTCTTATCGCCGGAGCCGGGCCGCAAAAAGAGTGGCTAGCTACAGAATGCGAAAGAGTCGCCCCGGGAATCGCGGTTCAGCTTGGTCATTTGGATAAAGAAGTTTTGGCCGATTATTACGCCAATGCAGATATTTTCATACATCCGAATCCGCGAGAACCGTTTGGTATAGCACCGCTTGAAGCAATGGCTTCCGGCGTGCCGACAGTAGCTCCAAATTCGGGCGGCATTTTGTCGTATGCGACGAACGAGAACGCCTGGCTTGTCGAACCGGACGGCGATGCATTCGCCGCGGCAATTGAAGAGATCATCACGGACGAAGATCTTCGCGAACGTAAGATCGAATCGGCATTGCAGGCAGTGGCAGCCAACACACGCGAAGCCTCGACGGACCGGCTGTTTGCCGCTTATGACGCGTTGTATGATAAATATATGAAAGATCCGGAGGCGTTTAACGGCACGGGTGACTTCGATTACTCAGGAAATATTTAGATGTTGGAATTAGTTCTCGCAAATCTTAAAGTTCGTCCGTTTCGAACATTGATCAGCATCATCGGTGTTGCACTTGGTGTCATTTTAGTTGTGCTTTTTACGAGTCTAGCGAACGGAATGGCGAATGACATGGCAAAACGCGCCGCAAACTGGAAAGCCGAGATCGTTTTTACGCGTCCAGGTGCGATGGTTTATGACAGCTCCAATGCTTCTCTGAATACCGCTTACGCCGACAGGCTTATGAAGATCGATGGTGTCGCATCGACGCTTCCGGTCATTCGCTACATCACGGCCGACCCGACCGGACGCTGGGGAATTCGTCAGATCGACGGCGTCGATTGGCAGCCGTTTTCCGAGCAGAATGGAATAAATATTGTTGAAGGCCGCGCGGCCGAAGGCCTGCACGAAGTTGTGATCGATGAGCGGCAAATGAAAGATGACGGCCTGAAGATCGGCGATCAAATACCGCTTTTCGGCAAGCATGAATACACGGTCACGGGCGTTTTCTCGCCGCCGTCCGGAGCTCGTATAAAAATGTCTCTGGCGGCGATGCAGGATGTTTTGCAGACTAAGAACTGCACCTATATTCTCGTAAAGCTAAAAAGCGGAGCCGATGTCAACGCGGTCGCTGCAAAAATAAACGAAGAACTCCCCGGCAATACCGTGACGCTGACTCAGGATATGATCATCAACGCTCAGGATCGCGTCCCGGCTTTGAAAACATTCCTTCGCGTTATGGTCGCACTTGGTGCATTCGTCAGCACGATCTTCATTTTACTTTCGCTTTATACGACCGTGACGGAACGACGCCGAGAGATCGGAATCCTAAAATCTTTGGGTGCGTCGAAGATGTTTATTATCAGTTCCATTGTCGGCGAGGCTTTGATGATAGGACTTTTAGGAATTATCTCAGGGTTTGCATTGGCATTTGCGGCGTCTTATCTGATCAGCCATTCTTTCGATCTTCAATTCGAGCTCAGCCGCGGTTGGGCGATACTCGCTGTAATAATCGCGATCGGAGGAAGTTTTATCGGAGCTCTTTATCCTGCTTGGCGAGCCTCTGTTATCGACCCGGTTGAGGTTATGGCGAACGAATAAGAATAATCAGCGATTATTCATCGCGGCAAGACGACCGGACATTCGCCACTTGCTGTTTTCAGATCCATTCGCTTGAACGGCCTCCGGCTTTTTCAAACTTTCAAGGATTGCAGCGATCGACGCTATATCGCGAATGCGTTCGTCTGTTTCAGTTTTGACTCGGCGTTCGTTAAATCGTGAGATAAATGCAGTATCGAGTTTTCCTTCGATAAATTCCGCATCTTCCATCACTTCCCTAAAAAATGGGATCGTCGTTTTAATTCCGCCGATCTGATATTCCATCAAAGCCCGCCGCATACGGTCGATCGCTTCGCTTCGGTCGCGGCCGTAAACGGCAAACTTGGAGATCATCGGATCATAATAAATGCTGACCTCGGCACCTTCGTAAACACCGCCATCATCGCGAACGCCGGGACCTTGCGGTATTCTTAGCCGCGTTATCTTTCCCGGTGAAGGCATAAAATTAGCTTCCGGATCTTCGGCATAAATCCGGCATTCGATCGCGTGTCCGGTCAAATTCACCTCACTTTGCGTAAAAGATAATTTCTCGCCCCAAGCAACATTGATCTGCTCACGCACGAGATCGATACCTGTAACCAATTCCGTTACCGGATGTTCGACTTGAAGCCGTGTATTCATTTCTAAAAAATAAAATGAACGATCAAGATCCGAGACCAAAAATTCGACCGTACCGGCTCCGACATAGTTAACCGCCTTCGCGACCATCACGGCGCACTCGCCCATTTTCTCACGCAGTTCAGCGGAGTTGATCGGCGAGGGTGCTTCTTCGATAACCTTCTGATGACGCCTCTGGATCGAACATTCCCGTTCGCCCAAATGAACGTGATTTCCGTGCGTGTCGGAAAATATTTGGATCTCGATATGCCGTGGCCGAACAACAGCTTTTTCTATATAAACGGCGTCATCACCGAAGCTAGCCAGTGCTTCTGATTGCGAAGCATCGAGCGCACTTTTTAGATCCGATTCACTTTCGACGAACCGCATTCCCTTTCCGCCGCCGCCGGCTGAAGCTTTAAGCATTATCGGAAAACCAAATTCTGCGGCTGTTTCGCGCGCGTCTTCAAAGGAGCTTAAAGGCTTTGTCGTTCCCGGAACGACCGGAACGCCTGCTTCGATAGCGATCTTTCGTGCGGATATTTTTCCGCCCATCGCATCCATTGCTTCCGGCGGCGGTCCGATAAAAACTAAGCCTGCTTTTTTGACGTTCCTTACAAATTCAGCATTCTCGGACAAAAATCCATAACCCGGATGGATCGCTTCGGCCCCGCTTTCTTTCGCGACTTCCAAGATCTTTTCCCATTTAAGATAGCTTTCATTCGACGGAGCCGGACCGACATAATAAGCTTCATCGGCCATCCGAACATGAAGTGCATCTTTGTCCGCTTCGGAATAAACTGCCACGGTTTTGATCTTCATTTCGCGGCACGCTCTGATAACGCGGCAGGCGATCTCGCCCCGGTTTGCTATTAATATTTTTTTGAACATGATCCTTTTATCCGAGTGTCGAATTACCCTGATTTTTCTGGTCGTAGCGAATACTGATTTTTTGGCCCGCGGCATATCTTAATGGGTCCGCCGCCTGCTCTTCGCTTAATATTTCGGAAGATTCAAAATCAACGCCATTAAGCGTGTAAGTAAAATATACGATCTCATCGCCGTCTGCGGTCGTTGATGTATCTATTATCAAACCATCAGTTATGCGGCCGTTCTTCCGCAAATGTTCTTTGCGTTCGGCATCGGTCATCACAACTTTCTTTCTTCCGAACAATCCCATTTTTGCCAAGTTCTAATCCATCAAAAGAGGCTCTTTATTATACTTTGCCCGCAGTTTATTTGCTGCGGATAATATCGCCGGCCGGCCGATGAGTTTTGCCTCGAAAGGCCTTTTGCCCGGAATGTCCAGCAGAATTATACCGGTAAGAATAGACAAAATTCCCTGTCCGGGACCGATCAAAGCGACGATCCCGATCAGTATCATCAAAACACCGGCGAGATTCTTTAGAAGAAACGCTCCCCAGCGTTTGTGCCAAGAACTTCCGGGCATAAAATCCTGCTGATAATGTGTGCTGAAATAATTCGCCGGAATTTTGACGAATACTATCGCTATGACGACGATATTCAGCAGAACCGAAAAAAGAAAAGCAGCGACAAAAATAATGACATTCATCAATGTCATCGAAGCCCAAATACCTGAAAAGAATTCGTTCATTTCTCCGATTCGGCTTCTTCCATTTCACGAAACCGCTGCCAAATAAAATGCATTCTATGCACCAATGTCCAGATCGATCCGATCGCCAAAACCCATAAAACCTGCGGCATCCGGTTGAAAAGGAAAAAATCAGAACTCCAATTCCACGTTGAGAGAGCTCCGATTATCAACAGAACGACACGTTCCGGCCGTTGCAGAAATCCAACGTTTGCTTTTACGCCAAGCCCTTCGGAACGAGCGGTCGTGTAGCTGACCATCACCGATGCCGATCATTCCGACGCCTGCGAGAATCACATTTATGATCGAATGCTGCGGCGAATTTCCGGCGTAAAATACCATAATGCCGAGAAATGCGACCATATCCGAAACGCGATCGAGCGACGAGTCGAGAAAGCCGCCGAATTTCGTTACGTTTCCGGTCATGCGGGCGACATTGCCGTCGAGCATATCGAAGACATTCGCAAAAATGAGAACGATACCCGGCCCAGAAGAATTCGCCCATGCCGAAAAGGACACCGCATCCGACGTTAATACAAACGCCGAATGCGGTTAGAAAGTTCGGATGCACACCGGCCTTCGCCAGCCCGCCAACGAGCCTTCCAAGTATTTTCCATGCTCCGCGACCGATGCTTTCTCCTAGCATTTTTCGCTTTGGGAATTTAGGCCGCGGCCCAAATGCCTACTCCTTTTCGTGTATCGTTGTTAATCGGCTGATCTCGAATGTACGCCAACCTGTCGGCGTTTTTACTTTTACTTCGTCGCCTTCTTCTTTGCCCATAAGAGCCTGCCCGATCGGCGAAACCGTAGATATCAAACCGTTTTCCGGGTCGCTTTCTTCAGACGTCACGAGTTTATATCTGACATTTTCCTGGTTTTCTATATCGAAGAGTTTTACGCGTGAACCATATGCGACACGGTCCGTCGGTATTTTCGAAAGATCGATATTATCAACCTCGCTCAGCCGCTGGCGGATCTGCATTATACGGGTCTTAACGATTCCCTGCCGTTCCATGGCGGCTTTATATTCGGCATTTTCACGAAGGTCGCCAAATTCGCGAGCCAGTTGGATCTCTTTCGGCAATTTAAAATGCAGTTCTTCTTCGAGCTTGTCTAATTCGTCTCTTAGTTTTTTTTTGACTTCTTCCATATCTTCACACCTAATAAAAATACTGTCTTTAAGGAGCGGCAAACGAAATTCCTATGTCGCGTGCGGTTCTGACAAGCTGGCCTTCCGGCGAAACCGTTTTGATATTCGCTATAGCTTCGGAAAGCGGCACAGTTACTACAACTCCTGCCTGTAAAGCCACCATTTCGCCGGTTTGTCCGCCGGCTAAGGCTCTGACGGCACATGCTCCAAAATTTGTGCCGAGCATTCGGTCAAAAGCATTCGGGCTGCCGCCGCGCTGCAGATGGCCGAGAACGACGCATCGCGATTCTTTGCCTATAATTTCTTCTATCCTTGCTCTAATATGATCGCCGACACCGCCGAGCCAAGCTCCGCCGGTATCGGCATAAATTTCTGATCTTCCGACCTCCGTCGCACCTTCAGCGACAACAATATTCGTAAATTTCGAACCGCTCGCTTCGCGTTCTTCGACCTTTTTGATCATCGCTTCGAACGAGAAAGGAATTTCCGGTATCAATATCACATCCGCGCTTCCGGCTAATCCGGCATGCAAAGCGATCCAGCCGGTGTTACGTCCCATTACCTCGAGTATCATCACGCGGTCATGCGATGCGGCGGTCGTATGAAGCCTATCGAGAGCCTCGGTCGCGATATCGATCGCTGTCATAAAACCGAACGTAAGTTCCGTCGCCGCCAGATCATTATCGATCGTTTTCGGAACACCTATGACCGGAAAACCGCGTTTATGAAACTGCTCGGCGATAGCAAGGGTACCTTCGCCGCCGAGAACTATCAGGGCTTCGATTCCTAAAATATCAAGATTCGCAAGAGCTTCGCCGATCGGAACTTCCGGGAACGTAGGTTTGCCGTCGACGATCTTTACGAAACTTCCTTTATTACGCGTTCCAAGGATCGTTCCGCCGCGCGGCAAAATTCCGCTGACGGTCTGCATTGTCAGCATCGACGTTTGCGGCTCGCCCAAGATGCCTTCGAAGCTGTCTTCGATGCCGATGCATTTCATACCGAATTTACCGATCGCAGTTCGCACGACCGACCGAATAACGGCATTTAATCCCGGAGCATCCCCTCCGCCTGTTAAAATTCCGATCTGTTTATACATAAGAAATGAGTTCCAGGGTAAACGTAGATTTTACCGTAAGAACTCATTAAAGCGAAAAGGCGTAAACGCCGTCTTCGATATTAACGCTTGCCAAAAGCGATACTTTTCCCTGCCAGTGCCGCTGCTTGCGGCATAACTTCTATTGCCTTCAGAACCTGCGGGTCGGATTCGAGCAGAACCTGCGAACCGGCCTCGGTTGAATAGTTTGCGGTAGCGAGTTCTTCGCGAACACGTATTTTCGCAAAGTCCGCAACGCTGTCGATGTTTCCCGCACTCAATCCCAGCTTTTTATCGGACGAAGCAAATTTGCGGAAAGCTTCATACAGTTTATCTGTAACCGGAAGTGCATTCGGCGGAAGCAGCATTGTTTGATCCTGTTTCTCGACCTTGTAATCTTCAAATCCAGCGATCTTGCCGGCGACCAATTGCCGCACAAAAAAGAACGCAGCTTCATTGACCCTGAATTTAAGTTCGCCAAAGTCATCCGGCTCGACAACAACATCCGGTTCGATTCCGCGGCCGCCGTAAAGCACGCGTCCATCAGGCGTTGTTACCGGCGAACCCGCAGGTTTTGGTTTCGGCAAATCCGTGTCGTCTTCTCCCTGCGGATTCGAATGCGAATAATATTCATAGATCGAACCGTTCGAATAATCTCGCTGCAGCGAACGCCCGAACGGCGTGTAATAACGAGCCGTCGTCAGCGTCAATCCTGTTCCGTAAGGAAGCTGAAAAACCCGCTGAACCAATCCTTTGCCGAAACTATCGGTTCCGACGATCAGAGCTCTGCCGTAATCCTGCAAAGCTCCTGCAACGATCTCAGACGCTGACGCAGAATTGCCGTTGACCATTACGACCAGCGGATAATGTTCGTCCGCTGCATCCGAAGTTTTCAGATCCTGCGAACGGGCATAACGCGAACGTCCTTTCACATTCACGACTGTCATATCATTTGGAATGAACCTGCCGACGATATCAATAGCTTGCGGCAAAAGGCCGCCCGGATTTCCGCGGATATCGAGTATCAGGCTTTTCATTCCTTTTTTCTCGAGATCCGAGATCGCGTCGTTCAGCTCCTGATAGCTCGTTTCCTGAAAACCGCCGACGAAACCGATGTATCCGATGCCGTCTTTGAGCATAAAATAATTTCGGATCGACGGAAGCGGTACACCGCCGCGAACGATATTAAATTCCAGCGGTTTGTTGCTCGAAACACGATCAACGATAACATTTACGGTCGTTCCGCGTTCGCCGCGGACGTTTTTGGAAACTTCGGCACTTGTCCATTCCGTTGCATCTTTAGTGTCGATCTTTAAAAATTTGTCGCCAAAGCGAAGACCGGCCTTATCCGCCGGCGTATTTGGAATAACCGATTCGACATAAACGCCGTTGTGCCGCTGCATTATCGAAACGCCGATGCCGTAAAATTGCGATGATTGTTCTTCCGTCAGCTTTTCAAATTCGACGCTCGTAAAGAACGAGGAATGCGGATCGAGCGTCCAAAGCATGCTTTGGATCGAGCTTTCCGTAATGTTCTCGTGATCGATCTTTCCGACGTAGTTTTTATCTATTACATCAAGCGCCTCGGAATAATCCGACACAACACGCTTCTGCGTCATGCTCGTGTCGGCCGAGGTTATCATCGGCATTTTGCCGAACAGGCCGCCAACAACGGCTCCAATACCAATAAATATAATAGTTATTAAAGCGAACTTTTTACTCATTATGATCTGCCTCGAACATCGTGAATTATATCACAAATTAGAGTTTCAAATTGTCCATCGGGTTGTAAACAGTTGATTGATACAGCGTTCTACAAAGCGGAACATTTAACGATGCCGTTCGTTTTGATTACTTGCGATTTACTTTTTTGATGCAAGTATTTAACATCTAATCTTTGCCCGATGAAACCTGAGATATCAATTGTAATTCCGGCTTTCGAAGAGAGCGAGCGCATTGGCGGCTCGATCGATCTGATCGGAAAATATTTAAATGCGGAAAACATCAACGCAGAGATCATCGTCGTTGATGACGGTTCGCGCGACGACACGATCGCCGTTGCGAAAAAAGCTTTAGCCGAGTTTCCCGACATTTTATCCCGCGTTATTGGATACGAACAGAACCGCGGCAAAGGTTTCGCCGTAAAAACTGGCTTGTTGGCGGCTGAAGGAGAGATCGCGTTATTCACCGACGCCGATCTTTCGACGCCGATCGAAGAAATGCACAAGCTTGTCGATCCGATACGCTCTGGCGATCTTGATTTAACTTTCGGTTCGCGGGCGTTGGACCGGACGCTGATCGGCACGCACCAGCCTTGGCGACGTGAACAAGGCGGCAAGGTTTTCAATCTGATCGTAAGGCTTATGACCGGCTTGCCGTTCTGGGACACGCAATGCGGCTTCAAAGCATTTCGACTCAGTTCGTTTCGGCCGCTGCTCGATAAAATGCAGATCGAACGCTTTGGTTTTGATGTAGAATTTCTTTACGCCGCCGATCTGAACGGCCTAAAGCTAAAAGAAATTCCCGTCCGCTGGAACGACGACGACCGCAGCAAGGTCAGCGTCGTCCGCGACAGCATGCGAATGTTCGACGAGGTCCGGCAGATCCGCCGAAACGCCCGTCGTGGCTTATATTCCGCTGACTAGAACGAGGTTCACTATGACAGCAAAACTCAACGTAAATATCGATCACGTAGCGACGATCCGCGAGGCCCGCAAGACGATCGAACCGAGCATTATCACTGCGGCGGTTATCTGCGAACAGGCCGGTGCGAACGGCATCACTGTTCATTTGCGGCAAGATCGTCGGCACATACAGGATCGCGATATTGAGATCTTGCGTGAGGTCGTAACGACGTATTTGAATGTCGAAATGGCCGCGACCGACGAAATGATGAAGATCGCCGCCGCGACCTTGCCCGACGCGGTTTCGCTAGTTCCGGAAAACGCCAACGAGATCACAACCGAAGGCGGTTTGGATGTTCTCGGCAATTTTGAGAACGTGCGTTCCGCCTGCGAACAATTAAGATCGGCCGGAATTTTTGTCAGTATTTTTATCGATCCGGATATAGAGCAGATCGACGCGGCCAAACGTGCCGGCGCACAGCAGGTCGAACTCTGCACGGCCGAATACGCCGAATTAACACTTGGCGCAAGAGCGGCTCACGGCGACGGCCACCGCAAGGCCGCCGAAGAGACCATTCGTGTAAAAAACGCCGCAGTTCATGCAAAATCGCTTGGGCTGCTTGTCGCCGCCGGCCATGGCCTGACATACCGAAACGTTGGCGATCTCGCCGCCATTCCCGAGATCACCGAATTTAACATCGGCCACAACATCATTTCCCGAGCCGTTTTCGTCGGCCTAAACCAAGCGGTTAAAGAAATGATCGCCGCTATTTCTTTCCGTTAACGGTAAATTTCATGTCGTCTGTTGTCTGTGCGATCAGCCGGTTGTTTGCGTTATAGGCTTGGATCTTACATGTGTAAGTTCCGGGATCGAGCGGTGTGTCCACGGACATTGATTCGCCGTCGATGCGTTTGTTTATGTAATCGAGGTTGGTTTTTGCACCGGATGACGTATCGGCATGCAGGCTGACCTTGTAATAAGCCGCGTCAGGATACGCTTCCCATTTCACCTCTAAATTTTCCGCAGGCACTTTCGATCCGGCTTTCGGGGAACTGAGTTTTAGGTCGCTTTTGAAAAGGTTCGAATCGGGTGCGAAATATGTTTTATCGGCTTCGAGATTATATTTAGCGGCTGTGATTATTCCGGATGTCGCAAAAACAAAATACGGCGTGTCAAAAACCTTTACCGTCAAACCTTTGTATTCGCCGGGTTCTACGTCAGTGATCAGATATTCGCCCGCATCGTCGGTTTTTGCCGTATAAGTTTGGCCGCTGCATCCGCCCATGAACTGGCTGAATGTCTTGCACAACTTAACCTCTACGCCGACCGCCGGTTTATCGTTAAAAAAAGCCTTGCCCTGAACATTCGCCTTCCCGGCCGCAGGCTTTTGCTTTTCCGTTCCGGTGCCCGAAGGTATCGTCCCGTCCTCGTTCGGTTTTACGGCAGTTCCATTCGCACTCTTACTTTCCGCATTCGCACTCTCAGACGAATTCGAAACCGCCTTATTCAACGCCGAGCACCCGCCCAACGAAATCATCACAAAAACCAAAACAACCAACGTTCCCATCCGTAATAACATCAATTCATCCTCCTGTCTTTACCTTCGGCATCTTCCCCTTGAAAAGCACGACAAGTATAAATAAGATCGAGCCATTTTGCACCCAAAATAATCCGATCCATCATACCCAGAGCTTTCTGACTTCGCCGCTCTAACTGCGGAAACCTTATCCTATTCCTTGGGCTTGCCCTGTCGCCGAGCGGAAAAGCTATGCTTTTCCGTCAGCAGAAATAACCTCGCGGCTTCGCCGCCACTTATTTCTATCGCAACAAATGCTTTAAGATACAATGTGGTTGAATGTATCGCGAAGCAAAATTCTCAGGGAAGAAAAATACTACTAAGGTTGGCGGTCTTGTGTCTTGTACTTCATTTCTCAGCGACTCGTAAAGGAAACGATTACTAATTATAATCGTGCAGTATCGATTGACATCCGCCAAGGCCAAATCAGGACTTAAGCTCGTGTCGACGTTGAGGGATTAACTATCAAGAATGCAATCGTCATTTGATCTTCGTAGTTTGCATTATAGGCTTCGGATTAATGTCTTTGACCGGACCCGAATTGTTCTGCTTTCGCTCCGCAGCATTATTCGCCGTTCAATGGATGTCATGATGATCCGCGATCTTTCTGCAGAATTGTACATGTTAGATTCACCTTATTTGTTACGCATCGCAAC
Organism: uncultured Acidobacteriota bacterium; assembly: GCA_963720905.1. Lineage (GTDB taxonomy): Bacteria > Acidobacteriota > Blastocatellia > Pyrinomonadales > Pyrinomonadaceae > OLB17. The sequence goes on from CAVRHB010000007.1 coordinate 447,364, forward strand.
GCCCATCGATTGGCTCCTTTTCTTAGCTTTGATAACCCTGATACTTGTAAACATGTTCATTTCCTCGCCCATGACGGCAGAAATCTGACTCGCTGCTGGTTCTATTTACTGGAACTTTCTGTTCTTATTTGATCAAATATCACGTATTCAGCGAATCGGGGATACTATACTTAATTACATGGTTCACCTTTTTTCAGACTCGCCTAGATTTGTCGCTTCGCTACAATTCCGTTCGTGAAGCGAAGCGTGTCCGCAATGGAGCGTGAGCTGTCGCTTATTAAATGAAGATGATCGGGCATCACGACATAGGCAAAAATCAGAAGTTCCGCAGAACGGCGAGCCTCATCCAATGCCGTACAAACGATCTGTTGGATAGTGTCCGTTCTGAAAATGGGCAAGCGTTTATGGGCAACGGACGTTAGATAATAAGCCGGCGTCGTTCTCGAAATATGAAACATTTAGAAGCAGCGGCGGCGTAGCCGCGAAGAATTTATTAAATCAATCGGAAAAGCATAGCTTTTCCGCACATCGAGAAGAGTTTATATATTTTATTGTAGTCTACTGCTTCCGATCGAAGTTTATATTTATCGGAAACATAAGTTTCCCGCACATCTAACAGAGTGAAAGCTCTTTGATGCTTACTTGCTGATTATATCATCGATTTCCGCTTCCAGAGAAGTGAATTCTGTTCGGCTCTTCAGAACTTTCCTTTCGCCTTGCGGAAAAGCTGTGCTTTTCCGTAAGTTAAAAGGAACCCAGCGGCTACGCCGCCAACGGCGTTGCATGCATAATACATATAGACATTTATGCAACAATATGATACGATCTGGGCGGTTGTGGTCTTTGAAAATTTGGCTGAAAAGCTCGGGAAAAATAGCGTTTGGTCCGGTGTTTTTTGCTTTGAGTTTTTTTTGAAAAAAAAGTTTTGCGCAATTTTCCTCAAAAACGAGATCTGAAACTTGTAACCCTAATAAAATGAATAGATTGCGTGTTCACAAAAGTTCTGAACAGACCCTGAACAAGCCATGGACAAGTATGGAGTATGGACAAGCTTTGAACAGGATCGCCCCGTGAATGAAGTTAAATGCTGGTAATACAGAGCTTACAGTGAATTATAGCTCTGTTCGTTTTTATAGCTTGCCTGTTCAGGGGAAAGAAAGAGTTACTAGCTGCGGCTCGCAGTTCTGACAAAATGCGTTAACTCTTGTCCCCGGTCTCTCGTCCCTTGTCTCCCAAACGCTCACAGCACGCCTTTCAGCGCTTGTCCGGTGTAGGACTTTTTGACTTTGGCGACTTGTTCGGGTGTGCCGGTTGCGACGACCTTGCCGCCGCCGGAGCCGCCGTCGGGGCCGAGGTCGATGATGTGATCGGCGGATTTGATCACATCGAGGTTGTGTTCGATGACGATGACGGTGTTGCCGGTATCGACGAGCTTTTGCAGAACATCAAGCAGCTTGTGAACATCGGCAAAATGCAGGCCGGTCGTCGGTTCGTCCAGGATGTAGATCGTCTTTCCGGTCGCACGTTTTGAAAGCTCTTTGGCAAGCTTTATCCGCTGAGCCTCACCGCCTGAAAGCGTCGTGGATGATTGGCCGATCTTGATGTAGCCGAGCCCAACATCAAGCAGCGTCTGGAGCTTCTGTTTTATCGCCGGAACGTTCTCAAGGATCGGCAAGGCATCTTCGATGGTCATATCGAGCATATCGGCGATCGAATAGCCTTTGAATTTTACGGTCAGCGTCTCGCGGTTATAACGCTTGCCGCGGCAAACGTCGCACATGACATAGACGTCCGGCAGAAAATTCATCTCGATGCGTTTCATTCCGTCGCCTTCGCAGCCTTCGCAGCGGCCGCCTTTGACGTTGAAAGAAAATCGCCCGGCTTTGTAACCGCGGGCACGAGATTCGGGCAGCATCGCATAAAGCTCGCGAAGCGGCGTGAAAAGCCCTGTGTATGTCGCCGGATTCGAACGCGGCGTGCGGCCGATCGGCGATTGATCGATCTCGATGATCTTATCAACGAGCTCCATGCCTTCGATCTTTTCGTGCTCAAGCGGTTCGACCGCCGATTTATAAACATGCCGGTAAAGCGCCGGATAAAGAATGTCTTCGACCAGCGTCGATTTGCCCGAACCGGAAACGCCGGTAACTACTGTGAAAAGCCCTAGCGGAAAATCTACATCTATGTTCTTCAAATTATGCGCCGTCGCACCGACAACTTTCAACCGGCTGCCGTTCGCTAAACGCCGAACATCCGGGATCTCGATCCTGTCCTTGCCGGACATATATCGGCCGGTCGCGGAATCTTTGCTCTTCTTGATGTCGTTAGGCGTGCCGACCGCAACGACCTCTCCGCCGTGAGTTCCGGCATGCGGGCCGAGGTCGATGACATAATCGGCATGCTCGATGGTTTCTTCGTCATGCTCGACAACCAGAACGGTATTGCCGAGATCGCGAAGGCCTTTCAAGGCTTCGAGCAATTTGCCGTTGTCGCGGGAATGCAGGCCGATGCTCGGTTCGTCCAGCACATAAAGAACGCCGCGAAGCTGCGATCCGATCTGCGTCGCAAGCCGTATCCGCTGGCCTTCGCCGCCCGAGAGCGACGCCGACGAACGATCAAGCGTCAAATAACCGAGCCCGACGTTCAGCAGAAACTGCAGCCGGTCAATGACCTCTTTGAGCACAAGACCGGCGATCTTCCCTTCGCGGTCGGTTAAGCGTTACGCCTTCGAATTTCTCGAGGGCATCGGCGATCGGAAGGCTAGTGTAATCGGCAATGCCAAATCCGTTTATCCGAACCGCAAGGCTTTCCGGCATCAGCCGCTTGCCGTCACATTCGGGGCATTTAACCGGCGCGATAAGCTCTTCGAGAGCAGCACGAGTTTTCTCCGACGGCGGATTTTCCATACGCTCGCGCATCGCACGCAAAGCTCCCGGCCAGGCACGCTCGATCTTGTATGCACCATGCGTAAATGTCAGCCGCTTCTTGGTGCCATTGAAAAACGCGGTCTTGATCTCTTCCGGCAGATCCGCAAAAGGCGTCGCGAGCAATGCTTTCGCCGCTTCGTCCGAAGCCTTTGGCAAAGCCTTTTTACGCTTGCCTTTACGAGCCTGCTTCGATCCGGCGGTCGGCGGTTCGAGCTTGTCGCCGCCGACATATTTTTCGATGACGGCCAGGAGTGCGGCCATCAGATACTTCGCACCGGCATTATCCGCATCGCCGAGGAACTTGATCTTGCCGGCCGGAATGCTCTGATCGGGAACGATCTTCGCGGCATCGATCTCCATCACCGTGCCGATTCCCTGACAGCGTTTGCAGGCGCCGTATGCGGAGTTGAAAGAGAACGAACGCGGCTCAAGCGATGCGATATTTATTCCGCAATCGACACAAGCCATTCGCTCGGAATAGAGCTTTTCGTCGCCGTCGATAACGGAGATCAAAACGGCACCGTTGGTTATTTTCAAAGCCGTGCGGACAGATTCGGTGAGTCGTTCGGTAACGCCGTCTTTGATCAGCAAACGGTCAACGACGACCTCGATAGTATGATTCTTTCTTTTATCAAGCTTTATCTCTTCGTCGAGCTGGCGCATTTCGCCGTCAATGCGGGCACGGACAAATCCATCCTTATGAAGCTTTTCAAGTTCCTTTTTGAATTCGCCTTTTCGCCCGCGAACCAGCGGAGCAAGGATCATCACACGTTCGCCGTCCGGCAAAGTCAAAATTCCGTGAACGATCTGTTCGACCGATTGCCGTGTTATCGGAGCTCCGCACTGATGACAATGCGGCTGGCCGATCGAAGAAAACAGCAGACGAAGATAATCGTAGATCTCCGTGACAGTTCCAACCGTAGAGCGCGGACTTCGGGAAACTGTTTTTTGCTCAATAGAGATCGCCGGAGAAAGTCCTTCAATAGAATCGACGTCTGGTTTTTCAAGCTGATCAAGGAATTGACGTGCGTATGTGGACAGAGATTCGACATAACGCCGCTGGCCTTCGGCATAGATCGTGTCAAACGCAAGCGAAGATTTGCCGGAACCCGAAAGCCCGGTGATAACGGTAAATTTATCGCGCGGAATGTCCACGTCTATGTTTTTAAGATTATGCTGGCGTGCGCCGCGTACCGTGATCGTTTTAATACTCATCGCGTCTCACAGAACAAAAAACTGTCTATAGCCGAAACGAGTATTTTACCAAATCTGCAGGCTATTCAGAAATGGATACTAGCAGAGCTTTTCGTTAACGAATACGAAGATCATAGAAGATTGAAAACTGCGTAGAGCGATACGAGTGAAATGACGATCCACAACAAAATACCCTGGATCATTGGTTTGATACCAACGTTCTTCAGCGTTTTTCGCGTGAGGCTGATGCCGATAAAAAAGAGTGTTAAGGTCATTCCGGCCTTGGCCAAGTTTACGAGAGCATCGAAAATACTCGGCGGAACATATGCCGGAGAATATGTTCGAACGATAGTTGCGAGGAGGAAGATGAGAATGAACCACGGTATCGCGATCCTTGCTTTGGAACCGCCGTTTTTGCGGCGATACATCATCATAAAAAACAATGCGACGGGAGCTATCCACAAGGCTCGTGCGAGCTTGACGGTTGTGGCTATTTCAAGAGCCTGTTGGCCATAAGCGGCGGCGGCTCCGACGACAGAGCTAGTGTCATGGATCGCGATCGCCGCCCAAACACCGAATTGTTTTTGCGTCAAATTTATTAAATGTCCGATGCCCGGAAACAGCAGCAAAGCTATCGAATTCAAGATAAAAACAGTCGCCAGCGAAACGGACATTTCTTCGTTATCGGCATTTATCGCCGGCCCGACCGCTGCGATCGCACTGCCGCCGCAGATCGCAGTTCCCGATGAAATAAGCGAAGATGTTTTATTCGCAACGCCTAACCATTTACCGACGAAATAGCCAAGGGTCAAAGTTCCGAATATCGAAACAATCGTAAAAAGAATTCCGTCCTTACCGGCCTGAATTACCGCCGAGAGATTCATCCCGAAACCTAGAAGAATGACGGAAATTTGCAGAAGATATTTGGTCGGCTTTCCGGTGATCGAAGGGAAAGGATTGCCGAGCGTCAAGGCGAGGAGTAGTCCAAGAGCCAACGCAACCGGCGGTGAACCTATCGGCGAAAGGCTGATGACAGCAAGGATGACGAAAATGGCCTTGTGCCATATCGGATATGTTCGTTCGTTTTCGGGCAAAGCGTTACGATCCTGCGGCCGTACTATTTCGGATCTCGGTTGCGATCTTTTCTACGTCAAAAGGTTTGTCTTGGATCCGAAGCGATTTAAATATGCCGTCAAATCGTTTTCGGTATACAGTCAGATCTTCACCTTTTGTTACAGGGCTGCTAACACCAAAAATATCCTCGCCGAATAGTGTGGTGGCAAAGTAATCGCGGTCGAACTCATCGTCAAATTTAGGGCGTTTGAACCACCAGAAAAGAACATCGCGGTCGGCGATCTTTTCTACTTTATTTTCCGTTTTTATCTGGCCGAAAACCTCTTCGGCTAGATAATCCGTTTCCCATTTTCGATGAATTTCTAAAAGATCCGTAATTGCAACTTTGCCCGTCGGTTCAAATTGTTTTCGATCGACCGTCAAGATCTGCAATCAACTGACCATCGACCAGAAAGGTCGGATTTTCTTGTTCCTGTTTGGCCTCAACTTTTTCGCCGACAACATCAAAACACAGCGATTTTTTAACGCCGTTACGGATAAAAAGATATCCGTTTGCGGTTTTAATAGAATAACTGCCTGGTTGAGTAAAGTCCGGCTGTTGAGCAAAAACGGCTGAACCGGCAAGGAATAAGATCGACGAGATCGTCGCAACAATTGCAAATTTATTATTCTTTTTTATCTTCATTTGTGATTCTGTTCGGCCTTTCCTTGATTTGCAACGGCTTTTTGGGCGGCTTCGATGGCGGCGGCATCGCCAAGATAATAATGTTTGATCGGATTTAGGTCTTCGTCAAGTTCGTAAACGAGCGGAATGCCGGTCGGAATATTTAGTCCGACGATCTCATCATCCGGAATGTTATCAAGATACTTCACTATCGCCCGAAGCGAATTGCCGTGAGCCGCTACCAAAAGCTGTTTGCCTTGTTTTACCTTGGGCAATATTTCGCTCTCGAAATAAGGCACGGCTCTTTCGACTGTGTCTTTTAAGCATTCGGCTTTGGGGAACTCGCCCGGTTTAAGATCGGCATAACGCGGATCATTTCCCAAATATCGCGGATCGGACGCTTCGAGCGGCCCGGGCGGAATATTAAAACTTCGCCGCCATATCAAGACCTGCTCTTCACCATATTCCGCCGCGGTTTCAGCTTTGTTCAACCCTTGGAGCGCACCGTAATGGCGTTCGTTCAAGAGCCAGGATTTTGTCACCGGTATCCACATCAGATCCATTTCATCTAAAACTATCCAAAGCGTTCGGATCGCACGCTTCAAAACCGATGTGTAAGCTTCATCGAAGGTATACCCTTCTTCCTTTAATAATTTGCCGGCGGCGTGTGCTTCAGCGTTTCCTTTCTCGGAAAGGTCAACATCCTTCCAACCCGTAAAACGATTTTCTTTATTCCATTCGCTTTCGCCATGGCGTATCAAAACTAATTTATACATAAGCCTAATTATTCAACAATTTCTTAACTTCGCCAACCAGATAGAGCGATCCGGTCACGACGATCAAACCATCATCTGATATTTCCCGTGCAACAGCTATAGCTTCAGTTACAGAATCAGCAATAACGGCTTTTTGTTCACTGGACACGAATTTCATAACTTCATTCGGATCTGCCGAACGCGAATTCGAAACTCGTGTAAGGATCAACCTGTCTACTACAGGAAATAAGATCTTAGTCATAGCTTCGATATCTTTATCCTTCATTACGCCAAAGACCATCGTGAGGGGCCTCGTTTCAAATTCGCCCAGGAATGTAACAAGAGCCTTTACTGCTGAAATATTGTGAGCTCCATCCAGCAAAAATTGACCTATGTACTCCAACCGACCAGAATGCCTCGCATTCTCAAGTCCGTCATCTATGTTGTCGACACTAACCTCAAAACCGAAGTCAAATTTGATGACTTCAGCGGTCATAACCGCGATTCGAGCATTCTCGATCTGATGGCGACCTTTAAGTCCAAGATCAGGGTCATGATAGAAACCGAGATCCGTCCGGAACCCAACTACGGCAGTTTTGTTGTGTGTATCAATAGCCCAGACATCTGCTTTGCACTCAGTTCGTGGAACAACTCCAACTTCCATACATCGTGCCAACAGAACGCTCATCGCTGCCACATTCTGATTGCCTATAACAACTTTGGAATTCGGTCTTATTATCGCGGCCTTTTCAGCAGCGATCTCTTCGATCGTTTCTCCGAGATATTCCTGATGATCTAGATCGATCGGAGTAATCGCAATTAACTCCGCATTTGCCGCAGTAGTCGCATCAAAACGGCCGCCGAGACCTGTTTCGAGAATCGCGAGTTTTACATTTGCTTCGGCAAACGCGATCAAAGCAATAGCTGTTACCTGCTCGAAAAAAGTCGGTAGATATTCGACAACGCCATTCGCCAAAAGATCTTCGGCCGCTTCGCGAACGAGTGTCGCAATGCGGGCAAAGTCAGATTTCGAAATATCTTCACCGCCGATCTTTATTCTTTCCGTTATCGAGATCAAATGTGGCGATGTATATCTGCCTGTTCTGATTCCTGCCGAAATACATATTGAATCTAAAAATGCACACACCGAACCTTTGCCATTCGTTCCGGCGATCTGAACTTTTAGGTATTTATTTTGCGGATGATCGAGAGCAGAAAGAAGCCTGCTGATATTCTCCAGCCCAAGCTTCATCGTTTCGACCTCGTTGCCGAGCGAGTAGAGGTAATTTTCGGCTTCCGCGAAGTTCACATTTTAATTCCCGGTCATAGATCGCCGATGATAATTGATCTGGCCGAGGTGGTAGCTTAAGTGAGTCGCCAAATGCATCAGCATAAATTCGGTGGTTTCGGGTTTGCCGAAAACTTCGATCGGGAATGTTTTCTTTAGGTCGGGTTCATCCAAACCGTCGATCGTTCGCCGGACAACTTCGATCGTCGAGTCTACGTCTTCGATCAATTTTTCGCGACTGATCTCAGAATCCGAAAATTCACGGTCACGCTCGCGAACGTAGCCGGAACCGCCAAGCGTTGCACCGATAAAATGATTGAGGTTGCCGATCAGATGTAGAGCTAGGTTGCCGCCGGAATTTGGAATAGAGCCTGACTTTTTCCAAAGATCAGCGTCGTTTTCGTATTGCTCTATCTCTTTGCGCAGTTGTTCGAGTCCGCGCACATAAAATATTGACAACGTCTCATTTCCGATCATCTCAATTCCCTTTCGCCGCAGCGGTTTTATTCATTGCAAAATCCAAAACGCGGACGATCTTATCTTTCATCTCTCGTCGGTCGACGACCATATCGACCATTCCGTGTTCAAGCAAAAATTCGCTGCGTTGAAATCCTTTCGGTAGTTTTTGGCGGATCGTTTGTTCAATAACACGCGGTCCGGCAAATCCTATAAGTGCTTTCGGTTCGGCAATTATTACATCGCCAAGCATCGCAAAACTTGCGGTCACACCGCCGGTCGTCGGGTCGGTCAAAACCGAGATGAACGGCAATCCCGCTTCGTGAAGCATTGAAAGAGCCGCCGAAATTTTACCCATTTGCATCAGGCTCAAGTGCCTTCCTGCATGCGGGCTCCGCCGGAAGCCGAGAAGATTATCACTCCGCCGCGTTTTTCCAACGCTCGTTCTATTATCCGCGTGATCTTTTCGCCGACCGCCGAACCCATCGAACCGCCGATGAACGACATATCCATCGCTCCCGCAAAGATAAGATGTCCACCTACCTTACCCTCGCCGGAAACGATCGCTTCGGGCAAACCGGATGACTTTTTGGCCTGTTCTATCCGGTCTTTATACGGTTTTGTGTCGACAAATTCGAGCGGATCGCCAGACGAAACTTCTTCGTCAAGCCATTTCGTATCTTGCCGTCGTCAAAAATGGATTTGAGCCGTTCGCGCGCGCCAAACCGAAAATGATGATCACAGCCAGAACAAACCTGAAGCTGATCGATCAGCTCCGGCTTGTACAATGGCGTTTCACATTCCGGGCATTTAACAAAGATGCCTTCCGTTTTTACGGTTCGCTCTTCGCTGTTGTCCTGACCCTCGATCTTGGGCTTGTCTCGTCTAAACCACGACATAAATTAAAAGATATAATTGCTGATTTCTATGCTGATAAGGTTAGCATAGCGAAATTGAGTTCTAAAGTCAGGACAAGACCCCGAGCATTGCATTGTGGATGAGTCCATTGCTCGCACAGATCGGCGGTTTGTAAATACTGAACGGCGATCCGTCATAATTACTGACGATGCCGCCGGCTTCTTCGATCAGAAGCTTTCCTGCCGCAACGTCCCACGGATTCAAACCTTCTTCCCAAAACCCATCGAACCTGCCGCATGCGACGTACGCCATATCGATGGCGGCCGAACCGTCACGCCTAATTCCGCGGGATTCGATCAGAAATCTATTCAGATGCCGGGCGAAATCCGGGCGATCCTTAAAATCGTATGGAAAGCCCGTGACGATCAGCGAATCGCCAAGCATTTCAGTTTCGGAAACTCTGATCGGTTTGCCATTAAGCGTTGCACCGCATCCTTTTTCGGCGGCAAAAAGTTCGTCGCGGGTCGGATCGAACGTAACGCCGAGAACTATCTCGCCTTCATGTTCTAGCGCGATCGTTACGCAAAAACAGGGATAGCCATGTGCGTAATTTGTCGTGCCATCAAGCGGATCGATTATCCATTTCCACGAACCGCCGTCGCCAATAACGACCGCGTTTCCGGCTTCTTCCGCAAGGATCGAATGTTTTGGATAATATGATTTGATCCGTTCGATGATCAAAGCTTCAGAAGCAAGATCGGCTTCTGTAACAAGATCTATCTCGCGTTTCTTCGTTATCTTTATCTTTCGACCAAATTTTTCGAGTAATATTTGTCCGGCATCGCGGACCGTTTCAATTGCAAAATTGAGCATATGGGGATATTAACGTAAAGACGCTAAGTCGCAAGGACCCAAAGTAAGAGAGACAAAGTTTTGCCAGTTTTCTACAATATAAAATAATGGGATCAATTCGAACATATTGGCTACCGCCCGAATATTTTCTTGTTGCGACTTAACTGCTTTGAGATAAATCTATTTAAGTATAGGAATTATCTCCGTCTGGTGAGGCGCCGTGATTATCACGTTTTTGCCGTCGATGTAAACATCGATCTCCGAACGCACTCCGAATCTGCCGTCAAAATAGATTCCGGGTTCGATCGAGAATGCGGTTCCAGAGATCAACTTCCGCGAATCGCGTGTCTCTAGATTGTCGATGTTCGCTCCGTTCCCGTGGCCTTCTTCGCCGATCGAATGGCCGGTTCGATGCAAGAATTCATTGCCGTAACCCGCTTTTTTTATAATGCCTCGAGCGACATCATCGGCTTCGGCTCCGGTTATCGTGCGGCCGTCTTTGAAGGCATCGCGGATGAAACTGTATGCCGATTGCTGTGCGTCGTAAACAATGTTCCAGATCTTCACATATTCTTCCGGAACCGCTTCGCCGACGTAGCCCATCCATGTCAGATCGACGGCCGGAGCCTTTGGCTTGTTAACTTTCGAAACTGCATCGATCAAAACCAGGTCGCCTCGTTTGATCGGCGAATTTCGATCCTTAGTCGGGAAGTAATGCGGTGATGCGGCATTCGCATTTACCGCGACGATCATCGGCGAACGCTGCATTCCAACTTTCACGTACTGATCCATCATATAGTTTTGGATGTCGATCTCTGTCGTCGGAATGTCGGCATTGATTCGCCGTTTGATCTCGGCAAAAACCTCGAGCATTATCTTTTGCATTTTTTCGGCGCCTTCTTTGTGCATCGCCAATTGTTCCGGCGTCCAAACCGCCTCGAATTTCTGCACGAGATCAGCACTTGTTTCGACCTCTACTCCAAGCGAACGCACCATTTCGATAGTTCCGGCATCGACCCGCGAAATGTAGGGAATATCATTGTTCGGCGAATACTGCATAGCGATTCGCAGCTTATGATCAGGTTTCGTATTTCCAAAAAATGCAGTCTTTAGATTATCGCCGATGAGTTGCCATTCACGATAGATGAGCTTTTTGCCGGGCAATTTATTGAGTTGATCCGGCTCGATCGCATGGACGACCTTGGTCGGTTCGCCTTTTACGGGAACGTAATAATACCAACGCCGTGATCCGCTTGCGCGATCTGTTTTCAAGATGCGCGGCATCAAAATATCGCTGCCGCGAAAATCGTAAAACAGCCAGCCGTCAAGCTTTTCTTTCTGAAGTTCGGCTTGGATCTCTGTGATCCGAGCGGCTGAAATCTTTTCCTTTTCAGTCGCTGACATTTCAGGATTCTGAGCGGAAATACCGCAAACCAAAAATAATATAAAAACGATCAAATACTTTTTCATAAACTATTTTTTCAAACGGTCGTCTGCGACCTCCAAAAATTCTTTTACCTGCGAGTTCCAGAATGTCCAGTTATGTGCACCCGGCAATTCACGAAATTCGTGCGGGATTTTCGTTTCAACAAGTAAAGCAGCAAAATCTTTGTTGCTCGAATACAGGAAATCTTCCGTGCCGCAATCAACATATAGGAATGGCAATTCCTTTATTCTTTCGGGGGTCAATGCTTTCACAAGGCCGAAAATATCATTCTTTTTTCGCAGCTCGCTGTCCGCCGGGCCGAAGATCGCATCGAGACCTTTGCCGATCTGCCCGGCATTCTTCTCCGTAAATGCTGCCGCACCCAACGCTCCGCTAAAACTGCCCGCAAGCGAAAACATCTGCGGATATTTGATCCCAAATTTCATTCCGCCATAACCGCCCATCGAAAGACCGGCGATCGCACGATGATCGCGGTCGGAAATTGTGCGGAATGTTTTGTCGATCTCCGGGATCAGCTCTTTGATTATGTAACTTTCGTATTTATCATTCGCGACGGTTGCACTGTCGGTGTACCAACCGTTATCGCCTTCTGGCGTTATCAAAATAAAGTCGTGCAATGCGGCAAACTGTGCAAGCTTGGTTTTGTCCGTCCAATTGTCGTAATGTCCGGTCAGCCCGTGCAATAAATAAATTGTCGAGTATCGTTTGTCTCGCACTTCGTTATAGCGAACCGGCAAGATAACCCGATACGGCATATCGCGAGCCATCAGCTTACTGGCAAGCTTTTTATCAATAACCTCTGCAACACTGACTTTCGCCGCAGTAGCAGTTTGGGCTTGTAACGAAGCCGCAAATACCACCGCCAAAATGACGGCCAATAATCCTATTTTCTTCATCATATTTTCCTACTATGCGTCCGTTTTGTGAATTGACCTGATCCTCTGCCTTGCTTTCTTAGATCTGCGAATCGTATTCCTCCTGATTAGATTACTTTCCGCCCATTCAGATACTTCTTTTAATGGATGCCACTGCATATTTTCAAGTTCCAATAATTCGCTCGAAGAATCGCGGAGTTTTAAGGTGCCAAAAGCGATCAAGAATATCGCAAGATTAAATATCGCACCAATAAAGATCACAAACCAACCAGGAGCGATACCTATCTCCGCTCGAGCAAACAGCAATTCCCAAAAACGAGCTCTATCATGTGCAGTCGCCGTCGGCAATGGAGATGGATGGATGTAAATTTTAAGCGTCCACGAGAGAGCTAGCAATATGAATATCCACAAATAGTTTGCTCGCAGCCGCCGTCCGACCGCTTCCCATTCGGTGATCGTAAAATGCGGCGTAATAAGGTCTTCGGATATTTTTTCCGCCCATTCTTTATCCGGCAGTATATGCCTTTGCGATAGCATCGGAGCAAAATATCCCGTTTCCATTACACGAACCCGATTTGCCCACACCTCATAATAGCGGTATCGGCGGGCTTCCATAAAAAGAAATATTGAAACGAGGATCGTATTGATCGGTATCGCAAAATGAGGATTGTCCGGTGAGCTGAAAACGAACGAAAGTGTCGCACCGGCCGTGATCACAGCCCAGTTCGTCGTCGCGTCAAGACGGTTTCGCCAAACATTCGAACGGGTAATTTCACCGCGATAAAAATGAACCATGGCGGTATTAAATTCCGCGGGTGCCAGCTTTTGAACTATTGTTTGCGGGGTCGCTTTCGGCTTTTGATTGCGCTTATGTACTTCTTCGGCGAATGCCCGAAATGAATCCGGCAGGTTTGTGATATGAATATCTTCGCCGGCCGTTTGAGTGCCGGTCCGAACATCTTCGCTCATAAGCTGATTTTGAGGAAAGTAGATCGAAAAACAGTTTTAATTTGCACCGTTTCCGTTAGAAAAATTAGCACTTTAAACGCAGCTATGCAAGAAATCGCAGAAATCACGCTTCGCATAGTTTTATTTCAGCAAATTGGCGGTTATTATTTGCTGTGATGAAGGAACACGACGAGCATTTTATGCGGATCGCGCTTGCCGCCGCGATCGAAGCACGCGGCCGAGGCGAAGTTCCGATCGGTGCATGTCTTGTCGATAATATGGGCGAAGTAATCGCGAGCGACGCCAACCGAACGATCACCGATACAGACCCGACGGCTCACGCCGAGATCGTCGTATTAAGAAAGGCCGCAAGGATCATTGGAAATTATCGCCTTGTGGGAACGACGATGTATTCGACGGTCGAACCGTGCGCGATGTGCGCCGGAGCTTTAGTTAACGCCCGCGTTGAACGACTCGTTTTCGGAGCGCACGATATACGGTTCGGGGCTGTCGAATCTATTTTCAATTTATGCACCAGCCATGATCTCAATCACCGCCTGGAAATATCATCAGGCGTTCTAGCCGGCGAATGCCGCCCGCTCATCCAAGATTTTTTCAAAGAAAGGCGAAAAGGTTGATAATTCAATGCGTCAGCTTGAATTTTTTGCGGCATAGCGCTTAGAATAATCAATTCGCGGAGAGGTGCGAGAGTGGTTGAATCGGGCAGTCTCGAAAATTGTTGAGCCTTAACGGGTTCCGTGGGTTCGAATCCCACCCTCTCCGCCATTTATCTTTTATCGTTTTCCTTTTCACCTCGGGAGAATAGCATCGTGAAAGATCGAAAAACCGTCGTTTCTGCACTGGCCGCATTATCTCTTGTAATTTTTGTTTCACTTAGTTGCTCATCCATAAGCCGCTACGCTAAGGAATTAGCAGAAAAACAAAAGAAAGAACGTGACATTGGCAACATAAAGGACGACGGACCGACAAAATCTGCCGGCTCGGAAAGTTCTTCCGCGTTGCTTGTCAAAAAATCAAATCTCTACATTTCCGATTGTTTCAATAAATATGCTACGAGCGTGGCGAATAGCCACAATCGTTATATTTCTTGGGTCAGAGACCCGAAAGCGGGACCGACCGGCAAGGAGCGTATTGTTTATGGCCTATATCAAATAAACGGCGATGGATCCGATTGCTCGGCGGCCGTTACAAAAGCAAAAGCAATGGAGCCGCCAATGCCGGAACTTGAAGCCGCGGCAGATCAATTTGTTCTCGCTTTGAATGAAGTTTTGCCTAAGGTCGCTGACATTTACGGCTATTACGATAAGGAAGATTACAAGGATGATAATTTTGCCCGCGGAAAAGCTGCTCATCCTGAACTGATAGCGTCTTTTGAGAACTTCGAAAAGATCAATAAGGCTTTTGGAACTGAGATCGACAAACTCGAAGACAACGTAGCAGAGATGCAGCTCGATGAATTCAAGGACGATCCATCCAAAGCCTACCAATATGCAGCCGTCAATTTCAGCATAAAGGCTAAAACGATCATGGCCTATGTTCGCGACAATGAATATTCCGCGATGAAAGCAGACGATCTGCAGCCAATGATAGATGAGGCCGACACTGCTTTGGCCGCAGTCAAAGATGCCAACAAGTCGCCCATGAGCGGTGTTTTCTCAGGTCAGGCCGACGGTTTCATCAAAGCGGCGAAAGAACTTATGCGGCGCATTCGCGACAAAAAGCCTTTCGACAGTTTCGAACGCGGACAACTTGGTCGAAGCGGCGGCTGGATGGTCGATGGTTCACCGGATCAGGTCATTAACGCCTACAACCAAATGATAAGCATGCGCTCATTTGATAGATTTTAGTCGTCATAATTTATCTCAAGAAAAATAATTTGGAGGAAATATGCCATTAGTAAAAAGATTATCGGCTGAGTTTCTCGGAACTCTTTGGCTCGTTCTTGGCGGTTGCGGAGCCGCTGTTTTGGCTACGTCATATCCCGATAAGGGAATCGGGTTTGCCGGTGTCTCTTTGGCGTTCGGTCTGACCGTACTTAGCGGCGTTTTCGCACTCGGACATATATCGGGCGGCCATTTCAATCCTGCTGTCTCGATCGGTTTGTGGGCGGGTAAACGCTTTCCCGCACGCGACCTTTTGCCTTATATAGTTGTTCAGGTAATTGGAGCTATCGCTGCCTGCGGAATCCTTTACACGATCGCGAACGGACAAGCGGGTTTCGATGTCGTTAAATCCGGTTTTGCCGCAAATGGCTTTGGCGAATCTGCCGGTTCGCCGGGACATTACACCGCATACGCGGCTTTTGTTTCTGAAACAGTAATGACGTTTTTCTTTTTGATCGTCATTCTTGGTTCGACACACAAACGAGCTCCCGGGGGCTTTGCGGCCATCGCAATAGGTTTTTGTCTGACATTGATCCACTTGATAACTATTCCAGTTACCAACACTTCCGTAAATCCCGCGCGAAGCACCGGCCCTGCCATATTCGTCGGTGGCATGGCTATCCACCAACTTTGGCTTTTCTGGCTCGCACCGATATTGGGCGCATTGCTCGCCGGATTTTTCTTCAGCTGGCTGTCGCCAAACGATGAAGCGGAAATTGTCGGGAGTGATATTCCCGAGAAAGAAATTGTTGTTGAGGAAGTGTGACAATCACGAAGTTTTTGTTATCCTATTTAATTCGGAAAGGTGCAAGAGCGGTTGAATTGGCAGCATTGGAAATGCTGTGAGCCTCAAAAGGGTTCCGTGGGTTCGAATCCCACCCTTTCCGCCACAATTATATGGCTTCAGGCTCCGCACAAGGTTTGTGTTGTGAACTCCGCTAGGCGAGGAATCGAGCAACGGTAGCAATTTCTGCCTGTGTTGCGGTTAAGTCTGAAGCCGCCATATTGAATGGATAATTGATATCAGATATCATCAATTATCCATTTCCTTTTTATTCGTATGTCTTATCAGGTTATAGCCAGAAAATGGAGGCCGCAGCTTTTCGAAGATGTGACCGGCCAGGAACACGTTACGCTAACGCTGCGGAATGCGATCGAGCACGATCGTCTGCATCATGCGTATCTGTTTTCCGGTGCACGCGGCGTTGGTAAAACTACAACCGCACGGCTGCTGGCAAAAGCTCTCAATTGTAAAAAGACAGAAGGTCCAAATATTCACCCTTGTTCATTTGACGATCCGGAAGCCTGTCCTTCGTGTAAAGAGATCGCCGAAAGCCGCTCGATCGACGTTATGGAATTCGACGCTGCGTCGCACACCGGCGTTGACGACATTCGCGACCTGATCCTGCAAAGCATAAACGTTTCGACAGCACGCGACCGTTACAAGATATTCATCATCGACGAAGTTCATATGCTTTCGAAATCTTCGTTCAATGCCTTGCTCAAGACCTTGGAAGAACCGCCGCCTTTCGTTGTTTTCATTATGGCAACGACCGAGCCGCATAAGCTACCCGATACGATCCTTTCGCGCTGTCAGGAATTTGAATTTCGGACGATACCGACGGCAAAGATCGCGTCTCGATTGGAACTGATAGCAAACGCCGAAAAGATCGAAGTAAATGAAGGAGCGATCCGTGCCATTGCCCGTTCCGGCGAAGGTTCGATGCGAGATGCACAATCAAATTTCGATCAGGTCATAAGCTTTTCGACCGGTCCCATCAGCGAACCGGATGTCATCTCGGCACTCGGAATTGCAAGCACGGAAATGTTGACAAGCGTTATAAGTTCCATCGAAACCAGCGATCCGAAGCTTATGCTGAAAGTCGTTGAGGACCTCGTTGCTCGCGGCCACGATCTTCGCAACTTTTGTCTCGATCTGCTGTCGCTGTTTCGCGATCTATTGGTTTACAAGATCGCCGGAGCCGCTGAAAATCTACTGGAAAACTCGATCCTGACACCTGAAGAGATCGAGAAATGTGCCGTCCCTTTTTCGGAATCCGATCTTCTTCGCTTTTTTAATTCGGTCAGTGAAACCGAAACGAAATTGAAAGAAGCAACGCGCTCGCAGCATATGCTGGAGATCGGCTTGATCAAGCTTGTCGAAATGCGTCGGCTCTCATCGATAGATAATATTCTCGAAAGGCTCAAAAATATTGATCCGACCGCAACTTCGATGAACACTGCCGCTTATACCGAGGAAAAAAAAACTCTAAAATCCAAGCCGCCGGCTGAAATATCGGTCGAGCAAGGTTCGCCGGAATTGAAAGCTACCCAAACTCCCGATATTCCGGAAACACCGCCGTACCTAGACGAAGAGCCGCCCGATCACTATCTTTCGTTTGAACCGGAACCGCCGCATTCGTCCATCGACTTAAGCTTTGTCGATGACATTGCCGTTCGCTTGCCGGACATCGACTCGGAATATCTGGAGCACATTGAAGACGCCTGGCTCGATAGTGCTTACGAGACAAAGCTCGAGATCACGGGGGATGATCTTTCCCCAATTCCGGCAGCTCAGAAAATGGCCGAGATGCTCTTCGGAAAAAGATCGCAATCAGAATCATCCTCCGCAGGGCAGAACGGTTCCGCAGCCGCGGCCGCGAAAGCACGTTCGATCCCGAATATCACACCGGAATTCTACGATGAAACCGACGATACACCGCCAACCGAACTTCCCGAAAACCCAACACAGGAGCAGCTAATGGAACACGCCCGTTCGCACCCGACAGTAAAAGCCGCCTTGCGTATTTTCAGGGCAGAAATAGTGAATGTTCACAAAAGAACTTCCTGATCACAAACCGCAAATTATGGAACCTCGCTTTGATTCTTGTCGTAATTTAACTATATTGAATAGAATCGCTTGCGAAAACTTTATGTTGAGAAAGGCTCTTCACAAATCGAGCTATGTTCTGATCGCGGTTCTATTTTTAGGATCTGCCTTAGGTTCATTTGCTCAAACTTCAACACCTTTTTCCATAAACAATTCGCCTCTTCCTGCTCCGACAGCTCCGGTGAATGATTACGTCGGCGTAATGGACGCAGCCGACATTGCCGCACTGAACAAAGAACTTATAGCTTTTAAGAAAACGCAGAACGTCGAATTCGGCGTCGCTATTATACGGACGACCGGCGGTCGAGATATCACAGATTATTCTTTGGCAGTAGCACGCGGTTGGGGAATTGGTTCGAAAGATCAGGACAATCCGGGAGCATTACTCCTTGTTGCGATCGATGATCGAAAATATTTTACCCAGATCAGCCGCGACCTTGAAGACGAAATAACCGACGGGATCGCCGGCAGCATTCAACGGCAATATTTAGTTCCCGAATTCAAACAGCAAAATTATAGCAAAGGGGTTGTCGATACGATGCACGCCTACATGGCTCGCGTCGAAGCCGTCCGCAATGGAACCGCTCAACCTGCGACGCAGGAACCTGAAAATGGTGACTCTGATTCTGACGCAGGCGGATTCAGTTTTATTTGCTTGTTGATAATTGTCGTTTTTATATTTTTTTCGATCTGGGCCAATCGCAATAATAAAGGCGGCGGAGGCGGTTCGGGCGGAAGCGCTCTGCCATGGATAATTGGTTCCATTTTATCCAGCGGAGGAGGCGGAAGTTCAGGAAGCAGTTGGAGCGGCGGCAGCGATTGGGGTGGAAGCAGCGGCGGAGGCGGTTGGGGAGGATTTGGCGGAGGCGGAGATTTTGGCGGCGGAGGTGCCGGTGGCGGCTGGTAAGCGGAGGACTTGATCAAAATATGAATCATTTTGAAGCATTTGTGGACGACCTGCGTTCAACGCACGGCAAAAATTTGGCGGCGGTGATTCTCTACGGCTCGGCCGCGGCCGGGGATTTTATTCCTAACAGATCAGATTATAATCTGCTCGTTGCCCTCGACCGCATTACGCCTGTCGATCTGCAGAACGCACACGCATGCGTCCGCGAATGGACAAAGACCGGTCATCCCGTTCCGGTTTATTTTACGGTTTCCGAATTGCAGAACGCGGCCGATGTCTTCCCTATCGAATTTCATCAGATGGAAGACGCACGAAAGGTTTTATATGGTAAAGATGTTTTGGAAAACGTGGTGATCTCGGATAATTTTTTGCGGCATCAATCGGAATATGAGCTTCGCAGCAAACTTCTATTACTGCGTCGGAGTTACATCGCCGTTTCCGAATCTTCTGAAGGCCTGGCTCATTTGATGACAGAAAGTCTCGCGAGTTTTTCATCGATATTCCGTGCCGTTCTGATGCTCATCGGAGTCCGAGCTTCGCCGAAAAAACATGAGATCACAACATCGCTCGTTAAACATTTACAGTTGGACGGCGATGTTTTCGATCAGATATTCGCTTTTCGTGAAAAAAAACCCGGGCCCGAATTTGATATTGTAAAGGCAAACAAACTTTTCGCGGCCTATATGGAACAGATCGAAAAAGTTATCGCGACGGTAGATGCCGTCGAAAAAGGGTAGAATTTAAGAAAACGAACAGACCACATTTTGGGGGAGAATAATATGAAACGAACTATTTTGTTAACGATCGCATTGCTCGCGGCATTTGGCTCAAGCGGCTGCAGCTACAACGACCTGACCGCAAAACAGCAGACGGTCAAAAGCCAATGGGCGAACGTTGAAAGTGCAATGCAGCGTCGAGCGGACCTTATACCGAATCTTGTCGAAACCGCCAAAATGGCCGGTGTTCAGGAACAGGAAGTTTTCGGACAGATCGCCGAGGCTCGCTCACGTTTATTGAACGCGAGTCAAGCACCCGGACAAGCCGCAGACGGAGATAAGACGCCTGAACAGAAACAGGCCGTCATAGACGCCAATAATAGCTTTGGTGGAACGATCGGACGCTTGCTTTCGTTACAGGAAAATTATCCTGTGCTCAAATCGAGCGATGCGTTTATGAAAGTGCAAGACGAACTCGTCGGCACCGAGAACCGCATCAATACGGCGAGGACCGATTTTAACGGCGCTGTACAAAGCTACAATACGACACGAAATTCGTTTCCTGCCGTCCTGACCGCCGGACTCCTCGGATTTAAGGAAGAGCCATTCTTCAAAGCTGAAGAAGCTGCGAGAACTGCACCTAGCGTTGGTGACGCGAACAGTCTTCGACGTGATAGTGCACCGGCCACCGCACCAGGGAATACTGCGGCACCTGCTAATGTAAATTAGTTAGAAACCCCGAGAGCTGCACATTGAACAGTGATCACAAGGCTTGCCGTTCGGTTCGAACGTGCAGGCCTTGTCTTTTCCGGCAGCAAAGAGTTCGTCAACTATCGCTTCGGCAATGGCAAATTTTTGGGTTGATGGATGAACGTGAATTCGGTTAGATTTTTCGTCAACCGTGATCTTTGCCTCGATCTTATCGAGCCTCTGGTTGATCTTTTCAATGCCCGCAAAAATGTCTGACAAGTCCTCGCGGTTCGACTCGGATTCGATCAATTCTGCTATTTTTTCTGAAAGAGACATTCGGAGTTATTTTTCGTCTTCGAGAAGATCAATGTAATCAACTACACCGACGATCGCAGAATCTATCGCAGCACCGGCCTTGCCCGTCGCAGCGGTCGAAGCCGACCAACCTTCCTGAGCAATGAGAACGATATCCCCTTCGCCCGCGCTGACGGAATCCAACGCAATGCACGTATAACTCATATCCTCGCCGGTTGGTTCGATCTGACGGCACAACATAACACGAGCACCTTCATAACGCTGATTCTTCTGCGTCGCGACGACATTTCCTATTACACGGGCAAGTAACATAAAACTTTTGGTTTTCGGACTTCGGGCTTCGGTTTTGGTTTCCGAAACCCCAAGATCAAAGAATCAAGATCAGGCTCCGTTAAATACGTGTTCGTTTGAATCGATAATTCCCACTATCGTACAGTCTGTCGGTGTGCTGTCGCGTTTGAACGGAAACGAAGCTTCTTTTCCACGGCACCAAAAAACGAGTTCGCCGACGCCTGCACCGATCGCGTCGAGAGCCAACATCGGTTTTCCTTTTTTATTCAGATCTGCATCAAGCGTTTGTACAATAAGTATCTTCCGGCCTTCTAGAGCTTCGTTTTTGACCGAGGAAACTACGGTCCCGATGACACGTGCGATCTGCATTTATGTATCCAACGATCTCTCAATCTCCTGAACGACAGTCGGCATCTCTTCCTCCATTATTTCATCAATGATCTTCATCAACGGAGGCAACATCTTTTCTTGAACTGCGTTCATGGAATCGATTGCGATATTACTCGAATTGTCCAACATTTTCTTTCCGGTCGGAGTACGATAAAAAGCGATTAAGTTCGTGAGATCTTCCTCGGTAAAATATTTATCATAGATCTCGATCGACAGATCGTCGTAAAACGTTTCCAGATCAAGCTCATTTATCCTGTTTCGCATTTTTTGAGAGATTCGTTTGTAAGTCTCCATTGCGAGAGCACTTAACTGCGCTTTTTTTGATTCCGACAAACCTTTGTTGGCAAATTGATTCTCGATCAGCTTAAAATAGACTTTTTCCTGCGAATCCATCATCGCATTCATCAGTGATATCGCTTGCTTCTGACCACCCATTACTTCGACCAGCTCAGTGATTAATTTCCGTTTATTTTCAGAGATCGTCTGCTGTCCAAAAACAACCGATTGTGTGCAGAGTAGAAAAACAAAAATACCAAATAATGAGAGAATTCTTTTCATTTTCTTAACCTCTAATCTGTAAAATCTATCGTATCGATCACGCCGATTATCGCCGAATCGACGGGACAGTCTTTGTTGCCTTCGGCCATACGCGCAGACGAACCGCCGACAACCATCACTTTTTCGTGAAAGCCGGCGCCGACCGTATCGACCGCCACGACATAACCACTCTGATCCTTTCCGTCAAGATCGATCGGCTTAACGATCAAGAGCTTTTTGCCCTGCAGCCGTTCGTCTTTTTGAGTCGAAACAACGGTGCCCAATATGCGTCCAATTATCATTATTTAGTGAATGGTAAATAGTAAATCGTGAATAGTTTCGTAATTTTCAGAACCGCGCTATTTGCGGTCGTTTTACGTGGTAGATAATCAATAGATTCCAATAAAAGGGTCTATTAACTATGGACCATTTACTATTTACTATTTCGCAACTACCGGCAAGTTCTCATCTACACTCGAGTGAGGACGCGGGATCACGTGTACACTGACGAGCTCGCCGACGCGTCTTGCTGCTGCGGCACCAGCGTCAGTCGCCGCTTTCACTGCCGCAACATCCCCGCGAACGATCGCCGTAACGAATCCGGCTCCGATCTTTTCATAACCGACAAGCTGTACGTTTGCCGCTTTGACCATCGCGTCTGCCGCTTCGATCATCGCCACGAGGCCTTTGGTTTCTACCATTCCCAATGCTTCTTGCATTTAATTTCTCCTGATTTAATAGAGATCTAAAAGTGTTGTGTTAGTTTACCCTAAATTCGCCGCTTGGCTCAAAAGCTCGATCAATTCTTCGCGGCTCAATGCGATCTTTTCACCGCCGTTGTGCACCGCGCCAGTCGAGTTGCCGCAAATAATGCCGGCTTCGTGCAGATACCCGCACGATTGGCAGCGTGCGCTCGAGGTCAAGTAACCGGCTTTTTCGCGGATATTGACAAGCTTTTCGATCGCGTCCTGCGGCAGATCGTTCGCACCGCCAAGCGCCTTTGCCAAAATGGCGATCTTCGCCGTATGCTCCAAAGTTTCAAGCCGGTCAAAAGCCTGCCAAAGATCTTCGCCATAAGCGACCGCTCCGTGATTTGCCATCAACAGAGCGTTATGATGCTGAACAAAAGGCTTCATCGATTCGGTCAGCTCGTCGGTCGAAGGCGTTCCGTAATCCGTCAAGGGAACGCAGCCCAATGTCAAAATAACCTCAGATAATATCGGTTTATCAATGGCCAAACCGGCGACCGCGAAAGCAGTTCCGTGCGGCGGATGAGCATGGCAAACGGCCTTTATTTCCGGTCGCATCTTGTAGATCAAAAGATGCATCGCCAGTTCGGACGAAGCCTTTCGATCTGTCAAAGGCTTGCCGTCCATGTCGGTCAAAGCCAGGCTATCTTCGGTCATCCGTCCTTTGCATGTCATCGTCGGCGTCGCCAAAACCGTATTTTCATCCAAACGAATGCTGACATTCCCATCCGAAGAAACTACGTAGCTTCTTTCGTAAAGCAATTTACCGATCTCGCAGATCAATTTTCGGGCTGCTGATTCTTCCATAAAAACAAACCACAGATTAACACACTAAATCGTATGCGTTAATCTGTGGTCATCAAAATTCAACCGGCCGTTCGGCGGCTCATTTATTTTGTGCTAGCCGAACCGGTTCCGTATCCGCTACGCATATGCTCGTGGCCGTCGCCGTCAAAATGAACATACGGTTTCGGTGCAGGAGGAGGCGGCGGCGGAACATCGACATTGAACTCAGACATTCGAAGCCTATCCCTCAGTTCCTTATTTTCCTGCTCCAGACGATAGTTCTCATTCTGCAAGCGATAATATTTTCCCATACCGCGTCTGCCATTGTGATTCTTAAAGGAAAACTTCGGCACGATGGGAACAAAGAAACTCGCTATGAGCAATCCGAGCGAAAATGTTATGAGGAATGGGACGATCCGGGAAACAAAATTTTTACAACACATAATCAAAAACCTCTTGAAAATATCAACTGACAATAGCGGAAAGCAAAAATGATTGCTTAAATTTCAAACTGCTTGCGATGAGGAAAGGCAGTTCGAAGATCTGCACTTTCCATCTTACAATGTTTGACGTAAGTTGAAAAGTAATTTTGCCCGAAAAGCAAAAAATTTAGAAAATCAGATGCCGCGTTGCCGTAATTCGCCTTTTGAATTACAATTTGTTTCAAGTGTGAAACGCATCTGGCATTCCTATGATCGCATTCTTATCCGGCAAACTTTTGGAAAAGCAGGCGAACACCGTCATCATCGATGTTGGCGGCGTCGGCTATGAAGTGACAATACCGCTTTCGACCTTTTACGAGATCGGCGATGTCGGCTCTGAAGTCGAGCTGCGAATATTCACGCATGTCCGCGAAGATGCACTTCAGCTTTTCGGCTTCAAAACGTTGCGCGAACGCGACCTTTATCTAAAACTCATTTCCGTTCAAGGCGTCGGTGCAAAATCCGGGATCACGATGCTTTCAGGAATGAACGCGGACGAGATAGTCGCAGCGATCCGAACCGAAAATTTTGCAAAATTGACGGCTATTCCGGGAGTCGGCCGCAAAACCGCCGAACGAATGGTCATTGAACTTCGCGATAAGATCAGCGAACTTGCTTCCGGAATTTCGGGCGATGCTGCAACGGCGGCAATCGGAACGATAGGTCAGGACGATGCATTCGAAGATGCACTTTCAGCCCTGATAAATCTTGGCTATCAGCGAAACGCCGCGGAAAAAGCCCTGCAGCAGGCTCGACAAGACGGTACGGAAATGAACGTCCAGAAATTACTTCGTGCGGCTCTTCAGCGATTGGCAAAATGAATGCTCGAAATTCTCGAACATATCCGAAAGGACATTGAAAAGCTCGATTTCCGAGCTGTTTTCGCTTTGTTATACACCGGCCGCCCTCGCTGCAAATTATTATCTAAAAGATCCGCGGGTTCCGCTTTGGTTTTTCGAAGGCACATCGCTCGAACCGATCGGCCGGTTGATCTCCGATACATCGACGAGCAATTTTCCGGCACTTTGCTATTGGGTTTGTTTGGTGACAATAACTTACGTCATTTTGCCTTCGATCTTCATCAAGTTCGTTTTGAAAAAACGGCTGCGCGATTTTGGGCTCGCATTTTCGATCGAAAGCGGTTTCTGGAAATTGTTCGCCGCGATAATGCTCTTTATGCTTCCGCTGACATATCTGATGTCAACGACCGCGGGTTTTTCCGCAAAGTATCCGTTTTTGAAAATGTATAACGGCCTGCCGTATGTCGGCACGACGATCTTGCTTTGGGAACTGATATACTTTGTGCAATTCTTCGGGCTGGAATTTTTCTTTCGAGGATTTTTGGTGCATAGTTTGAAACCGGCTCTCGGCCTTTATTCGATCTTTGCGATGACCGTTCCGTATTGCATGATCCACTTTGGCAAACCGCCTGCCGAAACGGTCGCCGCGATCGTCGCCGGAGTCTTTCTAGGTTGGATCAGCTACAAGAACGGTAGCATCTGGCTCGGATTATTGCTTCATTGCTCGGTCGCTTTTTCAATGGATATTTTGGCGTTGTATAATAAGGGACTTATTTTTTAGGTTTTATTCCCCGCAAGAGACGCAAATATTTGCGAAGAAGACTTTATTGAGTAAGCCTTTTATTTTTCTCACTTTGTTCTTTTGGAAAGATCGAATCGAAACTATGACAAATGCAGCCGCAATAAATATCAGAGATGAGGATCTTTCGCCGGAAGAATCCAGG
Organism: uncultured Acidobacteriota bacterium; assembly: GCA_963720905.1. Taxonomy (GTDB): domain Bacteria; phylum Acidobacteriota; class Blastocatellia; order Pyrinomonadales; family Pyrinomonadaceae; genus OLB17. The sequence continues at coordinate 473,103 of CAVRHB010000007.1, forward strand.
TTTGAGGCTTCGCTGCGGCCTGCTCAGTTGGCGGAATACATCGGCCAAAGCAAGGTCAAGGATAACCTGCGCGTCTTTATGAAAGCGGCCCTAAAACGCCGCGAGGCTCTCGATCATATCTTGCTGACCGGCCCGCCGGGGGTTGGCAAAACAACGCTTTCAAATATCGTCGCGAATGAAATGGGTTCGACGCTCAAAACGACAGCCGGACCGATCATCGAAAAATCAGGCGATCTCGCCGCGATCCTTACGAATCTGGAAGAGGGCGACGTGCTTTTTATCGATGAAATTCACCGCCTGAATCCGGCCATCGAAGAAATACTTTATCCGGCGATGGAAGATTATAATCTTGACATTATGATCGGCCAGGGCACAGCCGCACGTTCGATAAAACTCGAACTTCCCAAGTTTACATTGGTTGGAGCGACAACCCGTCCGGGAATGATAACGGCACCCCTTCGTGGTCGATTCGGCATTATTTTTCATTTAGATTTTTACGGCATTGATGAATTAAAACAGATCGTGAAACGTTCCGCCGGAATTTTGAACGTGCCGATCGACGAAACCGGTGCACACGAGATCGCCCGCCGTTCGCGCGGAACACCGCGCATCGCAAACCGTCTTCTCCGCCGCGTACGCGATTATGCCGAGGTCGATCACGACGGAAGCATCGACGAACACGTCGCCGGCGACGCTCTCGACCGAATGGAAGTTGACACATTCGGGCTCGATGAAATGGATCGCAAGCTTTTGATGACGATCATCGAAAAATTTGATGGCGGGCCGGTCGGACTTGGCACGATATGCGCGGCTCTTCACGAAGAAAAAGATTCAGTCGAGGAGATCATCGAACCATATTTATTGCAGATCGGTTTCCTAAACAGAACTCCTCGCGGACGAATGGCTACGCGGCTCGCTTATCAACATTTCGGGCTTGACGATCTAATGAAACAGGCCGAAACACCGCCGTTATTTCAATAAATATTGACATCATAATTGCAGACGCGTAGGCTTTGAATAGTACAAATTCAATTTAGCGGAGTTTAAAATTATGACGCGTTTCACCTCCATCATCGCTGCCGTCTGCTTTTTATTGTTTCTCACAAATTCCGCTTTTGCCCAACGTTCGGCAAAGATATCCGAAATTCAAGCTCGTGCATTCAATAGCAGGACAGGTGAATTTTCCGAAAATTTGCTTGCCGCCGGAGCACCTGAACTTGGGAATATGCCAAGCGGTGAACTGGCTTCCGTTTCCACATTTATTATCATTAAGATCGAATTTGGCAAAGGTTCCCCAATTCCTAAAGATGCCAAAGTTCGCCTCGTTGCGACTGAAAGCGGTTCGATGCCTTTCGCGGCCAAACCCGCAAAATTAGGCAAACGCATAATACTTGATTCGTCTAATGGTTTAGGCCCGGTTGATCCGGATGGTAATACGTATGTCGGCTTTTGGTTGAAAACCACCGATTGCCGATCGGTTGCGTTGAAAGCCTCTCTGATCGGACTCGCAAAAACGTCCACTATGTCTGAAACTCTGCCATTCACCTGCTACGAATGAGCTAAAAAAAGGGGAACGAAGATGCAAGCAATTCTGAATTCGGTCGGTGAGAACGGAACAAATGAACGAAGCGATTCAGCTTTAATCCAAGCAATATTAGTAAAGACAACCAGAGCGGCAGGCGGCGGTTTGCCGGCGGGGCCATATCTTACATTGATCGACGGCGACCCCGGAACGAATACAAAAAATGCGATCCGCAATTTTCAGAACGATCACGTTTTTATAAACGAGGCAACGCGGCAATCCGCTCCCAATCCGAATGCAACAGCCGGATTGGTTCGTCCTGATGATGCGACCTGGAGAAAGATGCTGCAAAAGGTCGACACTGCTTTTTCCGATATGCGGGTTCTGGTAGGCGGAAAGACCGTTTATGTTGCGGCGACCGAAAATCAGAAACAAGCGAAGCTGACCGCCGCGAATGCTATGACTTTCACGGCCGCGTTCCGGGTCCGTGTCAATAACTGCATAACACAGATGCACGCTCTGCACGGCATCGCGATCGGCGTCTGTCGAAGCGGCGACCGGCGAACATTTCAGGCTCAATACGATCTTTATACCAGCGGCCGCGGCGTTACAAATGCCGGTCCGGGGGAAAGTAATCACAATTTCGGCATGGCAGTCGATCTCGGCTTTGCGGGGCTTCGCTGGCTTCGATCTAACGGAGATGTGGTCGAAAATGAAGATTCCTGGCTTCATCAATTAGATCCGCAACAGAATTTAACCGCTGAAGCTCTCAGATTTTGGGAAACACTCCGAACGGTCGGAACAAGCCCGGCGGTCGGAGCTTTTCGCGGCCCGGCGGCGGACCGTCCACATTTGCAGAATTGGGACGACGCAAACGTGAGTATGACCCGGCGACTGGCTGTCCATCTTACAAATTCGGGCACGATGAATTGGGAGCGGGTCGGGGGCCGGCCAACCCGCTATTCCAGTGACCTCGGCTTTGGCGGAGCTCAGTATGATGTCGGATCGGCGGCAAATATTTGGAACAACCAAGCGACCGTAACTGCCGATATGATCACGCAAGGGAGAGCGGCTCAGTTAGCGGCAAATCCGCCGGCTGGAGCACAGCAGCCCCGGCTCGCGCCTGTAACTCCAGCCGACGTGACCGCGATGCGTGCGGAACTTCGACGACAATTTGATCTGGCTGACGCCAACTGGGAAAATTGGACAGCCAACTAAAATTAACCTCGCAACACGACGTAATTTGGAAAAATTACGTCGTGCCTGATAGTAACCTCAGTTAATTTTCCACTTTTGCCCTCATACGCATTTTTCGCGATAATCGATAATTATGATCAAACATTGCATCGCTATTTTTACGCTTATATTTTCTGCATCCGTCGGTCTCCAAGCACAGAATAAATTCGAAGGATATTCCATCATTCTTAATGCGGCCAAAAACCAACGTTCACCGACATGTGCCGTCCGTTATGTGCCGCCGAGAACAACATTTTCAGTCGTCGACACAGACAAAGCTACCCCTTCTAACATTCGATCCTGCAACGGCGGGGCCGCTTCGAACGCTGTCCAAAAAAATGCGGTTGGAGCGAGTTTTAATGCGAATGCATCTTCAAATACATGGTGCTTCGAGGGCGAAGACAAGATGTACAAAATGACCTTTCCAGGCGATGCTGAATCGGGTCCGATCACTTACAATTGGATCGCCGAAAAGGACGACCGTACCGCAGGGTTTTATAATATTCGCGAATTCGGTGCGGTGGGCGACGGCCGTACGGACGATACGATCGCATTCAAAAGCGCGATGGCATACATTGCCTCAAAGAACGGTGGCACGCTCACCGTTCCCGACGGCGATTATGTGGTCACGTCGCCGATCGCACTTCCATCCGGAATAATCATTCAAGGCACGAACGGCCTTAACTCCATGGCATCGACCAGCAATGTCGTGCGAAACAACCCTTCGCGGATAACCCTTTCGGGAACCAATAAAGCTCTTTTTCAGATAGGAGAATGTGTCGAAGGCGTCACGATCCGCGATATCGAATTGAATGCACAGAATCCTTCTGGTACAACTGGCATCGAGGCATTTGGAGCATATCATTCAGCTCAGGGATTTAATTTCGAACGCGTTGCTTTCTCTAATTTTAATCGCGGAATCGATGTGTATGGTCTGCCTCAGACAAATCTCAGTTGGCAGTTTGATTATGTAAAGGTCGATTCCTGCAAATTCTTTTATAATCGCGATGCCGGAATTCATACGAACATCCGCAACAGCGATTGGCGCGTGAAAGGAACCGTATTTATAAATTCTCCGCGCAAGGCCGGACAAGACGGCGATTCAATGGATTTCGAACGTGTCGGAATGGTGCTCATACAAGATTCTTTCGGAGGCGGATTTCCGAACGCTCTTGGCGGAACGTTCATCAATACGCTCGACACGGGAAATCTGACGATCATCGCCTCTCAAACCGAAGCGATGACAAATTCCCTAGTTTACAATGACGTTAACAACCCTCAGGCGGGCGATTATTCGTATCCGATCACTATTGTCAACTCGATATTCGACGCACCGCTGATCTTCAAAGCGAGAAGAACTTTGGTTTCAACCGGAAGTTTTTACGGCGGTAGTTCGTTTAAGGCCGACGAGCGTTTGAGAGTTTATTCCACCGGCGATCGGTTTTGTTATGACGGCTATATTCTTGGCTGCCGAGGTGCTGCCGAGTCGAATTTCGGCGGAGCCTCAGTTATTTTTATGACAGGCCAACCGGGCGAAGGCCAAGTCAAGGGACACCCAACATTTTTTGGAACGGAAGTACAGTTTGGAGCACCGGTGCAGATGCCGTCTATATTGCAGAATAAATTGCCTGCGGGAAGCCCGGACGGTTCGATGGTGTTTTGTCCGAATTGCCGACGCAATACTTCGCCTTGTCAAACAGGCGGTTCAGGAGCACCCGCAATGGTCATCGGCGGGAAATGGAATTGCCTCTAAAATTAAGAGAAATGATCGGGATGAGCAGGAAATTACTGCTCATCCCTTTTTACTAATTAATCCTCTTCTTCGTCGGCTGCCAGCAATGTTGCACTAATGACGTGGTCGTCGTCTCCGCAGCGGATTAGGGTAACACCTTGAGCGCTTCGTCCGGTTTCTCGGATCTTATCTACACCTAATCTAATCAGCTTTGCCTGTTCGGTAATGATCATTATTTCCGAATCCTCGTCGACCGGAAATGCCGCAACGACCTTACCTGTTTTTTTGGTCGTTTTCATGTTGATCACGCCTTTCGCTCCACGTTTTGTCAGGCGGTAATTCCCAACCTGAGTCTGCTTGCCGAATCCTTGTTCAGAAACGCTCAGAATGTTTTCAGTTCCCTCCTGAGACACTGCGCAGACAGAAACAACATAATCATCTTTGCGAAGATTTACACCACGAACGCCGCGGGCGACACGCCCCATTGGACGAACGTCGGATTCGTTGAAACGAACTGCCATACCGTCATGTGTTGCGATAAAGATCTGACAGTTACCGTCGGTGCGGATCACATCAAGCAACTCATCGCCTTCGTCGATATTGATCGCATTAATCCCAGAAACCCGAATATTTTGATAGTCAGAAAGAGAAGATTTTTTGATAACACCTTGCCTCGTAACCATTGTTAAATATATTTCTTCTTCAAAATCCCGTATTGCCATAACTGCTACCAGTTTACGCTCGCTCGAAAGCTGTACGAGATTCACCACCGCTTTTCCGCGTGCGGACGGAGCCGCTTCGGGAATTTCGTGAACCTTTATCTTGAAAACCTGCCCGTCGTCGGTGAAGATCATCAGATAAGCGTGCGTCGAAGCAATGAACAGATTTTGGACAAAATCTTCATTTTTCGCGGTTGCTCCCAAACGACCTTTTCCGCCGCGGCCTTGCCGTGAATAGGTCGATACCGGCGTACGTTTTATGTATCCTGCTTTCGTGACCGTGATCGCAACATCTTCGTCCGGTATCAGATCTTCTATGCTAAGTTCGACGCCGGCGTCGATAATTTCGGTCCGGCGTTCATCGCCGAAATTCTTTCGAACTTCGATGAGTTCATCCGAGATCACCTGACGCAGAACACTTTCATTGGCGAGAATGTTTTCTAGTTCGGCGATGTATTTGATAATGCTTTCGTATTCATCGAGTATTTTTTGGCGTTCAAGGGCCGACAACCTTCGAAGCTGTAGATCAAGAATTGCCTGAGCTTGGATATCGCTGAATTCGAGACTGGAAATTACTTTTTCAAGTTCCTTAACAAAGGCCGTTTGCGGCTTGTCTGAGGCAACACCACGCCAAGTTTTGATCTCGTTGATGCCGGTAAATTTTGCGGTGAGCCATGACTTAGCTTCATCGACCGCACGCGAATTTCGGATCAGCGGAATTATGTAATCGAGAGCATCGATCGCTTTATTCAAACCTTCCAAAATATGCGCACGAGCCTGAGCTTTCTTCAGGTCGAATTCGGTTCTGCGGCGAACGACTTCACGCCGAAACTCGACAAAAGCCTCAAGTATCTCTTTAAGCGTCAGCACTTTCGGCTGTCCATCGACGATCGCAATATTAATGATGCCGAAAGAAGACTGCATCGGGGTCAGCTTATAAAGCTTGTTCAAAACGACCTGCGGAACCGCATCACGCTTTAATTCGATGACAATTCGCATTCCGAGCCGATTCGATTCGTCGCGAAGTTCCGAAATGCCGTCCAGCTTTTTGTCGTTGACGAGTTCGGCGATCTTTTCGATCAGTTTGGCTTTATTGACCTGATACGGAATTTCCGTGATGACGATCGCATCTTTTTCGCGGTCACCGCGTCCGATGCGGTCGATAGCTGCGCGTGCACGCATCTGGATAATACCGCGACCTTCGCGATACGCTCGATGGATCTCTTCGCGGCCGTATATAAAACCTGCGGTCGGAAAATCCGGTCCCGGAATGATCTTGATCAACTCATCGACGGTGATATCCGGATTTTTGATCAGTGCCATCGTCGCGTCCAAGACTTCCGTCAGGTTATGCGGCGGGATCTTGGTCGCCATACCAACGGCGATGCCTTCAGAACCGTTCACCAGCAAAAGCGGTACACGCGTCGGCATAACCTTTGGTTCGGAAAGCGATTCGTCGTAATTGGGCTGAAAATCGACCGTTTCCTTTTCGATATCTGCGAGCACATCATTGGTCAGCTTTTGCAAACGAACTTCGGTGTATCGCATTGCGGCGGCGTTGTCGCCGTCGATCGATCCAAAGTTTCCCTGACCGTCGGCCAACGGATAACGCATCGAAAATTCCTGCACAAGGCGAACTAGAGCGTCATAAACAGATTGGTCGCCGTGCGGATGATATTTACCGATACAATCGCCAACGATACGAGCCGACTTTTTGTAAGGCTTATTGCTCGTATTGCCGAGTTCGTGCATCGCCCACAAAACACGTCGATGAACGGGTTTAAGGCCGTCACGGACGTCGGGCAGGGCTCGGCCAATAATGACGGACATCGCATAATCCAAATAGGATCGGCGCATTTCGTCTTCGATATTTACTTGATCACGATCTAAAGTTGAATCCATTTTCTATAAAAAATCGAACAATTTGGTTTGTAGAGTGGTTTTACCAAATAGTGGGTCAAACAAAAAAAACTTGGAAATTTATCCCTGTTAATGATATTCTTATTTTACAGGCGGCGAGCCTGTTTAGCAACTTCAAGCCTATACTTTCCTCGCCCGCAAATACTATTGATCACCCGATCTTTATTGGCCTAAAATCTTCGAAAAGCAAAGGTTTACACTCAAAATGTCACCACAACAACCCGCAGAATTTATAACAGATGCCCAAAATCGCCGTATCCAGCGTTATTCGCTGGCATTGCCTGTCCGCGTCGAAGTTAGAGTGGATCAAAATTTTACCTGGAATGAAGTTACCAGGCTCGAAGATATTTCTGCCTTCGGGGCCGGTTTTAATCTTAAAAGGCCTGTAAAACGTGGACGTTTGGTGCTTATGACGCTTCCAATGCCGCGTCAGCTCCGTACTTATGATTATTTAGAGCCCCAATACAACGTTTGGGGACTCGTCCGCCGATGTGTTTCGGTTGGAGAAAACCCTGCCGCGGAACTATACGCCGTCGGGATCGCTTTTATAGGAAAAAATCCACCGAAAAGTTACATGGAAAACCCAGCTACGCTTTACGACATTAACGAACGGGACGACGGCGGACTTTGGCAGATCGGGCTTGCAGATCCGCGTCCGGACGAGAGTAATCTTCCGTCATACTCACGCCGGCACACGCGCTTCCCGATACCGGAATCACTGCTCATCGAAATGCTCGATGAGAACGGCGATATAATCGCAAGCGAGGTAAGCGTAACGGAAAATATTAGTATCGGCGGAGCCTCTATATTCACTTCGTTCGCCGTAAACGTCGGCACATTCCTGCGAGTCAAAAGCGAACGGCATAACATTACGATAATCTCGATCGTCCGTGGAAAAAGGCTCGGCGTAGATGGCGTCGTTCGGCTCCATCTAGAGTTTATCGATCACCTTTTCCCTTTGGAAGGCATTGATTGATCTCGGGAAAACCCCAAATTACCGAAATATGCGAAATACCCTCACAATTGAAAAGCCCAAAGCCAAACCGAGCGAACAGACCCTTTACGCTGTTGTAAAAGGAAAAGATTCAGCCGAGGATGCAAGACCGTGGAAGGACGTCGGCGAGATAGTCAGCGTTTCAGGTAATGGAGCAGGATTCTATATAGGACGCGAATGCCGTGTGGGACAGCTTGTTTCGCTTCTTTTACCGCTCGACCCTGAACTCCGGTCATACGATCAGGATAAGGAACTTTATAAAGTTTGGGGCGTCGTTCAGCTTTGTAGCCAGCCATTGATCGGCGACATGAAAAAGTTTCATGTAGGAGTCGCTTTCATCGGAAAGGAAGCACCGGCAAGCTATCGACAAGATCCTCTGCAAAATTACCGCATTTGCGGAACGGCTGAGAACGGGCTCTGGCGGGCCGAAGAAGCGAGAAAACCATTTTCGAAGCGTAAAGATATGCGCTATTGGAAAGAATTTGAGGTTTATCTTGTCGTTGCCGATACCCAAAAGAAAGGCGCACGATCGACGACCGAAAACATCAGCAAAAGCGGTGCGGCTGTTATTTCGAATTTGGATCTGAACGTCGGCGACCGCGTAAAATTTATAAGCGAACAGTTTGATTTCTCGGGACTCGCCGTAATTTGCGAGCGAAATATCGGCGAAGACAAACGTCCGCGGCTCCATCTGCAATTCGTAGAGAATAATTTCCCGATCGAATCGCTGAAAGCTAAAAATCTTTTATAACTCAGGAACGCTCGGTTCGAACCACCGTTGCGTCATATCACACCAAAGAACGAGTCCTTTCCAAGGACCGAATTTCTTATAATGCCTGTGAATGCGAGAATCCGCACAAGGCTTTTCTTTGTTGTGCTTCTTGTAAAATTCCGCTCTGAGCCACGAATCCAAGGCAAGTTCGTCGTACCTTCCGAGAAGTTTGAGCATATGCTCGGCGGCGTAATCACCGACGCCTTTAATGCTTTTGATCTCTTTCTTCAGTTCCTCTGAGGATCGATCTGTATCCACCCAACTTTCGGGATCGATACGGCCGCCTGCGACCCCTTTGGCGAGCTCCGCAAAATAAGGTGAACGATAGCCAGCTTTGACCTCATCTCGATAAAACTTCTCGTCTTTTTCCGCCATCGCATCGGCAGTCGGAAACGCCTTCGAGCCATTCGCCGAGGTTTCACCCAAGCTCTCAACCAAATTCGACACCATTTTTTTCGTGAGCGACCACGAACAATTCGTTGTGCACAAGGTCTTGATCAGATCTTCGTAAACCGTCGCCGCTCTGAGCAGCCTTCCGGCACCCGAAACTCTTATCCAGTTATAGGATTCATTTGCGGTTGTCAGTTCATAGAATGGATCGAGATCAGCATCTATGCGAAACATCTGGCGAACTGCCGATAGTATTTTCTTTTTATCCAAATTTTCCGCTTCGGCTTCGACAACAAGCGATCCGAATTTTTCTGTAACATGAATTTCAGCTCCATCAAAAACATACCTCAACTGCGAGCTGTCATCGTTTAATTTGAATGGCAAAAGATCGCTCCAGCCATGGCTTGAAACGGTGTGGCGGAAGCTAAAATTATCCGGCGTGGGGACCTTTGATCGCATTTTCATTCAATAATTTTAATACCCGCAACAAAAAGTTAAAAATGCACAAAATAAAAAGACCAAACAGCGGTCGGTAACGTCAAATCACCAATACTCAGTACTGAAAAAGATTGCTGGGATGGGTGAAAAAAAGCTTGAATTTTTCTTCCGATTCAGTTAGATTTAATCTTGCTTATCTATGTTTAACATTTAGCGCCCCCCAGCTTTGTTGACCACACTTTCGATCTTTTCGACTTTCTAAAAATTCGAACCTGCCTTGAGGGGGCATGATGATGTATAAAATCAGATTCCCAAACAGCTTCAGGCTGTTTTGTGTAGCTTTATTCGTTTCCTCCTTCGTTACATTCGGTTTCGGTCAAATTGACCCCGATCCGAATTCACCCGAACCGATCTTGGTCAGCGTTGCAGGTTCGGTGCGCGCATTGGCACAACCACTGGATTCGCGTTCCGCACGCGGTGAAAATACTTTCGCTTTTGCCCCGAATTCAAAACTCCGTCTTTATATCAGCGGCCTAGAACTAATGAATGGCGAAGGTGCCGATTCATTAAAGTTCTATGGCGAAGACGCGACCGGAAGGTTTTTTCAATTCCCTGTATTGGAATTGATTCCAAGTCCGACAAAGGAAGATCCGAGCCTTCAGTCGATCGTGATCTTATTTACTGATGAACTAGGCTTTTGGAGCGGGCCATCAGCTCAAGGCGATCTTTTGGTAAGCGTTTCGTGGCGCGGTTTGATCAGCAACAGATTGTTGCTCGGCTACGGCAGAACCGGAGGAATGGAAAAACTCCCCCAAGATGTCGTTTCAATGCCGCTCGGCTCAAAGCCGGCCATCGAAGTTAAAAAAGATAACAGCGATGATCTTAGTTACGTCGGCTATCGTTGGTCAGGCGACCGCCGAAGGTTTCTGGAACAAGCGACCTTCGGCCCGACTGATGCTCTGGACAACCGAATTCGTCGTATCGGCCTGCGCACCTGGCTGGCCGAACAGTTCGAAGCGACCTATGCCGGCGAAGGCAATGATTATCCCGATATTCCTCTCAAATCGTTCGACCAATCAGATGCTACTTTCGGCTGCGGAATGTTTACAAGCGGTACTCCGGAATATCGCGACTGCCAGCGTGTGCACTACAACCAATATCCTTTGCAGAATTGGTTCTATAAAGAAGCATTCTATGGTAATGCTCAGCTTCGTCACCGCGTCGCTTGGGCCCTTTCACAGTTGTGGGTCACATCCGGAAATACGCTCGATCAGTCGAGTTGGATGATCGCTTACGACAAGGTACTTTCGCAAAATGCGTTCGGAAACTACCGGACCTTGATGAAAGAAATGACGCTGAATCCGGGCATGGGTCAATACCTGAACATGACCAGCAGCACAAAGAACAGTCCTAACGAGAATTATCCCCGTGAGTTGCTTCAGCTGTTTACGGTCGGCACGGTAATGCTCAATCAGAACGGCACTCCGATCATGCAAAACGGCGAGACCGTTCCAACATATGACCAAGATAGGATCAACAATTTCACAAAGGTCTTCACAGGCTGGCGTCGCTGCGGCAATACGGTGACCCCGGAGTGTCCGAATGCCACGGGCAATTCGAATGTTCCTGATTATAAGGACCCGATGGTCTTGGTTTCGAGCAATCATGATCTGACCGCAAAAACTCTGTTCACATATTCGGGTTCATCCGCCACGACGAATGTTCCTGCCTGCACGGGCTGCACCGGAACTGCACGCGATGATTATGCGAATGCTTCGCTTGATCAAGCTCTCGATAATATTTTTTATCACCCGAACATGCCGCCTTTCGTCAGCAAATTCCTGATTCAACATCTCGTAATGAGCGACCCGTCTCCGGCATATGTCAGCAGGATCTCGGCGGTATTCCGCGACAATGGATTTGGTGTGAGAGGTGATCTAAAAGCCGTCGTCAAGGCGATCTTGCTGGATCCCGAAGCTCGCGGCGACCGAAAGACAGATCCGACCTACGGAAAACTCCGTGAGCCGGTACAATTGATCACGAACATCGCACGCCACTTCAACGTGCGCGGAGCAAATGGAACGCCGCTTTCCGACGGCGTCGTCAATTCTCTTAGCAGCGGCCTTTCGCAAAGTGTCTTCTATTCGCCGTCTGTCTTTAATTATTATTCGCCGCAATACATCGTTCCCGGTGCTGCGATCCCCGGCCCGGAATTTGGCCTAATGAACACCGGAACATCGATAGCTCGAGCAAATTTGGTAAATACATTCGTATTCAGCCAAGTCGGCACCAGCGAATCAGTTCCGCTTGGGACTTCTATCGATCTAACCGAGATGGAAACCTTAGCGGCAGATGATCCGACCGGTGCTTTGCTAGTCGATGCACTCGATCGGAAAATGCTTCACAGTACGATGTCGTCCCAAATGCGTACTTCAATTTTGACGGCCGTGACCTCGATCACAGCGTCAAATTCAGCTCAGCGTGCACGCCAAGCCGTCTATCTGGTGGCTTCGTCGTCGCAGTTTCAGGTACAGAGGTAAAAAATAATGAAACAATCAAGACGCGATTTTATTAAGAAAAGCGGCTGTGCACTAAGCATGGCGGCGTTTGCAACGCAGGTTGAAAGGTTTGGAATGATCAACGTATTGGCAAATAGTCCGGCGGCTCCTGCTGGCGGACCATACAAAGCTCTCGTTCTTCTTTTCATGGCCGGCGGAAACGATGCAAATAACGTCGTTATCCCGAACCACAGCAGCTCAACGATAAGCAATTATGCGGCGTATTCTGCCGTGCGTTCGCCGCAGGGACTTGCCTTATCACAAGCTTCCCTGCTTCCGATCAGTGTTCCCGCTATGGGCGGTTTAACCTATGGTTTGCATCCAAGCTTTGGGCCGATCAGCGGCGGAACGAACAACGGCATCCACGAACTTTGGGGCCAGGGCAAAATGGCGATCGTCACGAACGTAGGTTCGCTGGTTGCTCCGATGACAAAACAGGAATATCAGAACGGATCGGTACCCAAACCTTTTCAGCTGTTCTCACATTCCGATCAGATCAGCCAGGCCCAAACGGCCATTGCTAATACGCAGGCATTCACCGGTTGGGGCGGACGCATCGCCGACAAAATGAACGAAAGCAACAATCCCGGCGGATTGATACCGATGGTCACTTCGATCTCAGGCTCTCAGCTTTTCACCAACGGCCAAACCACTCAGCCAATGGCGATCGGGGCGGCGAACAATACCGGTACCCCGAATTTGAAAGATGTGCTCAATCCCCGCGGATTCACAAACACCGGTGGAGCGGCTCGATTGACTTCCTTCAATGAACTTCGTAGTTACGACCTGAGTTCGAAATACATCCAAGCCGCAAGCAACGTCACCGATCTTGCGATGGCAGCGAACGCCGCTCTGCAAACATCACAGGAAGTAACGGCTACTTTTCCCAATACAAGCATCGGGCTTCAGCTCAAACAGGTCGCGCGTTTGATCAAAAAGCGGTCGGATCTTTCGATCTGCAGACAGGTATTCTTTGTCCAGATCGGAGGTTTCGACACGCATACAAATCAACTTGGAACACAGGTAAGTATCTTGGGACAAATGAGCCAGGCGATCCGTTCGTTTTACGACGAAATGACGGCTCAATCGATGCAAGATGATGTCACGTTATTCTCGCTTTCCGATTTCAGCCGTACATTCAACCCGGCTGGCACCGGCAGCGGTGTCGGCACTGATCACGCTTGGGCAAGCCATGCATTCGTCGTCGGCGGATCTGTAAACGGCGGTAATTTCTACGGGATGCCGACGTCCAACGGTACTCCATTTCCGACGCTTACGATCGGAGCCTCGGGTCCGGATGACACCGACAGCAATTCCGGAGCACGCGGACGTTGGATACCGACAACCTCGGTTGATCAATATGCCGCGACGCTAGCACGCTGGTTCGATCTGCCTGAAGGCGAAATAGCAAATGTGTTCCCGAACATCGGAAACTTTGCTTCGTCTGACTTAGGCTTTCTATCTTAAAGCGGACCACGCACCAAATACGAAAGGGCTGTCTGAAAAGACGGCCTTTTTTGGATCTATGCGAAACTTTTTTCGTTGGGATTGAACTTTCAACGCATCGAACATAAACTCATAGTGACGTGAATCTACCTAATAGCCTAACCTTTGCCAGAATAATCATCGTGCCGTTATTGGTCGTTGTTTTGCTGACGACGGTTATGGAGTCATGGTTCGGCGTCAGCAGCTACGCGATCGCGATCGCGATATTTCTGCTTGCAGCATTTACCGACGTTCTTGACGGACATCTCGCACGCCGACGCAACCAAGTTTCGACACTCGGCAAATTTCTCGATCCGATAGCGGATAAACTGCTCATCTCGGCTTCGCTTATCGTGTTAGTCGAAAAAAACCTCGCTCCGTCGTGGGCGGTCGTTGTGATTATCAGCCGTGAATTCATCGTCACCGGCTTGCGTTCCGTCGCCGCCAGCGAAGGCTTGGTCATTCAGGCCCGTAACATCGGAAAGATCAAAATGTGGGCGCAATCGGTCGCCATTGTCGCTCTTCTCGTCGCCGCCGCAACCGGTGCTCCGCATGTTTCCAATTTCGGTCTTGATTACCCTTCTGCATTTTGGAACGTCGGCGAAGTTCGCATTGCGTTCGAACATCTTTCAACTCTTTCGCTTACGTCGAACGACTGGAAAGTTTTCGGCTATCTCGTCGGCCGCGGAGCGTTATGGGTGGCTGTTATCCTATCGATCTGGTCAATGATCGATTATTTCAAATTCTTCTTTGACGAAAGGCAGCGGCCCGAAAATACCATTATCCAGGAAGATAAGAAATAGAAAAAAGGCCGCCCTTTCGAGCGACCTTCTTTCCTTCTGCGTTTCAACTTTTACTGAACTTCGACCCAATCACCTGTGTGGATCTCTTGTGCCGTGCGGGTAATAACAGCCGTTGCCGTTTTTTCCTTAACGTTCAGAATGACCATTTCACCAACGACCTTTCGAATGTCAGGGCGTCCGCGTTTTGCATCTTTGTTCGTGACAACCGAACCGCCCGCATTGTCGCCTTTCTTGCGGCCGGTTTTATTTGAAAATTTATCGCCTCTATATTCATCGCTCGGAAAACCATTACTTCTGGCGGAAACGATCTCCCAATCGTTATTCAGCGAAAGATTTCCCTTCTCGACCGGACGGAAGATCGTAAGACGGTCGCCAACGCGAACATTATCGTCGTTTCCGAGATCGATATAAACGATCTGTTCGCGGCTGACCATTTCATAATGATCGCGTGCGAAAATAATGCGACCCTTCGCTTTGCCCGAAGAATTCGCGAACATATCGAACGCCGGACGTTGTTCCCAAACCGGACTCACACGCTGAGTTGCCGGTGCGATCAGATCGCCAAGCAGCAGATTGTCACACGAGGATTTTACGCGAACGACCGAATAATCGGATTTTACATCAACGACCTCGACCGCTCCGATCTCCTGCACATAAATGCCGAGATCGCCTTTCTTCGTCCATTTCGAATCAACATGACCTTTTGGTCGGATGACCGAATAGATGTCGCCAACATTCACACCGCTACCGGAGCCGCGGTTGATATACATATAATTTTTTGCCGCGAAAACAAAGCCGTCCGCTTCGTTCTGGGCACCGATGATCCGGTTCGAATCATCGACCGGGCTCGATTGAACATAACCCGCACAATATAGATTATTTCCCATCGCAACCGGAACGGGTGCTCTATCTTTTTCAACAACTAGGGTTGTTTGTCTTTGGGCGTTTGCACCGGCGGCGAATACGGCCAGGCTGATCGTTAGTGCTGCGGCACCTTTCTTAAAAACGTTTTGAAAATTCACGATTTTCTCCTTCTGAACCTATCTAGGATTGTTGATTTTTTTGAGATCACCCGAATGAGAAGCTTGTCACGGGCGGAATTAGGATAATGTAGCCCGAAATAAGGGCATGATTAATTTTAGAATAAACTCCGCCCGGCGTCAATAAGTTTTTTCATTGTTCAACATATTTATTACTTGAGTTATACTAGGTGAAAAAGAAGCTCAGGATCAGTATCATGCGTGTCTTGATATACTTAACTATTCGGTATGATCGGAACACTTTTGCCGAGATCGACAATTTACAAGCTAAATGAACTTGCACCAGGCCATTCCGCTTTGCTAGTATTCCTGTTTGCGGTTTTCGGTATCAGATCCGACAAACGTAGTTTGTCACCGCCGAAAAAGCAGGCTGTGGTAATAGGCTAAAAGCAATTTTGCTTAAATTTTCCCGCCGCAATCCACCTCAAGCCGGTGTAGCTCAGTTGGTAGAGCAGTTGATTTGTAATCATCAGGTCGTAAGTTCGAGTCTTATCACCGGCTCCATTTATCTTATCCCTTACAACTATACCGGACACATTTATGCTGATTTGACCGGCCGATAGATCTATCTCTAAGGCGCGGTGCCGGACGGCCAGCGCGGAAAGCAAGAGGTTAAAACGGATTATAAGGGTAGGGATCAAACGATCGGCTGACCGCCAGGGATTTAGAAACAAAGACCAGGACAGTTCCAAATAAGATGATGAAAATTCAGCTGCCGTCAACGGCCGCAATTTTCTCTGCCAACTACTGTCCAAAGCTCCGATCGGCTTTGAAAACCTCGTGGTTTCGAGCAATTATTCATGTTCTCTCAAACCTCTGACCACATCGAAGTCGAGAACCGACAGTTCTCCCCTTTCAGCGAGGAGGAGCGATTGGGCATACTCCAACTCATATCTTTCAAGATCATCGAGACACATCCATCCGTCATCGTCCCAGTCCTCGCGGGTCCTGCGATCAACTTCGACACGACCGGACGGATGTTAATTGCTCGCTGTAGCAACGAAAGTTTTGTTACACCGCATATCTGCCATTGAGGCGCATTCGCGGATCTATTTTGACTCATGTGAGTGGGGGTGGGCTACAAACGCGGGAAGCAGAGACATCATCCCCATAAAGACCAACCCAAAAGCTGCGAAACCGAAAACGACCACTGCCCTAGCGGTCAAGGTCCCGGTTAAGAACATGATAAGGGTCGCAAATCCGACGACCAACCAAAGTACTGCGTATATTCTTATAAGCATGATAACTCCTTTCTACTGGTTTTGTTCACCGCAATAGTTCTATCCTCAAAATATCCTGGATCATCGTTTTGTCCCGGGCTGCGCGACTGCGGCATTGATCTTCACTTTGACCGTTGAGCGGCCGGTTATGGATTCCGGTTTGATCCGATAAACGACCTCTCTGTTTTCTCGGATCCACATATCCATCCACCGAATGCTGATTGCGGGCGTCAGGGTTGGGTTTGCGGAACGAATTAATTTTAAGGCTTCCTCCCGCTCCTTGTGATCAGTGACCTTGACCGCATCGCCATTGACTATCACACTCCGCCAATCATCATTTTCAATGACCTCTTCCACCTGTAAACAAACGTGCGGGTTGGCGGTGATAATGTCAGCCTTCTTTCCCTCAGTGGTGTATAAGTAGATCTTTGCACCGTGATAAACGTAATGAATCGGAACCACATACGGCCTGTCGTTTTCGGTGCAGGCCAAATGCCCGAAGCCTACGCGTTGCAACACTTCCTCGATCCCGTCATTCATCATTTCCTGTACTTCTATCATCACCGGATCTCCAAAACTCAAAATCGCAACCTTGCTATGATTCGCCTAGGCAGCTCATAACTTGGTAGTCGCAAGAAGCATGCCGCCGGCGAGCCCTAGAGAGTTCAACCCTTAAGTTGCTGAAACATAGATGTTTCTGCCATCAAAACGAATATCTTAGGCTGGTAACAAGCCGCTCAAACCTGTGAGAATTCACAAAGCTACTGCGGGAAATTTCGCGGTTTTCCTGGTTGTTAATTGCCTTTTCGAAGTCGTATAGGCTTAAGACCGAATACTCATACCGTCTTTCTTAAAGTTGGCCGATTCGGCACAACGGTTGCAGATAAATAGAACAGATCGAAAGGAGAATCAAATGAGAATTTTAGTAGCGACGGATGGATCAGATCACAGCACATACGCGGTAAAAGAATTCTGCCGACTCTTCCCGAACCGTTCAAATTTACAAATAAAAGTGTTGTCCACTTATGAAGAACAATATCTGGTCGCAGGAGAGCCTTTTTCCGCTTCCGCCGAATATTATCAGCAGATGGCCGATACACTAAAGAAACAGGCCGGACATTTCACGGCGCAGGCGGTCGAGATCATTAGGAACGGTAATGGGGACTTTGATCTAACAATCGAGGTAATAAATGGTCCGCCAGAAAAAGAAATAGTTGAAGTGGCAGCGGAATGGCGGGCCGACCTTATCGTGGTCGGTTCACATGGGCGCGGCTTATTCGGTCGCCTGCTGGGCTCGGTTTCAGATGCAGTTATTCACAACGCACCGTGTTCCGTGCTAGTTATACGCAAACCCAAAGGTCAATAAGAGTAAAAATATGTCTGAAAAAATGCGCGCAAATGTCTTTCGCGGGATCAATGATATTCAAGTTGATGAAATAGAACGGCCCAAAGCCAGATCTGGCGAAGCGGTTATAAAGGTTACGTTGACGACGATTTGTGGAACTGACCTGCACATCGTGCGGGGAGAGTATCCCGTTAAGCCCGGGCTCGTCATAGGTCACGAGCCGGTCGGAATAATTGAAGAACTTGGCGAAGGCATCAAGGGCTACGAGATCGGCGACCGGGTTTTGGTCGGGGCCATCACGCCGTGCGGCCAATGCCGCGCCTGCTTATCCGCTCAGTGGGCTCAGTGCGGTCACGGCATGGGCTATGAGGCCATTGGCGGCTGGCGATTCGGCAATACTATAAACGGTGCCCAGGCGGAATATCTTCTCGTTCCAAATGCACAGGCTAATCTCGCAAAGATCCCGGATGAACTCAGCGACGAGCAAGTGGTTCTATTGGCCGACATCGCGTCAACGGGATTCAGCGGTGCTGAATCCGGTGGCGTCAAGATAGGTGATACCGTAGTTGTATTTGCTCAAGGCCCTATCGGGATCTGCGCGGCCATCGGAGCAAGATTGATGGGAGCATCGTTAGTGATCGGCATCGACGGCGACCAATCGCGTCTTGAGATGGCCGCGAAAATGGGCGTCGATCTTGCACTTAATTATGAGGAGATGGACGTAATCGCCGAAATTAAAAAGCTAACGGGTGGTGGAGCTGATGTAGCGATCGAAGCTCTGGGAACCCCGGTGACCTTTGAAAACTGTCTTCGGAGCCTGCGCCCGGGCGGAACTCTGTCGAGCCTTGGCGTCTATTCGGGCAAGCTACAGGTGCCCTATGACGCTTTCGCCGCAGGTCTCGGGGATTACAAGATCGCCACCACTCTTTGTCCGGGCGGAAAAGAACGAATGCGGCGTTTGATGGAGATCGTCCGGGCGCGTCGCGTCGATCTGACGCCGCTAATAACCCATAGGTTTTCTCTTGACGAGATCACCGAAGCCTACGCTGTTTTTGGCGAAAGACGTGATGGTGCGATGAAGATCGCGATCAAACCCTAGCCGTGTTAAGAAACGAATCTTCAACAAGAAACGGAACGTCTGTTTGCACTGAGTACCAACAGACGTTCCGTCGCCTTTAAGCTCAGGCCGCCGCTATCTCGATTTCCATATGTCCGATCAAAATGCCCATCGGTTCTATAAAGGTGATCAGCGTTTTCGTGCCGTCCTTTTCCTCGATGTCGATCACATCCCCGTGATTGTCAGTAGCAGCGAGGAACGCCACGCTCAACGGTTCATCGATGATGTGTGTCTGATGGGCCTGCGCATTTTCTCCGACCGAGACATCGATCGATATGCGATCGTTCGTATTCTCGACTGTCACACCGTTCAACGGTAATCCTTCCGTTAGTGTTTGACCTCCCATTTCTGGGTTCAGAACCTCGATCTTGGTCTTCCACTCGTATCGCCGTTTGCTGAGGGACGTAAAAAAGTCCGCCCAATTATCTTTTTTTATCTCGTAATTCATAATACCTTTCTCTCCTCTGGTTGGGTGTTGAAGCAATTTCTAAAAGATTGCCCGGCTGGATCGAACTCCAACTATGGCACTAACCTTGCTGATGTCGCTCGTCATCTCGCTCTTAATAGCCGAGGCACCTGAATGCACGACATCCAGAACTTCGCCGCCTTTTGCCAATGCATTTTCGTAGAGCTCGCCCGTTCGATGTTTCACTTTATTAGCCTCGGAAAGGACCTTTTCAAAGCCGTCACCGGCCACTTCAGCTATGTCCTCTCGAATCTCTCTGCCGCGTTCTCGGAGATCGGGAAAGATCTGCTCGTCAAACGAAAATGCCAATCGCGTCCAAACCGTGAGAACAAGAGCCAAAACACTAGGGTCCCAGAGTTGATAACCGAACACCAAAAAAAGAAATTACGTAATGTTTCGATAGTCATAGATCTCCGTTTTCCTTAGCCTTCTAGCTGGCGTGGTTTTTAACATCACTGCCGTTCGAGCTCCTCACTACCAAAACCGAGCACGGCGGCATGATTGACCACAGAGTTCGATACCGACCCGAGTAGTGCCCGCTGCCAGAAGCCATAACCGTGCGAGCCGATGATAATAAGATCTGCTCCCCAGTTCTGAGCCTCTTCGACTATCGTTTGTTTAGGGGAACCGTTTACCACTTTTGTGGTCAGCCGAACGGACAGATCCGGAAACCTTTTACGAATCTCCGTGTCGGCCTCTGCGACCGCCTCGTTCGCACTCTTAGTCGCGGCTGCTTCGATGTCATGAATATAATCTGCAGAGATGGCGAATGGCTCGATCGGAGTGAGCGCCGGTTCTACCACTGACAATATTCTTATTTCCATATCCTCCGATCCGTCGAACATCAGACAACACTTATCGACCGCTGCTTTACTGAATTCAGAACCTTCCGTCGGAATTAAAACCTTCATCTTCTTTCTCCTTCTCAATGGCGAAACCGCGCTCCTTCGCATAGAAGAAGTGCAAAGGTCGTTCCAAACTCATTAAGCGTTTGAAGGTGAATTAAATCCTAGTATTAAGGCACTTAGAGACGTTCCGGAAAACGGAGATTCGGTTAGGTATGGTATCCACTGCGAGAAATCGCTTATGCTCGCGGAAAATCTCACGGCGCGATCCAAGTTAATTACAGGTTGTATTTTGATTTATTCGGGTTGAAGGATAGCTGCGAGAGTGTTGAGGAGCTTTTCAGCAGTGAAAGGTTTCGTCAGATATAAAGAGACGTTGAGACCTTCAAGCGCCGCCGTTTGCTCGCTATTCAGAAGCCCGCTCATCGCGATCACTATTATTTCGGGGCTAACGCGTCTGAGAGCACGTATGGCGCCCGGTCCGTCCAGGAATGGCATCGCCACATCTGTCAGGACCACAGCGATCTCATTGCTATGTTGCGCATAAACGGCTATCGCATCCGCTCCATCGGTGGCGGTCAACACTCGGTATCCGAACTTCTCCAAGGTTGCTTTCGTGATCTCGCGAACATTCTGTTCGTCGTCTACTACAAGAATGACTTCGCCATTTCCTTTTGGATATTTTGATCCATTGTCACGTACCGGTGTCTCCGCTCTTGTCATGATCGCCGGTATGTAGATCGAAAATCGGGAGCCCTTGCGCGGCTCGCTGTAAACATTCAAGAAACCACGGTGACTTTTTACGATATTTAAGGTCGTTGACAGACCCAAGCCCGTTCCCTTGCCAACCTCTTTTGTGGTGTAAAAGGGATCAAAAATACGACTCACGACCTCCGGTTTCATTCCCATACCGGTGTCCTCAACGACAAGCTGAATATACCTTCCGGGCCGCGCATCGAGATTTATTTGGGCATAGCTTTCATCAATGTCCAAATTTTCTGCGGTGATCCTCAGCGTTCCACCATCCGGCATCGCATCGCGCGCATTAATGCAAAGATTCATCATGACCTGATGGATCTGGGTCGGATCTGCGGAGATCGGAAACAGGTCTGACGCGATATCGAAACGTACTTGAATATTCTTGGGCAGCGTTTCACCAAACACATTGATCAGGTCTTTGATGATGTGCTTGAGTTGGACCGAGACACGCTCACCGTCCATCCCCCGGGCAAACGTGAGAACCTGCTTCACCAGACCTGCTCCGCGCTCCGCATTCTCGCGTATCATCGCTGTCCAGCGGAGCATATCTCCTTCTATATCATCGAGCTGCATCATCTCCACGGCCATCAGGATCGGTGCAAGGATGTTGTTCAGGTCATGAGCGATCCCACCGGCAAGAGTGCCGATGGATTCCATTCGCTGGGCACGCAGCAAATGCTCTTCAGCCCTTTTTTGTTCTGTGATGTCAGTGTGAACAATGAGTATATAGTCAGGTTGTCCGTGCTCGCCCGTGACTAAGGTCCAGCGTGCCATGATCGTAATATCAGTTTCCTCTTTTGAGCGACGAATGGTCTCCCCGCTCCAAACACCTGCCTCGTTGAACTCGGTTTGTATCTCGTCAAGTTCTTCTCGACCGCGAGGAAAAAGAAGCTCGGCAATGTCGCGGCCTGTCACCTCTTGGGTGTTCCAGCCGTAAAGCCTTTCTGCCGCATTATTCCAATAGATGATCCGATAATTGAGGTCACAGACAATTATGGCGTCCTGAGTCTTGTTAAGCAGTTCGGCCTGCTGGCGAATGCGTTCCTCGGCAAGCTTTCGTTCGGTTATTTCATATCTGATCGCCGTGTACTGAAATGGCTTGCCGGAATCGTCGATAAAGGGAACGATCGTCGTATCGACCCAATAGATCGATCCGTCCTTTGCGCGGTTACGGAGCTCTCCCCGCCAAACCTTTCCGTTAGCGATCGTCGTCCAAATATTTCGGATGAACTCCTTTGGATGATACCTGGAGTTGATGATTCTGTGGTCCTGCCCTAGCAGCTCTTCGCGGCTGTATTTTGAGATCTGGCAGAATTTATCATTGACATATGTGATCCGACCGAGCTGATCCGTGGTAGCAACAATTGCGGCTTCGTCCAGCGCGAATTTCTGATCGGCGAGTTCTTTTAATAATCCCCGGTTTGCGGATTCTTCTTCGCTAATGCGGTTCCTAACTGTCTGCCCGTTCTTCATTTCTTAGCTTGGCTTCCGATCTCAATCGGTTTTAGTTGCAGAATATTCGCCGGATTTCTTTAATTTATAGCGTAGCTGATCGCGCGAAATGTCGAGTAGCTTTGCCGCCCTAGTCAAATTTCCATCTGTTCTTGCCATCGCTTGTTTGGCAAGCTCGAACTCTACCGTTTCGAGCGGGATACCGTCAGGTGGAAGAGCAAATCCGGTCGAATTTCCACCAGGAATTTGTAGTCTTCCACTAATGAAATCCGCCGGCAGGTGAGCCGTCGTAACCGATTCACCGTCTTCAAGAATAGAAGCACGCTCGATCACGTTGCGGAGTTCACGAACGTTCCCCATCCATCTATAGTTCTTGAACATCTTCGCAACTTCGGGCGGAAGCCCCCGCAATTTATTACCGCGTCGTTTTTGATTTACCTTCTCGATGTAATGTTGCGCCAAAAGCAGGATATCGTCGCCGCGTTCGCGAAGCGGTGGAATATCAATTTGTATGACCGAAAGCCTGTAGTAGAGGTCGAGCCGGAAGCCACCTTCCTCGCTGGTTTTCTTCAGATCTTTGTTGGAAGCGGCGATGATCGTTGTGTTCATCGGGATGTCCTTCAGTCCGCCTACGCGTCGGAAAGCTCCTTCCTCTAAAACACGCAAAAGCTTTGCCTGCAACGCAAGTTCCAACTCCCCGATCTCGTCCAGGAATATTGTGCCGCCCTGGGCCTGTTCAAAAAGTCCCTCTTTTCGCTGCTTTGCATCCGTAAACGCTCCCTTCTCGTAACCAAAAAGCTCTGATTCGATCAGCGTAGCAGGCAAAGCGGCACAGTTTATAGCTAAGTATGGCGCATCCGTGCGCTCGGAGGCGTAATGAATTGCCTTTGCGAAAAGGTCTTTGCCTGTCCCGGTTTCGCCGTGAAGAAGAATAGTTGGAACGTCCGATGCCGCGACCCTCTGTGCAAGGTCGATAGCCTTTTTAAAGGAGCGGAGTCGCCAATTATCTGCGAGAAACTGAAACCGCGCGCCCGTTCTCTGCGACCCAGCTTTACCTCACGCCTGAGCGACCGCGTTTCGACGGCATTTCTCAGTGTTACGCGTAGTTCCTCCATTTTCGCAGGCTTGCTTATGAAATCGTGGGCGCCGTTTCTTAAGGCCTTAAGCAGATTCGGAACATCAACATTTCCGGTTATCATCACCGCGATCGTTTCGGGACGTTTCTCTTTGATGTAGCCAAGCACATCGAGACCAGAACCGTCAGGAAGATCAATGTCCAGGAGAACTACGTCCGGCTCGACTTCATCGAACCGCTGCTTTGCCTCTGCCACGCTCTCCGCCTCATAGGTCTCATAACTCCAGGAGCGCAAGGCTTCGCCCAACGCCATGCGAATAAAACGCTCATCGTCCACAATTAAGATCTTTTCAGGCGGGGCCATAGATTGTATCGCGTCAAAAAAACAAATCAGCTGCTCAACGGATTATACTCCGTTTTATCAGGAACAGGTATTAAACACCGCGAAAGTTTTCGCACACTGTGGAAATCGACACTTCGTAATTTGGTATAGCTTATTGCGATTACTGGAGTTAGGTATGGTACGACAATTGCTTCCCCGCCTTTGATACTCGTGTTGGATGCGGGAACGGGCTGTCTTATGAAGGTTTTAGTTACTTACGATGGATCTAGATGCTCGGAAGCGGCGCTGGATGATCTTGTCCGGGCCGGTCTGCAGGAATCAGGCGAGGCACGGGCTATTTCTGTTGCCGAGATCTGGCTCTCGCCGCCAAACTGGCACAACCGTGTCGCGAGAATTCAGCTTGACGCCGTGTTAGAAAACCTAAAGGAAAGACGCTCTGAAAAAAACAAGGGTCTCGTTGATGAAGCCGACACCCTTGCGCGTCATGCAAAAAAACGGATGCAGGCAATGTTCCCGCGGTGGCGAGTCACGTCGGAGGCCACCTATGGCTCACCTGCGTGGGAAATACTTGCGAGGGCAGATGAGTTCAATTCCGATCTTATAGTCGTCGGCTCGCATGGTCGTTCCGAGATCAGTCGCTTTTTTCTTGGAAGCATCGCGCAAAAGATCCTAAACGATGCTCACTGCTCCGTAAGAGTAGCCCGCGGACATATTGAGGTTGACTCCACGCCGGCAAGGATAGTTATTGGCTTTGACGGCTCGAAAGGGGCTCACGCTGCTGTCAACACTGTGGCTTCACGATCATGGCGAGCGAAAAGCGAAGTGCGGCTGATCGTAGCAACCAGCGGGGTAAATCCATCATCGGTGGATCGGTTCTTTCCACCTACGATCCGCTCGGGCGAAGACATTAACCTGTTAGATCGTGAATGGATCGAAACACTTGCGCAAAACGCTCTAAGAGAACTGCGTTCAGCAAATATTTCGACCGATCTACAGCTTCACGCAGGAAATCCTAAAAATATTCTTGTTGATGAGGCCGCAAAATGGGATGCGGATTGTATTTTCGTGGGAGCGAACGCTTTCGGTAGCCGGCTTGAACGATCTATTCTCGGCAGTACTTCGGCTGCCGTTGCGGCGCGGGCGCACTGCTCTGTTGAAGTTGTAAGGGTCTGATAGATGCTCTTGGGGTTTCAGAAAAAAGGAACGATCCGCCACTGCCTTGGTGGCTGGGGTTTGTTCGTGCTTGAGATGGGAGTCTATATTCGGGAGACGTTTTTATGTGTAATTTCTGGCGGATCTTAAAAGTCATAACCTGTAACTGTTTCTTGGTGGTATTGCCGATGGTGATTATCTCCGCTTGCCGACAAGATCCGTCACCGACCGACGATACGAATAGCGCGTATACTGGTGTCAGCGTGAATCA
This sequence comes from uncultured Acidobacteriota bacterium, assembly GCA_963720905.1. GTDB lineage: Bacteria > Acidobacteriota > Blastocatellia > Pyrinomonadales > Pyrinomonadaceae > OLB17. The sequence goes on from CAVRHB010000007.1 coordinate 498,757, forward strand.
ACCGACGCCCTCAACAGGAGGAAAAAGTCTGCTTGATGATCGAACTCGCCAGGCTCTCCTTGAGGCTCTGGCGGACGAAAGGCGGGCACGGAGCACTTACGATGCCGTTATCGCAAAATTCGGCGGTGTGCCGCCGTTCTCAAACATCGTAACTGCCGAACGTCGGCACGAATCGGTTTTACTTGCTCTTTTTGAGAAGTACAATGTTGAGGTCCCGGCGGACGTATTCAAGGATGAAGACATTGATGTCGGATCAAGCCTTGCTGAGGCTTGCGGCAAAGGCGTAGCTGGCGAAAATTCAAACATAGCGATGTACGATCGGTTCCTGGAGTTCGTCACGGAAGAAGACATTCGATCAGCATTTACGTACCTTCGCGATGCGTCGAAGAACAATCATTTGCCCGCTTTTCTAAGGTGCTCCGAGAGGGGCTCCGGACGAATTAAAGGCGGCCGCAAATTTTGAAATGTCTTATTGGTCTCGTGGATCAAAACTGGATCGCAATATTATGAATATTCTGGTTCTTAACTGTGGAAGTTCCTCGATAAAATTTCAGCTCATCAAGACCGACCTGCCCTCGATCGAAAAGAACACAGACAAGCGGCTCGCATATGGTCAGATCGAGCGAATCGGCGGTGCGGCGATTCTCACGTTCGTAGTCGAAGGTGAAGAGCCGCAAAGATCCGCGATGCCGATCAGGGACATTCGTTCCGCTCTCGAAACCGTCATGCAATGGATCGCCTCGGAAGCTTCTTCAGTATCGGAGATCTCTGGACTCCGCGATATAGATGCGGTGGGCCATAGAGTTGTTCACGGCGGCGAGCAATTTACAGAGTCGGCTCTAATAACCGATTTAGTGCGTAAAGGTATAGAAGAGTGCATTGAACTGGCTCCAATGCATAACCCTGCGAATATTCAGGGCATACTCGCAGCCCAAGAGATCCTGGGGAAACATGTCCCCCAGGTTGCGGTTTTTGATACCGCATTTCACCAGACTCTCCCCGAGATGGCCTTTCTTTATGCATTGCCCTATCAGCTATACAGACGACATCGTTTGCGGAGATATGGTTTCCATGGGACTTCGCACCGATACGTTTCTTTTAGGTATCGCAACATCGAGAACATTCAGCGTGATAACGTCAATATCATCACGCTTCATCTCGGGAACGGATGTTCGATCGCTGCCGTCAAGGGTGGCTGCTCCATCGACACTTCGATGGGTCTAACCCCACTTGAGGGACTTGTCATGGGAACGCGGTCCGGCGACCTTGACCCGGCGATAATCGAATTTATATCGGCAAAGGAAGGCATTGGCATTCACGAAGTCGAAACAATTCTGAATACGCAATCGGGACTACTCGGGATCTCGGGTTTGACCAATGATATGCGCGAATTGTTGATAGAGGCTGAAGAGTGTGTCGACAGGCGTGCCAGCCTGGCCATCGAGATCTTTTGCTATCGGGCGGCGAAGTATATTGGCTCGTATCTCGCCGCCATGAACGGTGCGGATGCGATCGTATTTGCCGGGGGTATAGGTGAGAACTCGCCAAAGATCCGTGAAATGATCTGCGCTCGGCTTGAGTGGGCGGGAATCCAGATCGATACCGACTTAAACCGAGTCGCCATTAACGGTCACGAGGGTTCTATCAGCTCAGTGAATTCGAAAGCGAAGGTTATGGTTATTCCAACCAATGAAGAACTGCTCATAGCGCGAGACACGGCCCGCCTTATCGAGAAAGCGAATAGTGGCATTTAGTTTCAGGCAAAATGTTGCGACCGGATTTTTCCGACCACTCAAGAGCCTCGGCACTACTTAACTCTCCGGGCCTCTTCTTTCTCTTCCCGATTCCGAAAGCCTTCATCTCGTCATCGGGCCTCCTCGATATCCTCTGCGGTATCGGTCACAGCATGAGCGATATCGCTGCGAACCACCAGCACTGAACATGGCGCATGATTTACGATCGCAGAGGATACGGAACCGAGCAAAGCTCTTGACCAGAATCCTCTGCCCTGGGAACCGACGACCAAGAGGTCCGCTTTCCATTCTTCGGCGATCTCGACTATCGTTTGCGCGGGAATTCCCATTACAACTTGCTGGGTGATCGAAACATTGTCAAACTTTTCGGCTATGATCTTCCGAGCTTGTTCTACGAAACCGGTTGCCAGAATCTTAAGCCCGTCGCAAACGCTCTGATAGTAATCCGGGGCCGGCATAAACGGCTCTGTGGCTATGGCCGGTGCGCGGAAGACTGATACCAACATTATCTCGGTTTCATGCCCTCCCTTGATCAGTTCGCACGTCTTTTCGACAGCCTTTTGACTAAAATCCGAACCGTCCGTGGCAATAAGTATCTTCATTCGTTTCTCCTTTGTGAAATCTCGCTCTCGAGGTATTTACGCAACCTTCGTACCTAGCGCGAAACTCTGAACAAGACCAATAAAAAGAGTGCGGCATGGGGAATCTGAGCGGAACGATCCGTAAAACTAGAAACTTAGCCGCGAACGATTCCACGGTTCGGTTGGAAATTCTCGCGATTCACAAGCCAAAATCGGCGAACAGATACGAACCTCCAAATTTAAAATATTGTCGCAGCGCTTAGAATCCCTTGAAGAAGCCGTCTTTTTCGATAAGAAACCTTCTTTGGTATGACGGTTGCGATAAATGTACTTCGAAAGCCGGTATCGGTTTCACTTCAAAAAAAACAAGAAACGCCATTAAAGGAGACAAGAACCAAGAACACAAAGTCTCAAAAATGCCGGAAATCCTGTTGAACTAATTAGTATTTTCAAGCTTACGGAGAAACATGGAAGCTCTAACGTTGGATCGGATCCAATTTGCATTTACTATAACCTACCATTATTTGTTCCCTCAGCTGACAATGGGGCTCGCTCCATTGATCGTCATTTTCAAAACGCTTGCGATATGGAAAAAGGACGAGCGATGGAACGAAGCCGCACGTTTTTGGGCAAAGATATTCGGAATCACATTTCTATTTGGCGTCGTGACAGGGATCCCGATGGAATTCCAATTTGGAACGAACTGGGCGACTTTTTCAAAATATGCCGGCGGCGTTATAGGGCAAACGCTAGCTATGGAAGGAACCTTCGCATTCTTTCTCGAATCTTCGTTTATTGGCCTGTTTCTTTTCGGCGAAAAGCGTCTGGGGCAAAAACTCCATTGGCTTGCCGCATTCCTGGTTTTCGTCGGAACCTGGCTTTCTGGGTGGTTCATTATCGCTACAAATGCCTGGATGCAGCATCCTGTTGGCTATGAAGTTGCCGGCGATGGTTCCGTTCAATTGACCAGCTTTTGGTCATTAGTCTTGAACAAATGGGCATTCTACGAATATCTGCACAATATGGGCGGTGCGTTCGTTACGGGGTCGTTCGCTGTCGCTGCCCTCGGAGCGTTCTACATACTCTCAAGAAAGCAGGTTGAATTTGGCAAGCTGTTCCTTAAGGCCGGAGTTATAGCAGGCTGTTTAGGAAGCATTTGGATGCTCTTTCCTTCAGGTGATCTGCAGGGCCGGATGATCGCACAGCATCAACCGGTGACACTCGCGGCGATGGAAGGACTATTCCGAAGCGAGCATGGTGCGGGCATCGTGCTCATCGGTCAACCGGATATGGAACGACAGAAGATGGACAACGCCATCGTGATCCCGAGCGCACTCAGTTTTTTAACGTACCAGCGATGGGATGCCCATGTAAAAGGTTTGGACGCATTTCCGAAAGATCAGCATCCTGACAACATCCCCCTTCTCTATTACAGCTTTCACATAATGGTCGGTCTGGGGACTATCTTTATCGCGGTGATGGTCCTTGCCGCTTTCGGCATGTGGCGTGGCTGGCTTTTTAAGGCAAATTGGCTGATGTGGGTTATTATGCTCAGCTTTCCCTTGCCGTTCATCGCAAATACCGCAGGTTGGATGACCGCCGAACTCGGTCGTCAGCCTTGGCTCGTTTACGGACTGTTTCGCACTGAACATGGCGCGTCGCCAATGGTCTCATCGGGAAATGTCCTGTTCACGCTCCTCGGGTTTTTTGGAATGTACACGATACTCTCGCTGCTTTACATCTTTTTAATACTAAGAAGGATCGAGCACGGAGCGGAAGAATTTGCCGGGCAGGCTGATCTTGACCGAACGGGTTATATCGACGGCGATGAGATCGCCGTTTCATAGGAGGAATAATGGAAATAGTTTGGTTTTGGATCGTGGCGGTCATGCTGACCTGCTATGTGATCTTAGACGGTTTCGATATAGGAGCAGGTGTCGTCCATTATTTTGTCGGTAGAACTGCCAAAGAGCGTGAGACAGTAATAAGCGCGATAGGTCCCGTCTGGGACGGAAACGAGGTTTGGCTTCTCGCGACCGGCGGAACTCTATATTTTGCCTTTCCGGCCCTTTATGCAGCCGGCTTCAGCGGATTCTATCTGCCATTGATAATGGTGCTCTGGCTATTGATCATGCGTGCGGCGGGGATCGAGCTGCGGCATCAATTGGACAATTCGATGTGGCACAGCTTCTGGGATTTTATATTTTCGTTTTCGAGTATACTCCTGGCAATTTTCTTCGGAGCCGCATTAGGTAATGTGATCCGTGGTGTTCCGTTAAACTCGGAAGGGTATTTCTTCGAACCGCTATGGACAGATTTTTTACCAACCGGTAACACGGGAATTCTCGATTGGTTTACAGTTCTCTCGGGTGTGGTCGCCTTAGTAGCTTTGAGTATCCACGGAGCGAATTATCTGGCAGTTAAGACCGAGGGTGAGATAAATTTGCGTTCCCGCAGATTTGTAGCTATAGGTTGGTACGCACTTTTGGTTGTCACTCTACTGAGCCTCGTAGCCGTAGCGAATCTGCGCGAGGAAATTCTCACTAATTACCGAAACTTTCCAATTACCTGGCTCATACCGGTCGCAGTGATCGGAGCACTGGCCGCCATCAAGTTCTTTAACTGGAGAGGAAAAGACAAGGCCGCCTTTATAGGTTCGTCGGCGTATCTGGCGTTTATGCTCGTCGGAGCTGTTGTGGCACTCTTTCCGAACGTTCTTCCGGCAATCGAAACTTCAAATAGTCTTACGATCTATAATTCGGCGGCCGGCTCGTATGGGCTCAGAGTTGGCATCGTCTGGTGGATCATCGGAATGTTAATAGCGATCAGCTATTTCGTTTTTCTTTTCCGAACCTTTAGGGGCAAGGTGGTTACAGAGTTTCATGAAGACTGAATCCTGAGCATTGCGTTGCCTTGGTCGCTAGTCGATCCCGGCACGCAAGACAAGAAGGCGTCGTGGAGGGTGTGGGAGTGCTCCTGGCGCCTTTTTGGAATTGAAGTATTGAGAATTTCGGTAAAATAAGTCACATCCTTTTCCTAAGGCTGGATCAAGTTGTAGACCGTTCCTGCCGAGGAGTGAGAAGTTTCAACGAAGTAACTTGTCCATGGCATCTTCGAGGTCGGCTTCTTCGCCGAGGATCGTCAGGACGTCGTTCGTGTGAATTTCGGTCAAGCCGCGGGGCGTGATGAGATCGTCACCTCGGCGAATGGCAACAACAACGCAGTTGCCGAGCCGCAGCGATGCGAGCGTTCGGCCGTCGATCGAACGACCGATCTTGATCTCGCGAATACGTTCTTCGCCCATTCCGGATGAAAGAAAATTGAACAAACTGGGCCGCAGAACAAGGTTTTCCAAGATAGTAGCGGTCGCACGCGGCGGGCTCATAACCTCGATACCGGCTTGTTCGAACGCGGCGAGATTTGAGCTTGTATTGACGCGGGCAACAAGCCGGATAGTTGATAATTCGGCGCGTATCGCCTGGCATACCAAAATGTTAACTTTATCGCTCGGCGTTGCGACGATGACGCATTTTGCCTCGGCGATCCCGGCTTTTTTCAGCACTTCGGATTCGGTCGCATCGGCACAGTAAACGCTGACGCCGCGCATCTCGCGTGCCTCAGAGCAGTCTTCCGTATCGGTATCGATCATGGAGATCGATTCGCCATTTTCGATGAGCCTTTCGGCGAGCAAGCGGCCGGTTTCGTCGGCTCCGACTATGATTATATGTTGAGGCATAACTTTGAAAAATTTGGCCATACGCGAGGCGAAACTTCCCTGAGTTCCGACCGTTGCGATGATCACCGCAAAAACGAGCGGTGCAAAAAGCTCGGCTCCGGGAATATTGAGATCGGCCATCTCGAGCGCGAAGAACGTCGCAACCGAAGCTGCCACGATCCCGCGCGGGCCGAGAAAAGATATGAACCACTTCTCATTCGTTTTCAGCTCCGAACCGAACGTCGAACCGAAAACACGGATAGGCCGAACGACAAACATTATCGCGGCAACGATCATCACGCCGGCCCAGCCGATCGAGATCAATTGGCTCAGTTTCAACCCGGCCGCGAGCAAAATAAAAACGGTAGAGATAGCCATGCTCGCCAGATCGCCTTTGAAATCTTCGACCTGTTCCTTATGCGGAATATTCAGCGAACCGACCGTCATACCGGCGATAGCAGCGGCCATCACACCCGATTCGTGTGCGAAAACTTCGGCAATTGTGTACGAGGCCAAGGCCGCACCGAGAATACCGATGCGTGTAAATTTTGAAGGCAAAAGCTTGAACCGGTCGCTGAATATCCAGACGACGAATGCGACAGCAACGCCCGAAGCCAATCCGACAAAGAACGTGAATAAACCCGAAGGGATCGCATAGCCGATACCACGCGGAGAGATGATCGCCGTAAAAACAAGAGCCGCAAGTATTACGCCCAATGGATCCGCTATGATCGATTCGCTTTGCAGCGTAAGTTTAACGCGTCGGTTTACGCGAACCTTTTCGAGTATCGGCGTGATGACCGTCGGCCCCGTGACCGAAACGATCGCACCAAAAAGAAAACTCAATTCCCAAGACCAGCCGAGAAGGAAATGGGCCAGACCGCCGGCGAGCACAGTCGTTATTAATAGGCCGACGGTAACAAGTCCCAGAACCGCGCGCGATGCATGGCGGATCTCCCGAACATCGATCATCATTCCGCCTTCGAAAACAACGATAGCAACCGAAGCTTTAACGGCGATCCGCATAACATCGCCCAAAACTTCGGGTAGGATCAAACCTATACCGGCTTCGCCAAAGATCAAACCCGCCAGCAAAAGCGGGCCGGTCGATGGGATACGAAGCCGTTCAGCAAGGATCTGGGCCGATGTGCCGATCAGAACGACGAGAACAAGAGTTGCTAATATGACCAACACCGGATCTTGTTGGCTTAAATTTTGAATGTAAGATTCCAGCAAATACGGCTCCGTCGTCGATCTGAATTAAACCTTAATCCTAACACGCCGATTCGGAAATGCCGAAGAACTCGTTGTGAAGTGACCGAACACAGTTATCGGCAAATTCATCCTTGATTACAAAAGTCAGATTTACGCTCGAAGCACCGTGAGAGATAAGTTCAACTGTATAGCCTTCGATCGTCGAAAAGATCTTTGCGGCAAGTCCGCTGCTCGCGCGTAAACCTTCGCCAACAATGCAGATAACCGAATAACCCGATGCGACCGAAACTTCGCCTAATCTCTCAAGTTCGACAACGATCGGTTCAAGCGATTCGGCATTATCGAGTGTCATTGCCACCGAAACTTCCGAAGTGGAGATCACATCGATAACGGTTCGATAGCGTTCAAATACCTGGAACACGGCGCTCATAAATCCGTAACTGCCGAGCATCCTCGCCGAGGAAATACGAAGGAGCGTAATGTTCTTTTTGTGAGCGATAGATTTGATCTTTTCCGGCGATTCACCCGACTTCGGCAAAACCATTGTGCCGATTCGATCGGGTTCGAAAGTATTGCAAACGCGAACCGGAATATTATGATCGACCGCAGGTTTGATAGTTTTAGGATGCAGAACTTTAGCTCCAAAATATGACAATTCTGCAGCTTCTTCATAACTCAATACGGGGATCGTTCGGGCATCGCCGCAGACACGCGGATCGCTTGTCATAACGCCGGTCACGTCCGTCCAGATCAGCAACTCCGATGCATTCAAAACCGATGCCGTGATCGCCGCCGTATAATCAGAACCTCCGCGTCCAAGCGTCGTCGTTTCGCCGCCGCGGCTCGCAGCAATGAAACCGCCTATGACCGGAATTTGGCCTGCGGCTATCATTGATTCAAGCTCAAGCTTTATCAGCTTTTCGGTTTCATCCCAGATCGGCTGTGCCGCGCCGTATTCGTCATCGGTAACGATCATCCGCCGCGAATCGACATGACGCGCATTTAAGCCTTTTGCTTTCAAAACCTCGGCTAAAAGCCGCGAAGAAAGCTGTTCGCCGTAAGAAACTATCGCGTCTTTCAACATCGAAAGCGGCAGACTTCGGCGTTTAGCTCTCCTCAGCAGGTCGTTTAATTCTTCACGGGCAAATCTAAGTTCCGTATCAAACGCGGTTCGCTGATCTTCGTGGATAAATTCGTTAGCGATCTGAGTGTGACGGTCAAAATGCGGCTCGAGCCCGGCGAATGCGGTTTCATTGTCGCCGGCTTTCGCGATCTCAAAAGCATTTAGCAAAGCGTCCGTCACCTTCGTCATCGCCGAAACGACGACCATCGGCCGCCGTTCGACCTGGCTAGAAACGATCGAAATAACGCGCTCAAAAGCCGCCGGATCGCCCACCGACGTCCCGCCGAATTTCATTACAATTGGTGAGTTTGATCCAGCCACAACAAAAAAGAGATTCAACTTTTTCTTATGGTTGTGTCAAGTTTAGCTGATGAATAGAGTCATTAGCCGCATAACACGGCGCCGCCGTTCACGTTCAAGATCTCGCCGGTTATGTGCCGCGACCAATCGGAGAGCAGGAAACATATCGACAACGCAACGTCGTCGGTCGAAGCCATTCGGTTCATAGGGATCGAACTAAGCACACTTTGTTTGTAAGTTTCATCGTCAAAAGCGGAGCGTACCATCGCCGTTTCTATCCAGCCGGGAGCTACGGCGTTCACGCGGATCTTTGGACAAAGCTCGCTGGCAAGCGCTTTTGTAAAAGAGATCTGGCCGCCTTTCGAAGCGGCGTAGTTAGAAAAATTGGCTTCGCCGCGTTGGCCGGCGGTCGAAGAAACCATAACGATCGAACCCGATGGCTGCTTTTTGATCGAAGGAACGCACGCCTTTGTCATCGCCCATGCCGACTTCAAGTTAGTGTTCAAGACCTTGTTCCAAAGCTCTTCCGACATTTCTTCGATCGGAGCTCCTTCCCAAATTCCGGCGTTCAAGACAAGCAGATCTATACGGCCAAAATGTTCCAAGGCTTTCGCAGCGATCTCTTTAGCGGCAAGGAATTCGGACACGTCGCCCTGAACCGCGACCGCATCGACGCCTTTTTCTTTGCATAAACGAACGACCTCGTCAGCATCGGCGTGGCGGCTCAGATAATTAACGACAACATTCGCACCGCCTTCGGCAAGCCGCAATGCCGTCGCACGCCCAACACCGCGCGACGCACCGGTAACGATCGCAGTCTTACCCGCAAACAGATTCGACGGAAGCTGTATTCCGTTCGCTTTTTCGCTCATAATGAATAATATTTAACGCAAAGCCGCTAAGACGCAAGGCCGAAAAGTTATTTTTCGTTTCTTCATTCTTAGCGACTTTGCGACTTTGCGTTAAAATCACATATGCAGGATTCCAACGTTCTAGAAGACCAACCCATCGCCTGGACGCCGACGCCCGAGGTCATCGAACACGCTCAGCTTACAAAATTTATGAAACAGGTCGGAGTCTCGACTTGGGATGAGCTGTACGCGTTTTCCATCGCCGATGTCGAAAAGTTTACCGAAGAGGTCATAAAATTCCTCGACATAAAATTCGACCCGCCATACGAAAAGCTGCTCGACACCTCGAACGGCGTCGAGTTTCCGAATTGGTTCGGAAAAGCTCCCCTCCTGCCTGAGGAGGGGTGGCAGCCGTCTTCGGCTGACGGGGTGGTGGGAGCAGGCCTAAACATCACCGAAATGTGCCTCGACCGCTGGCAGACGGACGAGATGAAAGACCAACCGGCGGTGATCTGGGAAGGTGAAGAGGAAGATTTTCCGTACGATACGATTAGTTATGACGAAACTTTGGTTCGAGGTTGATAGAGTCGCAAATGGATTACGACGTGATGGTTTTACAAAAGGGGATGCAATCGGCCTTCATTTCCCAATGATCGATCGAAACTGTCGTCGTCTCTTCTTGCGATCGAAAGAATTGGAGCAATCGCCGTTCCTGTTTTTTCGGGCTATGGAGTTGACGCGATTGCGAGCCGCCTAAATGCAGTCAGAGCAAAAGCACTAATCACTTGCGACAGTTTCCGCGGCGAGGAAAAAGTTTTGATGCGTTAGATGTCGCAAATGCTGCCGTTGCTCTCTGCTCAACTATAAAGGTCGCCTAAATGCATCGGGTTTTCACCGACATGCGGATTGACGAATCGAACGACTGACTTGGATGAATGCTTCGATGACTACTATTGTCTTGAAGCGGTCACGACCGATTCGCAACTGAAATCGAACCAACCTCAGCAGAAGATCCGCTGATCATTCTCTACACCTCAGGCACGACCGGAAAGCCGAAGGGCATCGCTCACACGCATGCGAGTTTTCCGATCAAGGCGGCTCAGGATATGGCGTTCGGAACGGATGTCGGCAAGGGCACGCGGATCTCGTGGTACACCGATATCGGTTGGATGATGGGTCCGTGGCTGATCTACGGCGCGCTCATAAACGGTGCGACGATCTGCATCTACGACGGAGCACCCGATTACCCAACGCCCGACCGCATGTGGGAATTCTGCGCCAAACACAAAGTCGAAGTCCTCGGCATTTCACCGACACTTGTACGGTCTCTAGCGGCTCACGAAGAAAGTGTCAGTAGCCCGCACGTAAGATAAGGGCTCAACTGGCCCAGAAGCTACCGCAGATGAAACCGAAGATCTCACGCAAAGTCGCAAAGCCGCAAAGGAAGAAGCGAACAAGAAGCCGTACGAACGCCACGACCTCTCCGCTCTACGCATCTTCGCCTCCACCGGCGAGCCTTGGAATCCGGCTCCGTGGTGGTGGCTTTTTGAGAACGTCGGCAACGGTAAATTGCCGATCATCAATTACAGCGGCGGCACAGAGATCTCCGGTGGTATTTTGATGAACAACCCGCTCGTGCCTATAAAGCCCTGCGGTTTTTCGGCACCATGTTTGGGAATGGATGTCGATATCGTCGATGACGAAGGCGAATCGGTAAAAGCGGGCGAGGTCGGCGAACTCGTCATCAAACAACCCTGGATCGGTATGGCTCGTGGTTTTTGGGAAGAAAAAGAACGTTATCTCGACACATATTGGCGGCGTTTCAAAGATATCTGGGTGCACGGCGATTTTGCCATGCGTGACAAAGACGGCCATTGGTTCATACTCGGCCGCAGCGACGACACGCTGAAGGTCGCCGGCAAACGCGTCGGCCCGGCAGAGGTCGAAAGCATCTTGGTTTCTCACGCGAACGTAACCGAAGCCGCCGTCATCGGCGTCCCCGACGAAGTTAAAGGCACCGCAATGGTCGCCTTTGTCGTCCTAGGAAACGCGGTCAGCGTTCCGCTGGAAGCAGAATTAAAAGCTCTCGTCGCGCGCGATATGGGAAAACCGCTTGCGCCATCAAAGATCCATTTCGTGTCGGCTCTGCCAAAAACACGCAACGCAAAGGTAATCGCGCCGCGTGATAAAAGCCGCCTATCTCGGTGAAGATCCCGGCGACCTGTCATCGCTCGAAAACCCGCAGGCTGTTAAAGAAATTCGCAATATCATAAAAAATTAATTATAAAATATGTATCGATCTTCTTTTGAATTAGGTTAAATTAGGTGCGATACTTCAGAGTCTTAAATTTAGGGTATTTCTTGAAAGATGTATGCGCAGATATTTGGTTCGCTATTTCGCAATTTGTTTGTTTTTGGTGGTCGGCACACAATTTCTCCACGCTCAAGCAACCACAGATAAAGCGAAGGCTGGTTCTTTAATCGAAAAAGCAAAGGCCTTGATCGAAAAAGAAGATTATAAGCCGGCAATCGTAATTCTCACGCAAGCGGTCGCCCTCGATCCTAAAAATGCCGACGCTTATCAGCAGCGCGGTATCGCTTACGGCAAAACGGAAAATTTCAAACCGGCTCTTGCCGACTTTTCGCAGGCCGTAGTTCTCGCTCCGTCCGACTTTTATTCATTCTTCCTGCGCGGATCGCTTTACCTATCGCACCTTGACGATCCGGTTCTTGCGATCAAGGATCTGAACGAATGCGTTCGCTTATTGCCGTCAAATTTTGGTTACTTCACATTAGGAAAAGCATATGCCGCCAACAAAGATTTCCGATCCGCGATCACCAATTATACAAAAGCGATAGACCTCGACCCGAAAGATGCTTTTTCATTTTACTTTCGCGGCGAAGCGAGCTCCGCTCTCGGAAGCTACGAAATGGCGTTATCCGATTATAGAAAAGCGGTCGAACTCGATCCAAATATGCCCGCATTCTCAAACGCTGTGCGTGATACAGAATCGCGAGTCGCCGCAAATTCTAAGTCTGCTCCCGCTTCATCACCAAGCGAAACGGATGCAGAACTTGGCAAACGGGTGATCAGTCTTGTTGCCGTTTTCAATCCGCTTTCCACAATTTACAATGAAAAAAGAAATATTGTGCTCGCTCAGGATTCGCGCCTTGAATATTTTGGCATGGCCGGATGTCCGGCGATCTTGGAATACAAAGCCGCGTGGAACGATCTACTTCCGATCTCCAACGAGCTAGTGGAACTAACTAAAAATGGTTCCGTTGCCCGCGTCGGGAACGCAGAACTTATCGGAGGCCTGGATCTTCTGGTTAAATATAGCGAGGAGAAATTCTTGCCCGCTGAAAAAGACATCTCGATTCGAATGACCACCCATAATTGCAAGTCTGCCGGGACCTCAAACTCAAAATATGACTTAGCCGCTTCGTCGATCGACAGTCTCATTATTCAATATGACGCTCAGGCAGAGATCCTCAGGAAACGCACGGCAAAGGAGCCGATCGCGAACGATACGACCGCTACCGATTGCTTCATTTACAACGCGAATGGACTTTTGCTTTCACGCATTAAAGAGCAAATAGAAAAAATGGCCGCCGATAAATTGCCGCCCTACGAAAAAGGTATCGCCGGTCTTGCAAGCCGAAAGGCTGCTCGCGATAAAATCTTAGTCCCTCCAAATTGCTACGTGTTTTAAGAAACTGCAAAAATAGAGTGCCGTCCGAAATTCCCCCCGATCTGTCCTCATGGAAAATTCGTAAACGGTCAATGAGTTCAGATCACGCGGCAAGTCCCAATAAATATTTAGAAATATTGATAAATGAATTACAATGGTCGGAATAAAGTTTCAGACTCAAATGATTAAATTCATCCCAATATTTTTACTGCTCTCGATCTCGGCCTTCGTTGCAGGTTCCACTAATACTCAGACTGTGTTTTCGGAGCACGCCAGCCTTGGAACCTACGCCTACTCCGGACGCAACAGACCAGAGACCAGATTGCGATTGCCCGGAGCTGTTAGTTTTGGGAGGCTTGACAAGTGTAAACACTGGTGAGGAAATAGAATTTTATGCTGATCTCACGGACGATAGATTTACAATTCTTGTGTATAACTGGACCGTCGAAAACGGCAAAATAATATCCGGTCAAGGTACGGATCAAATAACGGTTTTGACTGATGCGAATACTAAAGCCCATGCCGTAACAGCAACTCTTCAGATTCCGGCCTACGACACATATTGCGATTGCCCAACTACCGCTTCAGCATCAATTCCGTTCAGTGAATATTCGTATATTGCAGACGCTAATCAATTCGCTAACGTTGACGAACTTATCCTTGATGAGAATTCGCTGGTTAAACCATGCGAACCGGGTACTACGCCTCTGGAAGGTACAAAAGAATCACCTGACATGATCATCGATGTTACGACAAAAGCAACCGACCCCGAAAACGATCCTCTTACATATAATTATAAAATTTCCGCCGGTACGATCATTGGGAAAGGTGCCAAAGTTCTCTGGGATCTGAGCGGTGCGGAGCCTGGAACTTATAGCATAACCGCCGGTGTCGACGACGGATGCGGGCTGTGCGGTCGAACAATTACTAAAGTAGTTGAAGTGCTCAACTGTTCGCCGACCTGCGGTACTTGTCGATTGCCCTACTGTTTCGATCAAAGGCCCGAATTCCGTCAATAATTCCACGCCGGCAACCTTCACCGCCTCAGTAAGCGGCGGCGGACAATCTACTGAGATCACGTATTTCTGGACCGTAGAAAACGGCGAAATCATCAAAGGACAAAATACGCCTTGGGTCACAGTCCGAATGCCATCAAATGCATCGGCAACGAATAGTTCGGTAACGCTGAACATCGGTGGAATAGACCCATCATATAACTGCCCCCAAGAATTTAAACGTCACCTATCGAAATGGGCAGGTGGTCGATCGAGATAATTGATCAAAACTCAACAGGGATAGCTTCGCGAATAACCAAATAATGAAGATCGAATTTACGATAGACAGGCCCGAACACATTGACGTAGTCATCGAGCGAAACTGGTTCACAGGCAAAATGACGTGTGTCGCCAACGGCGAAGATTTTTTGATCAAGAGTCCGTTCAATCCGGCGACTCACTTTAGCCTCAAACTTAAAAAAACATATACCGTCGAAGTCGGCTATATTCATAAGCGTTTGATCACTATCGAACACACCCGGCCGCTTCTTATGGGCGGCCTTCGACCCCAGGAATTCATCGTCAGCGTTGACGGCACGGTTGCCGCGCAATACAAAGGCTTTTGATCGTGATCGAGCTTTATACTATCGGTCACGGTCGGCATCCGTTCGCGTATTTTCTTGAATTGCTGCAAAAGTTCGAAATAGAATTTGTTTGCGATGTGCGGAGTGTTGCGCGGTCGCGTTGGCCGCAGTTCAATGGTGCGGTTTTGCAGAGTCTTTTGATCGAGAACGGCATCGGTTATGAGCATCTGCCCGAAACCGGCGGCAAGACCAAAGCCCAAACCGGACGAACTCGCACGCGGCATCGACCGCATTATCGAGATCGCATCGGAACTCCGCACCGCGATAATGTGCTCCGAATCGCAGCCGCTCAGCAAACATAAGATCCCGCGTGCAAATTGCCACCGCGTCGGTATGCTTTCACCAATGCTCCGAGCAAAAGGCGTTTCGCACATCATTCACATCCTGCCCGACGGAACATCCACCGAATTCGACGAATCGGAAGCACCATCGCTTTGGTAGTTCCTCAAGGTCGGCCGCCAGCATTTTACTGCATTACGATAGTCGTCATAGGATTCACCAAATCGGTTTCGCATATCTTCCTCTTCGATTGATCGAAAAATTACCTGCCAGATCAGAGAACCTGCTAATGCGTATAACGCCACTAGAGGAGAACCTAAATATAATGCAACGGCAAGCCCCTGAAGAATTCCGGAAACCGCCATTGGGTTCCGAACGTAAGCATACGGACCTTCGATCACCAGTTCGGTCGCATGGTCCAATGGAAGCGGCGTGCCTTTTCCAAACTTCGACATAACATATGCCGCCCATATACCGACAGAACTCGACAAAACAAAGAACATAGCCGCGATCGGCTTCTGAGATGGAAATTTTAAAGTTGGAAAGTTCAGTTTCGCTTCTACCAACGATATTAAATAAGGAAACACGAAAAGGATGATCGTCCAAACGACGGCGATCTGGCTGAAGGTTTTCAGTAAAATATAGTTTGTTGATGACCTTTTTCCGTGCCGAAATATCTGATATTCAAATGTGATCGAGGTGGCGAAAATACCTGACCCCAACATTGCCGGAATCATAAGCACAACTCCTAGCCAACCACCGTCCGTTAATGCAGAAAGGACAATCGTGTAAAGCGCCGCATAGCTTGTCGCACCGGTAACCAACCACATCGCGGCTGTCTTATATCTGCTCCGGTAATAGATTGCGGCTGCCGCTACTATCGAACCGGCTGCGATCAACAAAAGGTCGGGCAGCCAAAAGGCAAGCAATGATACATCTGATGTATTTTTCGGTATAAACGGAGCACGAGTCTCCGGTGCGGCAACCAACATTAACCACCAAACGCAGACACCGACTCCCTGCATCAGAAAATAAACCCGCGCCCAATTTAGTATCTTTTCCATTAGTTTCTACTGCCGAGAAGAAATCTAACATTTGGGAAGCTATGGTCAAAGCGAAGACCTTTATCCCAACGGACAAAAACGTCATCGACAGAACTGCGTTGCATATACGCAACAGTTTGAGTTATAATGATACGCGGATTTTCCGAAAGGATCTTTGAAAACTTGGCTTCATAATGGCCGACGAGCGTGGCGCGTCGTGTGCCAATTTGATACATTCTCAAAATCGAAAAGTTTTATTTAAATTTAATCCAAAAATAATCGCTGTTTTTCGCGTAAAGTCAATAGAATCAATCATTTGCATGTTCATAAAGCAGTATGGACAAGCCTTGGACAAGGTATGGACAAGCCGTGGACAAGCTTGGAACAGAATGACCTCATCCGCACAAAAACAGCAAACTATGTTCGATTTTCGGACGTTTCAGGCAGGCAGAAGTTTCTAGGCAGGCAGGCGGAAGTTTCGTGCGAAACTTCCGGGTTAAGAATTGGTGGAGACGAGGAGGATCGAACTCCCGACCTCGGCATTGCGAACGCCGCGCTCTCCCAGCTGAGCTACATCCCCAAAATGAGTGCAGAGTCGTAAGTGGAGAGTTATGAGCAGGAAATCAATCCACTCTATGACTCGTCAAACTCAATGAACTCTCAAGAACTCGCTGAACTCACCAAACTCGCCGAACTTCTTATTGAACTCCGACAGGTAAAAGCGATCCGCGCGGGTCGGTTGCAAATGCATAGCCGTCTTCGATCTTTCCGATCAGGCCGTGAAACGCGACGTCTTCGCCGGCGACAACCACGACGACATCGCCGGGGCTTACCTTCTTTTCATCGACCGGAAATTTGATGATCGTCGCGTTGCCATTCTCATGGGCAACCGCCTCGTATTCAAATGTGTCGGTGTTAAAACTAAGTGTCTGACAAAATGCTACTTCCATTAATATCTCCTAAATGGAGATTCTACGTGGCGAGAGCGGCAGTGTAAAGCCGTGCACTAGATCAGATAATTTGATCTTTGATAAGAAATTCGATCGCGATAGCGTCGTGATCGGAAAGCGGAACGCCTTCGTCGTTGACAAGTTCGCCGATCGTTTCGGGTTCGGTGCCGGGAGTTTTTGCGATGCCTTTGCCGGCAAACCAATCCAATCGGCCCGAAACTCTGCCGCCGACACGCCTTGCCGCCCAGAATATAAAGGGAAAACACCAGGCCGGAACCCAATCGCGTAGGTTCGTATTCTTCTCGATGCTTTCGACATCGTAATGAAGCGTGCCGGTTCCGTATTCATTAAGCGAACGATATTCGTAGCCGCGTGATTCGAGTTCGGCGAACAGACGCTTTTCAAAACGGCGGTCGGGATGCGGAAAATGATTCTTAACAACATTTTTCACGCCCATCAAAACGCGTCGCCAATAACCCAAGATCGCACGCGTCGCGTTCTGCGAATTATATGTCGTAGTGTTCCAATCGCCGCCAATGATAACCGGAAGCGGCGGCAATTCGGCAAGCCTTTCGAGGATCAGACGCATCTGCAAACGCCGATGTTCACGCGAACAATGCAGCGTCGAGATGAACGGTGACAGAGCGAAAAGTGCCGAGCGGATGGTCGATATCCGCGATCAACGCACGCAGGTATCCGAGCCGCTTTTCCTTGCCGAGCATCTTGTCCTTGCCGTTCGGCAAAGCCACGGTGACTGCGTTTCGGATCGGATATTTCGAAAAAACAGCAAGACCGTGGATCGAAACCGTGTTCTCGCCTTCGATAGCCGATTCGACACCGCTTCCCTTTTGCAGAGCGATGTAAACCGGTGCGAAAGCATAGTTGAGTTTCAGCCGCTGAGCGATTTCGCGGGCGACAAACCGGTTGCCGCTGCGGGCCATTCCGTGATCGAGTTCAGTCAGCAGAAGCACATCGGCCGCGAGCCGTTCGTTATGCTGCAAAGCATCTACAATACCTTCGAAAACTGCACCGCGTTCGAT
Source organism: uncultured Acidobacteriota bacterium (assembly GCA_963720905.1). Classification (GTDB taxonomy): domain Bacteria; phylum Acidobacteriota; class Blastocatellia; order Pyrinomonadales; family Pyrinomonadaceae; genus OLB17. The sequence goes on from CAVRHB010000007.1 coordinate 516,939, forward strand.
ATTCCACGCTACCGCTCGGATCGAAGACGGTGAATCATTCAGCGGTTCCGTGAATTCCTCGCCGACGATCGAATTCAGTATCCGATCAACCTCGGGTTGGATCTTGGGATACAGATCCGAAGCCTCCATTTCCTGCGTCGATTCGAATTTGAGCAACTCGGGAAAATAGCGATTCAGATCGTGATCAAGTACCGAAGGATCGGCAATATTGTCGTCAGTTCGAACTGTCATAAAAACATTGAGGATACGACAAAAGCTTTCCAATACAAAGATGCAAGCCGTGAGTTAATCGTCGTAATGTTCTTTGGTCGGAGCGGTAGCGAGGAAATCTTGTGTGATGCGGACGCTATAATTAGTGAGCAATTCGCTGACGCGTTCCTGCTTTGGCGAATGGAAGATCAAACCTACGTGTTTGGGTTTCGAAACGCGATATACGATCTCGGATTCAATATAAGCCGAGGTGTCCGGTTCGTCGGTATTCGCAAGTGCGAGCGCGATACCTGCGTGTTCTTTGCGGAGCTTCGGAAGCTGGTAAGGCTTCTCCTCATCGGCGGTTTCAAGCTTTGCCCATTCACGCCAGAGATTGAAATTGCAGGCGTGCTCAAGTACGTTCGCGATATAGGCACCGCCGACGCGGCAGGCGACCTCAAGCAAGTAAATGCTCCCGTCCGCGGAACTCTGCAGAAATTCCGCATGCGTCACACCGCGTTCGTATTTGAAAGCTTTGAGCAGCTGGCGATTCAGCTTTTCGAGTTCCCTCCGTTCCTTCGATCCATAGGAAACGATCGACGAAGTGAATACGCCGCCATAATGCGAAACGCTGAAAGGCGGCGTCCCGTATTCGCTGACACCGCAAGCCAGAACCTTGCCGTCGGCGACGACCGAATCGACATGAAAAACTTTGCCGTCAATAAACCGCTCGATCAAATACTGCGAAGGATGATCGCGCCAAGTATTACGGCTGTCGAGTTCGTGAAGCGATTTCCAAACTTCATCACGATCCGCACATTTGCGTATGCCGAAAGCGGAAACTTCGCTGCGCGGTTTTACGATCCAAGGCGATTCTGTCGAATCCAGATAGCTGTTTATCGATTCAGTATTGAATGCACCCGTAAATTCGGGGCATGGAATACCAGCTTCGGCAGCGATGTTTCGCATCAAAAGCTTGTCGCGAAAACGCAGAGCATGCGACGAACTCATGCCGGGAAGCGAAAGATGTTCGCGTGCTTTCGCCGCCGTCAGAACGTCAAATTCGTCAAGCCCAACGACCTTATCGACACTTCGCGAACCCGCGATATTTACGACCGCACGAACGTAATCATCGACCGTTGCGGCGTCTTCGACCGTCTTCGCTTCGCTCAGCGCAGCCCACACCCACGGCGAATCGAGCAGCGATCTGCGTGTAACAAGCGTCACGCGCCAGCCGGCCGCATGACATTCTTCGAGAAACTCGTTTCCCTTAAATTCGCTGGCGATGCAGACAATATGTTTGCTCATGATTGTATGGAACGATCGGTCTTTTCGCTTTTTACAAGTTTATTTTGTAATAAAAGAATGGCACAATTTATTAATTAAAACAACGGAAAGTGCTTATTGGACGGCGGTTTGCGACGATGAATAATTTTGACATTACAGATTTTTTAGTAAAGCTCGCGATCTATATGGTCGTTTGGCTCTTTGCCGTTTCCGCCCACGAAGCTGCTCACGCATGGATGTCGCTGAAATTCGGCGATGACACGGCGGAAAGGCTCGGACGCGTGACGCTTAATCCGATCCCCCACATCGATCCGCTCGGAACGTTGGTTTTGCCGATACTGGCATTTGTCGCCAGCTATTCGCCATCGGCGGCTGGCTTGCCGTTAATAATGTGGGGAAAACCGACGCCGGTAAATCCGTTAAAATGGCGAAATAAAGATACCGCGAATGTAATGGTTTCGCTTGCGGGCATTGGGATGAATATCATCATCGCGACGATGGTATTTTTTATAATAAAAATTCTCTTCATGACGGAGCTATTGACGCGTGCGTCTATTACCGAAGGCATCTCAAAGCCGATCTTTACGTTGCTGATCGCGACGTTGTTTTTGAATGTCGGATTGGCGATCTTTAATCTATTGCCTGTTCCGCCGCTTGATGGCGGCCGTGCATTGGAATCCTTTTTGCCAAGCGGTTATGAAGGTTTTTATCAAATGCTTGAAACCTACGGCTTTTTTATCCTGCTTATTTTGATCTATATGGGCGTGCTCGGTTACATCGTCGGGCCGATCAACCATCTGATCAATATTTTACTTGCTATTTAAAGAATGAAAAAACGAATCTTCAGCGGAGCACAGCCGACCGGACAGCTTCATATTGGCAATTATCTTGGTGCTCTCAAAAACTGGGTCGCTCTTCAGGACGAATACGAAGCTTTTTATTGCATCGTCAATCAGCATGCGATCACACTTCCGCAAGACCCGAAAACTCTTCGACAAAAAACACTCGACCTCGCAAGGATATATCTCGCGGCCGGCGTCGATCCTGAAAAATCGACGATCTTTATTCAATCTGATGTTTCAGAACACGCTGAACTCACCTGGGTTCTTTCCTGTATCGCCAGAATGGGCGAGCTAGAACGAATGACGCAGTTCAAGGACAAGATCAGAAGGGTGAATTGACGCGTGCTTGAGTTCTTAAGACAACAACAAGTTGCTTTGGTATTACCCGATTGGCGGAAATATCGAATTTTGAAGCCGTCTACGCCTAGGTAGGATCGAGGTTTCAGTGCTGAGATTTTTGAGTTAATAAAGAAAGAAAACGAGGCCGTCGAATTCGAGAATATTCAACGAGCCGGTGTCGGCTTATTCACATATCCGATCCTGATGGCGGCGGATATTTTGTTGTATCAGACCGATCTGGTTCCGGTTGGTAAAGATCAGAAGCAGCATTTGGAACTCACGCGTGATCTTGCGGAACGTTTTAACCGTGACTTCGGAGAAACGTTTATTGTGCCGGAGCCTTTCATTCCGCCGGTCGGTGCGAATATTTTGTCGCTTCAAGACCCGACTAAGAAGATGTCGAAATCTGACGAGAACGCGAACGGTTCGATCTATTTGATGGACGACGCGGATGCTGTGACGAAAAAGATAAAGCGTGCGGTGACAGATTCGGGTACGGAGATAAACTTTGACGAATCGCGGCCGGCGATAAAGAATCTGCTGACTATCTACCAATTGATGACCGGCAAAACGGCTGACGAATGTGTTGAAAACTTCGCTGGTAAAGGATACGGAGCTTTTAAATCCGAATTGGCCGACGCGATCATCGAATTCCTGCGTCCGTTTCAAGCCAAATTTAATGATTACGACGACGCCTCGCTCGCGGCAATACTTAAACCCGGAGCCGACAAAGCCAAAACGATAGCTGCTCAGACTTTACGAGATGTTTACGGGAAAATGGGCATAAATTAACCTATGAGACGCGAAATTACTGTTTACGAAAAACCTACATGCACGACCTGCCGGAAGCTGGCGATCCTTTTGAAGGAGCACGGCTACGATTATGATTCGGTGAATTATTTTATCGAACCGCTTGATCGTGCTCAGTTGGAAATGCTGCTCGACAAAGCCGGTTTGCTGCCGTTCGAGGTGCTTCGAAAGGGCGAAAAGCTGGTGAAAGAGCTGGGTATTACGCCCGAAACGCCGCCGAACGAGGTTATCGAACTCATTTTGGAGAACCCGAACATCCTTCAGCGGCCGATAGTCGAGATCGGCGACAAAGCGGTACTCGCCAGGCCGATCGAAAAGGCGTTAGAACTCATCGCATCATCGAAAAGCTAGGGTGGTCGACTCTATCGCGACAATTCCTTAGAATGGTTTTTATGACTTATACCAATGGAAACGGCAATGGCCACGCTCCGAAACCGAAGAACGTGCTGGGCGGCGAATTGGAGATGTGCTGCAGCGATCCGATGACCGGGTTTTATCGCGACGGATTCTGCCGCACAGGCATCGACGACACCGGACGACATACCGTCTGCATTATCGCAACGACGGACATTTCTCGCTTTTTCGAAAGCCGTCGGCAACGATCTTTCCACGCCGATGCCGCAATATGCGTTTCCCGGTTTGGTCGAAGGTGACCAGTGGTGTTTTTGTATGCTGCGTTGGCGCGAAGCTCTCGACGCCGGAGCGGCTCCACAGGTTATCTTGAAAGCAACGCACGAGGCCGCATTAAAGGTCGTCAGCCTCGAAGATCTGAAAAAACACGCCATCGACGCAGAATAAATGAACAGCCTCGAACATCTACGAACGCTCTTTGCCTATAACGATTGGGCGAATCGGCGAATTATCGTCGCATTAAAAAGCGCCGAATCGCCGCGTTCGCTGGAATTGCTCGCGCATCTTTTGATCACCGAAGCAGAATATTTTGCACGGCTCTACGGAAAAGATTCGACCGGCTTCGATTTTTGGCCGAAACTCAGCATCGAAGAATGCGGAAGCATCGCACGCGGAACGGCCGAGGCATTCGAAAAACTTCTTCGCGGCTTCGACGAAGAAGGACTCGACATTAGAGCAAAGTATCGCTCCAGCGAAGGCACGGCGTATGAAAATACGTTTCGCGAATTGCTCACGCACGTCGCTATGCACTCCGCAATTCATCGCGGCAACATAATTTTGAAACTCCGCGAAGACGGTTTCGCTCCGCCGCAGACGGATTTCATAATTTATTTGCGAGAAACTAAATACATTTAATGCATTCGAAACAAGTTTTGCGGTAGAATCTTGTTTGTTCAATGTCGGAAAAAGAATACGAACAATTTACTTTTGATTTTGAGACCGAAACCGCTGAAATAACCCGCGGTTCGGGCGATGAAATAAAACTTCATCTCGGCGAATTCGCCGGGCCGCTCGATCTGCTTCTGTTTTTAATAAAACAAGAGCAGGCGAATGTTTTCGACATCCCGATCGCACGAATTACCGACGAATATGTGCGTTATGTCCGGTTGATGAAAAAGCTCGACATCGCAGTCGCCGCAGATTTTCTCGTCATGGCTGCGACGTTGATCGAGATAAAATCGAAAATGCTGCTGCCGCGCGAACCGCTTGACGAATTCGAAGAAGAATTTGAGGATCCGCGGCAGGAACTCGTCGATCGGCTGCTCGAATACGAGAAATTCAAAGCCGCCGCCGAGATGCTTTACGAAAGAACGACCATCGAACAAGCCGTCTTTCACCGCGGAAAGATAGAAACAGATGACAATAACGCCGAAATTAACGCTTCGGTCTTTGATCTTTTGAATGTTTTTCAGAAAATACTGGCGCGGCACAAAGAAGAAGTTCATATGGAAATTCAGCGAGAGGAAGTTTCGCTCGCCGATATGATAAAAGCTCTGAAACGCCGTATCATGGAACAAAATGAAGTGAGCATGACCGCGTTCTTTTCGGAAATGACCGGAAAAAGAGAGCTCGTGACGGCCTTTATGGCGGTTCTGGAAATTGTCAGAACGGAAACTGTAAAACTTATTCAAGCACATGTTTTTGGCGATATACTGCTAAAGAATGTCCCGAAATCGGCCGCCGTCTGAAATTAGCAAGAAGTGGATCAAGAACAAGAAGTAAAAAGTAATATCTCGCCCGGCGAACTCGTCGCCGTGGTCGAAGCACTAATATTTGTATCGGACGAACCGATAACAGTGCGTACGCTCGCGGAAGTTCTGGACGAAGATCGCGAAAGCGTCGAAGCAGCCGTCGAAGCTTTGAAAGAAGAATACGAAGCACGCGAAAGCGGCCTGCAAATTCGCGAGATCGCCGGCGGTTGGCAGCTTTCGACCAAAACGGAACTCCACGAACATATTCGCCAGTTCCTAAAAACGCGGCCATCAGCTAAGCTTTCTCTGGCGTCGCTTGAAACGCTAGCGGTTATCGCTTATAAACAGCCTGTGACTGTGCCGGAAATACTTGAGATCCGCGGCGTGCAATCCGCCTCGGCGATCAAGACACTTTTGGAAAAGCGTCTGATCGTAACTAAAGGCCACAAGGAAACCGTCGGACGACCGATGCAGTACGGAACGTCGAAAGATTTTTTAATTCAGTTCGGACTGCGTGACCTTTCCGAGCTTCCGAGCATCGAAGATTTTGAGGATCTTGTTGCTTAAAATGAATCGAACAATGATCAGATTGGAGAGTTTTTAAATGGGTTTAGGTGTCGAGGTCGGTATAATGGCCGATCTGCTGGAAAACGACGACGAAAGTTTCGAACACTACGAAGAGCAGTTCGCTGCGATGAATGAGCTTTTGGCCGAACGCGATCTGCCGCAGCATAACGAACCTTCACAGGTGGACGAGGTCGTGTCCTACGATATGTGGGGATATTCAGGCCTGCAGTACCTTCGCCGTTTTGCCGCACACATCGCCGACGGTGGAAAAGTGCCTTCGCCCGGAGATGAACAAGCGAGCGTCGATCCGATCCTTCAAAAATATTTTCAGGCGAATGAACCGATCAAATGCCGCTTTCAGCATCTTTTGCAGCACAGCGACATCGACGGCTATTATCTTCCGATAGATTTTAAGGAAGTGATCTTCTTACCCGAAGATTCCGAGATAACCGGCGGGATGTTAGGTTCTTCCATTCAGTTGCTGGAAGAATGCAAAGATCTGGCAAAGGAATTGAAGCTGCCGGAAGATATCGATCCGGACGGCGATGAGATCTGGGAAGCCGCTGAAAAACAGTCGCCTGATGACGAAGTGTTTTGGAAGCGTTACGGTGTCGAATCCTTTACATGCGTCCGATTGATGAATGCGGCACGCGTGTCGGTCGAAACAAACGCCGCGATAATTTTCGTTTAATAAAATGCAGGAAAGATTACAGAAGCTTATTGCCCAAGCCGGCATCGCATCGCGTCGAGCCGCCGAAGAATTGATCGCGAACGGCGAAGTTTCGGTCAATGGCGAGATAATTACCGCACTCGGCACCAAAGCCGACGCTGAAAAAGATCATATAAAGGTCCGCGGAAAGCTTATCAACAGCATACTCGAACACCGCGAATTCGTTTATTTTCTCGTGAATAAACCCAAAGGTTATCTTTCCAGTTCGGCCGATCCGGAAGGCCGGAAACTTGTCACCGATCTGGTCAAAAGCCACGGAAAACTGCATCCGGTCGGCCGGCTCGATTACAACACAGAGGGTTTGATATTTCTGACGAACGACGGCGAGTTCACCAATAAGGTCGCGTCGTCGAAAACCATTCCCAAGGTTTATGAGGTAAAAGTAAAAGGCTTACCGAGCGATGTTGCGATAAACAAGCTTCGCCGCGGCTTGCGGCTCGAAGATGGATTTAAGACGGCACCGGCAGAGATCATTAATCTAAAACCGACGGATAAGAATGGCTGGTATGAAGTTACATTGTACGAGGGGCACAATCAGCAGATACGCAAAATGTTCGATGTGATCGGCCATTCGGTCGTTAAGCTTCGCCGCATCGGCATCGGGCCTATCCGCGATGTACGCTCAAAACCGGGCACCATCCTCAAATTGACACCCGAAGAGATCAGATCTTTTCTCGAAGCAAAAAAACCCAGGTCGGTTCGAAAAGATACTCCCGACAAACTTAAACGTCCTTCGCGTTCTACAAAACCGAAACGCATTCGCAAGACCGTAAAACCTAAATAGACCTTGAACCGATCAGCGTTCTGTGCTCGACCATTATACACAGGTCCTGAACGACCTTTATTCCCGCTTGCGCGAGCCGTTCTGCCGCTTCGTCGTTCGTAATACCAAGTTGCATCCAAACCGCCTTCGGTTTGCTGGCGAGAATTTCCTCAACGTGCATTCGAACATCACTCGGCCGCCGGAAAATATTCACAAGGTCAATTTCCTCATCGATCTCGGTGAGTTTTCTGTGAACAGGTTTATTCAGAATTTCTGTGATCTCAGGATAATAAACAGGCACTGGAATTACGTGGTAACCAGAATCCGACAAATATTTTGGAACATAGAATGCGGGCTGTCCGGAATGAGATTCGGGCTTGATGCCTAAGACCGCGATCGTTTTCGTTTCCTCTAAAAGTTCTCGGATCTGGCTGTCGTCATGCAGAATGTTATTTTTCCATTCCATTTTCCAATACTAAACCTTTAAAGCTTGTTCACAAAATTCATCGAACTTTACGACAAAATTGAAACTCGCTCCATATTATGCGAATATAATTAAAACTTATACGAGGTGACCTTCGAACATTTATGAATTTTGAACTCAGCGACGAACAACTACAGATAAAGAACAGTATCCGTGAATTTGCCGAAAGCGAGATCCGCCCACACGTTATGGAATGGGATGAAGCTCAGCACTTCCCTGTCGAACTGCGACCAAAGCTTGCCGAACTCGGCCTTTTAGGGATTATTTTTCCCGAAGAATACGGCGGTGCCGGAATGGGTTATGTCGAATACGCGACGATCATCGAAGAACTCGGACGCGTTTGCGGTTCTGTCGGTTTGTCCGTCGCAGCACATAATTCCCTTTGTTCGAATCACATTTATACCTTTGGAAATGACGAACAAAAACAGAAATATCTCACGCCGCTTGCACAGGGCGAATCGTTCGGAGCTTGGGGCTTGACCGAAGCAGAAGCCGGTTCCGATGCTTCAGGAACACGTACGACAGCAGTAAAAGACGGCGGTGTTTGGAATGTAAATGGCTCAAAGAATTTCATTACACACGCGATCGTCTGCAATACGTTGGTCGCCGTAGCCGTCACGGATAAAGAGAAAGGAAACCGCGGGATTTCGGCTTTCATCTTTGATAAATCGATGGAGGGTTTTCGTTCGGATAAAAAGGAAAACAAACTCGGAATGCGGGCTTCGGAAACGGCATCTGTCGTTTTTGAAGACTGTAAAGTTCCGGCTAAAAATCTGCTCGGGACCGAAGGCGAAGGCTTTCTGCAAGCAATGAAGATCCTCGATGGTGGCCGCATCTCGATAGCCGCACTTTCGGTCGGCATCGCTCAAGGTGCTTATGAGGCGGCAGTCAAATATGCTAAAGAACGTAAGCAGTTTGGAAAGCACATCGCTGATTTTCAGGCGATCCAATTCAAACTGGCAAACATGGCAACGGACATTGAATGCTCCCGACTTTTAACTCTCCAAGCCGCGGCGACAAAAGATGCCGGAAAACCGGTGACCCAGCAATCGGCGATGGCGAAGCTTTTCGCTTCCGAAACCGCCGTCCGAGTTTCCGAAGAATCGATACAGATCCATGGCGGCTACGGTTATACGAAAGATTATCCGGCAGAAAAGTATTGGCGCGATTCGAAACTCTGTACGATCGGCGAAGGCACGTCAGAGATCCAGCGAGTAGTGATCGCAAAAAATCTGTTACGTGATTAGTTCGTAAATATCTCATTTTTGGTGAAACAATCGGCGCGTCTGTTGCATCTGTGCAACAGACGCGCTATTATCATTAGCCCACAATATATTTTGATCGAAGGAGAAGTTTTATGGAAACAACTAGTGCTGCAATGTCACAGAATATAGCCGGTGCCTTGATAGCTGAAATGGAGCAGGAAGCGGCGGTCACGCGTAAATGTTTGGAACGTGTTCCGGCTGATAAATTTAGCTGGAAACCACATGAAAGATCTATGGAATTCGGCAGGCTTGCCGTGCATATCGCCGAGATGTTCGGCTGGACGGAAGCGACGATCCTACATCCGGAACTCGATTTTTCAAAAATGGATTACAAGCCATTGGAACCGGCGACGACCGACGACCTTGTGAGTTTTCTCGATAAAACGGTCGCTGAATCGATCGAAATATTGAAAAACACACCGGATGAGGTTTTTATGGAAAATTGGTCGCTTAAGAACGGCGAGACCGTATATTTCACCATGCCCAAGATAGTCGTAATCCGCTCGATGGTAATGAATCATATCATTCATCATCGCGGCCAGCTTTCGGTTTATCTTCGTTTAAATGATATTCCGGTGCCGTCGATCTACGGCCCTTCGGCCGATGAAGGTCAAATGTAAATTTTCTTCAAAATCCATTTAGACGCGTACTTTGCAAAAGGTTCGCGTCTCTTTTGTTACGATTGAATGATATTCTCAAAAATGCGATTATGTTCGTTCGCTGACTAGGATAATGAATACTTCTGAATTAATCGAAAAAGTTCTCAAGGGCGAAACGCGCTCCGTCGCACGAGCGATCACGAAGATTGAAAATGCTTCGATCGATGCTCCTGAGATCATGAAGGCGATCTATCCAAAAACCGGCGGTGCCCAGGTGATTGGTATAACGGGTGCTCCTGGCGCAGGAAAATCGTCGATGGTCGACAAGCTTGCCGCTTTTTATAAAGATCGCGGCGAAAGCGTCGGAATTATTTGCATTGATCCGTCCAGTCCTTTTTCCGGCGGTGCCATTTTGGGCGATCGAATTCGAATGGGATCGATCGGTTTGGATGAAAAGATATTCATTCGCTCGATGGCGACACGGGGAAATCTGGGCGGCTTGTCGCGTGCAACGGTCGATGCGGTGTCGATTCTGGATGCCGCCGGGTTTGATAAGGTTATCGTTGAAACGGTCGGCGTCGGCCAAGATGAAGTAGAGATCGTAAAAGCTGCCGATGTTTCGGTCGTGGTGTTGGTGCCGGGAATGGGCGATGACATTCAAGCGATCAAAGCCGGCATTATGGAGATCGGCGATGTTTTTGTCATCAACAAATCCGATCGCGATGGCGTGTTGCGAACGCAGAAGGAACTTGAATCTCTGCTATCTCTGGCTCACAGGCCGGATATGTGGGATCCGCCGATCATTAAAACCGTCGCCACGGAAAATAAAGGCATCGAGGATCTTTCGACCGCCATCGAAAGTTATAGCGACTTTATAGCAAAGGGCGAAGCGAACCTCGTAAGGAAACGATCGATCGCAAAATGGCGGCTTCTTGAGCTTTTACAGGAACGTTTGCTTGCCGACCTGTTAGCGAACGAAGAGACTGAAACGCTTCTCGATGCTCTTTCTCAGGAAATTGCAGTAAAATCGACCGATCCATACTCGGCGGTTGAGAAATTAATTAATTCTAAATGAAAATAGATCATCTCGGCATTGCGACAAACGGCATAGACGAAGCCCTTAAATTTTGGGGCGAAGCTCTTGGTTTAGAAAACGTTCACACCGAGATCGTTGAAGATCAAAAGGTTCGTGTGGCGATGTTGCCTTTGGGCGAAAGCCGTATCGAACTGCTTGAGCCGACAAGCGAAGATTCGCCGATCAGCAAATTTCTAGAAAAGCGCGGCGGCGGTATTCACCATATTGCGGTCTCCGTTGATGATATCCAGGCATCGCTCGCAAAACTAAAAGCCCGCGGAATTCGTTTAATAGATGAGAGCCCGCACGTCGGAGCAGAAGGGTGTTTGGTCGCTTTCGTGCATCCGAGCTCCGCAAACGGTGTTTTATTGGAGTTGGTTCAGGAAGCAGATTGACGGATTTTACTATGCTTTGATAATTGTATTTGGTATAGTATTCGTTTGACGTTTTTACACAAGTGATCTTAAGAGATCGATATTAGAGAGGATAATACATTGAGCAATTTAACAAAGGCCTTGATCTTATTGATAGCCATTTTAGGGCTTGGAGCCGGGCTGGCTTTTTGGAAAAGCAAAACGAACACGCATTCCGCGACCGATTTTTCGAGCATATCGAAAGCAGAGATCGAGATGCTTCTTGCCGATGTGGCAAAAGTAAATCCGGCGGCTATAAAACGGCTCGGAGAAAACCCTGAATTAAAAAAAGAACAGCTGGATAATTTGAAGCAGCTGCTTTCCTTGGCAAGTGCGGCTAAGAAAGAAGGCCTAACGAACGTTCCGGTTAACCATCAGGAACTTGAGAATATCCGAGCAGAGGTCGTCGCTGTCAATTATGACAAAGCGATCAATGGCGACAAAGGACCAATGCCGCCATTTGGCTTTATTACCGAAGATCAGATCAAACAATTTTGGGGTGAAGGCGGCCAAGCGAAAGGTACAATGGCTTCGATCAAGGACAAACTCGGTTTGGGTGAGCCGGATCGAGAAACGGCTTTCAACTCATTTCTAAACACCAAGGTAGAGTTGCTCAAAGCAAATAATCCTTCGATGAAAGATCGTGAAATATCTGACGAGGAGAAAGAACAAGCTCGTGAGTTCTACGCCAAGATCCATATTTATCAGGACGAATTCGACCGCAAAGCGGCTTCAGGCGAACTGGACAAGGCCGTAGTTGACAGAACGAATCTTCAAGTAAAACTTCAGCAGGCACAATTCCTCGCACGACTCTATTCCGATTCGATCAAAGACAAATTAAAAGTAACGGATGAAGAAGTAGATAAATATATCGCAGAACATCCGGAATTCGATACATCTGCAAAGAAGGCAAAAGCCCAAGAGATCTTGGATCAGAGCAAAGGCCGGCGAAGATTTTGCAAAGCTTGCGGATGAGTACAGTGAGGATCCGGGAAACAAAGGGCCGGACGGCAAAGGCAAAGGCGGACTTTATGAGAAGGTCAACGAAGGCCAAATGGTGGAACCTTTTGAAAAAGCAGCCCTTGCACTTGAGCCCGGGCAGATCGCGCCGGATCTTGTAGAAACTGATTTTGGTTACCACATAATCAAGCTCGAAAAGAAAGGCGAACCGGGAACCGAAAAAGGTGCTGATGGCAAGGTTCATTCATCCTACGATGTTCGTCACATTTTGATCGCTACCACACAATCAGATCCTGAAAATCCAATGAGCCGACCGATGCCGGTGAAGCAGTTCGTTCGACAAAAACTCGAATCCGAAAAGCAAAAGGCCGAAATGGAAAAGGTTATAGCAGAAAACCATGTTTCGGTTCCGGATGATTTTGATGTTCCGCAGATATCTGATGAAGACATTAAGAAATCTATGCAGGGGCAAGCTCCGAACGCATTGGAGTCGCTGGGAAATGATGGAGATGAAGCGGCTGCGAAAGAGGCTCCGAAGAAACCGGAAGCGAAAAAGCCGGAACCTAAGAAAAAATAACGTTGCCTAATAACGGCAAATTTTATTATGGGAAGCGGGCGTTCATTTGCTCGTTTCCCGTTTTTTGTGTCTTGATGAAAACAGAGATGACTTTGTCTGTACTATCACGATAATGAAGTTTCCTTTTGCCGTTTTAAGGAAATTGACGGTAAAATCAAGCTTGATAAAACTTGACTTGTCTTTTTTTCAGCGAATCTAAGCAAACAAGGAAACATTTATGAAAATATTCAGAGTTCTCTTACTTCTTGGTGTGATTTCTCTCTCCGCTCTTTCGGCTTTTTCCCAAAGCGGTCAGGATGCGGTCAAACTAGCTGCTGCCGACATAGAAGCTGGGATATCGACAAAAGAATCGATCTCTAATCGTCAGGCAGCTTTGAAATGGACGATAGAAACAGAAGATATTACGTTGGTAGCCTGTGGTCCGACTTTCGGCCCTTTTGTCGAAAAAAAGAATAAGAACGGCGGAGCTTTGACGGAAGCCTACATGATCGGAATGGCCGATTATCGCATTAAGAATCCGGATGCGGAAGAAAATGCTGTTCAACAAGCCGGTGTTGAACTCGCACTGAAAGTTTACGATCGGCTAATTAAAGAAAAGCCTAAAACAAAATTCAAAGCAGTCGACGAACTCGTTGCAAAACGTGACAATGGTGTGTTGGGAACTTTCATCGCCTCAGCGGATTGCGGTAAAAAATAATTAGCAAGAGATCATAAACTCATAATAATGGAAAAAGTAAATATTGGAATTATCGGCGGCAGTGGTTTATACCAAATGCCGGAACTGGAAAACGTGCGCGAGATCGAGATCGACACGCCTTTTGGAAAGCCGTCGGACGCTTTTATTATTGGCGAGCTTGAAGGCGTGACAGTAGCATTTTTGCCGCGGCACGCTCGCGGCCACAAATTTTTGCCGACTGAACTTCCTTTTCGCGCAAATATTTACGCGATGAAACTTCTCGGCGTCGAATACATTTTATCCGTTTCAGCGGTCGGTTCGCTTCAGGAGCAATACGCTCCAACAGATATGGTGATACCTGATCAATTCTTTGACCGAACGCGTGCACGAGCAACTGAATCGACGTTTTTTGGTGATGGTATTGTTGCTCACATGACATTCGCTCATCCGGTTTGTAGCGAACTCGGCGACATTCTCGAAAATGCATGTAATTCTGTCGGCGTTAAAACGCATCGCGGCGGAACGTACCTTTGTATGGAAGGCCCGGCTTTCTCGACCAAAGCCGAATCGAACGTCTATCGCCAATGGGGCATGGACATCATCGGCATGACGAATCTGCAGGAAGCCAAGCTTGCCCGCGAAGCCGAGATCGCCTATGCGACGCTCGCTCTCGTAACGGATTACGACTGCTGGTATGAAGGCCACGACGATGTAACGGCCGATATGGTTATCGAATATTTAAACAAAAATGTCCGCAATGCCCAGCTAATATTAAAAGATGCTGTTAGCCGCGTCGCCGCTAAAAACACGCCGAATCAATACGCCGGTTCAATGAAAAACGCCATATTTACGGCACGTGAACATTGGCCGGCAAAAACAGCGAAAAAGCTCGAAGCGATCATCGGTAAATACGCTTAAATATTTCTAACGGAAAACTTTCCGCTGGTTTGAAACATCTTTATTGTTATGAAAAAGAAGTTTTTGTTGTTTCTAATGCTCGTAAGTTGCATTTCGATCTTTGCGTCAGTTACTGTCGCACAAAAGAATATAGAAAATGCCATAGACCGAGATCCGTTATTGGAAGCTGACGCAAAACATAATCTAGATGTCGCATGGCAGGCCTACAAACCGAAGAAAGCCTATAAACAAGTGATCGGTCGTTTCGAAGAGACTTTCGCAGTCTATCCGGATTTTTCAAAGATGGACGAATTCCTTTATCTTGCCGGAATGAGCAGTTATTACTTATCCAAAAATAAAGGAGCTCAGAAAGTTGATCTGAAAAGCGATCGTGAAAAGGAAAAATATTCTCCTGAAAAATTACGTACTGATGCGGCGGCTTACCTAAATTTAATGATCGAAAAGAACCCGGCTTCACCGCATAAAGACGAAGCTGAAAAGATCCTGGCCGAATTGAAGGATGATAAGTAGCATTTAGGTATGAACCTAAATCAAGTCACTATTTATTCCGAAATTCCGATCGAAACGGTAAACTTCTATAAAAAACTTGGCCTCAAAATTATTGTTGATTCGCTGCCGCGTTATGCACGCCTTGAGTGTCCTGATGGCGAATCGACACTTTCTATCCATACTGCCGATACACCGGTTCAAAACAACGGTGTCGTTCTATACTTCGAATGTGATGACCTCGATTCAGAGGTCGAACGCTTAAAACATCTCGGCTTATTATTCGATGCAGAGCCAATCGATAAGTCCTGGCTTTGGCGTGAGGCTTATCTCAAAGACCCAAATTCAAACACTATATGTTTATATAATGCGGGCGAAAATCGCCAAAACCCGCCTTGGCGTGTAAAATAGTTGTTTGCAATAAATAACACTTGGAGTATTTGTAGATGTCATTAACAGTTGTTGGTTCGGTTGCGTTCGATTCTTTATCGACACCATTTGGCGAACGCGATAAGGTGCTTGGCGGTGCGGCGACGCATTTCGCTTTGTCGGCAAGTTTTTTTACGAAAGTTAACGCGGTCGGCGTTGTCGGCGGCGATTTTGGTGATGAAGAATGGGCGGTTTTCAAACGTCATCATATCAACACAGACGATATTGAAGTCGTCGCGGACGGCAAAACGTTCTTTTGGAAAGGCCGTTACGATTACGATATGAATACGGCTCATACACTTGATACACAGCTGAACGTTTTCGAAACATTCGATCCGAAACTTTCTGATGAGTCGAAAGGATCCAAATTCCTATTCCTAGCAAACATTTTGCCGATGATCCAAAAGCAAGTACGCGAACAATGCGAAAATGCAAAATTCGTCGCAATGGACACGATGAACTTTTGGATCACATCGATGAAAGAACAGCTTATCGAAACGATAAAGGTTGTCGATTGCATCATTATCAACGACGCCGAAGCCCGCCAGCTAACCGAAGAACCTAACATTCACAAAGCGGCGAAAAAGCTTATGGAATTCGGCCTAAAAGCCGTTGTCATCAAACGCGGCGAATACGGAGCGACGCTTTTTACGGACGATGTATATTTCTCGGTGCCGGCATATCCGCTCGAAAGCGTTTTCGATCCGACCGGCGCGGGCGATACTTTTGCCGGCGGTTTTATGGGTTATCTTTCGGGCCAAGGCGAAGTAACCGCTTCGACGCTCCGACGGGCGATGGTTTACGGATCGGTAATGGCTTCGTTCAATGTGGAAAAATTCGGCACCGAACGCGTCGATGCTCTTGAATACAACGAGATCAATCAGCGTTTTGCCGACTTCAAACGGTTCACGCACTTTGACGATATTCCGTTCGAAAAAGCGACCACCGCATAAATGGAAAAAGAGATGAACAGCAATTTTACGACGTTCACAAAAGCGTCGTCGCACGCGCCCCTCGCCATCATCGCCGGCGTTGTGGCTGTTCTTCTCATTTTAGGTGCGATCTTTGCGGCGGTTTCAGGAGCCTGGCTTCTCGCCGTGATGTTTGTTCTGGTTCTCATCGGAACCGTCTTTTTGGATTTTTTTCTGTTAACTGAAGTCAGGAAAACAGCGGCGGAAAATGACAATCGCTCTTTTGATTGGGGTGCCGCGATCCCGGAAATCCAAAAACAAAATCTGAATGTCGAGGTTTTCGAACTCGCCAAAACACTCGAGGTGGGTTCGGAGCAGATGAGCGATCTTCAGTCTGCTTATCTGGTAGCCGAAGATCTCGCGCTGCGGCAAATTCAGCAGGAAGAAGGAATTCCACTGATGCGTCATGTTACTCTTTGCGACACGCCATTCGATGCAGTTTACCTGAAAAGCGGCATCGCGGTTTGTGTGGATGTTTCATTTCTGGTCGCTCCGGAAATACGCCAGGATAAGATCGATGCGATGATACGCAAAATAACGCGTGTAAAGAAGGGATTCAGGCAGCTCGGAACCGGAGCCGGCGTGCGATTGATGGTCGTATTGATCACACAGCTAACGCCGGAAGATGAGCAGCACCTGCCGCAAAATTCTGAATGCCGGCACATTTTCTAAGACTCCGGTCGATATCGATCTGCGTCTGCTCGATTTTGAAATGCTTCAGCGGCTCTATGTTACAAGTTAAATATTTTGAGGTTAGTTTATGTTGGAAAATAAAATTGGCATGATCTTCGGCGTTGCCAACAAGCGTTCGATAGCCTGGGCATGTGCATCGGCTTTTGGTGAACACGGCGCGAAAATGGCGTTTACATATCAAGGCGACAGGCTGAAAGAAAACGTCGAGGATCTTGCTGCCACTATACCGGATTCGCTTGTCGTTCCGTGTGATGTTACGAATCAATCAGATGTCGATGCCGCCTTCAAAGCGGTCGAAAACAAATACGGCCGGCTTGATTTTCTTATTCATTCGATCGCATTTGCACCAAAAGAAGCCTTGGAAGGTGAATTTTTAACTACGACGCGAGAAGCATTTAACACGGCTCTTGAGATCAGTGCGTTTTCGCTTACACAGGTCGCTCTTGCCGCGTCGCCGCTGATGACTGACGGCGGCAGCATCGTCACAATGAGTTATTACGGAGCGGAAAAGGTCGTGAAAAACTACAACGTAATGGGCGTAGCGAAGGCTGCTCTCGAAGCGTCAACTCGGTATCTGGCCTCTGATCTAGGCAACAAAAATATTCGAGTCAATGCAATAAGTGCCGGACCGATCAACACGCTTTCTGCCCGCGGCGTAAAAGGAATGAGCACCCTGCTTAGCCATATCGGCGAGCATTCGCCGCTGAAGCGAAATGTGACCGCTGCCGAAGTCGGCAGCACCGCACTATTTCTGGTCAGCGATCTCGCCTCCGGCATCACGGGCGAAACCATACACGTCGATTGCGGCTACAACATCATGGGAATATAAGTTCATTGAGTTTAAGAGTTGCGGCGTCCGGACGTGTTACGATTTTTTTTGATAGTTGAGTTCTCACAGTTCGAAACTCTGGAACTCCGTAACTCTTACACTCAATGGATTCTGAAACTCTATAATTTCTTATGGCTGAAACTAAAGGAAACAAAAGCGAAGATGTTGCTGGCGAACCCACCACGGTTGCGGAAGCCAAGGAGCTGGAAAACGTGCCCGGTTATTGGAAGCTGACCGATGATGAGGTTTTGCTTCGTTCGCCCGATCTAAAAGACGATTATAAGACATCGGATTCTTGGCGCGTCTTTCGCATAATGGGCGAGTTCGTTGGCGGATTTGATGATCTGGCGACGATCACTCGCGGAGTTTCTATCTTTGGTTCGGCACGGACACCCGAAGGTTCGCCAATGTATGAAGCAGCCACCGAAACCGCTCGTCTACTTGCCGGAGCCGGATATGAAATAATAACCGGCGGCGGCCCCGGAATCATGGAAGCCGGAAACAAAGGTGCTTTTGAAGCGGGCAAGGTTTCGGTCGGCTGCAACATTGAACTTCCCTTTGAGCAGTTCGCGAACCCTTATCTGACAAAATCTCTGACGTTCAAATATTTCATGGTTCGAAAAACCATGTTCATAAAATACAGTAATGCCTATGTGATATTTCCCGGAGGCTTTGGAACGATGGATGAACTTTTCGAAGCACTTACTTTGATCCAAACACGCAAGATAAGGAACTTTCCCGTCGTTCTGTTTGGCTCGCAATATTGGCAAGGTCTTCTGCAGTGGCTGACGTCAACAATGCTCAACGAAAAATATATCAGCCCGCCGGATCTTGGCCTGATCCACCTGACAGATTCCCCTGCCGATGCCGTAAATTTTATCGTACAGACATCGAACCCAAAAGCGAAAAACCCAGATCTTTAATTTGTTCAGGGTTTAGTTTTGATAACATGCCTTGGCGATACGGTTTCGAGACCAGAACGCAGAACGATGAAAACATCAAATAAAATAAGCTCCGAATATTTTTCGGAGCTTCTTTTTATTAGAATCAAGTTTTTAGCGGAACCGCCGTGGCTACAACTGGCAATTCGATCACTTACTCTCCATTAATTCTTTATATTGTCCGCTTTCGACCCATTTAATGATCTCGGAAACGCGCCAGATCGGGAATGGATGTGAAAGGCCTGCGTTGATAATATCCGCCCAAAATTTATCAAGCTTTTTGTCGTCATACGTCTTTTGGAATTCGCGGCCTTGTTCCAAAAACTCATCGTAATCGATCTTCGAAGCAAACGTGCCGCCCGCAAGCTTCATCATCGTTCTTCCCACAACATGCGGATCCTGAACTACCAGCAAAGCCGCCCGATCGCAAGACAGTTCCGCTCGACGTGCCCAAGCGAGCAACGCGGAACTGATGCCCGCAGAGATAATAAATTTGATTATTTCAGATCCGGGAATAAGCCGCGCTGCAGAAAGGTTTGCGAGTGCTTCCATAAGCCTTGCGGCCGTTAAATAAAGCACGTGTTCGGAATGGATATGCCCAACCTCATGGGCGATCACCGCCAAAGTCTCATCATCATTCAACCGCTCCAATAACGCCGAATGAAGCACGATCACGGGCTTTTCAACGCCTCCGGTGAACGCATTTACAAGCGGGTTTTGCTGGATGAACATATCCGGCATATCAACGCCGAGCGTCGTGCAGGCGATCTGTAATTTTGCATGCAGATCCGGGCATTGCTTTGGTGTCACCTTGACAGCACTTGCCATGAACATAACGCGGATCGCCGATTCACCGGTAACGGCCAATAGTTTCTTAAGAGCTGTGTCGATTCCCGGTATAGCTTTCAATGCAGCTAATGCCTTGCTGTCGAGCGGATGAATATAATCATGCTTGCTAAGATCGGCAAACTTCTTATGGCCGGCATTCGAAAGGGGCAGTTTGCAGCGGCCGCAGTTAGCCGTATCGTTCTTATAACCAGCTTTTACCGCATTTTTCTGGCCGCAATAACGGCACCGTACGGAGTGACTCTTCATTACATCGGTCGGTTCGCCATCGGCGTCGTTCTTTTTCTTTACCATGCTTTAATTTTAGTTCAACGTGGGGAAATCTCAAACTAAGCATTGCGGCTTAGCCTGACGATGGTTTCGATATGATGAGTTTGCGGGAAGAGATCGAAGAGCTTTATGAAATCAATTTCATAACCGCCTGTGAGCAAAATATTTAGATCGCGGGCAAGAACAGAAGGATCACAGGCTACAAAAGATATCGCTGCCGGCGAAAGTTGGATAATGCGTTCGATCGTTCCTTTCTCGGTTCCGGACCGCGGCGGGTCGAGCACAATAAGATCCAGCTCATCGCCGGTCGTAGATTCGAGAAAGCCATCGACAGATTCAGCTATAAAGTTTATGTTTTCCACTGCGGCATCGGATGCATTTGCTTTAGCGAATTCAACAGCATCCAAGTTTCCTTCTACGCCATAAACTCTCTCAAATTTACGAGCGAGCGGAATAGTAAAAAGTCCGACACCGCAATAAAGATCGAAAGCACACCGGCCTTCGATCCCACCAATGACTGCGTTTACAAGTTCACCGACCAAATACTGATTTGCCTGAAAGAAACTTCGGGCGTTGTATTTATAACTTTCGCCGCCGGAAGTAAATCTTATTTCGGTCGTAGGCTCGATCAGTTCGTTTGAATAAACTGAAACTTCTCCGCCGGCTGATGCCGCTTCGATAGCAACTCGCGGATGCGAAAATGAGGCCCAATCAATATTTTGTCGCAGATCATGAAGAACGTTATTGAGTTCCGGTGTTATTATCGGGCAGTTTTCAATATCGACAACATCGTGGCTTCCGCGTTTGAAATAACCTAGAGTTTTTTCGCACGGATCGGCGTGCCAAACAGCTCTCGAGCGGTATTCGAATTGTTCAGGGCTTGGGAATATTTCGATCTCTTTTTGGTAATCTATCTTTCCTATCCGCTGCAGCGAATCGATAAGCATTGCCGCTTTTGCGGCAAGCTGTTCGGAATATTTTAGATGCTGAAAATCACAGCCCCCGCATTCGCCAAAATAGCGACAGGGCGGATCTGTCCGCCCTGACGAAGGTTCTAAGATTTCTACTATCTCCGCAAAAGCCGTTCCGCCTTTTACTTGCATCAGGCGAACGCGAAGTAAGTCTCCTGCGGCCGAAAGCGGAACAAAAACAGTAAGATCTTTCGTAAAAGCGATGCCGAGGCCACGCGGAACGATCTTCTTAATTTCAATATCGATCGTCTGACCGCTCACGTACTTTGTTTTCACTGTACGTTCTCGATCTCAAATGCAACACCGCCGACCATACTTGCAAAAATGTTGTAGACAAGTGCAGAAATTACACCTAAAATAAAACCAATAATGCCATAAACAATCGGCAAAATGATCATCACGGCTATACCACCAACTATACCAAATCCGCCGAGGGCGAACGCTTCATTTCCGCGGGCAGCTCCGGCTCCAACGACAGAAAATATAATAATTATCAGTCCATAGGGAATTGCAATTAAAAGGCTCATTACGAACATCATTAAGCGCATACATTTTCGCGACCGAAAGGATATCGAATTTCTTAATTCTTATTTTATTCATTTGACGCTAGGCTCCAGTTCTAAAATTTGAAAGGCGCTTATTATTTAACACAAACTTCGCCTCTTTCAAAACTGTTAGAGCAGATATAGGCCTTACAAAAAGAATAGCCCCAAACGAGGTATGTCGGCATCTTCGCGGAGCTTTTTCAGCACCATTCGATTTATCGTGTCATCATAAACCGATTTCTCCATTCCGGAACGATAAGCCTTTAGTTCCCTCGCAGCGGCTTTTCGTATTTCTTTCATTCGATCGGGTTCGGAATTTTCAACGAGGGTTCGGTCAAGGAGTTTTTCAATATCTGCCAGCGAACCATCTATAGCCTCGTGATCATCAGTGAGATCGTCCAATAATTCTTGTAATCGAATAGCGGCCCGAGAAAGATCTTCGCGTAAAGCGTCGTCGGATGGCTTTTCAAGTTTCCGAATCGCGTTAGCGATATGCATTTCGATCTGTTCACGACTGAATTCCGAATTTTCAATTTCAGAACTATCCGATTTTCCCACTTGTCTTTCGGACCATTCGGCGAACTGTGCTTCGACCTCTTCGCGACAATACATCAGGCCTTTGATCGTACGTACACTTTTTGATTTATCGAACACATCGAAGACGGATTCGATCGACCGTAGCACGACATGGAGTGGTATCGACCGATCTTGCCAGCTTTCGATCAGTGCCCAATCGAGCGGGCTGAGCAGCAAATGCTTACCTCTTCGCCGCACAAATGTATCTTCTATCTCGGTAAAATAATTGTAATAATTCACAAATAGGCTCGATTACTGCAAATCCAAATCCAATGATTT
The DNA here is from genome assembly GCA_963720905.1 of uncultured Acidobacteriota bacterium. Classification (GTDB taxonomy): domain Bacteria; phylum Acidobacteriota; class Blastocatellia; order Pyrinomonadales; family Pyrinomonadaceae; genus OLB17. The sequence continues at coordinate 539,371 of CAVRHB010000007.1, forward strand.
TATGTTAACCTATTCGCACTATGGCGGACGAACGACGTAAACAATTCGAGACATCTTCGGGCATAATTTTGCCCAACGATTTTGATCCCAAGAATACTGAAACGGTCGATTATGAGAGTGATCTCGGCGATCCGGGCGAATTTCCCTACACACGCGGTGTCCGCAAGAATATGTATCGCGGACGCTTTTGGACGATGCGTCAATACGCCGGCTTTGCGACCGCACAGGAATCTAACGAACGTTATAAATATTTATTATCGCAAGGTACTACCGGATTGAGCATCGCGTTTGATCTGCCGACACAGATCGGTCTCGATTCGGACGATCCGCTGGCTTTGGGAGAAGTCGGCAAAGTCGGCGTCGCGATTGACAGCCTCGAGGATATGTTGACGCTACTGGACGGCATTCCGCTCGATAAGGTTTCGACATCCATGACAATAAACGCGACTGCATCGACTTTGCTTTGTTTGTATTTGGCCGTCGCACGCAAACAAGGCGTGGCATTCGATAAGGTAAATGGTACGATCCAGAACGACATTCTCAAAGAATACATCGCCCGCGGAACTTACATTTTTCCGCCGAAACCAAGCCTTCGCCTTATCACCGATACATTCGCATTTTGCGCCGCGGAAGTGCCGAATTGGAACACGATCTCGATCTCCGGTTATCACATTCGCGAAGCCGGTTCGACAGCGGCACAGGAGCTGGCATTCACGCTCGCCGATGCGATCTGCTATGTCGATGCGGCGATCGCAGTAGGCCTGAAGATCGATGATTTCGCACCGCGACTTTCTTTTTTCTTTAATTCACACAACAACCTTCTCGAAGAGATCGCAAAGTTCCGTGCCGCACGAAGACTCTGGGCACGAATAATGCGCGACCGTTTTGGTGCAAAGAATCCTAAATCGCTGATGCTGCGTTTCCATACGCAAACAGCAGGTTCCACCTTGACCGCTCAACAGCCGGAAGTGAATATTGTCCGCACAACCATCCAAGCACTGGCCGCCGTGCTCGGCGGAACGCAAAGCCTGCATACAAATTCGATGGACGAAGCTCTGTCCCTTCCGACCCAAGATGCAGCCCGGATCGCTTTAAGAACCCAGCAGGTTATCGCAAATGAATCCGGCATTGCCGATACGGCTGACCCGTTTGCCGGAAGTTATGCGATCGAAGAACTTACGACAAAACTGGAAGAACTTGCCAGAGAATACATCCAAAAAATTGACGACCTCGGCGGCATGCTGCGTGCGATCGAGACTGGATATGTTCAAGGCGAAATTCAGGAAGCTGCATATCAATATCAATTGGCGGTCGAAAGCCAAGACGCCATCGTAGTCGGCGTAAATAAGTATCAAACCGACGAAACCGAAACTATCCCCACTCTCTCCATTGACGCACAGATTGAGAGCGATCAGGTCGAACGACTTCGCTCAATACGCGAAAAACGCGACAGCATACAGGCTTCCAATTCCCTCAGCAAACTCAAAGAAGCCGCCAAGGGTGAGGAAAATGTATTGCCGCGAATACTAGACTGCGTGGAAAATTACGTCACAGTCGGCGAGATCAGCAATACTCTCCGCACCATCTGGGGCGAATATCGCGAATCCTTAATCATTTGACCTTTCAAGCGATTTCTTAACCGTTTACGCTAAAATTTAGTGACAAACATTGTTTATTTGTGCTACTCTCTCAATTGGCTGCATTTATAGCCATCCTGTCCTGGAATCCGACTTCTATTACCCATCTCAGAAAAATGGATAAATTAAACGAATACTTACAGGCTCTTGTTGACACAAGAAGCGAAGAACTTCACCTCATACCTAATAAAAACCCCTATTTGGTGTCTTCCGGCGGATCCGCCGACCTTGAAGCGACGCCGATCTTGGGGACACAGATCGGAAATTTGGTCTTTCCGGTTATTCCGAATGAGCTCAAGAAAATCTTGCCGAATGAGCCAACCGTCGAATTTGAGTTGCCAAATGTTTTCGGCACTTTTGTATTTACGGTAAAAAAATCGCCCGCAGGGTTTAATGTAAAGATCGTGCCGATCAAGGGCAAAACGACGGTGGATGGCAATGCGTTTTCTGAAATGCCGGACCCTTCTGAGTTCGAAAATCATGAATATGTCGCTCCACCGATGGAAATGTTTGAAGCGTCCTCGGAAGAATTAATCTCTGAGTCCGAAGAAAGTTTTGCAATATCCGAGTCGATAACACACACGGCGGTCCAAGCTAATCCGGTATCGGAATCTTTCGTAGAACCGATGGCTGAAGAATATATTCCGTCGATCGATGATTCTGTGGAAGAAATGATTCCCGATCCCGTTTCGGTAAAAGAAGCTCTAAATATGGACACGCTTTTTGTCGAAATGGAAGCGGCAGGTGCATCAGATCTGCATCTTTCGGTAAGCATGCCGCCAATGATAAGAAAAGACGGTAAAATACAGCCGCTGCCGTTTGATTCGGGCGAATTATCGGCAGAATCGATGAAAGACCTGCTCACGCCGATCATGCCGCCGCGTAACCGCGACGAATTTGAAGAAAGACATGACACGGATTTTTCATATGAGATCCCCGGGCTTGCACGCTTTCGCTGTAATGTGTTTATGGACCGAAAAGGAATGGGCGGAGTCTTCCGTGTAATTCCCGCCAAAATGACAACCGCATCGGAGCTCGGTTTATCAAAGGCCATTCTGGATCTTTGCGATCTTTCAAAAGGTTTAGTTGTTGTTACGGGCCCGACCGGAAGCGGCAAATCAACGACACTTTGCCGCAATGGTCAATCACATTAATAATCAGCGCGAAGATCATATAATTACGATCGAAGATCCGATCGAATTCGTCCACGAAAATATTAAATGTTTAGTTAATCAACGAGAAGTTCATAACCATACGGATTCATTCAAAAATGCACTGCGTGCAGCATTACGTGAAGATCCGGATATTTTACTTGTCGGTGAAATGCGTGATCTGGAAACTATTTCGATCGCCATCGAAACCGCCGAAACGGGCCATTTGGTTTTCGGCACTTTGCACACTACGACCGCCGCATCGACGGTCGACCGCATTATCGATCAATTCCCTGCGGACCGCCAACAGCAAATAAGAGTTATGCTTTCCGAATCGCTTCGCGGCGTTGTCGCTCAAACGCTGCTGCCTAAAATTGGCGGCGGACGAGTCGCCGCATTAGAAATTCTGATAGTGACGCCCGCGATAAGCAATCTGATCCGCGAAGGCAAAACGTTCCAAATTCCGTCCGCAATGCAGACAGGAAAAAGTCACGGAATGGTAATGCTGAACGATGCTTTGTTCGATCTGGTCAAAAACGGAATTGTTGAACCAAAAGACGCCTACATAAAAGCCGTCGATAAAGCTAACTTTGAAACCCAATTGACCCGCGGTGGATTTAAGATCTAAGTTTATTTTATAGAAATATTATTGACAGTGAGAGTTGTTCCGGTGGCACGCTGATATTCAGCGATGGCTCGGTTGAGGTCGGTCTGGGCCTGAAGTTCGCGGCTGCGTGCCACAATAAGTTCGGTCTGACGCTGAAGAACTAAGTAAAAGGTCGTGGTTCCAGCTTTGAATTGGCGTTCTTCGCTTTCTGCAAGCTTTTCCGCAGCCGTTCGAGCGGCAAGAGCTGATGCCAATCTCGATTCAGCCGAGCGGATCGCTTGAATCGCATTTCTGACTTCGGCCTCTATTATATTTTCAGCCTGATCGCTGAGGTTCTTCAAACGATCGCCTTCGACCAACGTCCTGCCAAGATTAGCTTTCGCTGTCGTGTTTCCCCAGGGCAAAGAGATAGTAACTCCTGCACGATACGTCGGGAAATCTTGGCCGATCAGGTTTCCCAGCGAATTAAAATAGCCTCCGACCAGATTTGGCGGTACGGAACTCGTAGTCGTTCCAACCGGTAATTCGGGCAAACCGGAAAGCAGCGAAAGCTCATTCACACGTGTCGTCAAAGCCGATGGTGTCGTAGTCCGTGGAGGAGTTGCGGCACCGGCAAGACCCGACATCGTGTATGCACCATACACGTCTATCTGTGGTTTTGTTTGATTGCGGAAATATTTTCTGTCGATCGCATTGATCTCACGGCTTGTAGCAAACTGTTCGAGTTCCGGCCTGTTTTCCATGGCTTTGCTAATGGCGACCTCCAGGCTGATAGGCGGCGGATCGAGCGTGATGGGCGAAATCGGAGTCAAAGGACGCGACCAAATATCGTTCGATCGATCATCCGCCAACAACGTTTTCAATGAATTTTCCGCACGCGTGACATCTTCCTGAGCAGAATAAACATTCTGCTCCAAAGTAGTGATCTGCGCGGTCGCGGCGACAATATCTATCGGTGCCAATACACCCTTTGCGACGAGCCGCTGATTGCTGTCAAGCTGCGTCCTGGCCTGCCGAACTGCATCGATCTGAACCTGCAAATTTCGCAAGCTAAAAGCCAAATTCCAATAATTTTGTTCGACTAGTGTAACGACCTCGATCGCTTTCTGTCGAAACTGGGAATCGGTTAAACTCAAATTCTTTTTCGCTATCTCGATCGCCCGACGATTAGCATCGATCCCAAAATTTCTAAGAAGCGGCTGAGTATACTGAAACGTCAGTTCCGACGGATACTGCGGATTCAGCGTCGCGTTAAGATTTGACGTGTTAGTTCGCGACGATGTGAATGCCGCCGAATAATTACCTCCTTTGTACGGCGAAAAACCGGAGAGCCCGGTGTTGCCATAAAACTGCCTTACCGTAACCGCACCATTCGTTGCTCCGCCGATCGTCGAAGCCGTCGGCGTCGTGCGGCTTTCATAATAACTTCCTGCATCGATCAACGGATCATAGATTCCCTTTGCACCGCGAAGATTGAATTCCGCGATCTTTACATCGTTTCGCGAAGCATCGATGTCGTTATTATTTTTCAATGCCATCTCAATCGCTTGCTCCAAAGTGAGCGGAAGCTGATTTGCGACATCGACGCCGACACGTTCAGATGTCGGCAACGGACGAACCGGAGCCTGAAAATCAGGAGCGATCGGCGGCGGATCATTTGGCAACTCAGTTGCCGAATTTATATCCGGCGTCGGCGTTGGAACTTGAGCCGAAACACAAACAGAGAATGCCGCAAACATCAGCAACACTAATGACCTTGAAATAATATTACGTCGATCAATCATCGATCTCATCATCGGGCTCGTTGGTATTTTTCGCTTTTGACGAAAAAAGCCTTTTCAAAGACTTTCCGAGCGCTCCGAATGTATTCTTAAAAATTTTGGAATCTGCCGCATCATCGAAGAGAGAATAGAATACAGGAACCGCCAACAACGTAAGCAAAAGGCACATAGTCTGGCCGCCGATAACCAGTACGCCGATCGATCGGTTTGTCGCCGCACCAGCTCCTGAACCTAAAGTCAGCGGTATCATTCCCGCAACCAACGCAGTCGTCGTCATCAAGATGGGCCGCAAGCGGTCTCGATTTGCTTGTATGATCGCGTCATATCGGCTCATACCGCGGCTGCGAAGCGTGTTCGTGTGATCTATCTGCAAGATCGCGTTCTTTTTAACAATACCGAATAACAACAAAATACCGAGCGCCGAGAAAATATTAAGTGTCTGTCCGGCGATCGCGGTCGATAAAAGTGCGAAAGGAACGGACAGCGGCAATGTAATAAGGATCGTCACCGGATGAATGAACGATTCAAACTGAGCCGCCAAGATCAGATACATAAAGACGAACGAAAGCAAAAACGCGTACATAAATGAATCGTAAGCACGTTCTAATTCTTTCGATTGGCCTGTAACGCCGGTAATGTATTGGGCCGGCATATTTAGTTCGGCAGCATAGGTTTTAAGTTTAGCCAAAGCATCTGCTTCTGAAGTATTCGGCGGCAGACTCGCCGAAACAGTAACTTGACGCAAACGATTCAAACGGCTGATAGAAGATGGGCTCAACCCCTCATCGAGTTTCACGACTCGATCCAATCCGACGGTCCCGCCATTTGATGACCCAACCGTAAATGATGAAAGATAGCTACGGTCGCGTCGAAAGCGTTCGTCGGCCTGTACGACCACGTCATATTGTTCGGAGCCTTCACTGTATGTCGAAACGATTTGACCGGCAGAGAGTGTGTTCAACGCCTGTGCGACATCACCGGCACGAACGCCGAGGTCGGCCGCTTTTGCCCGATCGATCAACACACGTATTTCAGGCGTGCCAACTTCGATCGATGAATCGGGGTCACTAAAGAGGCTGTCCTGTTTGAGTTTTTCGACCAATGCCTCTGCATACGAATTTAGTTCGCCCATGTCCGGTCCGGCTATGTACAGGCCGACACCAGAGCCGCCGCGGCCAAGTCCGATACTTCCCGCGATCGACGAAGATGCTGAAACACTGACCTGATAATCCTTATTAGAGTATTTTTTGGTTAATTGCCGAGTCTTCGCGATAAGCTCGCTTTGCGAAAAGTCACGGTCTGCCACTGGCACAAGTGTCACATTAATAAACCCGTTATTGGGTCCTGAACCGCGCCCAAAACCCGCTAAGACGAAAGTATTGGCGACTCCTGGAAGGTCAGCTCGCATATCTCTTGCGATTCGATCTAAAATAGATTGCGTCGCGGATAGCGATGTGCCTTCCGGTCCGCGCAAATTCACTTGAAATGCTGACTCGTCCTCGTCCGGTAGGAAGGCCATACCGACAAATTTGTAAAGCGGATAGATCGATGCAACGGTGACAATGCAGATCAACACCACGACCCATCGAAACCGCATTGAAAGTTTGAGCAGGAAGGTATAGGTAGAATCGATCGCTCCGTAAACCCAACCGCTTTTCGAATTACTGGCAACTTCGTGCTTATCTTCTGCAGAATTCTCACCGAATTCATCAGCCGACTTTGTCTTTTTGCGCTTGATCAAACGAGCGGCGAGCATTGGTGTCAACGTGAATGAAACAATGAGAGAGATCGCAATTGCAGCAGCAGCCGTCAAACCAAATGACGACATGAACCGGCCGACAATTCCGGTCATAAATCCGACCGGCACAAAAACCGCAAGCAGCGAGAGGGTCGTTGCCAGAACGGCTAATCCGATCTCCCGCGTGCCTTCGATAGCAGCTTGGAAAGGGTCAAGTCCTTTCTCTTCGACAAACCGATAAATATTCTCGAGCACCACGATCGCATCATCGATCACAACACCGACCATCAGCGTCAGTGCGAGCATCGTCATTTGATTAAGCGAATAGCCAAGGACTGCAATCGCCGCGAAAGCACCAATGATCGAAACCGGGATCGCCAAGGCTGCTATAAATGTCGAACGGAAATTCCAAAGGAAAAGGAAAACAACGGCGGCCGCGAAAAGTCCACCCAGAATAAGATGTTCTTCGATGGCTGTAAGCGAATTTTGAATGAATTCTGATTGATCGCGGACGATGGCGATCTTCATATCTGGCGGAAGGTTTGGAATGATCTGATCCATACGATCTTTCACGCCTTTAATTACTTCGATCGTATTCGCGCCAGCCTGCTTTCGAATGCCCACAGAAACTGACTGGACGCCATCCAGTGAAGCCGCCGAAGTCGGATCCGCCCCGCCTTCTTCGACATGTCCGATGTCCTTGATCTGGATCGGAAATCCATCTCGAGTCGCAACTACAATATTATTGAATTCAGGAATGCTTTTGAGCTTGCTCATCGTCCGAAGCCCGAGCGTTTTCGAGCCTTCGATCAAACTTCCGCCTGGAGCTTCCTGATTTTGATTTCTGACGGCGTTTGTTACGTCCGTTACAGCGAGATCGTACGCACGGAGCCTTTCAGGATTTATAAATACCTTTACCTGACGCTGACGCGAACCGTACATAAAAACTTCGCCGACGCCGTCCGACGATTCGATACGTTTTTGGATCAAATTATCAACGAGTGTCGAAAGTTCAATAACGTTTCGAGGAGCACTTATTACATATTGCAGAACGGGCTGCGAATCGGGGTCTGATTTTCTGGCTACTGGAGGATCGGCAGTTTCCGGCAATCGGTTAACGATGGTGCTGAGTTTTTGCTGAATTTCCTGATACGCTTGGTCCGGGTCTTTTTCGAGCTTGAAGGTGAGAGTTACGTTAGACCGGCCGCGGGTCGATGACGAACGCATTTCTTCGACGCCGGGAACGGTGTTTAGAGCTCCTTCGATGATATCGGTGATCTCCGATTCGATCTCTTCGGGTGCGGCTCCCGGATTGCTCGTCGAAACGGAAACCGTCGGCAGGTCTATCTTTGGAAAACGGTCGACGCCAAGCGTAAAAAAACTGAATCCACCAACGACCGTAATAAGCATTACGATCACAGTCGCAAAAACCGGACGATGGACACAAATTTCAGCCAACCATTGCATAAATCCTAATAAACCACTTTCGCGCCTTCGTACAACTTATCCAAATTGCTCGTCGCGACTATTTCATCGGCTTCCATACCGGAAAGTATCTGAACAGAATCGCCTTCTTCCGTACCGGGTTGCACGACGCGAAGTTTGGCAACCCCGTCTTGTATAACAAACGCCCGATACGCCTGAGTGCTCTCGTCGCGGATCATTGCCGCTTTTGGAATAAACACGCCGTTCGAACCCCCTTCTTTATTTATTTTTGCCGAACCGAACATTCCCGCCCGCAATTGGTTATCTGCATTTTCGACCGAAGCTTCCACGATCGCCGAACGGGACGCTTGATCTATCGCCGGATTTACCGCGACGACTGTCCCAGAAAAACTTCTATCCGGATATGCATCCACCTGTACCGAAACAGACCGGCCGAGTATTACGCTCGGAACATCCGCTTCGGATATCTTGATCTGAATTTTTATCGGGTTTGATCTGAGCAAAGTTATTATCGTCGATGCCGAAGTAACATATTCGCCAACTGCCGTATTCCGTTCGCTGACAAAGCCCGAGAACGGAGCCATAATTACTGTGTCCGCCAACGCTTGCTTGGCGACATCGACCTGTGTTTTTGCCGCTTCGACCGCAGCTTCGGCCGATCTGATCGCCTGATTGCTTTGCTTGGCAGTATTAACCGCCGAATTTAATAGTTCTCGTGCGTTATTTACCTTTGCCTGTGCCGTGTCCCGCGTGGTGCGGTATTGTTCGTAGGTGATCATCGGAACATCACCCGATTCGACCAGATCGCGATATCTTTTTTCATTGGCGTCCGCTTGTTTGAACTCCGCCAACGCAACTTGATAGTTAGCGTTTGCCGCACGAACTTCCGGGATCGCTGAGGAATCGAACTTACCATTTGCCGCAAGGCCAAGCCGGGCTTCTGCCTGCCGAACAGCGGCGATGCTTTGTTTGACGCTTGCATTAGCCTCCGCAAGCCGAAGCTGCGGATCGCGATCGTCAAGTCTCGCGACGATCTGTCCACCTTTTACAAAATCTCCAACGTTCACTGAAACGTCAGCTACCTTACCGGCAACCTTCGGAGCGACATTCGATATTTCGTCAGCAACTAGCGAACCGGTAGCCTGAATATACGCCGGAATGGCTCTAGCCTCGGATCTTCCGACCGCGATGCTAACGGTTTCACTCTCCGAATTACTTGAGTTATTGGCAGCTTCTTGAAGTTTCTTTCCGCAGCCGAAGGACGCTGCAACGATGATCGCGGCAAAAATTAATTTGTACGGCAGGTTCCGTTTATTATCTCGGCAAAACATAAAATCAATATAAGCTTGAATTTTATAACAATTTCGAAGAACCAAAATGAAATTCTGTGTAAAGAATTGTAAATGCTATGGTCAGATGTAAATCTTGGCAGTGAAATTCCCTTATCCGAATTTGCGGAAACCAACATATACAGCTATAAATCTATAAACAATTAAAATCGAGGTACATATACTATGATCGAAGAAATTTCCGCATCCGACGCCAAAAAAGCTATGGACAATGACAGCAGTATTCAATTGATCGACGTCAGACAGCCGGATGAATTTGCTTTTGTAAAGATCGAAGGCTCAACACTGATTCCGCTCGGCGACATCATTAAAAGAATGGACGAACTCGACCCGAACAAAGAAGCAATAATTCATTGTAAAATGGGTGGACGAAGTGCGAAAGCGATCGAAATGCTTCAGCAGGCGGGTTATACAGGAAGTCTAAAAAATTTGAAAGGCGGCATCACGGCTTGGTCAAACGATGTCGATCCAACGATCCCGAAATACTAAACATCAAGGACATCGGCTATCTCCGTGCTTACGGAAACTATTGACATTCCGGGCGTTACATCGGTCCGGCAGGCCATCACGTCTTTGTTCTTGCCGTCACCTTCAATACTGACGCGGCAATTTAAGCACTCGCCATTCCAGCAGAAATCGCCATATGAAACAGATTCCATTTCGAGGAATTGAAGTGACCGGAGAATAGAATTATTTTCAGGAACATTGATGGTTCGTCCCAGTAATTCGATCTCGATCAATTTCTCGTAGGGTTCAAATATTTCTTCACTTGCCATATTTTATATCTGACCTTAGCCAATATAAAGTAACTTTGACGATCATCCTAACTGCGGGAAATATCATTGTTTAAAACTGCAATTTGGAATTGCGCTTTATTAGGTTTAATCTATAATAGCAACTTTTGAATGGGATATGCCGAGCATAACCCTTGGAAGTTTTAAACGATCTCGTTTACCGTATCTATGATCGGTTCACAGCTTAATCAATACAAAATTCTCGAAAAGATCGGTTCCGGCGGACAAGGAACCGTCTATAAAGCTCTCGACACAAAGCTAAATCGCACCGTCGTGATAAAGGTGCTTCCGCCGGAAGTGACCTCAAAAACAGCCAATTTCAAGCGCTTCGAACGGGAAGCTCAACTCTGCTCGCAGCTTGATCACCCGAATATCTGCACGATCTATGATTTTCACGAAGCCAACGGACTCTTCTACATTGCGATGCAGAACATCGAAGGAAAGAATGTTCGCCAACTCGTTTCCGGACGGCCGCTGGATCTTCGAAGTGCGATATCAATCGCATTGCAGGTAACTGACGCACTCGCTTACGCTCATTCGAAAAACATTATTCACCGCGATATTAAAGCCGGAAATATAATGGTCACCGAAACCGGCCAGGCAAAAGTATTAGATTTTGGACTCGCGAAATTACTCGAGGACGAACACGAAAAAGCTACTAGAGGTCAACAAAAAGCGGACATTACCGAACTCGGTATTCCGTATGGGACAGCAACCTACGCCGCACCTGAACAAGCAAAAGGCGAACGGGCCGATGAACGCTCGGATATTTTCTCAACCGGCGTTTTGCTTTATGAAATGCTAACCGGCATCTGGGCATTTCAAGGAAAAACGGTGATCGATGTTCGGCATCAGGTTCTTTACGGAACGCCAAAACCTCTCGCCGAGATGCGAAAGGATGTCATCCCACCGAGGTTGCAGCAGATAATCGACAAAGCACTTCAAAAAGAACCGAAAAACCGTTATCAAAAAATATCGCAAATGCGAGACGATCTTCGCTCTGTTTTGGAGGAGATCGCGGGCGCACAGCTACTTCCAACCGACACTTATATTCCAAGTCATGTCGATTCAGGGGTCATCAAACGAGCTTTGAATTGGTTCACAGGGAAATCTGTCCCCGAAGTTACAAGCAGCCGCACGAGCACCGGCTCAAATGCTCCGTCATTCATTACTGACATTAACATGACCGGCACGGGAACTGAGAAAAAGAGTGTCGCAATTTTGCCGTTCAAAAATCTCAGCGGCGATGAAGCGTCTAATTTTTACGAATTTGCGCTTGCCGATGCCGTAATAACCGAGTTGGCCCAGATAAAATCTTTGGTCGTCCGACCGAGTTCCGTTATAGCAAAATATCAACATCGCGACACGGAACCCAAAGCAGCCGGCGAAGAATTGAAAGTAAATGCGGTTTTGAGTGCAGGTTTTCTTCGCGGTGGCGAAAAAATGCGTGTGACCGCTCAGTTATTGGACGTTGCTTCGGGTGATATTCTTTGGAGCGACCGCATAGATGCGGCTGGACAGGACATTATTACGCTGCAGGACGAGATCGCTCAGAAGATCCTTGAAGGTCTCCGGCTCGAACTTACTGACGGCGAACAAGAGAAACTCGGTCGTAAGCTGACCGAAAATCATGAAGCTTGGGAAGAATATCTTCGCGGCCGCGACAATTTCGGAAGGTTCATTTTTCGCTCTCTTTCGGTCGAAGATTGTGATGCGGCTATTCAAAACTTCAAGAATGCGATCGATCTCGATTCGCATTTTGCCCTTGCCTATAGCGGCCTCGGCGCTTGTTATGCTAATCGATTTTTCAAAGGCCTTGGCGAAGCCGAAGATTATACTCATGCCGAGACGAATTTCAGCAAAGCGTTTTTTTACGACCCGAATGTCGTCGAAGCCCGTGTTCTGATGGCGATGATCTACATGGCTCGCGGCGAAAAGAAAAAAGCCCGAGCAGAGATCGAGCTTTTGGAAAAGCAGTATCCAAATGAACCGCCTTTGTATTTTATGAAAGGCGTAATTCACCGCCTTGATGGTGAGTACGAAAAATCGCTCAATAGCTTTGAAAAACTTTCGCGGCTCGATCCTGCTGCTCGTGCGGTTTCAGCTTATAACCGGGCAAGGATATTTATCTACAAGCACGATTACGAAACGGCCTTAAAAGAGATCGAACGCGGTGAACGTTCCGAACCCGATCATCCGATGCTCAAGATCTTTCGGTCCGGCGTTTATTATTATCGCGGCGACAAAGAAATGGGCATCGATCTGATAAGTTCGGTTCTCGAAGAATCGCCGCAGATGGACGGCATTCGTCCATTATATGCATTATACCTCGCCGGTGCCGGCCGCAGTGACGAGGCACGCGATCAGCTCACTGAAGACGCATTGGCAGTATCGCGATCCGACCACGATATGGCATATTGGGTCGGCGTTGCCTATGCCTTGTTGGGCGAAAAGGATCTTGCGTTCAAATGGCTAAATCGTGCCGTTAAACTCGGCAATCAAAATCGGCCGCATTTCGAGAATGACGATAATCTCGAAGAACTTAGGAAAGACCCGCGTTTTGCCGAATTGCTAACAAAAATGGATCATGACGATTAAACCGCAACTTCGACGTTCTCGTTTTTGATAATTCCTTTGACCTTTCGCTTTAATTCTTTTTCAAAATGCCGAGCTTCGTTTACGTTTTCGAACGATAGATCCTGCAGTATCGCTTCGATACGCTTTCTGTAATCCGAAACAAGCGAATCGGATACGCCAAGCATTTCTGCGACTTCGAACTGCGTTCCGCTGTCCGAAACCAAATAGCAGTGCCATAGAACTCTTATCATTCGGTCATACTGTTTAGCCTTGTCGCGAACCGAGTTGCTTAGATCCGAAAGAAACGCATCAACAAATCCGGCGGCTTCGATCTCGCCTTCGCCGCGAAGGTAATTCTCTTCGGGCGTCTCCCGTATATCAGGAATTTCAAACTGCATGCGGTCGTCGTCATCGCTGTCACCCGAACCGCCAACCGGAACAAGATGAATATCCATGATCGGTAACCGCGACATCACAAAGGACCGCAGCGAACGGACATCGACAGGCGAATCGATCGCCTTGAATACTTTTATAATTAGCTTTTCAAGCTCGAGATTGCTGATGACGATCTGAGAATCGCCTGTGCAGCCGACCATTCGTGTATCACGGCTGTGAAAAGAAACGACCTTTACGCGTTCGTCCATTTCCTGAACGTCGCGGCGCATTTTAGTGTCTTTCCAATCTGCAAGTCCATAAAGCCTATCGGCAAGCCGCCGATGTACTTCCGGATTCCCGATGTTATCAAAACGTTTGAAACCGTCGCTTGACTGAATAATGGTCGAAATTCGGCGGGCAAGTCTGTAAGATTCCGGATATCGCTTTCGCAATTCCGCTGTAAGCATGTTCGTCAGTTCGATCTGGCTGATCTCGGCTTCGATCTCCGCATCAGACATTTCCGTGTCGATGTAATGCTGGAACCGTTCTTTGCCAAGCAATGCTACAAATAATTCCTGAGTAAGATCTGTGTAGGCGTTATATTTTCCTTCTTCGACCAGAAAGCCGGCCCGCTTCGACGCACGAACAAGCGGGTGAGATGAAACAATGCGGTGAAGCTCGATCCATATCTGGTTGACATCGGAATTGACGAGACTGTCATTCCATTTGCCGACCTTTACTTGTTTATTACGGATAGAGCGTGGGAGCTGACCCGATTTCTTGCGTGGATTCATATTGACCTATAAAACATTGGGCTTTCGATCGTGGTTTCGCTTTTTTGCGGACAGTTCACGCTAGGCACAATTTGGATGTTTTAGATACGATCCCAACTGCGCTCTACATTCTCCCGGTGACAGGAAGTCAGTAGCAGATTTTCGATAGAAGAAAGGTGAACTTAGCTTTGAGCACGGGCGATCGGTCCGGCCGTTCGATAACTGGATCGGTGCGATCCGTTATCCACGTTTTCGATAATAGCAATTATTAAAGAATGAATCAACAAGTTTTTTCACCGTTTTTATGTGTTTTCGCTTTTGCCTTTTGAAATCATGACTTTGCAGTGAAAAATTTAGTTTTGGAAGCCAAGGCTTATTGTAGCTTTATTTTTACTGTAAGTGTTAAGATTAAGTTGGCAGCAGCGGTTTGGGCTTAGGCAATACCGCTTGTTGGCGATAAGTGCGAATGCTGAACTAATGTCGAATTTTTGCAAAAACGAAAACTGCCCCGATTCCCACGATCTGCTGGCATTTCAAAACGGTGATCTTGCGGTTGCCGATTCGGCCGATCTGCGGGCCCATTTGGCGTCGTGCGAATTCTGTGCGGCCGAGGTCGAATTTTACAGCCATTATCCGCAGCCCGAAGATTCCGTCGAATCGCCCGAAATGCCCAAACCTTTAGCCGAGCTCGCCGAAGCACTCCTTAGCAAACATCGCGGCACTTCCATGCTCGACGACCTTATGCCGCGACATCAAAAAATAACGCCCGCGATCTTAGTGTTACCGGCGTCCCCGGTGACATAGTTCATTCTAATTCTACTGTCCCAGAGTGTCCCGGAGTGTCCCAACTCTCCGGTGTCCCGCGTGTCCCAACGGGGCTTAAGAGCCCCATTTTTCCGCTGTCCCGGGCCTTACTGTCCCACTGTCCCGCTGTCCCAGCCTCCAACTCGCGCTATATTTTCAAAGAACCGTTTATCCTATTGGCTCAGAATATTTCCGGCCGGTCAGAAATATACCAAAAGTTGCTATAATAGTAAAGTGTTTTATATATGCAACAACCGTATATTTTGTAGAGCTAAAGTTTTCGCTGTCAGAACCGCCTGCGGTAGCAGATGGTTTAAGTCGGAGCATCGACAACTCAAAATATTACGGGACAAGACAGGTAGCCACCCACTAATACGGGCGGTAGCAGGTGTTGATGTCTTGTCGCTGAAAGCGACGACTTTAATAGCGTCGGGAGAATCCCGACGGTCGGTTCGCGAGAAAAATATGTCCCTGAAAGGGACACGTCCAATTGAGTATTCGACACTTACAGCGTCGGTAGACGTTTTGGCATAGTCGTCGGGATTCTCCCGACGCTATTGAAGCAGTCCGCTTCGCGGTCAATAATAACTTTTCAGACCATTTCAATGGTTAAACCGCTCGGCACTGAGCAGAGGCAAAGGCTCAAGAAGACGTGAGAATGACGGCGAAGCAGAGCTTCGCAGCAGATCGAGGAGCCCTGATCCTCCAGCTAGACGACTGACAACCGACCACTATTCTACGATCCGCAGATCTCGTCGATGGCTTCGGCGTATTTTTCGTCGATGACGCTGCGTTTTATTTTTAGGGTTGGCGTCATTTCGCCTTTGTCGATGGAGAATTCGCGAGGCAAGAGATAAACGCGCTTTACGCGTTCGTAATCGTTCATTTCGCGGGTAAGTTCGACGGCTTCGCGTTGGATGCGTTTGACGATATGAGGATCTTCGCACATTTCCTCGCGCGAACCTTCAGCGGCAATACCGTCTTCTTTCAGTGCTTCTTTCAATGCGTCCCAATCCGGCACAATAAGAGCTCCGGTTTGTTTACGGCCCGAGCCGACAACAACCGGCTGCGAGATAAGCGGACTCTGTTTCAGCAAACTTTCAACTTGCAGCGGGGCGACATATTTTCCGTTCGAGAGCTTGAAAAGATCTTTGATGCGATCGGTAATATAAAAATGGCCGTGTTGGTCAACATAACCGACATCGCCTGTGTGATAAAAGCCATCGGCATCGATAGCTTTTGCCGTTTCTTCGGGGTTGTCAAAATAACCCTTCATCACATTTTTACCGCGGATCAATATCTCGCCGTTCGATTCGGCGATCTTCATTTCGATACCTTCGAATGGAACGCCGATCGAACCGATCTTGTTGTCGCCGGGACGATTCGCCGAGGTGATGCAGGCTTCGGTCATGCCGTAACCTTGCAGGATCGGAATGCCTGCGGCTCGATACGCGAACGACAATTTTTTGGAAAGCGGTGCACCGCCGGAAACAAAAAAGCGAATTTCGCCGCCAACGCCGGCTCGCCATTTTGAGAAAACCAAGCGGCTGGCGATCTTATGCTTCGCCAAAAGAGCAGCCGATGGCGAACGCCTTTCGTCGATAGCCGCCGAATATTCCTGGCCGACTTCGAGCGACCAATTGAAAAGCTTTGTCCGCCAACCGCCCGCGCTTTTCCCTTTTTTTACGATCTTGTGATAAACCTGCTCGAAAAGCCGCGGCACCGCTGTCATTATCGTCGGCTTTACCTCTTGCAAATGAGCCGCGAGCTGATCGAATGACGAGCAAAAATGAACCAGAACGCCGTTCGTGCAAAGAACGTAAAAAACAGAGCGTTCGAAAATATGCGAGAGCGGCAAAACGGCCAGTGACCTGTCTGTCGTCGAGATCGGCAAGCCATCTGAAATGGCTCTGATATTCGATACAAAATTTTCGTGCGTCAGCATCACGCCTTTCGGATCGCCGGTTGTGCCGGACGTATAAATTATTGTCGCGAGATCTTCAGTTCTTATTTCGGCAAGCCCGCGGTCAAATTGTTCCCGGTCGATCTTATCGGCTTCACGGCCTAATTTTTCGAGATCGTCCAGCGATATCGCACGGCTGTCATCAGCGGAAACAGCATCGTCTTCGAAAAATATCAGCTTTTCGATCTGTTCGACTCCTCGAAATGCCTCTTCAGCGTGTTTTAAAAGCTTTTTACCCGAAAGAAAAAGCATCTTCGCTCCTGAGTTTTCCAGAATATAACGGATCTGATCAACGGCCTGAGTCGTGTAGATAGGAACATTTACCGCACGCAGCGAAAGGATGGCGAGATCGGTCAGCGACCATTCCGGGCGGTTCTCTGAAATGATCGCGATGCGGTCGCCGGCTTTTACGCCCAGAGACGCCAGCCCAAGCGCGATCTGTTTGATGCGGTCGATAGCTTCGGTTCCCGAAATATATTTCCACGCGTTATCGATCTTGAAACCAAGCGCATTTTCGCGGCCTCTTTTCAAAAAAGATTCAATACAAAAATGTGGAATTGTCTGCGGAATAGTATCAAAACCCGCTAAATTATTGTTCATCGTTCTAATAATTATATCTTACACTACGCCCAATAATTTCGATCGAGCGAACGGTAATTTATCGCTTCGCTGATATGCGACGGGCTGATATTTTCACTGCCTTCGAGATCGGCGATCGTCCGCGAAACTTTTAATATTCTGTCGTCCGCACGAGCTGAGAGGCCTTGCCGCACCATCGCTTTTTCAAGCAAGGCTTCGCTGTCCGCATCCAAAACGCAGTGTTTTCGTATTTGTGCCGAGGTCATCGCTGAATTTGAAAAAACACCGTCTCCATTCAAACGCTTTAACTGCGTTTCGCGTGCGTTGATAACACGTTCGCGGATACCGCCGAAGATTCTCCCGGCTGAACGCCTTTTCCGCGAAGCTCATTAAATTTAACTGCCGGAACGTCAATGTGAATATCGATCCTGTCCATCAGCGGCCCGGAAATTTTGCTGACATAACGTTGTATCTGGATCTGCGAACAAGAACATTCGCGGGTCGAACCGAAATACCCGCATGGACACGGATTCATCGAGGCAACCAAAGTAAAATTCGAAGGAAACGTCAGCGAACTTGCCGCACGCGAGATCGTCACTTCTTTGTCTTCCATCGGCTGCCGCAAAACTTCCAAGACGCTTCGGTCAAATTCCGGCAGCTCGTCCAAAAACAGTACACCCAAATGGGCAAGGCTGACTTCGCCAGGCCGCGGTATCGACCCGCCGCCGATCAAGCCGGCTTGCGAGACCGTATGATGCGGAGATTTGAACGGACGGTTGCGTATCAATCCTGTCCGGCCGGTCAGCCCGGCGACGGAATGGATCTTTGTTATTTCAAGAGCCTCTTCAAATTCGAGCGGTGGAAGAACCGTCGGCAAACGCTTTGCGAGCATCGTTTTGCCCGATCCGGGCGGGCCGATGAATAAAATATTGTGTCCACCGGCACTTGCTACTTCGAGTGCACGCTTCGCCGTCTGTTGGCCGCGAACTTCGCTGAAATCGACGCGGTATTTATTTTCGTCCGTTTTGAATTCGGCAAGATCCAACCGCAGCGGCGGAACGCGTGTATTCGCACCCGCGCAAATGTCCTGCACAAGCAATGCGGCCTGGCGAAGGTCGCGTATCGGATAAACGTTCAGTTCCTGTACAACGGCGGCTTCGGTCGCATTCTCTTCCGGCAACAACAGGTGCTTTATTCCATTCGCACGAGCCGCCAAAGCTATCGACAACGCTCCGCGAACGGGACGAACACGGCCATCCAGCGAAAGTTCGCCGATGCTGATCGTATCCGCGATATTTTCCGTATTTCCGAGATCGCCGTTCGCTCCTAAAATACCCAAAGCGATCGGCAGATCAAAGCTCGCACCTTCTTTGCGAACATCTGCCGGTGCAAGATTTATTGTTGTTTTATGAAACGGAAAAAAATAGCTGCTGTTCGTTATTGCAGCTCGGATCCGTTCGCGTGATTCGCGGACGGCGGTATCGGGCAAACCGACAATAATTACCGGTGCGGTCGAATCGGCTTCGCGGGAAACCGGTTGAAGATTGACTTCGATATCTACAATAATTGCGTCGATGCCGTAAACGGCGGCCGACTGGGTAAGGAAAAGCATAGATGAATTCTATTTAAGGAAATCGGGTCTTGGAGAGTTTAACTTAAGTTTCCGATAAAAGTGAAGTTCGCCGAGTGCCGATTTTCAACAAATTTCCTTTACGTTTCAATAAAATACATATAAAATTGTTTTTCGGTTGATGCAACTTGCAGCGGAGGTGACTCATCATAGCCAACGAAGAAGTAATCGAATCCGGTACACAATTTTTGGGAGTTCCTATGGAATCAACCTCATTAGCGATAGAACGCGATGCGGTATTTGGTTTTGACAGTGATGTTGAAACAAACGCCGTGACACGCGTGTCTCTCGCCGAATCTGCAACCTTTGACGACACCGCAGCCGATATAGATCTTTGCCGTTTGGCGGCAGATGGAAATATTGCAGCTTTCGAGCTTATCTATAAGCGTTATCATCGTCGGACATATAGCCTGACGCTTCGCATGACATCTAATCAAACGGAAGCCGAAGACCTTACGCAGGAAGTTTTTATTCAGCTTTTCCGCAAGATCGGCAGTTTTCGCGGTGATTCGGCTTTTTCGACCTGGCTGCATAGACTTACCGTAAATCAGGTTTTGATGCATTTCCGCCGGCGAAGCGTAAAGAACGAACGCGTTTCCGATGACGGCGAAATGCCCGAACAAACCGTTCCCGGAACATCGAATCCCAATAAAATGCGTGTTATCGACCGTATCGCTTTGAAAAATGCGATCGCCGAACTTCCGCGCGGATATAAGAACGTTTTTGTTCTTCATGATGTCGAAGGTTTCGAACACGAAGAGGTCGCACGCATCATGGGTATTTCGGTCGGCACTTCAAAGTCTCAGCTTCACAAAGCGCGGCTTAAACTCCGCGGGCTTTTGGTGAAAGAGCAGGAAGCTAAATAATTTTTCGGCTTTCGCCTAAAAATTGCGATCAATAATTGCCAAAAAAGGCAACCAATTCGGCTCGCCGCTAATCTATACTAATTGAATCGGACAAGGGCAATGATGATCTAAGGAATACGCTTTCAGCGTTCTGGTTGTTGTAATGGACTGCATTAAATGTCAGGAAAATTTGAGTGTTTATTTGGACGGCGAACTCGGCGAGTCAGATTCGGCGACCGTTCGCGAACATTTAAACAATTGCGAACCTTGTACCCAGCTTTGTCAGGATTTTTCACTTTTGCTCAGTTCTTGCAGTTTTGAAGATTCGCTCTCGCTTGAAGATTCGAACCCGCCCAACCCGGAAGCACTTTGGTGCCGGATCAATAATATAATCGAAACGGAAGCAAAACCGGTGAAAGTCGAAACGGAAATTCCGCGTGGCCGTTTTTCGCGGATCTGGCAGCTTTCATTTTCGCAGGTAGCATCAGCGGTTGCCGGAATTGCGGTTATAAGTTCGCTTCTTACATTTGTCGCGATAAGTAATTATAATCAGCATTCTGATGAAGACATTACGGCCGCGGCAGAGAATGAACCGCCGTCATATTTTACGATCGCGATGAGCAAACTCGGCCTGGCCGAAACCCCGCTCGAAAAACGCGAACGCCGGATCAATGAACAGCAAAAGGCGATCGAATATTGGAACAAGCGTGTTCAGGCAAGACGCGTCGTTTGGGATGAACACATCCGCGAAGCTTTTGATAGAAATTTGAAAGTGATCGACGAATCCGTAAATGAATATACGGCGATCCTTCAGAAAGATCCGGATGATCAGCTTTCATTGGAAATGTTAAATTCGGTTCTGAACGATAAAATGGACCTGCTGCGAGAGTTTTCAGAATTATAGCGGCAGTGGTCAGTTAATGATAGAGATCTTAAGAAATCAGCTGTCGGGACAAAGGTCAAAGAAAGCTACGATTCTTCTCATGTTGAGCGTAGTTTTTTTCTTTGCGCTTTCCGCCGGGGAAGTTTCTGCACAAAAACGCTTTTCTAAAAAATATCCGGCCAGCCAAAATGTCCGGCTTCAACTTTTGAATCGTTCGGGTACCGTAACGGTCGAAGGCTGGGATCGAAACGAAGTAAACATCTCGGCTTATCTCGAAGCACCGTCAGCAAACATCGAACCGCAAAGCCTAAGCGGAACTATCGTTATCAACGTCGTTAAAGACAATCAAGGCCGCAACGATGTCGGCAATGTAAATTTCACGATCAAAGTTCCCTACGCTTCGACCGTCGATATCGAAACACGTATCGGCAATCTTGCCGTTTCGAATGTCCGCGGCGGACTCGTCCGAGCTCATATCTCAAGCGAGGGCGATATTACACTCACGAATATTGCCGCGGCAGCGGTCGCTGCGGAGAACGGTATTGGCGATATTTTCTTTGACGGCGAGATCAAAAGCGGCGGCAATTACCGTTTTGCTTCGATCCGCGGAAATATCAATCTCCGCATACCGATCGAATCTTCATTCAAACTCGTTGCAACGGCTCCTTCAACGCGAAATATTTCCCTTGGTTCATTTACTAATGCCAGTATGAATTTCCTCGGCGACGGCCGTCGGGTTGTTGGAAGATTTGGCAACGGTGCATCGACTATAACGGTCACAAATCAACGCGGCAGTATATCGTTCCTTCGCCGCTGACCTATTTCCCTTTCCATATTTTTTATTGACGTAAGTGTCGGTAAACGAATAAGATAAAAGCGGCCGCTCTTTTTTACCCGCAAAATCCAAATGAATAAAAAACTCATATTTTTCGCATTCGCCGCCGTTCTATTTATTTCGACCGCAGCCGTTTCGCAAACGCCTTCGTTGATCAAACGAACAATATATAAAACCGACAAACTCGATTTCGGTTCCGGCGGCACCGTCAAAGTTACGGGTGCTCCGAATGGCTCGATCAGAATAATCGGCCAAGCAAAAAATGAGATCGAGATCTCGGCCGAGATCGAGATCCAAGCCGCGACCGAAGAAGATCTGAATACCATCGCCGCCGTTACCGGATTTCTTACCGATGAATATATGGGAAGTGTCAGCGTGATCAGCACCGGCACCTACGACAAGAAATATTTGAAGCGGATGACGAAGAAAAAGTTCCCGAAGGATCTGATGGGACTTCCTGTTCGGATCGATTACATTATCAAGGTTCCGCAGTATTCCGATCTGGATATAAATGGCGGCGACGGTGATTTCGAGCTTTCCGGCGTCAGCGGGGCCTTCAAGGTTAATTATCTGAAGACAAATGCGAAACTTGATCTGGTCGGCGGCGGAATTATGGCGACGTTCGGCAGCGGAAATGTCGATGTTTTTATTCCGGCACGGAGTTGGAGTGGAAGATTTCTTAATATAAGCGTCGCCTCAGGCACGCTAAACGTAAGCCTGCCGCCAGGGTTGAACGCAGAGATCGACGCCTCTGTTCTGCGCACCGGAAATGTAAACAACACGTACACAAACATCAAGGCCGAACGCAAAAAGCCTTTTACGCCCACCTCAGTAGTTGGCAAGGCAGGCAATGGCGGTGTTTCGCTCGAATTCGTCGTTGGCGACGGTGATCTGAATCTATTCGAAATGAAGACCCGGTGAAAGCGGCGCGTTTGAACTTGGAATTACTTTGGTGATAAGTTATTTTTTCTTATCACCATTTTATTTTTTACATTATGACGATCAAATCCGATATTTGGCTCCGCAAGATGGCGGAAGAACAGCAGATGATCTCGCCGTTTCTGCCTGAACTTGTACGCGAGGTAAACGGCAATAGAATTATTTCCGCAGGAACATCAAGCTACGGCTATGATATGCGGCTTGCTGATGACGGCTTTCGTATTTTCTCTTCGGTTTATGGTGACGAGATCGACCCGAAACGTTTTGATGAGGAACGTTCATTGATCGAACCGCCGATTCGAACAGCAGAAGACGGTGCGAAATATTATCTTCTGCCCCCGCATCACTACGGCCTCGGCGTAACGGTAGAAACTTTCAAAATGCCGCGAAATGTGACGGGCGTCGCACTTGGCAAATCGACATACGCGCGAGCCGGTCTGCTTGTAAATACCACGCCGCTCGAAGCCGGTTGGACCGGAAGGCTCGTCGTCGAAATCGCAAATCTCGCCAATCTGCCGCTGCGTGTATATGTTAACGAAGGCATTGGACAGATCCTATTTTTCGAGTCCGACGACGACTGCGACGTGTCGTATGCCGACCGCGGCGGAAAATATCAAGGACAGTCGGGACTTACGTTCGCAAAAGTTTAGCAGAATTATTTCAAACTTGTCCTTGCGAAAATTCATTATCAAAGCCGCAAAATGCGTTCGCGGTTGCGTTCATTTCATTGTTGGCATTAATTGGCGGCTTGTATGTTTATCTCTGGTTCCAAACAGGGACGCGGGCGGTCGATCGGCCGGTTCTATCTCAACAAAATAAACGGGTTCTGGTCTTCGCGCATCGCGGCGGCGGCGGTTTGATACCGGAAAATACACTTCCCGCATTTGTTTATTCTGCAAACCTCGGCGCGGACGTACTCGAGCTCGACATCCACAGAACATCTGACGGCGAGCTAGTCGTGATACACGATCGGACGGTCGATCGCACTACCGATGGTCAACGGAAAAGTGTCCGACATGACTTTAGCTGAGATTAAAAAGCTCGACGCGGGAGCTCATTTTACGCCTGACGGCGGCAAGACGTTCCCATTTCGCGGTAAAGGCGTGACGGTTCCGACGCTTCGCGAGATCTTTGATGCATTGCCAAACAAGATCTTTAACATCGAACCAAAGCGGCAAGGCTTCGAAATGGCTGAGCCTTTGTGTGCTTTGATCCGGGAAAAGAATATGACCGATCAGGTCATCGTCGGTTCGTTTACGCAATCAATAATCGACGACACACGAAAAGCATGTCCGGAGATAGCTACGTCGGCCACTCCGAGAGAAGCGGTTTCATTTTTCTTGCGTCAACGCGGTGGAATAGCATCGTCGTACTCGCCGCCGATGCAGGCATTGCAGGTGCCGAGATCGATCGGCAAGATCGATGTGGTTACAAAAGATTTCGTCGATGCTGCACACGAACGCAATCTGAAGGTTCACGTCTGGACGATCAATGATCCCGCCGAAATGCAGCGTCTGATCGATCTCGGCGTCGATGGCATAATGACCGATTATCCGGACAAACTCCTGAAACTGCTTGATAGAAACTAATTGACGTGATCAAAAACAACTATTGGCGATAGTTACAAATTTATCGCTCGGCTTAAATCCGTAATCTTCACCGTTCCATAACCGCAGCATCGTTGACCGGATCTCGAAATCATTTTTGTTCAGTAAGGGAAACTTTGCGTGCCAACCGGCACAGCTTTTTGTCCGGACGACCTTTCTTACCGACGAACGCAGACCCGGAAAATAAAGCGATGAATTCCAGGCTTCATTCAGGTGGTCGCTAATGAACGGCTTTAGCAAGACAGCATATAGATCAAAGCCCGCCGCAAATTCCCACTGACCATCTTTTAAGAAAAGTATCGCCGGCCGCGAAGTATTTCCGGTCACGATCGGACGCGTCAGGCCCTGATAAAATTTCATTCCGGCAAAATTCGAATATAGATCGGCATTAGAATAGACGCCGCTGACGAGCTTTCCGAAATATGTACTTTCCGTCGTCTTTCCCCAATTAATGGCTTTGCGTTCCGCTTCTTTTTCGGTCATTCCTTTGGCTAACGCTCTGCGATAGATCTTGAAATAATCATAGCCTTGCTGAAAAAAGTCCGCGATCTTGTCGGTGCCAAATTCCGACCCGTACATCCGAACTGTCGGGCTTAAGGTAAAATAGTTCGTCGGAACGGTTCGATAGATCGAATCACAATATTTTGTCGTAAATCTTGCGGGTTGATGAGCAAATTTATGTTTGTTCATAAAAGTTCCGGCTTTCGTAAATGGAATAAATCCGGAACCAAGCGATCGGAAAACCTCAAGAGCTATCGCATCTTCACTTTGAAGATAGGACAATTTATATTGTTTCCCTCCAGGGTCGCCGCTGCACGAGCTTTCTGCGAGGCATTTCCCGATCTTGCTATTTAATTTTGCAACAGCTTTTTTTATGTTTTCGACCGTATAATCAGTAACTTCATCACCGATGTCCGCTAGCGGCTCGGACGGCAAGTTGAACTGATCTGTTTCAAACGCAAAAACACTGGGAACGATCAACGCACAGATCAATACAAAACAAATGGATCCTGAAATTCTCATAAATACGGTTGCTCGGTAAATTGTACACCTTCGTTTGAATTTAGGCCGATATTTTGCAAATAGGCCGTAGCCGCTTGCGGCACAAAACCGGTTAGTGTTTAGATGAAAAGCAGAAATATTTTGATTACGCGGATCGGCCTATGAAAATGAAAATAATTATTAGCGGTTTAATTTTTCTACTCGTTTCTCCATTTTCCGTATGGTCGCAGGCAGCGGCTGAAAAACGCCCGCGGGCCCGCGGTCTTGGTTTGGTATTCGGCGTTCTACCGGTTGGCGAGAACAATTCGATCACGGATGTTTCGGGCGTTCTCGTCGGCCAAACCACCTTGATCGAAGGCGATAAGATCCGCACGGGCATCACGGCGATCTTGCCGCACGGCGGAAATATGTTTCAAGAGAAAGTTCCGGCTGCCATCTTTGTCGGCAATGGTTTCGGTAAACTTGCGGGTTCTACGCAGGTAAATGAACTAGGCGAGATCGAAACGCCGATCCTACTTACATCAACCCTAAGCGTTCCCAAAACTGCTGATTTTTTAATGGACTATATGCTCGCTTTACCCGGCAATGAGAACGTTCGTTCGATAAATCCGATCGTTGCTGAAACGAACGATGGCGGATTGAACGATATTCGCAGCCGTCCGATCACACGCGAAGCAGTTTTCAATGCGATAAAGACAGCGAAAAACGGCTCGGTAGAAGAAGGCTCGGTCGGAGCCGGAACCGGAACGGTCGCATTCGGCTGGAAAGGCGGTATCGGAACCTCATCCCGAAAACTTCCCGCGTCGCTTGGCGGATATACGATCGGCGTGCTTGTGCAAACAAATTTCGGCGGCGTTCTATCGATCGACGGCGTTCCGGTCGGAAAGGAACTGGGTCAGTATTATTTGAAGAATGCGAGTTCGGCTTTGGCCCAGACCGATCAGCATTCGGCCGACGGTTCGATCATCATTGTTATCGCGACCGATGCCCCGCTTGATCACAGACAACTGGAACGGCTCGCGGCCCGATCGATGTCCGGTCTTGCCCGCACCGGATCTTCGATGACGAACGGCAGCGGAGATTATGCTATCGCATTTTCGACCGCCAACCGTATCAGTGCCGATGAAGATGTTCGTTCAATAAAAGTTCTCGGAAACGATGCGATGTCGCCGCTTTTCCAAGCCGTCATTGAAACGACCGAAGAAGCTATCATTAATTCCCTATTCAAGGCCACGACAATTAAAGGAAACGGAATAACTATAGAAGCGCTTCCGCTCGATAAAGTTCGCGAAATTTTGCGCCGTTATAACCGGATCAACTAGCAACTATCACATGTTGTCGTCCATTGGCGGATCATAATCAGGCGTTGACATATCAACACCGGAATCAAACCCTGTATCAACGCCTGCCGAAGCATCGAAGCCGGCATCGTAAGCCCCGGCATCATAGCTGCCGCCGGTTTCTACAACCGCTGACGGATCGAAGTCATTGTTTACACTGGTCGGATCGCCTTGATCCGCAAAATCCGCCGCAGACGCGCTGTAATCGTCGGCACGGTCGGCATACACCTCAGCCTTGTCAAGATCACCTTGAGCAGCGTAATAATTCGCATCTGAAGCCGCTTGCTCGGCGTTATCGGATTGATACGCTGCCCAATCCAGATTGTACTCGTCATTGTCGGATTGACCGGTGTGATCCGCGCCGCCCGCTTTGAAATCAGCGTCGCCTGTCGCGAATGCCGCATTTTGAGCATCTTCTTTCGCAGCTTCGTAATCGCCTTCGGCAATATGATCGGCCTGTTGAGCCTGATAATCTTCCGCGACATCCTGTTTGTAAGCGGCGTTTTCCAGATCAGAAGAGTCGGAATAACCAAGCATACTGTCGTCACCGGCTTCCCACGCCTCATTTTCGGCAACCTCGCGAGCTTCCGCTGCGGCGGCATAATCGCCTTTCTCGACAAAGCCATCGGCCGCGGCTTGAGCTTCGGAAGCGGCATCCGAATGTTCCTGAGCCTGTTGCGACGCGATCGCGTCTTCGGTAGCAGACAGGTCGGGCGATCCAATATCGCTTGCATCCGTCGTTCCCAAACCGGTATCGATCGGTGTTTCACTGTATGGATCAGCAATAACGCCATCGGTTCCTTGAAACATTTCGTCACCGATGTTGAATTCGACCGAATTTGTCGATATTTCGGTCTCACTCGGCAAGCCGCTTTCAGCTTCTACAGTAAAGTCTTCATCCGTGGAGTCTTCGGCGGCATCGAACACTACATCGCTTTCGATATCTTCGATCGCCTCGACAGTTTCGAATTCCCCGTCGCCATCGGCATCGGTCATCACAGTTTCGAATTCCCCGTCACCATCGGCATCACCATAAGCTGTATCCAAAACTCCGTCACCGTCAGTATCAACGGATACAAGATCGACCTGGCCGTCACCGTCCACATCCGCAGCTCCGGCATCGAATGTTCCGTCACCGTCGGTATCTGCCACGAACATATCGACGTTCCCATCGCCATCGGTATCTGCGGTTGCTAGATCGATATTTCCATCGCCGTCAGTATCAGAAAGTTCGGCAGCGATCTCTGTGTCGTCTTCCGTATTAGCAGTATCATCGAATAACGCATCGACGACCTGTTCGGCAAAAGAGGCGTCCGAACCGTCATCGGCTGTCGCGGTAAGTTCGACCGGCGTTTCGGTTCCGTCCGGAGCGGTTTCTGTTATCGTTATCGTATCTTCATTCGCCATAATTCATATTCTCCTGATCTGGTTTTGACAAAGGTTTGGCTGGGCTTGCTCCGGCCGGCTTCGAGTTCTTTTTGAGCCGAGTGATCTTTCCGCAGGCTTTGCTCGGGCATTTCACGGGCAATTCGGTTTTGCCTGCGAGTGCAGAGAGCGGTATCCGCATTGCGGTTCCACAGGTCGCGCATTTCGTACGCAATACATCGTTCGAGGCCTTTTTATCGGCCTGCGGTTTGGGCGGTGCGGAACGGGCAACGGTTTCGCGTATTTGCTGCAGGTAATATTTTAATTCCGGACTCGCTGCATATTGCTCCAAAAGTTTGAGTCGCGGGCCAAGATACGGAGTAGATGATGTCGTTAGTTCCGAGAGTCTGAGCATATCGCCATCGTCTTCCCGCTGCTGCTCGAGCCAGGCTTCAATATTTATCTGCTTATACATGAACGACGATCTCAGCGACCATGAAAGCAGCACGCGCCGAGCGACATCTTCGCTGCCGACGGTTAACAAACCAGCTCGATCGGCCGTTATCTCTGCCTGACGAGCCCACGCAAGCAGCGGCACTTCCATCGCACCGCCGATCAACGCGGTCGGACTCAG
Organism: uncultured Acidobacteriota bacterium; assembly: GCA_963720905.1. Lineage (GTDB taxonomy): Bacteria > Acidobacteriota > Blastocatellia > Pyrinomonadales > Pyrinomonadaceae > OLB17. The sequence continues at coordinate 568,025 of CAVRHB010000007.1, forward strand.
AACCGCATTAAAAATACCTCCGGCCATAAAACCTTTTGCTGGACCTTGTTCACCCAGGAAAAACCGTATCACCGTCTTCCAAAGAGCATGGCCGGCTTTGCAGTGTCCCATTTCGCGGGCTAACAGAAAACAGCATATCGACGCCTTGGAAATTACCCGCGAGAGCCGAGCCGATGACAACAAAGGAATTTTTGTCCGTTCCGAACGTCAGACAATCCCATGCTCGCTCGCCCGATAGATAAACGTCCGGCATGTGTGACATTCCCAAAATGCGTGCTGCCCGGATAGCTTGACCAAAAATATGCGGCATTTGTTTTTCGCTGAGCTGAACGCCATTGAACGAAACCTCTATCCACCGCCGGCCGACCTTTTCAGAAACCGCTCGCGCAGCCGCATTGAGCGGTTTCATCGCTCGTAGAGCCGACATCGCCTTAGCATCCGCTGCCCAGGCGAAAGCCGCGTTATCAACGGCATAACCGGGTACAAGCGGCCGAAGCCAACGACATTCTTTGCAAAACACTTTCTTGTCCGGCAATCCTTGGCCCGAACCGCCGCATGTGCGGCAAAAAACCGCTTGATCAGCTTGTTGATAAACCTGTGGAGCTGCGCCGATCGGCTGGAAGTTCTGCTGCGCGTTTTGTTGCGGCTTGTGAGCGGCGGAGGCTGATTCGGTTGAACATTTCCGGCTGTCGGTTGCAAAACAACAACGGCAACTCCGCAATAGATACAAAATTTTGTGCCCGTCACCGGTTGCTGGTGGCCATTCGGACAGACAGGATTGTTGGAGCTATTGATCGACATTTCTTAATACCCGTAGGGATCCGAGAACGATGAAAGTGCTCCCATCGCGACCCACAAAAAATAAAACACTCCATGAATGACCGTCGCGGCGATGCCGCCCCAAAGTCCGACCATCGCCATCCATTTCCCGTCCGCCGGTGAACGTCCGTTCTTTATGGCATCAAGTTCCATCCAGCCGACGATCGCCGCAGGTATTCCAGCAAATGGCCCGCAGCAAAAGAAACCTGCGACCGCAAGACAAAGTGCTACGATCGCTTTCTGGCTCGGCACCGGTTTTCGGCGATGGCGGCGCATTTTGTCCGCCGACGTTTGGGGCGGGAGATGACAGCGGCGACGCGCAATTTAAACAAAACGCTGCATCGGCAGGATTTTGCTGATTACACTTGGTACAAAATTTGGCCATAATCTTTGCTCGATCGAGCGGAAAAGCTCACGTTACACAGCCGTGCTAAAATGCTTGATATCCGTCGACCCGACTTACAAACGGTCCGCCGCACGTATATATGCGTAAGAACGTCGTGAATTCGGTCAAGTTTTTTGGGTGACTTTGGTAATATAGCCGAAGTTTCCTTAAATTAAAAGCGAATAATTTTGAGCTATGATTAAGATCGACAATTACATAGGCGGCGAACTGATCGCTCCGGCATCCGGCAAATATTTAGATAATTTCGATCCAGCGACCGGCACGGTCTATTCGCTTATCGCGGATTCCGACGACCGCGATGTAAATCTGGCGGTCGATGCGGCCGGTGAGGCTTTCGCCGGTTGGTCGGCAATGCCAGCCGAAGGTCGTCACGATATACTGATGCGGATCGTGTCTTTGATCGAACGCGATATGGAATCGCTCGCCGCTGCGGAATCGGTCGATAACGGCAAACCCGTTACACTTGCCCGTGCTGTCGATATTCCGCGAGCCGTCGCAAATTTCAAATTTTATGCCACCGCCGCAATGCACCTTGCGAACGAATCGCACGATATGCCGGGCATTGCGATCAATTATACCCTCCGTCAGCCGCTTGGAGTCGTCGGATGTATCTCCCCTTGGAATTTGCCGCTTTATCTTTTCACCTGGAAGATCGCACCTGCGCTTGCTGCCGGCTGCACGGTCGTGGCCAAACCGAGCGAGGTGACGCCAATGACCGCCTATTTACTTTCGAAACTTTGCATCGAAGCCGGTTTGCCGGCGGGTGTTTTGAATATTGTTCACGGTCTGGGCTCAAAAGTTGGTTCGGCAATTGTTGGCCATCGCGACGTAAAAGCGATCTCGTTCACCGGCGGCACAAAGACCGGCGAAGAAATAGCACGTGTCGCGGCACCGATGTTCAAAAAGCTTTCGCTTGAGCTTGGCGGTAAGAACCCTAATATAATTTTTGCGGATTGCAATTATGAGGAAATGCTTACGACGACCGTGCGGTCTTCGTTCTCGAACCAAGGCGAGATATGCCTATGCGGTTCGCGGATCTTTGTGGAACGTTCCATCTACGAAAAGTTCAAGACGGATTTTGTTGAACGCGTGAAAAGCCTAAAAGTCGGCGATCCGCTGCTGCCCGACACCGATATCGGAGCGATAGTTTCAAAACAGCATTTCGATAAGATAATGTCGTATATCGATCTTGCAAAAACCGAAGGCGGCACGATCCTTTGTGGAGGTGCGGAGGCGAAATTTTCCGCAGAACCGCAAAGCCGCGAAGAAGGCAGCTCGATAACGAATGGATCACGCTGTGCAAACGGCTATTTCATCGAACCAACCGTTATCGAGGGCCTTCCGCATGATTGCCGGACAAACCAAGAAGAGATCTTCGGCCCTGTCGTAACGATAATGCCGTTCGATACGGAAGATGAAGTTCTTGGGTTTGCAAACTCCGTTCGCTACGGCCTTTCGGCGACTGTTTGGACCGAAAATCTCTCGCGTGCGCACCGTGTATCTGCTAAGATCGATGCCGGCATTGTTTGGGTAAACTGCTGGCTGTTCCGCGACCTGCGGACGCCATTCGGCGGCGTAAAAGACAGCGGCGTCGGCCGCGAAGGCGGCTTCGAAGCATTAAGATTTTTTACCGAAGAGAAGAATGTTTGTGTGAAAATGTAGTTCCTTCATTATCACGACCGAAACCGGAGTATTTTTGTTTACGGGACGGCAGGAGGAGATATATATTTGGGGTGAATTTTTTATGCGAGTCATCGTAACAACTTTTCTTATAACGGCTTTGACCGCTGTCGCACTTTCTCAGGATAGAAAAAGCGTTCAGAAACAGACTGTTAAAGGAACTGTGGTCGCGCAGAGCGTCGGTAATAATTTTCAGTCCTGTTGGCATGTATGCTCTCTGCACTTGATCATTCGACTCGAAAAAACGAATCCCGCCGAGTACGCTATTATAAGAGTTGCTTATATGGACGACCGAGGTTCAGCGGAACGTGGCTCGCAATGGAATTTGGTCGAGTTATCGCGAAAATGGAAATTCACGGCATCGCCAACGGAGCCTGCGACCGTTGTGCTTAAAGAATTTGCAACAACGTATGAAGTTGAGACCGGAGAGGATGTTTCGGAAACAATCAAAATGAAGGAATGGTTTAATGTGAAGGGAGCCGAGGAAGAACAACTGCCATTCGGCCAGTCTCTTCCAAATTACTATGTAGAAGTTGGAAAATTTAAGGCTATCAATTGATATGAAACACACGAATATTTACGTAAAAGTAGCTTTGTTTGCTCTCCTTGTTATCTATTTTGCTCAAGGTACTGCAGCTCAAACCAACTCGCCGACGGAGACGGCGATGGATCGTTTTTTACGGTATGTGAAGATCGATACGCAATCGGCTGAAGATCAGCCTGCTCCGCCGAGTACGAAGAAACAGCTTGATCTGGCGAAAATCCTTGAACAGGAACTGAAAGACCTTGGTGTTCAGAATGTGCGTATGAGCGAATGGGGAATCGTTTACGGAATGATCCCCGGAAACGCGAGCGATAATTCAAAAATTCCGACGATCGGCTTCATCGCTCATATGGACACCTCGCCGTCTGTTTCCGGTGCTAATGTAAATCCCATAATTCATAAAAACTACCAAGGCGGCGACATCGTTTTGCCGAATGACAAGACCCAGATCATCACCGTCGCTCAAAACCCCGATCTAAAAAATCTGATCGGCGACGATATAATTACAGCCGATGGCACGACGCTTCTCGGTTCCGACGATAAAGCGGGCATTGCCGAGCTAATGACGATGATCGATATTTTGAAACGCAATCCGGATATCAAACACGGAAATATTGCGATCGCATTTACACCGGATGAAGAGGTCGGCGGCGGTGTGGATAAATTTGATATCGAAGGCTGGGGAGCAAAATTTGCTTACACGGTCGATGGCGAACAGCTTGGTGATATTTCGAACGAAACCTGGTCGGCACGCACGGCAACTGTGACCTTTAATGGCAAAAATACGCATCCGGGAACGGCGAAAGGCATAATGATCAATTCGATGTATGCCGCCGGGGATTTTTTGGCAGAGTTCAAAAAGGCTGTTCCGAATCGGCCCGAAACCACCGAAAAACGCGAAGGTTTTATTCATCCATACACAGCAACAATGGGCGAGGAAACATCTGTTATCAAAATACTGCTTCGCAACTTTGATATCAACGGTTTGGTTGCTCAGGAAAATACTGTGAAAAAGATCGTGGCCGACGTTCAGAAAAGATATCCTGATGTGAAGATAGACTACAAAAGCGAACTGGGTTATCTGAATATGAAAGAAGTATTGAAGGATTATCCGCAGCTTACGGATTATGCGATCGAAGCCGCAAAACGCGCCGGTGTCGAAGCCGAACTTCGGCCTATTCGCGGTGGAACCGACGGATCGAACTTGACCGCACGCGGTTTGCCGACGCCGAATCTATTCACCGGCGGGCATAATTTCCACGGCAAACTCGAATTCAATTCGCGTAAAGGATTAGAGAGATCGACCCAGACGCTCGTAAATCTCGTGCAGATCTGGGCCGAAAAAGGAAAGTAATTATTTAGAAGCGGTCGCCGTATAAAGATCGGGAAATTTTGTTTCCAGATCTTTCAGTTTCGGCATATCGTAGGTTTGGATATAGCCACTATCCGGGTTTTTGTCGAGATAATTCTGATGATAATCTTCGGCAATGTAAAAAGCATTGAACGGAACAACTTCGGTAACGACCGGGGCCGATAGAGCTTTTGACTTTTCTATCGCGGCGATAAATGCTTTGGCCGCTTTTTCTTGGCTGGCTGTCGTATAAAATATCGCTGATCGATATTGCGTTCCGCTATCCGGGCCTTGGCGGTTCAGTTCCGTCGGGTCGTGTGCAACCGAGAAAAAGACGAAAAGCAGTTTTTCGTAGCTTACAACGGACGGATCAAAATGAACGCGAACCGATTCCGCATGTCCGGTCGTGCCGGTGCTGACGGTTTCATAATCAGCCGTTTCCGCCGTGCCGCCGGTGTAGCCCGATTCGACCGCCGTTACGCCTTTAACGTGTTCGAAAACGGCTTCGACACCCCAAAAACAGCCGCCGGCGAAAACAGCAGTTTCCGTCTTTGCCGAAACCTGAGTGCACGAAGCCGCCAAAAATATCAGCGCGAGAGCGAGTGTTTTTATAGATGTTTTCATAGCTATTATTATATTCGCACATTGGAGCGTTTTAGATTCACAATTATGAGCAAAACATTGATCGATTCTTCACGAGCACCCGAACCTGTCGGGCTTTATCCACACGCTCGAAAGGTTGGAAATTTACTTTTCTTGTCAGGCGTCGGTCCGCGTACGCGCGGCACGAAAGAGATTCCCGGCGTCAAACTCAATGAGAATGGCGAGATCGTTTCTTACGACATCGAAACTCAATGCCGATCCGTATTTCAAAATGTTAGGTACATTGTCGAAGACGCAGGTTCCAGTTGGGAAAATATAATTGATGTCACCGTATTTCTCACGAATATGAAAGACGACTTTGCAGTGTATAATAAATTATACGCAGAATATTTTGCCGATAACCGGCCGTGCCGTACCACGGTCGAGATCAGCAGTTTACCAACACCGATCGCGATAGAGTTAAAAGTAATAGCGACTATTTAACGAGGAATAATATAATGACCGAAACACACGGCTATGCCGTTCACACACCTGAAGCAAAGTTTGAAGAATTTAACTTTGAACGCCGAGACGTCGGCCCGAACGATATCTTGATCGATATCCAATACGCAGGAATTTGCCATTCTGATATTCACCAGGCAAAAGACGAATGGAAAGATTCGATGCCGACGAACTATCCATTGGTTCCCGGTCACGAGATCGTCGGTACAGTTTCAAAAGTAGGCGATGCGGTAACCAAATTCAAGGTCGGTGATATTGCGGGCATAGGTTGCTTTGTTGATTCGTGTCGCGAATGTATCAATTGCAAAAATGGCCAAGAACAATTTTGCATGAAACAGGCCGCATATACATACAACGGAACCGAAATGGACCGCGAAACCAAAACCTACGGCGGTTATTCGAACAACTATGTCGTAGATGAAAATTATGCTCTAAAGGTGACAGCTGACGGCGACCTTTCAGGCGTCGCACCCCTGATGTGTGCCGGCATCACGACGTATTCGCCGCTGAAGCGATTTAACGTCGGCCCGGGACAAAAGGTCGGAATCGTCGGCTTGGGCGGACTCGGCCATATGGGAGTAAAGATCGCAAAAGCAATGGGCGCGGAAGTTACGATATTCAGCACATCGCCTTCGAAAGAAGCTGACGCAAAGTCGCTCGGAGCAGATCATTTTGTCGTGACGAAAGATCCGGCAAATCTGGAACCGCTAACCGGCACATTCAATTTTATTCTCGACACAGTGTCCGCGGATCACGATGTAAATGTATATCTGAATCTGCTCGGTGTCGGCGGCGCGATGGTCGTTGTCGGTGTTCCGCCAAGTCCGAATGCGATCCATGCTTTGTCGCTGATATTCGGCAACAAGACACTTTCCGGTTCACTCATCGGCGGTATTCCGCAGACGCAGGAAATGCTCGATTTTTGTGCCGAACACGGAATTAAATCCGACGTCGAAGTCATCAAACCCGACTACATAGAAAAAGCATACGACCGCACGCTAAAATCCGATGTGCGGTATCGATTTGTGATCGATATGAAATCTTAAAAAAGTGAGAAAGTGAAAAAGTGGAAAAAGTGAAAATTGTACAGTCGGACAAAAGTTCTTAATTTTTTCACCTTCCCGCTTTTTAACCTTTTCCCTTTTCTACTGTTTCACTTTTTGAACTTTATTTATGAGATACGTTGCTCTGCTCCGCGGCATAAACGTGGGCGGAAATAACATGATCAAAATGGAAAAACTCCGGGCGACTTTCGAGTCGCTCGGTTTTGAGAATGTTAAAAGCTATATCAACAGCGGCAATTTGGCGTTTGATACGCGAAAAAGTGAGGATGCAAAATTAGCAGCAAAGATCCACGATGCGATCGAAAAAGATTTTGGTTTCGACATTTCGGTCATGGTCAGACCGGTTTCCGAGGTCGAAAAACTCGTTAAAGAAAATCCATTCGAAGGCCAGTTTGAGAACGACAAGGATCTTCATTTATTCTTTCTAAACGAAGAACTGTCCAAAGAACAAAAGGCTCTTCTCCACGAACAGGCAAACGAAAACGAAAAGTTCGCCTTTTCCGGTCGCCACATCTATTGTTTATTGAAGATCAGCATCCTCGACAGCGCCGTTGGGAAAGGTTTTATCGATAAAAAACTGAAGGTCGCGACGACAGCCAAGCAACTGGCGAACAGTGAAAGAAGCTTACTGAGCTTTGATCTTTTTTGTGCAATTTGTCTATTTAGTGGTTAGAATTTCTAAATGATTCGACGACCTTTCAATTTCAAACAATGGATCGATGAGCATCGGCATCTGTTGAAGCCGCCGGTTGGGAATCAGTGCGTTTACGACGATGACGATTTTATCGTTATGGTCGTTGGCGGGCCGAATTCGCGTAAGGATTATCATTGGGATGAAGGCGAAGAGCTTTTCTATCAGCTAGAAGGCGATATAAAAGTTCAGATCCAGGAAGACGGAAATGCCGTCGAAGTGCCGATCCGCGAAGGCGAGATGTTCCTGCTGCCGCCGCGCGTTCCTGCATAATCCGATCCGCGGGAGCCAACACCATCGGCCTTGTCATCGAACGAAAACGCCGTGACGGTGAAAAAGACGGCTTGCTCTGGTTCTGCGAAAACTGCAACAAAAAGCTCTACGAAGAATATTTCGAACTCGAAGACATCACCACTCAGTTCCAAAGCGTCTTCAAAAAGTTCTACGGCTCGGAAGACCTTCGAACATGCGAAAACTGTGGAAGCATTATGCTGCCGCCACCAGTGATTAGTTAACTGCACAGCCACTAAATAATGTTAAAGATCGACGTCCATACACATATTCTGCCGAAAAATATTCCCGAACTGGAAAGACAAATTCGGTTATGGTGGGTTTATAACGCTTGATCATCATCGTCCGTGCTGCGCACGTATGTTGAAAGACGATGGGAAATTCTTTCGTGAAATTGACGACAATTGCTGGTCGCCCGAAAGACGGATCGAAGAAATGGACGGCTTTGGTGTCGATGTTCAGGTGCTTTCGACTGTGCCGGTAATGTTCAGTTATTGGGCCGAACCAAAAGACGGAGCGGACATCGCACGTTTTTTGAACGACGGCATTGCCGAAATTGTCGCGGAATTTCCGAAAAGATTTATCGGACTTCGGAACGTTGCCGATGCAGGACACGGATCTTGCAATAAAAGAGCTCGAACGCTGCAAACAGATCGGTCTGGCCGGCGTCCAGATCGGCACGAATGTGAATCAGCTAAATCTCAGTGAGCCGCAGTTTTTCGATATCTTTTCCGCTTGCGAAAAGCTCGGAATGGCTGTGTTTGTTCACCCTTGGGAAATGATGGGCCAGGCGGAAATGCCAAAATATTGGCTGCCGTGGCTGGTCGGGATGCCGGCAGAAACTTCGCGGGCTATCTGCTCGCTAATATTTTCCGGCGTATTGGAACGACTGCCGAATTTACGAATTTGCTTTGCACACGGCGGCGGTTCTTTTCCGGCAACGATCGGGCGCATCGCTCACGGCTTCGAAGTTCGCCCCGATCTATGTGCCATCGATAACGACCAAGATCCGCGAAAATATGTCGGTCAAATTTATTTCGATTCCCTTGTTCACGACGCCCATGCACTGACTAATCTGTTAACTTTTTCCGATCCCGAACACGTAATGCTCGGAACCGATTACCCTTTCCCGCTCGGCGAACTCGAACCGGGAAAGCTAATTGGATCAATGCCTTATGAGGATGCGATAAAGCAAAACTTGCTTAGCGGCTCGGCCTTGAACTGGTTAGCCATAGAAAAACAAAAGTTTTTAGCTTGACTAGCTATCCTGACTAGTCCATATTTTACATATGAAAGTAAGCGTGTACGATGCAAAATCTAAACTAAGTGAAATGATCAAAAAGGCCGAAACCGGCGAAGAAGTAATTATTACTCGTAACGGTAGAATGACCGTTAAATTGGTCCGGATTCGCGATAACAAAGATTGGGTCGGAATTGGCGAAGGTCAGGGTGAGGTTCTGGATAGTTTTTTTGATCCTATCGATGATGACGAAACGATCAAACACCTTACCGGAGAGATCGGATGAAGCTTTTGCTAGATACCCATATTTTTCTTTGGGCGTTGCTCTCGCCTGAGAAATTAAATTCAAAAACCAAAAAGCTGCTTAATGATCCGGACAATGAGAAATTTCTTTCGGCGGCAAGCTCCTGGGAGATAGCGATCAAATACGCACGAGGAAATCTGATCCTTGCACGCGAACCTCGTAAATTTGTGGTGGAATATGCGATCGAAGCAGGGATCATCTTACTGCCGATCTCCGTTAACGATACACTCGAAGTTTCTGACCTTCCGCATCATCACAAAGATCCTTTTGACAGGCTTTTGGTCGTTCAAGCCAAGTTTAACGACCTAAAACTTGTAACCAGTGACAAGATATTCAAGAAATACGATGCCGATGTAGTTTGGCTATAAATTAATAACCATGAATTTTATTGGAGCTGACTCTGAAATATTCGACGCAGCCGATCCGCTTCGCAAGTTTCGCGAACGCTTTCATATGCCGAAGCACAATGGCAACGAGGCGATATATCTGACCGGCAATTCTCTTGGGCTGCAGCCAAAGACGGTTCGTGCGTTTATCGAACAGGAACTGAAAGACTGGGAAACACTCGGCGTCGAAGGCCATGTTCATGCAAAAAATCCGTGGCTTCCTTATCATGAATTTTTAACGGAAAGTCTGGCGCGCATAGTCGGAGCAAAACCGATCGAGGTCGTTGCGATGAATTCGCTTACGACGAATCTGCATCTGCTGATGGTGTCGTTCTATCGGCCAACCGCTGAGCGATACAAGATCGTTATTGAAAAAGGAGCGTTTCCATCGGATCAATACGCTGTGGTTTCGCAATTAGCCTTTCACGGATCCGACCGCGACGCCCTGATCGAACTCTCGCCGCGAGAAGGCGAAACGACATTACGCACCGAAGACATTCTCGAAACTATTGAGCGGGAAGGCGATTCGATCGCGCTGATATTGATCGGCGGCGTTAATTACTACACTGGCCAAGCGTTCGACATGCAAGCGATAAGCGAAGCCGGCCATAAAAAAGGTTGTGTCGTTGGATTTGATCTGGCTCATGCTGCCGGAAATATTGAACTCAGGCTCCATGATTGGGACGTCGATTTTGCAGCGTGGTGTTCTTATAAATACTTGAACGCCGGGCCGGGAGCGATTGCCGGAGCCTTCGTTCACGAACGCCATTCTCAAAATTTCGATCTGCCGCGGTTCGCGGGCTGGTGGGGACACGACAAAGAAACACGCTTTTTGATGGGACCTGAATTTCGCCCTATCGCCGGTGCCGAAGGTTGGCAGCTTTCGAATCCGCCGATCTTTCAACTTGCGGCTCTTCGTGCATCGCTGGAAATTTTTGACGAAGCCGGAATGCACGCTCTACGCGAAAAATCCGAAAATCTGACCGGCTATCTCGAACATCTTCTCGGCACTATCCAAGACGATCGCATTTCCCTAATAACACCGGCCGATCCAAAAGACCGCGGGTGCCAACTGTCGATCCGCGTTCGAGACGCCGACAAAACTTTGTTCGACTCGATCACACAACGTGGCGTCATCGCCGACTGGCGCGAACCGGATGTCATTCGTGTAGCTCCGGTGCCGCTGTACAATAGTTTCAAAGATGTATTTCGATTTTCGGGGGTTCTCAAAGAATGTCTGATCTAGAAGAACTTAGCCTCGCCAAAAGAATATGTGCATCAATTGATCTGTCCGAAAAAAATGTTGCCCGAGTACAAAGCAGCGACCACGCGGTTTTTTTTGTCGGCGAAGATCTAGTTCTCAAGGTCTATAATGGCCAACGAAATTGTTTTGAAAGAGAGTACAAAGCGCTCGAACTGGTCGCAGGACGATCCTTTTTTTCGACGCCGCAAGTAGTCAACCACGGCACCTTTGAAGGCTTTGAGTTTCTTATTCAAACTCGAGTTCCGGGTGAAACGATAACGCGAGACGAATTTCTTGCCTTTTCGCTTGCAGATCAAATTCGGATCATTGAAAACCTGGCTCAAGGGTTGCGACGACTTCATTCGCTTAACATTGATAAGTGGAATTCAGATTGGCCTGAATTTATTGATGAGCAGATGAGTTCATTCGTGTCACGCCAGATCGATCACGGGGTGAATTCGAAGATCATCGCCCAATTGCCCGGATACATTCGCGAGTCGATCGGTCTCATACCGGAGGACCCCGCGTGTTTTCTGCATGGAGACGTTCACCTTGGCAATTTGTGCTTTGACCGACGAAGCAACTTGCCAATGGTTTCCGGCCTCTTTGATTTTGCTGATTCGCGCACCGGATGCCCGGAATACGATATGCTTGCCGTCGGGCTATTGATCATCCAGGGTGAGCGTGAACTGCAACGAATATTTTTCCGTGCTTACGGCTACGCGGAATCCGAACTTGACGCGGAAATGAGGCGACGATTAATGATGCTGACGATGTCCTACGAAACCAGTGATCTGCGGCGTTACGCAAAGCGGCTTAGTCCCGCTGCGGTTGACCTCGATCTGTATCAGTTGGAAGAAGCGATCTGGAGTTTTGTTTGAATATGACAAAGGTAACTATTATCGGCGCCGGACTCGCGGGCTCGCTGCTTGCTATTTATTTGGCAAAGCGAGACATGCACGTTACTGTTTTTGAAGCTCGCGGCGATATGCGGCTTGCGGAAACGGCGGCCGGGCGTTCGATAAATCTTGCGTTGTCCGATCGCGGGATCGCGGCTTTGCGAGAGGTCGGTATGGACGATTATATGCTTGCCGAATCGATCCCAATGAATGGCCGGTTGATCCACACAGTTTCGGGTGAAACAAAACTTTTGCCGTATTCGGGACGGAAAGGCGAATATATAAATTCGATCTCGCGCGGCGGTTTGAATATCGCTCTGATCGACGAGGCGGAAAAATATTCTAATGTTCAGTTCGTTTTCAGCGAAAAATGTGTTGGTTTTAATTGCCGCAGCGGTGAAGCCGAATTCGAAAGCGGACGGACGATCCGTGCCGATGCGTTGTTCGCTACCGATGGAGCCGGTTCGAAAGTTCGCCTTGCAATGGAAAAGCAGATCTCCGGTTTCAGATCTTCGTCCGTTTTTTTAGATCACGGATATAAAGAACTGCACATTCCGCCCGGTAATGCAGCGGACAAGTTTCTAATAGAAAAGAACGCGCTTCACATTTGGCCGCGAAATAAATTTATGATGATCGCACTGCCGAATTTTGACGGCAGTTTTACCTGTACGCTGTTTTTGGCAAAATCAGCCAACGAGACGGCTGGTGAATCGTCTTTCGATCAGTTGACTGATGATTCCGCCGTTCTGAAGTTTTTCGAACGTGAATTTCCCGATGCATTGCCGCTGATGCCAACACTTGTTGAGGATTTTTTCACAAATCCCACCGGCGATCTCGGCACATTGAAATGTTGGCCGTGGAATGTCGAAGGCAAGGCGCTTCTGCTCGGCGATTCGGCCCACGCAATGGTTCCCTTCTACGGGCAAGGAATGAATTGCGCATTTGAAGACGTACGCGTCCTTGATCAACTGATCGAAAAACAAAGTGCAGCCAATGCGGCGAATACCGACCTTGACTGGCAAGGCATTTACGAAGAATACGGCAAACTTCGAAAGCCAAATACAGACGCGATACAGGACATGGCCGAAGAGAATTTTTACGAGATGCGCGATGCCGTTGCCGACCCCGTATTTCAGCGAAAACGCGAGCTCGAAACAAAACTCGAACAAACCTTTCCCGATTATTTCTCGAAATATTCGATGGTCACGTTTCGCGAAGACATGCCGTATTCCGAAGCAAAACGCCGCGGAAACGCGCAAGACGCGATGTTGATGAATATATGCTCAGAGGTTTCCGACGTTCATTACATTGATGCCGAAGAAGTCATGAAAAAATTGACTGGGATCAAATAAAGCCGCGAGCTTTTAGATAAAAGCACTATCTTGATCATCAAACAACGTCTGTGTAAATTATGCCGCGGTCGAATGTTTTCCGGGTTGATAAGTTCCGGGTGTTGTTCGGAACGAGATCGCAAATCGATTCCAAGCGTTTATCGTCGCGACAGCTAGTGTCAGGTCGATCAATTCTTCTTCGCTAAATTCTTTTCGCACGGATTCATAAACTTCGTCCGGCACGTGAGTTTCGCTAACCAGCGTAACTGATTCTGCCCATTCTAGTGCGGCACGTTCGCGCGGAGTAAAGAAAGGCGTTTCGCGCCAAGCGTCCAATGTATAAAGCCGTTGTTCGGTTTCGCCGCCGGCTCGAAGATCTTTCGAATGCATATCCAAACAATACGCACAGCCATTGATCTGCGAAACACGATATTTGATCAAATGCAAAAGCTGTTTATCGAGCGAAGATTTTGCAAGATATAATTCCAGGCCGTACATTGCCTTCATAACGCCGGGAGCTTTGCCGTAAGCATCCATTCTTTGTTCCATGATATTTACCTCCGAAATAATGTATGTTCTTATTATAAAACTGCGGCTAATCTGAGGCAATGACAAAGAGAATGACAACCGATAAGATCTACGACATCTCGATTCCGCTGAATTTCAATGGCGACCAGCCGAATGCCTATGGCGTTGCGGCGGCTTCATCGACACCGTGCGATGCGGGCGAACTGGTTGGCGACACGCGGCTTGGCGGTAGCTGTAATTTCGAATCTTACACGCTGATCCCGCACTGCAACGGCACGCACACCGAATGCGTCGGTCATATTACAAATGAAAGAATTTCGATCCGCGATTGTTTGCAGGATATTTTGATACCGGCAGTGCTCGTTTCCGTCGAACCCATCGAAGCGAGCAAGACGGACGAAAGTTATCCCGACAATGGCAACGATAAAGATCTTCTGATAACAAAAAAAATACTGCTCGAAGCATTGGAAACTGTTGGAAACGAGATTCCGCATTCCGAACTCCGCATTCCGCATTCAAAAGCTCTCATCATCCGAACCTTGCCGAACGACGACAGCAAACTCACCCGCAAATACGGTGACGATATTCCGCCTTATTTCACCGCCGAAGCGATGCAGTTCATCGTCGAAAATAATGTGAAGCATTTGCTCGTCGATCTGCCCTCGATCGACCGCATCTACGACGAAGGCAAGCTCGCAAATCATCGAATTTTTTGGAATGTCGAACCCGGAAAATTTGAAACCAACGCCGCCACCAGAACCAACGCAACCATCACCGAACTGATCTACGTCCCCAACAACATCAAAGACGGCGACTACACCCTAAACCTCCAGATCGCCCCATTCAACACCGACGCCGCCCCAAGCCGCCCGATCCTTTTGAGATCGTGACTAGTCAGTAAGCTCAGCCTACAAATCGAGCGTAAGAGTGCCTTTTTTCTCACCCAACCGATCTACTCCCCAAACCTTGTGTTCGCTTTGGCGGACGATTTTGTTAAGGATAGTCCGGACACTAGCACCAGCAGAAGTGATGCTACTAATTATTTTGGCATCCTTCTAGGTATTCGAACCAGAGACCCTTGAGCAATTCGAATGATACTTAATAAACAACTTTATATGAATATTCCCAGGATATTGTTCCGTTTCAATATTGACTACTTGACCATTCAGTTGATACAGACTTTTCTCGTAAGTATCAATCTGAAATGGCGGAAGCTGCCCGTCAGCCAAGATGCTAAAGATTCCGGTAAAAATTACCAAATAGATTATCTTCAAAAACATTCTTAT
This sequence comes from uncultured Acidobacteriota bacterium, assembly GCA_963720905.1. Lineage (GTDB taxonomy): Bacteria > Acidobacteriota > Blastocatellia > Pyrinomonadales > Pyrinomonadaceae > OLB17. The sequence continues at coordinate 583,192 of CAVRHB010000007.1, forward strand.
CTCTCCAACGCAATTCGCCTTTCGTTGATCCGACAGCTATCGGTTTTACTACAACAGATTTCTCAAATGATCATTCGAACTCTTTAGTATTCCTCAAACGTTTCATTTTTGCCTTCGTAAACGGTGCCGTCCGTGAACTCTACCGTCTTGATCACCGCAAAAACTACTATGAGTTTCTTTATTCCGGTGCCGTCATCGGCAAACAGATCTAGGAGATCTCGGGCAACGGTGTCGAAGGGTTCGGATCTTTATATGTGCCATTGGGCGGTATCAGACCTACGGGGTCTTTCGTGGTGAAGTCGTATCCGAAACCGCCGCCAGTGCTACGAAGGCCATCAACATTCGTTCGAATCTTGAAGGCAACCTGAAATCGTCTGACCGTTTTGGCTGAATTGTTCTTTAGGCCCCAATTGAGAAAGGGTGAGGTCTGGTTTCGCTTTAGCAGAACCTCGACGCCTTCGAACTGAATCGGAGAATCGTTCTGCATAACTACAAATATAAGACAATATTTGGCCGGCACTTTATAGAATTCAGATCCTTTCTCAGTCGTTTGACCCGATGCACAAAGTAAACCAACAAACAACATCACAAATAACAATAAAATGGAATTCGCTTTCATTTTCATTTTTCCTCCTCATTAAAGCGCCGAATGAGATACCTTTTATATTATTCCTAGCGGTAAAAGCCGATTCTAACACACAAAATTTAACGAATGACTTGGAACGCACGCGCCCTCGCGTGCAAGATCGCCCCCTTTTGCCGAGCTAACAAACACGTTGTGCGAAAATCCTCAACTCTCAGGCGAAGGCTTAAATTCAACTGATAGGCTCATCAGATCCACGCGATCCGGATCGTCAGAATTCATTTTCAGATCGAGCAGGCTAATGATCAAGATGAAGTTCTCGACCTGGATCTTCCGTGTCGTTCCTATGTAATAGAAGTCATACGAATCGCCAAACATGGGTTCATTCTTTTCTGAGAAAACGATCGCTTTTGTTCTCGGGTAAAAGAATCCGACAAAGTCTTCTTTAGGAAAGTAATGTTTTCCAGTCTCATTTTTGTCCGTTGAAAGCAGATCGGCTTTCGTTTTATCCGATTCGTCGAATAAGACTGCTTGCCAATATTCGAGATCGAGATCTTTGAAAGGTTTGTAATCGAACCGAAGCACAAATTTCTTGCCGGATCCAGATACGATGACCTTCCGAAATTTCCTTTGATTGGACGAAAGATCCACGGTAAATTTTATATCCGATATCGACGCATTTCCCTTTTTCCAACTTTGTACAAAAACCTCGTTCGGCGGACCATCTTCCGGCGTTTGAGATCTGGCATTATTTGATATACCGAAGATCAACAGTATTAAAACGATCGAAAACATCTGTTTCATTTAATGAAGTTCCTTCTGTTCGATATGTTGCTTAAGGTCGGTCAATCGTTGCTTGACGTTATTGCTCAGATTTTGTTTGATGCGTCCGGGGAACAGGCTAAACGGAAATCGGAGTGCGAAGGAATAGCTGAATGTGACTTCGGTCTTTAGAGGTTCGATCTCTCTGAATGTCCACGAACCGGCGAATGTTTTGAACATAAACGGTCCTTTTGTCATTCTGATCGCGGTGACGTTCGGCCGGTTGAAAGTTATGTATTCCGTCTCCATTCCAATACCGTTTTTGGCAACACAAAACGCCTTAACGCCTTTACCCGCTTCGATCGCACCTTCGATCAAATCGGCCTTCTTCAAGAAAGTATCCCACACAAGACGCTTGTCATAATCCTGAGTAAGATCAAAGATCTTTTCAGCTCCTGAGTTTATATTTATACTCTCGGAAAATTTTATCGCGTTCATTTAATTAATTAGCCCGCAAATCCGGTTATGGCGAAATTGCTTTGGTTACGTTTAGATCGTCCAAAAGCAGCGATCTTATATCGTTTCACGCTCCTGAGAATATTTTTTTAGTTGCATTCTACATCCGGTACTTTCGTGGCTTGCTTCTCAACAAGATCAGGCCTTCCGATGCATGCGTTTGTTCTAGCGTCGTATGTGAAGCGTCGATTCTCGGCATACTTTGTCGTATTGTTGTCGATCTTAACACGAGAATTGATCAAAAGAGTAGATGCGTAAGCCGTGAATAACATATTGTTTCACAGACGCGACATTTTGTGTTATGATGTTTTGAGTTCGGGCCGCCTTCGCGAGGCGGCCGGTGATCTTTGAAATAGTTAGCAAGAAGCAGTTAGCAATAAACAGGAAGTACAATTCCTGCTCCAGACTTAAGACTCCAGACTCCGGACTCAGGAAGCCTGCTCAAAAACTGCTCATTTCCTGCTCATTTTCTGCTCACTTTTAGGGGTATATTTTCTAAAAATGAGCAGAATGGGCTTAAGTCGATTGAATGCAACAGCTTGCGGGCTGCTCACTGTGAGCAGGCGGCTCAGTCCGCGTTGCGTTTATTTCACGGCGTGTTCGAGGGCGGCTTTTAGGTCGGTGAATTGGAAATTGAAACCGGCGTCGAGCAGGCGTTTGGGGACGACGCGGCGGCTGTCGAGCAGGAGCGTGTGGCCCATTTCGCCGAGTGCGAGATTTACGGCGAATTCGGGCAGCGGAATGAACGTCGGGCGATAGACGACCTCGCCGAGCGTTTTTGTGAATTCCTCGTTCGTGACCGCGTCAGGCGAAACGGCGTTTACGGCTCCGCGAAGATTTTCGTTGTCGATGGCGAAAACGATCGCGTCAACAATGTCGTCCAGCGTGATCCAGCTCATCCATTGTTTGCCGCTGCCGACGACTCCGCCGACGCCGAATTTGAACGGCGTCAGCATTACGGACAAGGCTCCGCCTTTGCTCGACAAAACCATTCCGGCTCGCAAGATGACCGTGCGAATGCCGGCGTCTTCGGCTCGTCTCGCTTCGGCTTCCCAAGCTTTGCAAACATCCGCGAGGAACGTGTTGCCCGGCTTGTCGGTCTCGGTTTTAGCGTTGTCGCCGGTGTCGCCGTAAAAATCCGCACCGCTCATCGAAACAAAAACTTTCGGGCCGGGCTTCGAGTTCGAACAAAGCATCGACGACCGATTTCGTACCTTTCACGCGGCTGTCGAGGATCGCCTTTTTCTTTTCGTCAGTCCAGCGAAGCCCGCTGACATTCTCGCCCGCCAGATGCACGACCGCCGTTAAACCTTCGAGCCGGGCGAGATCGGATTCAGCAAAACCCGTCTCCGTGTCCCACTGAATTTGTTCGTCCGTCTTCGGCTCGCTCCGCGTCGCAAGCAAAAGCTCCCAACCCTCACCGCGAAGCTTTTCCTGCAAAGCCTTCCCGATCAATCCGCTCGCACCTGTTATTAAAGCTTTCATTGTTTTATTTTCCCCTTAGATCTTTGTAAACAAAATCGGTCATCAACTGCAGTTCGTGCTCGGTCAATTGGCCGCGAAACGGCGGCATACCGTTGCCGCCTTCGGTTATTTGTTTGTGTATGAGTGCCTCGGTCGTCATTTTGAACTCACCTTCGCGAAGACTCGGAACTTTTGTGCCGTCGTCGAGCGTTTTGCCATGGCCTTCCGGCCCGTGACAGATCGCACAATCCTGCCGAAAAAGTGACGCTCCATATTTTTTGCTGTCCGCAATGACAAAAGCTTCGGGACCTTTCGACTTTGTTTCCAGACAAGCCGTTACGAAAAAGATCACGAAGAGAGTGAGCACGGCGAGCTTTATCCAGAACGATCTAACCTTTCGCACTTTCCTCCTTGAGGGCACGTTTGAAGATCTTGCCCGTTCCGCCTATCGGAAGTTCGTCGCGAAATTCGACAAAACGCGGATATTTGTTTGCCGCAAACTGAGTTTTGCACCAATCGGTAAATTCGCTTTCGGTCATTGCTTCGCCCGCTTTCAGAACGACGAAAGCCTTTATCTCTTCGCCCATTTTCTCGTCCGCCACCCCGATAACAGCACATATCGAAACTTTCTGATGCGTGATGATTATCTCTTCCAATTCGCGCGGATAAACGTTGTAGCCGCCGCGAAGTATCATATCTTTCTTGCGATCGACGATCGACACATAGCCGTCTTCATCGATAATGCCGATGTCGCCGGTGTGAAACCAGCCGTTGCGAAACGCCTCTGCCGTCTCTTTCGGACGTTTGTAATATCCCTTCATCACATTCGATCCGCGAATAACGATCTCGCCGCGAGTCCCCGCAGCGACCTCGTTATCATCGTCATCAAAACAGCGGACATCGACACCGAAGATCGGCTGGCCGACTGTTCCCGGCTTTGCCGGCTTCGCAAAATGATTGAAACAAGCCAGCGGCGAAGTTTCCGAAAGCCCGTAGCCTTCAAGCACGCGGACGCCGAACCGTTCCTCAAATGCTTTCATCACCTCGACCGGCATCGGAGCTCCGCCCGAACTGCAAACGTTCATCGAATCTTTGATCGTCGAGACGTCAAATCCGGTTTCGTCGGCATATTTCAGCAACGCCCAGTACATCGTCGGAACGCCGACCCAGAAATTGACCTTCTCGCTTTCCATTGTTTTGAGCGTCGATTCCGGTTCGAAACGCGGCAAAAGAACGACACGGTTTCCGGCGTAGAGATTTGTGTTCATCTGAACGGTCTGGCCGGTCGTGTGAAAAAGCGGCAGCGTGATCAAAACCGTCTTTTGCAACCCATCCGTGAAATCCAAAACCGGCAGATGTATCTGATAAGTCGTTGTCACGTTCGTTATCAGATTCAGGTGTGTAAGTTCCGCGCCTTTCGGTTTACCGGTCGTTCCTGATGTGTAGAGTATCGCCGCGGTGTCATCCGCCGCCGTCGGATAAATATCGAAAACGTCGGACTGTGAAGCGATCAGTTGCGTGAGAGTTTTATGTCCTTCGATCGGACTTTCGCCAAGCAGATCTTTCGTCATCACGATCAGCTCTTTGCATGAATCGACCTGATCGAATGCTTCCTTAGTCCGGTCGCCCATCGGAAATTCCGGCGTGCCTTCGAAAACAAAGATCGCTTTGGCATCCGAATCTTCGAGGTGATAGGCGATCTCGCGCGTTGTGAACAGAACGCAGATCGGAACAACCGCCGCACCGGTTTTCATAATGCCGTAATAAACGATGGGAAAATACGGCAGGTTCGGGCAATTCAAAGCGACCTTGTCGCCGGGTTTTATTCCCATCGAAACCAGAGCATTCGCGACCTGATTCGAACGCTTATCGAGCTCAGCATACGTCATCCGCACATCGTTCCAGACGATCGCCTCGTTGTTCGGCGTAAGCCGCGCATGATGCGAAATGATCGATGCAAGATTCAGCGTTGTCGGCGAGTTATTCATTTTATTTCAAGGAATTAACTACATTATAGACGATTTTTCTGATGATATCATTTGCCGGCTTTGTCGAAATCTATCTTATTGCTATGTGTTATTTCGACATCACGCCGTTGTATCGAATGGAACTGCCATTCGTCACGCGTTTCGGGAAAATCCGAACGGTAATGTCCGCCGCGTGATTCTTCGCGCCAAAGTGCGGATTTTGCGACAAGCGTTGCGAGCGTCACAAATTTATTCGATGACGTGCTAAGGTTCGACTTTGATATTTGCTCAAATTCAGCGATCGCACGCCGCAGAGATTCGCCATCGCGGATAATGCCGACGCGTTCCCACATAACTCTTTTGACGCGCTTATTAACGGCGGTAGAAATACCTTTGCCAAGATCGGCTTTCCGCGCACCCGGCTTTAGCATCTCGGAATGGCTGCTGTGTATTGCCGTTTCAACATTATCCGCTGCCGCAGCCTCTCCGGCACGAGCACCAAATACCAGCCCTTCCAAAAGCGAATTAGAAGCGAGTCTGTTTGCTCCGTGAACACCTGTGCAAGTCACTTCGCCGGCGGCATATAAACCTTTAAGCGTCGAACGCCCATTCAGATCGGTGCGAATTCCGCCCATACAATAATGCGAGGCCGGCGAAACCGGCAGCTTGTCCGTCGTTATATCGAGCCCGTAATATTTGCAAGTCTCGTATATTTTCGGGAATCGCTTCTTTAGAAACTCCGCATCGAGCGTGGTCATATCGAGAAAAACATTTCGCGAACCGGTTCGCCGCATTTCCGCTACGATCGCCCGCGAAACAATATCGCGCGGAGCCATTTCCTGGCGTTCGTCGTAGCGATCCATAAACCGCTCGCCCGACGAATTTCGCAAAACGCCGCCTTCGCCGCGCATCGCTTCGCTTAGCAAAAATCTCGGTGCTCCTTCCAAACTCAACGCCGTCGGGTGAAACTGGACAAATTCCATATCCGCCATATCGGCACCCGCAAAATAAGCCATCGCCATTCCGTCGCCGGTCGCAACCGCCGGATTTGTCGTGTGCTGATAAAGTTGCCCCGCGCCGCCCGTGCAGAGAATGACCGCTTTCGCAAAAAGATTCGCGCGGTGCCTTTAATATCGGATCCAAAAACCGCACACCGACACATCTTCCGTTGGAAACTAAAAGACTTTCGGTATTTGCAAAAGGCGAAAGATTGATCCTCTTTTCGATAGCGGCACGCGCGATGAGCGACCGGACGAGTTCCTTTCCGGTTGAATCGCCGTGCGCGTGGAGTATTCGCCGCCGCGAATGAGCCGCTTCTTGGGTAAAAACCAGCTTGCCCGAATCGCGGTCAAATTCGGTTCCCCAATCGATCAATTGTTCGATGTATTTTGTGCCTTCGGTGACGAGTATCTCGACCGCTTCGGGATCGCAAAGACCTGCCCCGGCGACAAGCGTGTCTTCTTCGTGAAGTTCGGCGTTGTCGTCTTCGGAAAGCACGACGGCAACGCCGCCCTGAGCGTATTCCGAATTCGATTCGCTGGTTTTGTCTTTTGTAAGCACGGAAACCGCGGCTCCGGTTTCCGCCAAAGCAATAGAGGCGCGAAGCCCTGCGACTCCGCTGCCGACAACTATAAAATCCGTTTCCATAGCCATTAAACGAACTTTATCAAATATTTACAGCCATAACTACTTAGCCGCTGCTTCCTCGGTCGTGCCGTGATGTTCTGACGGTTTATATAATCCGCCGAACGCTCCTTTGCGAAGATTTATGCCATATTCTGTGTATGCCTTCATGCAGCAAAGCATTTGAGTCCAGCCCATGCAGTTGCGGTATGAACTATTCAGATCATCCTGCGTTTCGCGCCAACCAGTTTCGCTGATCTTCACGATCGTATCTTGCGGGCCATTATCTATGAACTCCATTTTGATCTCGGTATCGAGTCCTTTTGTCCCTTCCCAACCGAGAACTATCAGCTCGTTCGGCACGATCTTTTTGACAACGACCGGAAACGATACCTTTTCATCGCCCGGATTATCCGCGAATGCCCATTGAACAGTAGTGCCTTCGACCAACGGGCCGCTCGCTCCGCCATTTGTAAAATATCCGCTTAGCTTGTCGGGGTTATAAACCGCATCGAAAACTTCCGCCTGCGGTTTCTGTATTCTCGCCTGTATATCAAATTTTAGATCCATAAAAATTCTCCTTGATTTGTGTTGATATTCAGATGATATGTTATAATTTCATAACATGTCAATAGAAAAACAACATGATCGTATTTTTCAAGCTCTTTCGGATTCGCATCGGCGGAAAATACTCGATCAATTAAAGGACGGGCCGAAGACAACAGGCGATCTTTGCAAAGTTTTCGACGACATCGATCGCTGCACGGTAATGCAGCATATAAAGGTTTTGGAGCGTTCTGGGCTTATCTTTTCAAAACGCGAAGGAAGATATCGCTGGAATTATCTGGATGTCGTCCCGATCCGAGACATCTATGACCGCTGGATAAACAAATACGCATCTCCCAGCGTCGAGCTATTAGCCAAGCTAAAACACGACCTGGAATCAAAATAGTCCAGCAAAAAAAGCCTGCGAATTAGCTCCGCAGGCTTTTTATATCAAGAGACCACAAACTACGGGATCTTTAGTTCTTGACCAGGATAGATCTTATCCGGATCTTTCAGGATATCGCGGTTGGCATCCCAGATAGCTTTCCACTGGATACCGTATTTCGATGCGATCTTCGAAAGACTGTCGCCTGATTCAACGGTGTAAGTATTTCCACCGCCGCCGGCAGCCGCGGCCGCTGTCGAAATATCCAGGATCAGATCGCCTCCGCGAAACTCTGGGTCGATCCTCTCGTATTCAGCCCAAAGGGCATTTTTTGCTTCTTCATCAGGAGCAGTTCCTGTAACGTGCAGGACGCCATCGCCCTCGCTGAGTTCATAGGTTGTGCCGTTGGTATTGGCAAGCTCCAGAAGTGATTGATATTTTTCTTGTACTGACATAATTCCTCCTTGCTTTGCCTATTTAACGTTTAATTGGTTATCGATCTTTGTCGGCTTGGCTGCGCTTGCAGCCTGCATAACAGTAGCCAATTTGTCCTTCGCGATATCGCCCTTTAGCGTCACGACACCATCGGCAACCGTAACAGTTACGCCTGTTATATTCGCCTTTTTGAGGTTTTCGTTGACAGTACCCTCGAGCATTTTATCGTCAGCTACCGGCGGCGGCGTTGGCAGCGGTTTCAGCGTCAGATTGTTCGTAACGCTTTTAACCCCATCGACCTTAACTGCGGATTCTGCTTTATTTTTAACTGTTATATCGGCGACTTCGCCTGTGAGAGTTGCAACGCCGTCTTTAACCGTTACGGTCGCTCCCGGAGCGTTGGCCGCGGTCAATGCGGCTTGGGCTGCTTTCTGAATATCGGCATCGCTTTTGCCGCAGGCGCTCAAAAGCATAACAAATGCCAAACTTAAAACTGTAATAAATTTGAACTTCATATTCTCCTCCTGAATTTTCCTATTTATTCTAAATAGTCGAACAAACTTAGGGTTTGTTCAAATAATTTATGTGAGCCGAATTTGACCCGCATTCTAATATTGCGTGGACTAATCCATTCAAAAGTCCGTGGAATTGTTGAATTGATCAATGGAACTATAATGAATGAAAGACAACGATTTATCAACAGGTTAATCAACGAATTTCATACAAACTTCATTCGCGATCTGTTCGGCGATCTGAGCCGAGGTAAGGTCCGGGCGAATTATAAAATGCCAATCCGCAAGACAATAAACCTTATTTCGCTCATCAAAAAGCCTCTTAGCGGTCTTCTTGTCTTGCGCCAACGGACGAAATTTTCGCGAATATTTTATATTTAGCCAGCAATGCTCAAACGTAGATTCAAGCCAAACGGTCGTCAAACCGCGTTCCCGGATCAGATCGCGATTCTCCCTGATCGTCCAAGCTCCGCCGCCGAGCGATATGATCCGAGCCTTCGAAGTTTCCAAAAGGTTCTTCAAGTTCCGCGTTTCGATGATCCGATATGCTTTCTCGCCGTCCGCTTCGATTATTTCCGCGATCCTTCGCCGCTCTTTCTGCTCAATAAAATGGTCAAGATCGACACGCTGGCATCGCAAAATCCCTGACAGATGCCGCGCAACCGTCGATTTGCCGACGCCCATAAAACCGGTCAACACAATACATTCTTTTGTTTTTCCTTCTTTCATCTATTCCGAAATGCGTTTTAGTTCGTCAAAAAACCCGGGGAAAGAAACATTTGCGCATTCCATATCTTTTATTTTTGTTTCGCCTTCGGCAAAAAGCGATGCCACGCCAAAAGCCATCGCGATCCGATGATCGCCGAACGAATCGACCTCGGCTCCTTTCAAATTTGATCTGCCGACACGAAAGCCGTCAGGAAATTCTTCGATATCAGCTCCCATTTTGCCAAGATTCGCAACAACCGCCGCGATCCGATCTGATTCCTTTGCACGAAGCTCAGCCGCGTCGTGAACCTCAACGCCGCCTTCGAGCTGTGTTCCCAAGATCGCGAGGATCGGTATCTCATCTATTAGATTTGCGATAGTTCCGCCGCCGATCTTATTTTCTCCTGACGTTGCTCTAATACCGCCGCGAACAAGTATTTTCCCGACCGGTTCACCCGAAACTTCCGTAAGATTTTCGATTTCAACATCAACGCCCAATTCTTTCGCGACATCTATAAATGATGTACGCGAGGGATTTAAGCCGACGTTTTCCATCGTGATCTCCGAGCCCGGCAAACAGCCTGCCGCGGTTATAAAAAATGCCGCGGCAGAAACGTCGCACGGCACATCAATGTTTTTCGCCGTCAAAGTACTGTTGCCCGAGACGCTGATCCGGGCTCCATCCGTTTCCAGTCTCGCTCCAAAAAACTTAAGCATCCGTTCGGTATGATCGCGCGTCGGTACAGGTTCGATAACTTTTGTGATGCCGTGAGCATTCAACCCAGCGATCAAAACGCACGATTTAATCTGTGCCGAAGCGACCGGCGGCTGATATTCGATCGCGTTCAATTTATGCTTGCCGGTGATCGTCAGCGGAGCCGAACCATTTGTTGTTTGGACCGTCGCTCCCATTAGTTCAAGCGGCGTTTGCACACGTTTCATTGGGCGTGACCGCAACGATCCGTCGCCGTCTAAAATGCTTGTGAGATCCTGGCCTGCGAGCAATCCTGACAATAGCCGCATCGTCGTGCCGCTGTTTCCGCAATCAAGTTTTTCAGAAGGTTTCCTGAAGCCATTTTTGCCCGCACCGGTTACGATGACTTCACTTCCATTACCCTGGATCGTTACGCCTAATCTCTCTAAACAAGCCAATGTTGAGGCACAATCCGCGCTTTCCGAATAATTCGAAATTGTCGTCACGCCCTCGGCCATCGCTGCAAAGATCGCCGCACGATGCGAGATGGATTTGTCACCCGGAAGCTTCGGTTTTCCTTTTAATATCATTTCTCGCAATAATTAATACGCTAAAACTTGTGGCTCGTCTTGACACAAAGCCTAGCAAACTATTAACTTACAATGAAATCATTGTGACGGAAAATAAAGAAATATCACTGCCGAGCCGGATCGAATCTGTTGATGAAGCGGCTGTCGAAGCCGAAAAATTCGTAAGGTCATTGGGCTTTGGAGACGATCTTGTTTCGGCGGTCGATCTCGCGGTTCGCGAATCGGTCGCGAACGCTGTAAAACATGGAAATGTTTTCGATGAAAACAAGAACGTCGATATAACTTTTTCCAATTCGCCGGACGAATTTCTGATAACAGTTCGTGATTTCGGCAAAGGATTTGATCCCGATGAAATCCCCGACCCGACGAACCCCGACAATTTATTAAAGGCATCGGGCCGCGGGATCTTATTCATGCGTTCATTTATGGACGAGGTTTTTTGGAAAAAGCACGAAGAAGGCGGAATGATAGCTACAATGAAAAAACGGCATTAAAAAAGTTCTATTAGATGGACTTTTCGGTATGCTTTCGATTAAAATCTGCAATCAATACGTTAAGATAATTTCGAGGAGATAAAAATGTCTGATATCACGATCACAGAACGACAGGCCGGGGATGTAAGCATTCTCGACCTGGAAGGAAAAGTTACAATTGGCGAAGGCAGCGTTGCACTTCGCAACAAGATCCGCGAATTGCTGGTGCGGGCAAAAATAAGATACTTTTGAACCTGGGCGGCGTTGGTTATATCGATTCGAGCGGTATCGGCGAACTTGTGTCCAGCTTTACGGCTGTCAGCAAAGAAGGCGGCACACTTAAATTGTTGAATCTGACGCAAAAGATCCAAGATCTATTGGCGATCACAAAATTGCTCACGGTTTTCGACGTCTATGATTCGGAAAGTGACGCACTTGCGTCGTTCAACTAGGACGCCGGATAATTTTATGATCGAGGGATAAGGAGCCGCAATTTCCTTGTCCCTCGTTTTGTTTTCCGCCTTCGGTGCATCTTCGGTCTGCTAATTTTCATCTGAAATAACTGGATCCTTATTTTCGCGTTTTATTCGTAATGAGAAAACTATTTTTTATCGCAATTTTTCTTTTCGCTGTCGCACACATCTTTGCACAGGCTCCGGCTTCCGGTTTTGATCTTTCGAATTACGGCGTCCGCATCGAACCCGACCAACGCGTAATGATCGTGCTCGCGGCCTTGGACAGTGCTCGAACCGAGGACGAGAACGGCAAACAGATCCGGTCACTCAATACGCAGCTTTCGCCGGAAGGAACAGAATTTCGCGAACTTCTGTCGAGCGACCTTGTCCAAATGCCCGCAGATCTGCGAAAAAAGATCTCTACGTTCGTCAATCTGTACAAAGAACGGAACCCCAAGCTTTCGGATTCGGAAATAGTCGCACCATTTATATCGATGGCGTATGCACTCACACCGGCTCCGGAACTAAATGATCCGATCGTTACTTCATCACTGCCGGGAAGTTTGCTGAACGTATTGGATTTCGCTCCACTTGTCCGTGAATTCTACCGTCGCTCAAGCATTTCGCAAAACATCAATGACTACGTAAAAGCATACAACAAAGCCGCGAACGAGAAGCTCAGAAATTCGACAAAAGAAATGGTCAGTGACCTTTTGCTCTACCTGCATACGCGGCCAGTTCTATATTTTGAAGAAGCGGTAAAGGTGGAAACGAACCGTGCGAAAAAATCGACCATCAAAAGCACGGAAACACGCAGCCGCGAGCGACATTTTTATATCGTTCCGGAAATGCTCGCGCCGAAAAGCACGGTCATTTTTCTGAACATTCGCGATGATTATTATGTCGTCGTTTCGCCCGATACTGACCTTACGTTCTCCGACGTGCGTCGCGGCTTTCTCCAATTTGTGATCGATCCGTTGATCTTAAAAAGTTCAAAAGACATCGCCGTAATTCGCGATAGCGTAAAGAAAATGCTCGACGAACGCCGCGCGACGAACCCGGAACAATCGCCTGATATTTTTTTGGTTCTATCGCGTTCGCTCGTCTCGGCTATCGACATAAAGCAAAAAGAAACCGAGAAAGTAAAAATAACGACGGCACAGGCACGCCAGCGGATCGAACAGGAAAAAACTGTCGAGGATAAAAAGAAAATTTCCGCCGAACTCGAACGCCTCAAACAAGAATTTGCTGACGAATCGATCCTGCAAATGTCCGAGGAATACGAACGCGGAAATGTTTTTGTGTTTTATTTCGCGAATCGTTTGAATGGAATGTCGGATTCCGGTTTTGATATAGCATCGTCGCTTCGCGATATGATACTATCCCTCGATCCGGCGAAAGAAACCGATCGCCTCGCTCAAAATGCGGACGCAAGCAAGCGTGCTCTTGCCGCACGCGAAGCACGGAAAAGTCAACCAACCTCGACTCTGATAGCCGAAAATCCTGTAACGACGGGTTTGCTTGCGATACAAAAAACTGTCGATGCAAAAGATTATTCGACTGCCGAAACGGAGCTTAAAAAACTGCTCGAAAAATATCCGGGCGAACCACGCATATATTACAGTCTCGGCCGTGTTGCCGGTTTAGAAGCTGAAAATATTGAGGATCAAGATTCTCTCAGCTCTAAACTGCTCGAATCAAAGGTCGCTTACGAAAATGTCATCCGTATCGGGTTGAAACAGCCGGTCGATGCAGCTTTACTCTCGCTGACTTACGTTGCGCTGGCAAAGATATATGAATTTTACGGCAACAAAGGCACGGCACAGGCACTTTACGACAAAGCCATATCGATCGGCCCAGTCACTCGCGGTGCCTACGACGAAGCTATGACCGCAAAAGCTCGATTAGTGAAAGAGCAGTAAATTGGTCTTGAATCTTAAATCTAAACTTTAATGTCAAACGAGAATTTTCGCAGCGGTTATGTCGGCTTTATTGGCCGGCCAAATGCCGGTAAGTCCACTTTATTGAATCGGCTTGTCGGCGAAAAGATCGCGGCTGTTTCGAACAAACCGCAAACGACGCGACACAAGATCCAGGGAATCGTCACGCAAGAAACCGGCCAGATCGTTTTTATAGACACGCCCGGCGTTCACAAACCCGGACATCTTCTAAATCGGCGTATGATGGCGGCGGTTCACGATGCGATCCTGTCCGTAGATCTTGTCGTTTTGATGCGCGACGCGAGCGTTTCGACCGGAAACGGCGACCGCTTCGTTCTCGATCTCATAAAAGAATCGGGCAAGCCGGCAATTCTCGTTCTGAACAAGATCGACAAGATCCGCGAAAAAGAAACGCTTTTGCCGCTCATCGAATTTTACTCCAGCGAATTCGAGTTCGCCGAAATAATTCCTATATCTGCTCTGAAAGGCGACGCGGTCGATAATCTGCTGAAACAGATCATCAAACATTTGCCCGAAGGCGAGCCGATATTCGGCGCAGATGAAATGACCGATCAGCCGATGCGTGCGATCGTTGCGGAAATGGTTCGCGAACAGATCCTCGCAACAACCGGCGAAGAAATTCCTTACGTTACCGCCGTCATTACCGAAAAGTTCGATCAAGAAAGCGAGCCCGGAATTTCGCGTATTTATTGTGCCATCTATGTAGAACGCTCGTCGCAAAAAGGCATCATCATCGGCAAAGGCGGCGCGAAATTAAAACAGATCGGCACCGATGCCCGCCGCGATATCGAAAAGCTATTGGGCGGTAAAGTATATCTGCAACTGTTCGTCAAGGTAGTCGAAGATTGGCGGAACAAAGGCCGCGATCTGGACGAGATCGGTATTTACGAATGACCCAGGAAAACAAAATTAAATGGACAGGTTTCGCCGTAACAGTTTCTGCCGACGCTGTCGAGGCAGTCGAATTCGGTTTTAACGAACTCGGAGCATCGGCAACTTCGATCGATCATTTAAAGAAAAAAGAAGGCGAGACTGTCGAAGTTCACGGTTTTTTCGAAGAAACTCCGGAGATCGAAGATGTCAAAAAAGGTATCGCAGATGCGATCCGCATTTATAGATCGAGCGAAACTGCAGTCTCGAATATCCGCGAGCTCATTATTGAAAACACCGATTGGCTTGCCGAATGGAAAAAGCATTGGAAGCCGTCAACCATCGGTCGTTTTATTATTGCTCCGCCGTGGGAGGATGTTAGCGATAAGTCCAAGATCGTTATTAAGATCGAGCCGAATATGGCTTTCGGAACCGGAACTCACGAAACGACGCAGCTTTGTTTATCGGCTATCGACAAAATTTACAACGCCGGTTCGAGTGTGCTTGATGTCGGCACAGGAACCGGCATTCTTGCCATCGCCGCGGCGAAACTCAATGAAGATATCGATTGCGTCATTCACGGCTGCGACACTGATCTCGATTCGATCTCGATAGCTATAGAAAATGCCGAACTAAACGGCGTCGGCGACACAATAGAATTTTGGACCGGCTCGATAGACGAAGAAACTGAACCGGCAGACATCGTTTTTGCAAACCTGACGATCGACGTAATTTTGCCGTTACTAAACGATCTCGTCTCTCTCTCGCGTCATAAACTTGTGCTTTCCGGCATTCTCATCGAGCAGCAGGAAATGATCGAAAATGCCCTCAAAGATCTTCTCCTCGACGACTTTACAGTCGAGCAAAAAGGCGAATGGATCGCCGTTGTTATTTCATTTCCTAACGTAAATTAATTTTCCGGTTTTGCCGGAACTGCCAATGGGATGTCGCCGTCATCGGTAACCGTAATGAGCGGCATTCGTGGTTTTGCATTGCGGCTGCCGATAACCGAACGCAAGATCGGCGGGAGTTTTGGCGAAGCCGTTCGGGTTGGTTCGAGCGGTAAAATGCGTTTGAGGATCGCTCCGCCGCGGCCCGCGACCCATATATTTTTACCGCCGCGATAAACCACCGCCTGCAGCATTTTTCCGGTGATCGAAGCTTGCGTTTCCCACGTTCTGCCGCCATCGGTCGTTATCATTACGGTACCCAATTCGCCGACGGCCAATGCGTTCTCATCGCCGAACGCCGTGACCGCAAACAGATTTGCCGCGATCGGCGATTCCTGATCCGTCCAACTCAATCCGCCATCCGTCGTTCGTAAAATGATCCCGCGTGCACCGACGGCAAAGCCATTTTTCTCGTCCGAAAAACTGACCGAGTATAGATTTTCCCGTACGTTGGTTTTGACCTTCGACCACGTCAATCCGCCGTCCATAGAAACAACGACCGTTCCGCGATCGCCAACCGCAACGCCGTGTTGTTCGCTGACGAATTTCACATCTTCGAGCCAAGAACGCGTCGCCGATTCGATAACTTCCCAATAAGCACCGCCGGTTGCCGTTCGGATCAACATCCCGTTTGCACCGACGGCATATCCGATCTTTTCGCTGACAAAACTAACACCAAAAAGATCGTCGGTAATATTAGAAATGCCTTTGCCCCAACTCGCTCCGCCGTTTATTGTACGCAAAACTGTTCCACCGTCACCGACGATCCAGCCTTTCTGATCGTCGATAAAATGTATCGCATTCAGATTCGCTTTCGTCCCGGAAAACACTGGTATCCAATCTCCGCCGCCGTCGTTCGTTATCCAGATCTTTCCATTAGAACCGGACGCAACACCAAGATCGTTATTCAGCATAACGACATCATTAACGTCTTCGCGTCCGCCTTCCGAAAGCCTCTGCCAGCTGAGACCGCCGTCGTCTGTCCGCAAGATCAGCCCATTATCGCCGGCCGACCAACCGGTAAACGCATCTGCAAAATACGCCGTCACAAGCTTTGGCGAAGTCCGTATGCTGAACGGCAGCCAGGTCGTTCCGGCGTCGGCCGTAAGCCAGATCAAACCGTTCGAATCGGTGATCGTTCCCTGCTTTTCATTCGAAAAAGCGACGGCTGAAAAATCCGCTTGGCTAAAGATCGTCAATGCCGACCACGTTTTGCCCGAATCTTCCGATCTGACAGCACAGCCCGAACGACCGACCGCAATGATCGTCCCGGAATTCAAATATGTAATGTCATTTATTTCTGACGTTCCGCACGGCGATGTTTTTGCCCAGCTTTTGCCGCCGTCTGCCGTGGTCAAAATGCCGCCTTTACTTCCCGCAGCCGAAGCATTTTTCTCATCAAAGCCGGAAACGGTGAGCAGGTCTTCTCTCTCGCCGCTTGGCTGATCGATCCAGGTTTTGCCGCCGTCCTCCGTCCGCAAAATGCGTCCGTATGTGCCGACTGTCCAGCCTGTCAGAAGATCTTTTCCGGCAAAACTCACATCATAAAAATGATCCTTGGCTTTTTATCTGGACCTGATTCCAATCTTTTCCGGCGTTGTCGGTGATGTAAATACTGCCGCGTGTGCCGACGACCACAGCGTTGCGGCCGTCACGCGTAAAAACGCCACGAAGTGTTTGATCGACCGGTAAAAATTGCCGTTCCCATCGAAATCCGCCGTTTTCTGTATGAAGGATCGTATTGTCCGCTCCGACCGCATAGCCATTCAATTTATCTTTCGCAAAATGTATCGAATAGATCGGATTTCCCTGCGGCAGCGGGTTTTGCCAAACCCAACCGCGACCGCTTCTTTGCGAAAATATCGGCAATGCAAAAACACCAAAAGCCGCGATCACAAAAAAAGCGATCGCAGCATATCGTGTAGAAAACTTTTGTACCTCGCGGTTGTTCAAAAAAGTAGGTCTTCCATCTCCTTTACACCGATCATCGCCGCAATGTCTTCGAGCATTTCAGCATCGACCGTTCCGGCACCCGCAATATTGCGTGCGGCTTTGTCGGCGGCTTCCTGCAGCTCGTTCCCGGCGTGGCCTTTTACCCATTGCCATTTTATCTTATGGCCGTCAGTTGCATTATCTAATTTCGCCCACCAATCGTGATTGGTTTTCTTGCGAAAATTTCCAAGCATTGTTTCTACTACATAGCGCGAATCGCTGAATACTTTCACATCGCATGGCTCTTTCAAATTTTGCAATCCAATGTAAGCGGCGGCAATTTCCGCCTGCTGATTCGTCGCCGCACCCAAATATTCGCCAACCGCTTTCCAAATACCGTTAAAACCAAGCAAGGCGACCGCTCCGGCACGTGGATCTCCTTTTCCATTGCCGAGGCTCGAGCCATCGCAGACTATCGTTACTTTTTTCATTTATTGTTCTTTTTCGACGACTACGATATTATCCACGTATTCCTCGAAAGTATCATCGTGAGAAATTATAAAAAGCTGGTCGAAATGTCCGACGCGGCTGATCTGTTCGGCCAAATTCTCGCGCCGTTCGGCGTCCATGTTGGTTGTCGGTTCATCGAAAAATGCTATGCGAATGTCAGTCATCTGCTTTAATAAAGCAAGCCGTACGGACAACGCAGCAGCCATTTGCTCGCCGCCGGAAAACCCGACGAACGGACGTTCATAACCGCCTTCTTCCAGCGAAATACCGTAATCTTCGCCCCATTTCAAAGTGCGTTCCGGATCGCCGGTTATCTCGCGAAACATCTGATTTGCTTCGGCAGAAACGCGATAAACATAATTCCGTGCGACCAGCGGTGCGGCTTCTTTCAGCGTATTACGAATAAAATCGGTCGCTTCGGCAACCTTTTCGAGCCGTTCTTTTTTACGGAAATCAGCTTTCATCGTTTCGCGCGTTTCCGACAGCTTTTCGATCTCATCGGCAAGCTCCGCTTCGCGAGATTTGTATCCGGTGATAGTCGCTGAAAGTTCGGCTGCTGATTTTTGCAGTTCGAGCAGCTCGGCACGTTCGGCAATATGCTTTTCGGCGTCGTATTTTGCTTCGGCTACCTTGACCGCTTCGGCCGTCGCTTCGACCGCTTTGCTGATCTCTTCTAATTCAGAAACCGCTGCCGCCGCCGCTTTTTCGCGTGCCGCTATCTTGCCGGCCGCCGCTTCGTTCGCGATAAATTTGCGGTAAGCTTCTTCGGTCGCATCCCGTTTCGCCGCCGTTTCTTCTAGATCTTTATCGAGTGATGAATATAGATCAAGCTTCTCCGCCAATATTTTGCGGTCGCTTTCCAGGCGTTCGAGATTGCTTTCGATCTTTGTGATGGTCTGCCGTATATCAGTTTCGCGGCTTACTTCGGCCTCCAAAACTTTCACCTTAGATCGCGGATCATCAAGCTTTTCGAGCTTTGCGTTTGCCGCCGAAAGTTCCGTTTCGATCTTTTCCGCATCGGCTATTAGCTTTTCTAATCCTTCTTTTTCTGATTTTAGCTGCCTGCCTTCGTTCTGGATCTCATCCGTTCGTTTGGCGAGAGCAGCGGCCTCGATCGAAGATCTCTCAGCATCGCGAGCCGCTTTCAGTTTTTCATTTACGTCCCGCGATTGCGATTCTAATTCTCGCATCGTTGTCTGAACTTCTTCGAATTTTGTGGAAATAAATGCTTCCAACGTTTCGCCTTCGCCAAGGTTCAGGCACTTTTCCGACAAGATCGGACAGAGGCCGTTTTGAATTTCTTTTTGAAAACGCCTGTCGCGGTCAAGAGCGGCATTCATCGCCGCAAGTTCCCTAACTATCTCATCTCCGCGTTTTTCGAGCGGGGCAACATCTGCGGCAGCTGATGTTTTCGCCCGCACCGCGTCCAATTCGGCTTTGCTTTTTTTATATTGTTCACGCCGTCGCGTAAGCCGTTCGTCCAGCGACGCGATCTGTGATCGGAGATTGCGAAATTCCGACATTTTGTCATTCAAACTACGCAGCGTTTCTTCGAGCTTCGTTTGTTCTGTGGCGAGCGGCTTCAATGAAGCAAGAGTTTCATGAGCTTTCTGTGCATTTTCAAGCAGTTCGTTTGTCCTCTTCTGCTCACTGCGAACGTTTTCGATCGCAGATTCGACCTTTGTCGTTTCGATCCGGGCCTTCTCGCGTTCGGCTCTCTCGCGGTCGAGCTCCGTCATTCTTGCTGAGGCTTTTTTATGAAGTTCGGCATCGCCGCGAACCGCCGCAATTATTTCGGCAGCCTTTTTCGCTTGTCCGAGTTCTTCACTGATATGCTTTAGCGAAAGTTCGGCGCTTGTTCGCTTTGACGCCGCAGCATCCGAATTTTTCCGAGCTTCGCGCAAGCTTTCTTCCGATCTCGCCAGATCTTCGACGATCTTTGTTTTCTGCTCGATCGAATTTTTTCGCAGATCAAGTTCGGCAACAGCTGCAACAACCTTTTCCGAGAGACCTTTTTGCTCGCCGGTTACGATATCAAACCGGGCGAGCTGGCCTTCGGCTCTCGCAATGTTTATCGATGCCGTTTGTATCTGCTCGCCTAAATACCGCGAGGTTTTCAAAAGCTCTTCGGAACTTCGCCTATATTCTTCCACCTTTAGAAGTTTATCGAACGCGCGTTTTCGTTCGGTCGTGCTTTCCAAAAATATCGCGGTAAATGTTCCTTGCGGAACTCCGATCGCACGGCGAAACAGCGTTTCGAGATCAGTTCCCGGCTCGACACCAAGATGCGTCCACAAAAAACGCGTCACGTCTTCTTTCTTATCGGCGAGACGCATTTTCAACGCCGTATCGACAACGTAATAACCGGTTCCCGTGTCGCGAACGACCTCATAAAGCCGTTCATCAAGACCGCTTTCAAAAGTGACGCGAGCTGTGCCTTTTTTCGCACCGCGTTTTACGAAATCTTGTTTTTTATAGTCAAGCAGATCGAAAAGCGTCCAGGCGATCGCTTCGATGATCGACGTCTTACCGGCTCCGTTCTCGCCGGTTATCGCCGTCGTTCCACGCGGAAATTCGAACGTCGAATCCGTATGCGATTTAATATTTTCGAGTTCGACCTTGGTAATATACATTCAGCTTTTTGTGAGATGGCCGGGAACGTTGTAAACTTCCTCGACATCTTTTTACTAATTCTAATTGATATTGAGAGTAAAGAAAAAGACGGCACGTTTTTGGCCGTCCGGAATATACTATGAAGATCGAATCAGGTGAAACAGTCGTGCTCATTCTGCACACGCCGCGTGAAAAACTTCTAGGGATCGTCGATGAGATAGGGCCTTCGGGCGTATTTATTAAAGCGATCGAATTGGGATATTTTGATGATTGGTGCTCTTCGATCTCTCGCGGCGAGCAATTTTTACCGATGAGTGATCAATTTATTCCAATGTGGCGCTTGGAAAGGATGTCCCGCGATGAAGGTTCGACCGAGACCGACTCGATGGCCGAACAGTTCGAAAAACGCACCGGCCGCAAATTCGGCGAAATTTGATCAATCGGCTTTTTTGATAGAAACGCTGCCGCTGCTCGTCGTCAGAACGACATTCGCCTCGCCGTCGCCGCAGGTTGCTCCGAGGTTTCTTACCGGCAGTTGTTCGTCTTTGTATAAGATCTTTAATGGAAGTTGCGAATTGAACGCACCGAAACCATACGAAGCTTTGAACGTCGCCGAGGAATCAGCCGGAATTTTTAGTTCGATCGAACCATTCGAGGTTTTGAAGTTATAAATTCCGCCGCCGACAAATTTACCGTCAAAATTCACCAAACCGCTTATCGAATTTGCATCGATCTGCCGGTTTTCGACATTTTGTAAAAGTATCGCGCCGCTCGAAGTTTTCACCCGAAACGCATCACCGATCTGTCCGGCTTTGATGCCGTACGCCAAAATATTTCCCGTCGAACTTTCCAAAGTGATCGCGCCGCTCGAATCTTCCGCCGTTATATCGCCCTGAAATGTCGATGCGTTTATTCCCGACGAAACATTTCGCAGAGAAATATTTCCCTCGATATTCTTTACCGTAAATTTCCTGACCGAATCGACCGTCACATCAGCATTGCGGCCGCGGACTTCCAAACTTGCTGCCATCGGCACGTCCAATTCGATACTTTGGCCGGAAATGCAGTCGCTTTCCATCTCGACAGGCTTACCAGGCTTTGGCATGCGTGCGAGCAATATCCAATTCGGCTTACCACTTTGGTCGTTGTTTTCTAAAACCTTAATTCCCGGCGTGCTGCCATTCTTTACGAAAAGGCGAACCTCATCGCGGTTCCAGCCGTTTATTTTCAAAACACCTTCTGCGACGCAAAGCTTTATGCTGACACGCGGATCGGTCGCGATCGAACGCTCGGTCGTTTCCATTTCGTCGTCCACTGGCATTCTCGGAGCTATCACAACCGCCGGAAATGGAGTACGTGGTTTCACCGGCGTCTGAGTTCTTTGGGCGAACGAATTCGCCGAAAAAAGTATTGCCGCGAACGCGAGGCTTAAAATATATTTTAGGGATGTTTTCATCATCGGATAGACGCTATCAACTCCTCACGCTGTGCGACCGAATTTAGGAGATCGATCTTGTCCTGATACGAAGCATAAAGAGCTTGTTTCGCACCTTCATTTTTCGGGTCTTTTTGGATGGCCTTTTTCATTTTTGTGATCGTATCGTCAACGACCGCCATGTCGCGTTCGTATGAAACCCGCGAAGAAGCCGGCATCATCGTGTCTTTATTATTTTCAATGTTCTGCTTCAAACCGGCGATCGTTTTAACATAACTGTCCTCAGCCGGAAGATAAACAGGTGCCGCAGGCTGCGGAGCCGGATCGATCTTCTTCGGAGTATTGCGTTCGCGTTCGGGCCTGTAAGAAGCCGTTTGGATGCGATAGCCATTACGCTCGCGGCTCGCCGGAGGAGTTGTGTCATCTGTCGATGAAATTGTAACGATACTCGGCGATGGATCGGAAACGCTCGGCACATTCGGAGCCGAAACAGCAGTTTCCGTCTTTGCCGGAACCTTTAGATCAGCGATATTCTTATTCGTATCAAATGTCCAGAACACCGCAACAAACATAAAGATCAGGATCACACCCAAAGCCGCACCGAACGAAGGCTGCATCAAAATGCTCGAGAACATTGCCGAAAGCCGTTGTCCGAACGAAAGTCGGCTCTTTTCTTCGGTGATCGAATCGTTTATCCGCGACCACAGACGCTGTGTCGGGACGAGTGTGTTTACTTCGCGGTCGAGAGCCGCAAATACATATGAATTTTCTTCTTCGGCACTGGCGATACGTGCGGAGCAATCGTCGCAATCGGCCGCGTGATCGGCGATCGAAAGCGAAAGTTCGCCGTTCGTTTCACCATCGA
Organism: uncultured Acidobacteriota bacterium; assembly: GCA_963720905.1. Lineage (GTDB taxonomy): Bacteria > Acidobacteriota > Blastocatellia > Pyrinomonadales > Pyrinomonadaceae > OLB17. The sequence continues at coordinate 606,041 of CAVRHB010000007.1, forward strand.
TAAAAGCTTGTATTGTGCCAATATCAAAACATTTGTTCTTCATAACGTACTTCTCCCGGCCTTTCCGTAAAACTTAACAAATTCGGCTCTCGCTCTCGCAACGTATGTGCCGATGCTTGTTTCATTCAATGAAAGGCTCTCCGCGATCTCACGATAGGACAATCCTTGCTGCTTTAATACCAAACAACTGCGAAGCGGTTCTTTTACCTTGCTCAGAGCCTGGTTTATCTCGCTTATTTCCCGCTGCTGTTCATATTCCGTCTCGACCGAAACCACCGTGTTGTCGTCATTAAGTTTGACGTAATTTTCTTCTCTCGTGTTTGCTCTAATGTTGCCTCGGATCGTGTTTCGGGCAAGGTTCAGAGCAACGCGGATAAGCCACGGTTTCAGCATCTCTTCGTCTTTTATGGAATCGATATTATTATAAAGCCGGATAAAAACTTCCTGCGTTACATCTTCGGCCAAGCCGCAGTCCCGCACGACCGATCTTGCGGTTCGAAAAACCATACGGTGATGGTTGTTGAACGCTTCTTCGAATTCGATCACGTCTTTCGCCGTAGCAACTGCTGTCTGTTCGGCCATCGAGTCCATTAAAATTTCGTTTATACCGATCATTTTCAGCATCAAAAAATGCCTTCCAACTAAAATACACCACGACGAGCCATTTTGTGACAAATTTGCCCTAATAATTTACTAAATTCACCATTTCTTCGATCTCACGCCGCAAACGGCCTTTTTCAAGGGTTGTTATCAGAAAAATATGCGAATCGTTCGCCGTTTCGGCCAGTTCTTCGATTATTTCAGTGATCGGAGTGGTATCGACTTCACTGACGAATACCGGTTCGACGATCGCGAGTCGCCGCAAAAGTTCAAAAAGATGAGCTTTTCCTAAACCGGTTTCAGCATCACTGCTGCCGAGCATCAAGCGTATCTCTGCCTGTTCTTCTGTAAAATAATGGATCAGTGCCGCGATATGGCTTATTCCCGCCTCAAAACGCTCAGAATCAACAATACTTTTGCCGTTGTGTTCGGCTTCGATCTTTTCGCGGACGGTTAGGCCGTTTTCTTCGGAAGGCACACGAACATCAAAAACTATCGCGATCTTCTTATCGTCTTCGGCGGCGTGTTCGCGAACGATCAGATCACGCGACCGAGCCGTTGCTTTCCAATCGATGTGCCGAAGATCGTCCGCCGGCTGATAGTCGCGAAGTGCAAGAAGATCTTGTCCCTGGCCGCGCTTATTTGCGGCAAAAAGTCCGCCGTTCAGCACAATGCTGTCGGGTTCGTTCGGCAGATGAGCCGCGGCCGGAAAAACATAAAGCTCGGCCTCTTTTGCCGCGAGCCTTCTTCGGTGGCGAAAAAAACCAAAAGGAAAACCAGTCGAAAGTTCAAAGTCTTTTATGACAAAGCGGCCGCGTTTTGCAAATATGTGATCGTTCTTGCTTTCGACCATCGATCTACGCGGAACGCGGACAAAATAGTTCAGTGTTCGCCGGACGATCGGTGGTTTGGCGAGCCTCTTTGCGATCGCTTTTGGCAAAACTTGCATCAGTTCCGCCGCTGCCGCAGATCGTTCGCGATCGTTTCCGCGAACCTCGGCAACGACCGAATAACTCGAAAAAATTCGCTTGCGGTTATCGAGGCTGACAAGTATCGGCGTTGGTTCGCCGGCAAAGATCGTTTCGGGAAAACGCATTTTTACATCGAGTTTTTTGAGCGAAATACTTCCCGCCGCAAAGCTCACGATCAAAGCCGCCGCCAGAAACGAAAGCACCAAAAACAAAAGATTATTACCCGTATTCCAAGCCGAAAAGCCGACAATCAGCATCAAACCCAAAACGATCGCACCGCCGGCCGTAAATTCGAACGGCAGATTCATCTGCGACGCTTCCTTGCCGGCGTTTTCGGCAAGCGGCGGAACGACAAAGATCAAAATCAACAAAACAAAAACCAGCGAAATTCCGGCAGCTATTCCCGCCAGACGTGCCTGCTGCGTCCGATGCGCATAGATCGTCAAAACCGCCAACCCGATCCCGCCAAAGATCGTAATAAACCCGATCACCGCATTCCGAAGATCACGAAGACTAAAAAACTGCCGCAATGTTTTTAATTTGAGCTCCATCTAACGTCGAGTCCAACTTGATATTCACACAGATACACAGTCTATCAACTCTCGCTTCTTGAACTCAATTTAATTACGTTGACAGTTCGATACGTTTTACTGCTCCAGTCATTTGTCTTAAAGCGGAACTTTTACGGATCGTAAAATTTCTTTGAGTGCGCTTTCGGCTTCAACGGTGCGGTTCTTGAGGCTTGATGCACGGGAATTTACGATCACGCGATGCGCGAAAGCGGGCAGACGAGGCGTTTGATGTCGTCGGCGATGCAGAAATCGCGGCCTTCGATCAGCGCCAGCGCCTGTGCCGAACGGAAAAGCGCAAGAGCTCCGCGCGGGCTGACGCCGAGTTCGAGACGCTCCGAACTGCCGCGTCGCATCGACGATATCAAGCAGATAATCAACTAATGCGTCGTCACACGCGAACTCGCGTGACCAGATTCCTGCAAGATCGAGAATTTCATCGCGGCTGCACGACGGCTTTGAGAATTCGAGCGGATCGATCGTTTTCACGGTCGCGTAAAATCTGGCGTTCGTCGCCGAGTCCGGATAACCCATATGCAGCCGCAGCATAAAGCGGTCGAGCTGCGATTCGGGCAGCGGATATGTGCCGTGATGTTCGGACGGATTTTGCGTCGCGATCACCATAAACGGCAGCGGCAGATGCCGCGAACATTCCATCGACGGTGACCTGTTCTTCGGCCATTGCTTCGAGCAATGCGGATTGCGTCTTCGGCGTCGCCCGATTGATTTCGTCGGCGAGAACGATGTTTGAAAATATCGGTCCGGGCTTCCATTCAAATTCTCCGCTCTGCTGATTAAAGATCGAAAGTCCGATCACATCGGACGGCAAAAGATCGGACGTAAATTGGATTCGCTGAATCGAAAGATCAAGAGCACGGGCAAGGCGTTGAGCGAGCGTCGTTTTGCCGATGCCCGGAACGTCTTCGATCAAAAGATGGCCTTTCGCAAGCAAAGCGACAAGTGCGAATTTCACGGTTTCGGATTTGCCGCGGATGACGTTTTCGATCATCGCCTGCAATTCGGCGATCTTTTCGAACGGGATCGAATTCTGCAGCGGCGGCCGAGTCTTCGTGTTCGCTGTTCTTTCTGCTATCCAATCTCTCATCATTTGGCTTTGCGGAGCATTTTGAAAACAGCTCACTATTTCATTCTACAAGATAACTATTGAACCTATTCTACATTTTTTGCGAAGCTTTCATTTTTAGCGCGAAGAGTCTTGTCCGGCGGAAATTTTGTTCTGCGGGTTCGGCTTGCAAATTCAATGTATGAAACATTCTAAACTTTTGAAACTTAATCCTAATTTTTGCGTGAAATCGAGTTAGGAGAAGCTTTAAACATTATGACAAATTTACCCCAGAAATTACGCGACCAACGCGGATTTAACCTGATCGAATTGATGATCGTTATCGCGATCATCGGCTTGCTGATCGGTGTCGGCACTGTTGGCTGGCAATCAATGATCGTTCGGGAAACGAAACGACCGCGGCTCAATCAGATGAAGCAAATACAGACATTATCAAGCTCAGTACGCCTCGCGAAAAACAAGGGAAAATTCGCCTCATTTGACGAACTTATCTCCAGTGTCGGTCTCGACGAAACATATACCGGCGAGAATCCTGTAATAAACGGTTATGTTTTTACGATGACGGTCGAGGAATTCGGCGAGTACAACCGCCCTTCTATTCGATAACAGCCGATCCGCAGGTTCCCGAAGGAATTACCGCCACAGGAACGCGGCATTATTATACCGATTCGTCGCTCGGCACAATAAAAGCCACCGACGAGAACCGTCCGGCAAAAGCCGACGACCCAGCTTTGTAAACCTCGAATAACGCCGACTTAGCTCAGTGGTAGAGCACTCGCTTCACACGCGATAGGTCACAAGTTCAAATCTTGTAGACGGCACCAATGATAGGACGGGTTGGGAACCACAAATGTAAACAAGATAAGACCCGTCGCAAGTCTGTTTACCAAGGAAACTTATGAAAGGCTTTAACTCAAACATCGAACAGGACACTTTAGAAAACACCGATTTTCGCAGAGTTCTATACACGTCTAAACATTGCCAGTTGGTACTTATGAGTCTCAAGCCAAAGGAAGAGATCGGGCTCGAAACTCACGAAGAAAACGATCAGTTCTTACGGTTTGAAGGCGGAACCGGGGCGGTTCTTATTGATGACAATAGATATGAAGTAAAAGACGGCGATGCTGTAGTTGTACCCGCCGGCGCCCGACACAATGTCATTAACTTGTCGGACACTGATCAATTAAAGATCTATACGATCTATTCGCCGCCACATCACAAGGACGGCACGATTCACGTCACGAAAAAAGACGCGGAAGAGAGCGACGAAGAATTCGACGGCAAAACGACGGAGTAAATACCGCTCTCGGCGGAAATCGCGAGCCAGTGAAGATCTCGATACGCAAAACGCTGCGTTACGTGTTCCTCATCTGGCTCTGTCGCTGTACCGGCAGCGGCACCAATTAACTGATCTTGTTGTGCCGCCAAAGTAAACCAGTATGAGAACGATCAAATGAGCGGCGAACCAAATGTTGTTATATCCCATATTTTGATAAATAAAGATCAAGATTAGAATTCGCGGAATGAAGATCGCCAACAACACGTCGCCAATAAATCGGGATCGTGCTTTGGGGAAAATGTCCCTGAAGCAGGAAATACACCAATAGAACGATACGCGGGAAAAACAGAGAAAAGAGTAAGAAATAAAAGTCCATCGGATCAAAACCTCCTTAATTTTAGGCAAGTTTGATAATTATCTCACAAGAAGGTTACTAGCGGAAATCAGTCAAAGGTCGCCTAATGCACTTCGCCTTTAAATGGAATATCGTATTCACGTCTGATCGTTTCATAACATTCGCAGGCAAAATGTTCGAGTTCATCGCGGTCGGTGATGGTTATTAGGCCGCGGGAATATTTGATCATTCCTATATTTTGTAGGGTGATCGCCGACATCGTAACCGTTGCTCTGTTCGTGCCCAACATGATCGCGAGAAATTCTTGTGTAAGTCTGAGCTTATCTGTTTCAGACCGATCATGACACATCAGCAGCCATCGTGCGAGTCTTTCCTCGACGGTATGAAGCCTATTGCACAATGCCGTTTGGCTTATCTGAAGCATAAGCAGCCTCATAAATTGGAGCAAAAGATCATGAAGTGCATCGGCTCTCTTAAATTCTCGTTTTACCGCATCGACGGACATTCGGAGAGCACCGTTCGGAAGCTGTATTACATTTTCATTCAGCGTATTGTTGCTTCCCATCAAGACCTCAATTCCGGCCATACCTTCGTTTCCAATAACACCTGCCTCTGCACATTGTCCGCTGATGGTTGTCGCAATAACAGAAACCATTGCATGATTCAAAAAGTAAACATGTTTGATCGGATCTTCGGGAAGATAGATGATCTGACCCAAAACAAGTTCAACTTCTTCGAGGTCAGGCCGAATACGCTCAAAATCTTCATCAGGCAATGCGTTTAATATGCGATTACTTGTTGAAAGTCTGAATTGGTTTCTGTAATTTGTCTTGTCGTGCATAATCTGGCCGGCAGCTTTTCATGTTTGGAATCCGCGAGATCCATTAAGCATAAATGGGGCTGCAAACTTTTAAATTGCATTACCAAGTCCAAAATGATCAGCCTATCCGTTAAGTGCAGTTTATCACGATAGATATATGAAAATCAGCCCTAAAATATTCGGTCGCCATTTTCAACAGGTTTGAAAGCGGGCAGAATACCTTCGGCTGAACGCCTCCGGAGAGTTTCCAAACCAAACCCGGGAGGCATTTGGCCGCCGGCATCATCCAAAAGTCGCGTGATCGTTCCGATCATGCGTTCTAGATCATTGGGCTTAACCAAGTATTCATTTGCTCCGGCATCTTTTGCTGTAAGAAGATCGACAGGCCTAGACATTGCAGAATAAAAAATTATCGGAACGTTCCGATTCATCCGTCGCACTTGTCGGCAGAGTTCAGTTCCGGTGCCGTCGCGAAGTGCGTAATCGAATATGTAAAGATCAAAAGGCCTCTCGGCTATCAAGGCAGTTGCCTCAGCAATAGTCCTAACCGATCTGACCTCGAATTCATCGTCTGTATGCCGAAGCATAAACTCCATGAGGTCACAAGAATCCCGATCATCATCAACAAAAAGGATACGTGCAATAGGAACGGCCATATTTACCTCCGTCAGATAACCAAATCCAAACTCCGAAATAACATATTTTCAGGAAAAAAATGCAGGCTAAATAAATAATTAAAGAAGCCTGCACATGGTTTTCACCCAATTTCAAATAAATGAAAAGATTGTATAAAGAGATATTAGTGGGTATTTTTTTGGGGTTCCGTAATGTGGATAACATACAGAACATTTTTTTTCAGATATCCTTATTCCTAAGTCATAAGAGGATAGTCACCAACAAATGCGATTTACCCCCCAGTATCATCGCTTTTCTCGAATGACGGCTTTTTAAGCAGAACAAGGGGTAAAGGATGCGCTTTGAACCATCGCGCATCCTTTTTTTTATTAAAAAAGTGACGTCGTGTCGAAGTGGTGCTCCCGGGTGGATTCGAACCACCGGCCTTTCACTTAGGAGGCGAACGCTCTATCCAACTGAGCTACGGGAGCAATTATTTAGGAATCGATAGTGCAGCAGCGATCATCACATTATAACCTTCGAATTTATTCCGACCGTTGAGGAAATCTAGTTCAACGACAAAATTCAGACCGACAACCTCTCCGCCGACGCTTTCGACTAGATCCACAACGGCTCGTGCAGTTCCGCCGGTTGCGAGCAGATCATCAACGATCAAAACTTTATGACCTTCGCCGACCGCGTCTTTGTGCATCTCCAATGTGTCTGTTCCGTATTCGAGTTCATACGAGATCGAAACGCATTCGGCCGGCAAGCTTTTTAGGTTTGCGAACAGGGATAAAACCTGTCCCGAGTTCGATCGCCAGAGGCGCACCAAAAATAAAGCCGCGAGATTCGACGCCGATGACCGTATCTATCTGCAATCCCTCGTTCAATTCTTTTAAGAGACGCACCGATTCGCGCAAGCCTTCGGCGTCTTTCAAAAGTGTTGTTATGTCGTAAAAATTAATGCCCGGTTTTGGAAAATCGGGGACTTCGCGAATAAGTTTTTTTAAATTGTCCATTTTCTGAAAATATTATCGTTCGATCCTAAACGTTGAATAATGTTTGTCGGGGTCAAGAACTATTTCCTCAATTTCATCGACCCGCGAATATCTCGGTCCGGCGGAAATATCATCTCGAAATGCGTCGACCGCTTTCGTGCTTCCCTGAACCAACGCTTCAACCCGGCCGTCCTCGAGATTTTTAACATAACCACTCACCTGATGCCGGGCCGCAACACGCTGCGTAAAAAATCGGAAACCAACACCTTGAACCATCCCTCTGATAAAATATTTGCGTGCGATCATTCTCTTAAAACATCCGGCGATGTTATTTTGCCAATTTTATTTCGCGGTGTCCAAATCGGAACCTGAAAACAAATATTTACAATCTGTCGATTACGTGTAAAAATCCTTGTGATGTTTCGTTCGGTCGCTCTTACAATCTTGTTTGCCGTTTCGGCTTCGTGCATCTTTGCACAACAGCGTCCGCTGTTGACTGAAGATGTGGACACCACGCCGGAAGGCGCGTTCGAACTCGCAGCCGGCGTAGATTTTTTGCAAAAAGCAAATTTCCCTGTTTCGGGTTACCGCGGCGATCTAACGCGGGTCGGCGATGTTCGCATCAGCGTTGGGTTTTCAAAAAATGTTGAATTTCAGATCGACGGCGTGTTGCAAAATTTTCTCTCGATAGATTCGCGGCAACCGATAAATGATCCGGTCGGAATCGCGACCGGAAATTCGACGAACGACGTTGGCGATTTCACACTATCGACAAAGATCCGCGTTTTGAATGAGACTCAGCACCGACCGGCCTTCGGCTTCACGGTCGGCTTTCAACTTCCTAATTCGAACCAAGCACGCGGCATCGGCACTAACCAGATCAATGTTTTTGGTAAAGTTATAGCCCAAAAACGGTTCGGCAGCCGCAGCAAAGGCGTTGCCAAAGTGAATGTTTTTGGAAACCTCGGTATTGGGATATTTTCCGCTCCGCTCGCGCCGTTCACCCAGAACGACATGCTGCTTTATGGCCTTGCGGGAATTTATCGGGTCAATGATTCGGTAAACGTGGTCGCCGAAGTCAACGGCAGAGCAAATACGCGTCCTGAAAATGTTCCGGTCGGCACCGAAAGCTTTGGTCAATTCCGCGTCGGCACACAGATCAAAGCCTCTAATCTGCGTTTCGACACCGCTGCGATCTTCGGACTTACCAAATTCACGCCAAAAACCGGCGTAACATTCGGCGTAACATACATCTCGCCAAAATTCTTCACTCCGGCTCAGTAAGCATCGTTTCGCCATCGATCAAGTGGTTCAGAGGCGGATGACCGCCGCCGAACATTGGCGATGTTTTGATGCCTGTAGCAACAAATCTTTTTGCAATTCCTATCGCATTCGAAAGGGTTTTGCCATTCGCAACGCAAGCTGTAATGGCTGCTGCGAGCGTACAGCCGGTTCCGTGTGTTGCGATTGAATCGATAAATTCGCCGTCGAAAATCTCAGTGCCTTTTTGAGTGAAAAGAAGATCGCGCATTCGTTCACTTTCCATATGTCCGCCTTTTATCAGAACGGCAGTCGCACCCATAGATAATATCTGTCGCCCAGCCGTCTCTATGTCTACTTTGGTTTTAATTGCGATTCCGGTGATCCGTTCTGCTTCAGGGATATTCGGTGTAACGACGATGGCAAGCGGAAATAGTTCCTCAACCAGTGATCTTAGAGCAGCATCATCGATCAGATCATATCCGGAAGTTGATCTAACAACCGGATCGACTATCAAATTCAAAAACTTTCTTTCTTTCAATATCGCTGCGGTTTCACGGATAACCTCTTCGGTAGGAAGCATTCCGGTCTTTGCGGCATCAACCTGCAGGTCGTCAAATATCGGAACAAGCTGCCCGCGAATCGTCTTTGCCGATTGGCTCTCTGAGCCGAAAACCTCCGCGGTATTCTGAAACGTGATCGAAGAAACCGCCGCCGCTCCGTAACAGCCAAATGCGGCAAACGTTTTCAGGTCAGCGATAATCCCCGCCCCGCCCGAAGGATCAAGCCCGGCTATCGTCAAGCAAATTTTTTGATCTCGTTTCATTACAAATTCTATACAGAGTTGCCTTGTCTTCCAAAGATCGGATCGCCGCAAAACCCACCGCACCAGATTCTAATAAATTTCGCCAATTGCTTTCGTCGATCCCGCCCAAAGCCAAAAGCGGAAACGCGTCAAGTTCTTTAGCGATCGACAAAAACTTTTCCGGCCCGATCGGTTCCCCTTTTCCCGGTGTTGAAAAAACCGGCCCTAGCACAGCAAGATCGGCTCCGTTCTTTTTTGCGGTCGCAGCTTCTTGCTGACTATGCGTCGAAACTCCGATCAAAAAGCCATCCGGAACAGATCGCCGAACCACATCTGCTGGGATCGAATTCGCCGTCAAATGGACTCCGTCCGCACCAGCGGCAACCGCTATATCAAATCTATCATTTACGAGGATCGCTGTCCGCGAACCGCGAGCAATATCAACCACAGCTATCGCGAGTTCGACAACCTGCGACGCGGTCAAATTCTTCTCGCGTATCTGAACCATCGAAACACCCGCTTCGACAGCTGCAGAAATATGCTCGATCAATTCTATTTTGTTTTTATTGAAATTTGCGGGCGTCGAGTGGCCCGGCGTGATTAGATAAACGATCGGCTGCCGAAGCGGCGTTTTCACAGCCTTCCCCGATCTATCTGATGCTCGCTCAGGGCAGCAACGCTGTTGCGGAAATGTGCGGCTTCCCAAAATGCGATCATCAGATTCAGAACTCCCAAGCCGGTTACCGCTCCGCGAAACCATGTCGATGCGACGATCTCACGCAAACCCGGCCATTTCACAAGATCGGCGATAAATACAAGCACGTAATTTTCGCCCCAGCTTCCGAAGAGCGTATCCCACGGAGCCAAGATCAGATAAAACCCCAGCAGCAGACAAAGCATTATGAAAAATATAACGGTAAGACGTTCAACCATAATGAGCTGCTACAATTTGGAGTTTCCTTTTATATTGGATTTCACAACCATGAATAGGAAAAGAGTTTATAACAGGTTTGCTGGTTTCGGCAATTTCCACGCGCGAAAAGACGGCACCGTTTTGATACCGTCTTTTGATTCAATTTTCCTTTTGATCAAACCAGATCATTTCGCGAAACCGCTATCGATTCGACAAAAGCGTATCCTGGCTTCTGAGGCTTTTCCGGCGGCTTTTCAGGTTTGCCTGGTTTTACCACCGGCGGCGGATTCTTCGGCGGCGGCTTTTCCGGCTTCTGTTGAGCTGAAGCCGCGGCCGAAAGGCCGACAACCGCGATCAATGTAAATAAAAACTGTTTCATTAACTTCATTATCTTATACCGTCCTCTTTCCTTAATACTTTCTACGCAGTGGGGAAGAAGGAAAGTGCGTCGCTTATTTAATATGCAATACTGATGCCACAACCGTTATTCATCAATAATCACAATATAACCAGAGTTTTAATATCGAATTTATAACATTTTCAACAGATCGTTAACCTTTTCGGCGAACTTCATACGAAAACGTCTATTGTTTTCGGCCAACTAAAGCAAACATTGCTATAATCGAAATTATGTCAGATCCGAGATCAAATAGTGACCTTTTCCGCGCCATACTCGTTATTGCCGCGACCGTTGGAACGATCGCTGTGAATTTCATGGCATCAACCGGTAAATTCGGCGGCGTTTCCGTCGAAGCGATATCCGCCAAATATCCGACGCCAATTACGCCCTCAGGGTTTGCTTTTACTATTTGGAGCCTGATCTATTTAGGGCTGCTGGCTTTCAGCATTTACCAGATCGTCGGTAATAATTTATCACGTTTTCGCTCGATCCGTTCACTTTATATTCTTAGCTGTGCTCTCAATTGCAGCTGGATATTCTTTTGGGTGCAGGAGAGGATCGATATCTCGTTCGTCATTATAGCGGCGCTTTTTCTAGTGCTTCTACTTATAAATTCGAGAAGCAATTCACCAAAAAACTATGCGGAATATTGGTCGGTCAAAGCACCATTTGGGCTTTATTTCGGTTGGGTGACCGCAGCGACCCTCGTGAATCTGGCGGTGCTTTTAACAAGCGTTAACCGACCGATCTCAAGCATTATCGGAGCTTTATTCATACTGGCCGCCGCCGCGATGGGCATTTTGATCCGCGTAAAATTTACCAGTTATTTATTTCCGCTAGCTGTCGCCTGGGCAGCGACCGGCATCGCCGTTAAACAAAGCGGCGACACATGGATCGTCGTCGCATCGGCCGCAGCCGTCGTCGCATGTCTTATATCCGCAATGAGTTTTGTCACAAAATTGCAGACGCGTGCCGAACAGATGGCAAACGAATAAATTGACCCTTTTATGAACGAAGGCAAGATCTGCGTTTCCGTTATCGGTCAAACCGCCGAAGATCTGTTGGCGAAAGTCGAAGCCGCGGGCAAAGTCGCCGATATTGTGGAGGTTCGGGCCGATGACTTGGATCCGGCCGAGCTTTCACCACTCTTCGAAAAGCTTTCTTCGGATAAGGTGCTTATTATTACTTTTCGCCCTAGATCACAAGGCGGAAGATCACCGGCCGATTTTAATCAGCGTCTTAATTTTTGGATGTCGGTCTATTCCCAATATCATCACGATTCGGACACGACTTGGTTCGATAATGAATTGGATCTGCGGGCCGGTCTCGAATGGCCGTCATCGACTGTGGTGGTACGTTCGCATCATGATCTTGAAAATGTGCCGAACAACATCGATGAACTTTACGATTCCGTTCCGCAACACGAAACCTTCAAGATGGCTTATACCTCTTCCGAAATCACCGACGCCATACCTGTTTTTCAAGTTTTGGTCCGAGCACGAAAAGATGGCAAACGCCTAGTTCCCATCGCGATGGGCGAAAGCGGAAAGATAACGCGAATTTTAGGACTAGCACACGGAGCAGCTTTTACGTTCGCTTCACTCGATCCCGGCAAGGAAACCGCCCCCGGGCAGATAACAGCCGATGAAATGACGCATCTCTATCGGGTGAAAGAACTCGACCGCGACAGTGAAGTTTACGGTGTTATCGCCGGCGACACGAGTTACTCAATGTCGCCGCATTTGCATAACGCAGCGTTTGCAAACGACAAAGTGAACGCAGTTTTTGTTCCGCTTCAGGTTCGGTATCTTGGTGCTTTTATTTCACGTATGGTGCGTTGGGAAACTCGAGAGATCGACTTAAATTTCAAAGGTTTTTCGGTAACAAATCCCCACAAGCAAGAGATCATAAAATATCTTGATGAGATAGATGAAACCGCCGCCGCGATCGGCGCGGTAAATACGGTAAAGCTCCAAAACGGGAAACTACTCGGATACAATACTGATGCGCGTGGTTTTATCGAACCGCTAAAAAATGAAACGGAGCTATCTCGCAAAAAAGTCGCTGTCATCGGAGCCGGCGGTGCGGCTAGGGCGTGTGTTTTTGCACTTCTACGCGAAAAAGCTGACGTTACAGTTTTCGCCCGCGACAATGAAAAAGCTCGCATCCTCGCAGATGACCTTGGAGCCGATCACGCTCGTTTTGAGCGCGGCTTAAATTTTGAGGGCTTTGATATAGTAGTTAATGCGACTCCGGTCGGCACGAAAGGTTTCGATCAGACCGACAGTTTGATCTCTTCAAATGCACTCTCAGGTGTAAAGATCGTTTACGATCTCACCTACAATCCGGCACGAACAAATTTGCTGATCGAAGCCGAAAATGCCGGAGCAAAAACCATAAACGGTTTGGAGATGTTGATCGCTCAGGCTGCCGAACAATACAAGATATGGACTGGCAGAACAGCTCCGGTCGATATAATGAAAAGTGCAGCAACACGCTATCTGAAAATATGAAACCTCAAGCGTTAAATTGTCCCAATTGCGGAGCGGCAGTTTCGAGCGATAAAACTCAATGCGAATTTTGCAAAAGCCGCCTGAAAACCATCGGCTGCGAAAAATGCTTAAATTTGATGTTTCTCGGGAATAAATTTTGCGGCCATTGCGGGGCGTCGGCAGTCGCTGCACAAATATCGGACGAAACCAAATGCGGGAACTGTCCGCGGTGCAAAACGGATCTCGAATTTGTCACTATCGGTTCGAACAATATTCGCGAATGTAATCGGTGCGGCGGATTTTGGACAAATGCAGCAACATTTGAAAATATCTGCGCAAACCAAGAAGAGCAGTCCGCAGTTCTGACATTTATCGCCAGCGATGCTCATCCGGATTCGCATCCGGCGAAGATCAGCTATGTGCCGTGTCCAGATTGTTCCCAGCTAATGAACCGCAGCAATTTCGCCAGATCGTCCGGCGTGATCATCGATATGTGCCGAAATCACGGTGTATGGTTCGATGCCGACGAGCTGCCCAAAATAATCGAATTTATTAATAAGGGCGGACTAACGCGTGCACGCGAAAAAGAAAAGATCGCACTCGAAGACGAACGCAGAAAACTCCGCGATGACCAACGCAGAATGACCCAAATGGAAAGCCGTTCAGGCGGCGGCCGGTTCGAGAATGGCGACAATAGTTCGATCCTGGATGGAATTCTTAGGGTATTTTTTGATTGATTCGTGTGTCAAAATAAGAACAATGAACGAGCGTTACAGCCGACAGATTTTATTTCAAGAGATCGGAAAAGAAGGCCAGGAACGGCTGGGAAATTCGCGAGTGCTTTTGGTTGGCTGCGGAGCTCTTGGTGCGGCACATACGGAGGCGTTGGCTCGAGCCGGTGTCGGATCTCTGCGAATAGTTGATCGGGATTTTGTAGAAACGACCAACCTTCAGCGGCAGACGCTTTTTGACGAATCGGACGCAACGCATCGCGTACCGAAAGCGGCAGCGGCAAAGCGTCGTATTTCAGAAATAAACTCCGCGATAGAAGTTGAACCGGTCATTGCCGATGTGAATAATTCGAACATCGAATCACTGATCGAAGGCTGCGATCTTGTCATCGACGGAACCGATAATTTCCAGATCCGTTATCTCGTCAACGACGCGTGTGTGAAGCACAAAAAAACATGGATCTACGGCGCGGCCGTTTCCAGTTACGGTTCGACAATGACAATAATTCCCGGCGAAACGCCTTGTTTGCGATGCATTTTCGAAGAAATGCCGCCAGCCGGTTCGGCTCCGACATGCGATACGGCCGGCGTGATCATGCCGATCATCACCTCGATCTCGGCTGTTCAAGTCACCGAAGCATTAAAACTTCTCACAGGCAACCAAAAGGATCTGCATCGTTCGCTAATGCAGATAGATGTTTGGAACAACATTTCGACAAAGATAAAACTCGGCAAACCCGAACCGGATTGCATTACTTGCGGTAAGCATATTTTTGAGTTTCTCGATTCCGAAACACCCGAATTTTCGGCTGTGCTGTGTGGAAGAAACGCGGTCCAGATCGCACCACCGACAACCGAGATAGACCTCGATCAATTGGCCGACCGGATCAAATTTATTACATCTGTAAATCAAAACGAATACCTACTTCGTTTTAGCACCGATGGTTTGGAAGTAACAGTTTTCCGCGACGGCCGTGCGATAATTCGCGGAACTGACGATACCACAGTTGCTCGATCCGTGTATGCCAAATATATCGGCACTTAGGAGCTTTTATGAAAGTTTTTTCCATTATATCGACTTTTGCTTTTCTCATAATGGTTCAGGGCCTGCATGCTCAAACCAACGATTTTGATTACTTGGAAATATCGAAAAATACAGTTAGATCTACACACGGAACCAACTACAAGATTAAGGTCGATCGATCCTTTAAACTGCTAGGGGAATTTTCCCATCAACCAACATATGGCGAGAATCAATTCAATGTTTCTTTCGCAGCATATTCCGACGAAAACAATTTGATAATGATCCATGCCGAAAAGCACACGGACGGATCAGGCGGACTTGATTACAGCGAACTATCACCGACCGAACTTAATGGCATTAAATTCACCTCTAGAACCCAATGCGCCGAGCCCGAAGATGACGCCGAACTCGAAGCGAACCCGGAAATACTTTTCGTGCGCAAGCAAGGCTTCGCTCTAAAAACGCCATTTTTCATTAAGCAATATTTTGTGACCGACGTGGCTGGAACTGCGGAAGTCGTCATAAGCTATGGCAGAGCCGTCAGTGACTGTTCCAAACTGCCAGATAAATTCGAACAGGAATTAGTAAAGGAGATCTCGAACAAGATACGCGTTAGTAGATAGGACCCTAACTTGTCATAATTGGTTGTTATCTTCGAGGTTATTAATGAAAGAGCCTAGGAAAAAAGTTGCGATCATCGGCGGTGGTTTTGGCGGCCTTTCGGCGGCAAAGGCATTGGCTCGCACGAACGCAGACGTGATCTTGATAGACCGCAAAAATCACCATACTTTTCAGCCGCTTTTATATCAGGTTGCGACGGCCGTTCTTTCGCCCGGTGAGATCGCGTCGCCGATCCGCCGAATTCTTCACCGATTTGAAAATATCGAGGTCGTGTTGGGTGAGGTCGATGGCTTTGATACATCTGATAAAACTATCCATCTCGAAGACGGAACGAAAGTCCCATACGATTATTTGATCGTCGCCGCCGGAGCTAGGCATTCATATTTTGGCCACGACAATTGGGAAGCGGCAGCTCCGGGTTTGAAAACTATCGAAGACGCTCTTGAAATGCGGCGGCGGATCTTGCTCGCGTTCGAATTCGCCGAAAGGCAGGCTTATCTAACCGGCACGCATGATCCGATCACCTTTGTCGTTGTCGGTGCCGGACCAACCGGCGTCGAGCTTGCCGGCGCTATCGCCGACATTACTCGAAAAGTCCTCGCTGAAGATTTCGAGATTATCGATACCACCAAAGCACGCGTGCTTTTATTCGAAGGCTCTGATCGCGTTCTCGGAACTTTCGACAAATCGCTTTCTGAAAGTGCGAAGCAGCAGCTTGAGGATATCGGCGTCGAAGTTTTCCTAAACAGTTTCGTAACCGAAATTGATAACGGTCGTGTAAAGGTTGGCGACGATTGGTATGAATGCGACGTTGTCCTTTGGGCAACCGGGGTTGCCGCTTCGCCGATCGGGAAAGCTCTCGGCGTCGAAACCGACAAAGCCGGACGTGTTTTTGTCGAACCCGACCTTAGCATCCCCGGCGATAAGAATGTTTTTGTGATCGGTGATATGGCCTCGATCGAACAGGCCGACGGTTCGCCTGTACCCGGAGTCAGCCCAGCAGCGATGCAGATGGGTGAACTCGCCGCTAAAAACATTCTGAACGACATCAAAGGTAAGCCGCGAACTGATTTCATTTATAACGATAAAGGCTCGCTCGCGACTATTGGGAAAAGCAAAGCTATTGCCGACATCAAGGGCTGGCGATTCAGCGGCTTTGTTGCGTGGATGCTTTGGTTGATGGTGCATATTTTATTTTTGATCGGTTTCCGAAATCGATTGTCCGTTCTGGCAG
This sequence comes from uncultured Acidobacteriota bacterium, assembly GCA_963720905.1. GTDB lineage: Bacteria > Acidobacteriota > Blastocatellia > Pyrinomonadales > Pyrinomonadaceae > OLB17. The sequence continues at coordinate 622,815 of CAVRHB010000007.1, forward strand.
CGTGGCTGTGGGCGTATCTCACACGAGGCCGAAGTTCGCTGCTTATCACCGGCGATGCAGAAGATCTGCGTGATGCGGTCGCCTTTATGGAAGGCGAAAATGCAGGAAAACTAATGGACAAGATCGCCGAAAGAACACATCCGAAAAAGAAATAGTTCGAATAAATTGTTGAAAGCTTCGTTTTTTGATTAAATAGCAAAGTCAGATCAAATCCTATTACCGGCAGGAAAATTGAATATGTTCGAACAATATAATGGCCAAGCGGCGGCTTCCGCTTCCGAAGACACGATCGAACTTCAGCAAAAGCTTTCTTCGGGTGCTAACTGGTTCTACTGGATCGCCGGTCTTTCTATTGTCAATTCTCTTTTTAATTTTTTTGAGGCTCAGTGGAACTTCGCGATCGGCCTTGGAATTACACAGTTTTTCGACGCTATCGGTGTGTATCTGCGTTCCGAAGGTGCGAGTCAAATGATCTCAGTCGGCATTTTTGTCATTGCACTGGTAATTGCCGGTTTATTCTTCGTGCTCGGCGTTTTTGCCAATCGCCGGATCTTGACGGCTTTCGTTTTCGGGATCGTACTTTACTTTGCCGACGGAATTTTAATGTTATATTTTGGCGATATTCTCGGGATCATAATCCATGTTGTCGCTTTGATCTTTATTATCAGAGGCTTTCTCGCCGCTCGACAGCTCGCAAAATTTGTACCTCCGCCAAGTATCTAAATGAAATTTTATATAACTCGAATTATCTTCGCCGCCGCTCTTTTAACGATCGCGGCACCGCTTTTTTGTTCTGCACAAACCAGTATTTGGACGATAAATTCACGGGACGAGGTGATCAAAGGCGACGCGAACGGAGTTTCGATCGCTTCAAATGGAGCTATTACGCCTGCTCCACAACTCGCTGAGGTTTTTGGGACCGGTCAAGCCTACGTCTGGTCTTCGGCGATAGATCGATCTGGAAACGTCTATCTCGGAACCGGCGGCGAAGGACGCATCTATAAAGTTTCATCGGACGGCAAAAGCTCGCTTTTCTGCGATCTTGCTGAGTTGAATGTCTCAGCTCTTGTGATCGGAAAAAACAACGACCTTTTCGCCGCAAGCTCCCCTGACGGCAAAGTTTATCAGATCGACAGCTCTGGCAAAGCGACTCCATATTTCGATCCGAAAGAAAAATATATTTGGTCGATGGCGATACTAAAAGATGGCAGTCTCGCCGTCGGTACCGGCGAAGGCGGAAAAATATTTCGCGTAAAAACGGCAAACTCCTCACCCACAGATTCGCTCTTTTATGATTCAAGCGAATCGCACATTATAAAACTCGCGACAGATAATAGTGGCGTCCTTTATGCAGGAACCGATTCGAGCGGTTTGGTACTGCGACTTGATGATCAGGGTAATGCGTTCGCTGTTCTCGATTCGCCGCTTCGCGAGATTCACGACATTGCATTTTCGCCTGACGGTTCTGCATATGTTCTGGCTGTGGGCGAATCGGCTGCGGCTGCGGCAACTCCGGCCGCAACACCTACACCGGCCGCCCCGGCTAAAGCCACCGCACCTAAGGGCAAAAGGCCTGCCGCCGTTCCGGCTGTAAAAAGCCGTTACGACCTGACATCTGCAAGATCCGCTGTTTATAAACTCGAGCCTTCGGGTTCGGACCGCATCATCTGGTCGTCGTCCGATGTCGTCGGATTTTCTCTTAGTGCGCCTGAGAACGGCCACGTTCTGCTCGGCACTTCCGACAAAGGCCGGATCTACCGCATCGCAAACGACGGTAGCGAAACCCTTCTGCTCCAATCGAACGCGGGACAGATATCGACTCTAAAAATCTCGGGGAAAACGATCTTTGCAACATCAAGCAATGACGGAAGGCTTTTCCGTTTTGGTTCAGAAACTGTCGATCAAGGCAATTATGAATCACCGGTTTTGGATGCCGGTTCGTTTGCCGGTTGGGGACGTATTTGGTGGAATGCATCCGGGAACGTTCAAATTCAAACCCGCAGCGGAAACACCGAAAAACCCGAAGCGACCTGGAGCAAATGGTCGGATGTTCCTGTGACAGACCGCTCTGCTCAGATCACGAGTCCGGCGGCTCAATTCCTTCAGTGGCGTGCGATATTGAAATCCGGAACTTCGCTCGGCGAAGTGAACGTCGCTTATCTCGCAAAAAATATCGCACCCGAAGTTTTGACACTCAATATTTTGCCCACGAATATAGGCCTCGCCGCAAATCCGCCGGTTCCTATCGATCCTAATATAGCAAGCTCGGGTTTAGACCCGCAGGATTTTGGTTTATCGACAGCGATCGCTCCGCCGCGAAAGATATATCAGCGCGGTGCGATATCGATCCAATGGACGGCCGAAGACCGAAACGATGATAAGCTTGTTTACGATGTTCTTTACAAAGGTTCTGGCGACAGCGTTTACAAACCGCTCGCGACCGACATTCGCGAGAATTTTTACACTCTCGACGGACTTGCATTGGCGGACGGACAATATACTGTAAAGATCCTCGCACGCGATATTTTGTCGAATCCCGCCGATGCGGCCCTTGCGGGCGAAAAGATCAGTGAGCCGTTCGACATCGATAACAGCCAACCGGTCGTTACAGTTATAGGACAGCCGGATGTCAGAAACGGCCTAGCGGTAATAAAATTCAAGGCCGAGGACCGCAGCGGATATATTGTTCGGGCGGAATACAGCGTCAATGGGGGCGAATGGAAGACGGCTTTACCGGACGATGGTATTTCGGATTCGTCTGAGGAAATTTATACGATCAAAGCGGTTGCAGGAGCTGAAACGAGTGTCACGTTGCGGGTCTTTGATGCAAACGGCAACGTCGGCAACGGACGAGCCATAGTTAAATAGAGGAGATTAAAATGGACGAGATCAAAGAAGGGACAGCGGTAAAATGCGGAATATGTAATCGCGATACGACGGTAAAATTTGCCACCGACCGCGAAGGCAAGATGGCCTACGACCTAAATTGTCAGCACCGTAACACGATATGCGAAAAATGCGGCAATATGGTGCGTGATGCAAGCGATGATATTGCTAAGGCTGTCGCCCATTGCGAAGATTGCGACGGTTCTTATTACGAAGATGAAGAAGATGAGGAAGAAGCCGAAGCTGCGGCTTAGGCGTCGTCTTCTTCTAAAAAGGTTTTCTTCTCTGCTTTTTCCAGGTCGAGCAAGCGGGTCGTGCCTTCGGTGACGCTCGGCGGAACGAGATCGCCGGTTCTATAATTTATATTCGGTTCAATAAAATCGGCCCGCTGAGGTGGTAGGTCCCGCTGTTCCGATCCGCCAAGATTAACTGTCGCCGGGCGAAACCCCAATTTCTGCTCCTGTTCCCGGCGGCGAAGCTGCATGAATTGCGCGACGCCCGTTCCAATACACGCGAAAGCTGGTATCAGCATCCAAAACCACCAACCTCGTCCCGAACCGCTGAAAGCCAATATGATCGAAATGATCAGAAATGCCAGGCCCGTAAAGAAAGTAGATACAGCTCCTTCCCACCTGATCGGTTTACCTTTTTTATCGACCAGCGGCGTTTGATCTATACGGCCGGTTGCCAATGCCTTTGAAACATTATCAAGATCAGTTCCGCAGCTTCGGCAATAGATACCCGTGTCGGGATTTTGTTTTCCGCATTTTGGACAATACATAATTTAATCGGCACGTTCATTGCGCTGCCGGCGAGCTTCAAAAAGGATTACGCCCGCAGCGACCGAAACGTTCAGTGATTCTATCTTTCCATACATCGGAATTTTCACCAAGGCGTCGCAGTTTTCCGAGATCAAACGGTGCAGACCGCTTCCCTCGCTGCCTAATACAAGCGCCGTCGGCTGTGTCCAATCCCATTCGGTGTAATCCATTTTTGCACCACCGCCTGCACCAACAACCCAAACATTTCGCGACTTCAGATCTTCGATCAGTCGGTTCAAGTTCGTGACCTTCGCAACTTTTACATATTCCGAAGCACCTGCGGACGATTTAGCGACCGTTTCCGTCAATCCAACAGCACGCCGGTCCGGAATAACGACACCATCGCCCCCCGCACATTCAACCGTTCGCAAGATCGCACCTAAATTGCGCGGATCTTCGATGCCGTCGAGAATAACGAATAGCGGATTCTCATCAGCGTGCTCAAATATAGCGTCTATATCAACATATTCCGCCGCCGCCGCGAAAGCGACAATTCCCTGATGATTCGAGCCCGATTCCACCAAACGGTCTAGATTCTCACGCGTAACTTTGTTTACCGGAATTCCGTTTTCGCGGGCGAGCCCAACAATATCCGAAAGCCTTTTTTCACCCGCTCCTTCGGCGATAGTTATTTTCTCGATCCGCCGTGAGTTCGCTCGCAAAGCTTCAAGTACCGGCAGAACGCCGAAGATCACTCCTTGAGCGTTCGGTTTTTCGTCGTGAGAATGTCGCTTTGGCTGAGCTTCGCGTGGTTTTCGATTGTGAGGTTTTGATCTAGGCTTCATTTAATATTCTGTTCAAACGCGAAAATTTTGTAAATTGATTTAGGTTGTTGCTCGTCGCGACGCTTTCAAAAGCTTTACGGGCAAAACCGCTTCGCTGCAGACCGTAAGTATCCTTGCGGCTTTCCATCTGCCAGATCTCGCTTAGCCGATCAATATTCTGGTTATAATTATCGATATATTTTGCCCCTATGGCCGTTTCACGAAGCTTTGCACTAAGCTGCTTCATATTCTCGCCGGCGAGCAAAGTTTTTTCCGCCCCCAAACACGAAAAATCAAAACCGGTGGAAGAAATTCGAAACCCCAAAGCATCGCCGCGAATATAGATATCGATCAACGACTCGTCGGACGAAGTTTCAGTTTCGCTTAGAATTTTTGGCTCTTTTTTCTTTCTGCGTTCCTCGCTTAGTTCGGTTCGGGCAGATAAATGTTTGCCGATAACAATGAGTTCTATGTCGCTGCAAGCAGTTTCGATCTTTCGCGACGTATTAAAATCGATTAGCGTTATCTTAGCCGATCCGAATTCCAACCCGCGAAGCCGCACCGGAAGGTCCGCCGGTCTAAGATCCGAGTCCGCCACGATAACTTGGCGCACGCCAAGTTCGGCAAGTCTTTCACCGACCATCTCCGCCGCATTCCGCGACTTAAAGCGGGCAAGCGGCAACGGCCCTTTTACTTGTAGAAAATTCGTAACCAATTCGGGATCTAGGTGGACAAGTTTTCCGACTTTGGCAAAATTGACATAATCTCCCGTTGTTGAAATGAAGACCACATTAAAGCCATTTTCCCATAGCTCCGGCTGTATTCGATCGATCGACACCTTCGCTTTCACATCGTCGAGACCGAGAACGGTTCCACAATAGATACATTCAAACCGATCTGGCGAATTTGTCCGTGCACACTTTGAGCAGGTCAGCAGCTCTTCGCGATCAAAACCTAATTTCTCGGATCGAACCGGCAGGTCGCCGACCTTTTCGGGATCGCTCTTCTTTTCGTCTCGTAATGTGTTGCCAAACTCCGACATCGGAAAATTTTATCACTATTCCAGCCGAAATGCTTGACCGTTCGTCATTCAAGATGCAAACTATTGATTAAGCTTTATTGCTTGCGAATGCGTTTATTTTGAACAGATATAGCAAAATTTCAGTATTTATTTATTTAAGAAACCGATAGTTTTTAGAATCAGATAGATTAATTGATCAGTTTATTTGCCCGACAAGAAACTTAGAGAATATTGTTCAAACCATCGACGCAAACTGCTTGCGAATGGAGCCTTTACATAAAGCCTGACCATGAAGGAATGGCCCGTTTACGAGGTACCAAAATGCAGTTTGACACGACCACAAGCTCCTCATGGAAATTTGGTCATCGCGGCAGGGTTGCCGTTTTTATTGACGGAAACAATCTGTTTCACGCCGCCAGATTTCACACTATCGATATCGATTACAATAAATTGCTCCGGCTTTTGCTCGGCGATGGAAGGTTGCTTCGCGCATTCTTTTATACGGGCGTGGATACCGGTGCGGAACGCCAACAAGGCTTTCTTCTATGGATGCGACGAAATGGTTTTCGCGTCGTCCAAAAAGAATTGAAGACATTTTATGACGGAACACGTAAAGCAAATCTGGATGTCGAGATCGCCGTCGATATGCTCAGCCTTGCAGGCCGTTATGATACCGCCGTCTTGGTTTCGGGCGACGAAGATTTCGTCTATGCGATCAACGCTGTAGCCTATAAAGGTTGCCGCGTAGAGGTTGCCGGCTTTCGCTCAAACACAGCTCCGCGGCTTATCGACGTGGCCGATTTTTTCATAGATCTCGGCGACATAGCCGAATTGATCCGAAAAGATCATTCGCAGTCTGACGAATACGACGTACCATCATTCTTTTCGCCGGATGAAATGCCGGTTCCCGATATTTTACGAAATACCGAACGCGACGATTAGCAATGAAGCTTTTTACGATAACAGAAGCGAACGACCTTTTGCCGCATGTTAGGGAAGAACTCGAGCGAATGCGATCGTTGTATGCATCGATCGCCGGACTTCGCGAATCTGCAAAAGCGGCGGCGACCGTTTCTAATTTCGGCGGCGGCATGATCGGCGGTTCGAATTATGTGCAGAACCTATATGAGGTCGGAAAGATCACGACGGAACTGCACGAACTTGGTGTTCAGCTAAAAGATTACGAAAGCGGTCTCATTGACTTTCCAGCGATGCACGAAGGCCGTGTCGTTTTGCTCTGCTGGAAACTCGGCGAGCCTGAATTTATCGAATGGTTTCACGAAATCGACGATGGTTTCGCCGGCCGCAAGCGAATCGGATCAGACTGATCGATTTCCACAAATTTTTCCACAAGTTCTCTATCTTCAACATTTTGCGTGTACCAGGCCGGTAAGGCCTAGAGTTTTCTGCGCTTTACTGTTGACTACTTAAAGTAACTTCTGATATTATCTGCTGGATTTGACCGTGCCAGAAATTTAACAACCAATTCACTTAAAATTAATATGAATTGTCCTGTTTGCAACCGACAGCTCGCCCAAACGTTATCAATCTGTCTTACGTGCGGAACGATGATGAACGATAGCGTACGCGAAGAAGTCATTTCTAATGGTAATTTGCGCTCGTCGCCCGGGAGTTTGATGGAACAACTAATGATGCCTGAAGTTGAGATGGCGACCATCTCGGCGGCCATTGCCATCATCCCATCTAGACCGGCGAGAGTTGAGCTTCCCCCGAAACCGCCGGAGCGACCAGTGAGGACTGAAACCATGGAGTTCGAATCGAAAAAGACTAGTCAGACACTGAAAGATTTTCAGAACAAGAATGCGGCAATGCCGGATTGGCGGATCCAATTGCAAAATTCCGTACGTCAGCGAAAAAATGCAGATGACGAGAACGCTCGAGGCGAAGGCATCACTGAGATCAAGAAGAAAACCACAACGAGCGGAGCAAATGCCCTAAAACCGCAGTTCGTTGAAGAGACGATCGAGATCGAGCACGAAGACCCGCGTGTTGCAAATGCCCTGAAACGCATCGAAGAATCGAGGCGTGCCTTTATGCGTTCGCAGGAACCTCATACAAAGTTGCCGCCGCCGCGACAAGCAAAGCCTAACTATCCTTTTAATGTAGTTTCGCGTTCACCGTCCGTCGAGCCGCTGGAAAATAAAGCGGAGCCGGCAGCTGAAGCAAAACCAAACCGAGTCTCATCGCTTCGAATCGAGAAGAAAAATTTTGATACTAATAAACTGCCGAAAATTCCAAAACCTGTCGAGCCGGCTTCCGCTTTTGAAAGGCCGCAGCTGATCGAAAGCGCTAATATCGCCGAGGCGAAAATTCACCTTGGCAATGAGCCGAAGTTGGACGAAGCCGCGATGAAGGAACTCGATGATCTGCATTTCGAAATGGAGAGCCAGATCGACGCGGTAACAGCAAAAGAAGAAACTGACGATCTGGCAACAATTTCAATGCGATTCGGTGCAGGTCTTTTTGATGCGATCATCGCTGGATTTGCCGGGCTGATATTTCTATCGCCGTTGGCGTTCAGTGCCGAAAGCTGGTTTACCACCGGCGGCCTTCTTGCGTTTGCTGGTGCGTTCTGCATGATGATGTTCTTATATTCAACTGCGTCGCTTGCCCGATTCGGCAGAACGATCGGAATGAAACTTTTCGGGATTGAATTGATCGACGTTTCGGATAATGTTTATCCGACGTTCCAACAATCGGCAATTAGTTCTGGTGTTTATTTAGCATCGCTGCTGCTTGCCGGCATTGGCTTTGCACCGATGATCGTTAACCGCGAAAAACGAGCTCTTCACGATCTGGTTTCCGGAACGATCATAGTCCGCGAGGTCTAATTTTTTACGACTAACATTTTTCCTGTCCAGAACCGAAACACCAACGGTTTTGGACTTTTTCTTTTTTTTATACATAGAATTAAAACGTGGACATTGCGACGATCGCAGCGGTAACCGAAGAACTTAAGCAACGCCTTGTCGGCGGCATCTTTGCCCGCGTCTTTCAGCTTTCAAAATATAGTTTCGCGATCGATCTGCAGCTGACGAATTCCCTGTATCTTTTCGTTAGCGCGGAAGCTTCCGAACCGCGAGCCTATCTAATAAGACGGCGCCAACGCGATCTGGAGCGTTCGAGCGGAACGCCCGGACAATTTGCTTTATTGATGCTAAGGCGTTTGTCCGGAGCGGTAATTAGTATAGTAGAACAGATCACTGACGAACGAATTGTTAAAATAGGCTTTGCTGAAGCGGGAGAATTAGCCCGGAATGAAAAGCTAGATCTGATCATCCAACTAACCGGCCGTTCGGCAAATCTTTTTCTCCTTGATGCCGAAGGTTTCATCATCGATTCGGTTCGTGAAAATCACGGTGCCGGCCAAGAGATCGGTACAAAATTTGCACCGCCGGAACGCCCGCTTTTACAAAAACAGGCCGAGCAGATCGAACCGGCGAAAGGTTCTATTTCCGCCGAACTCGATGATTATTATTTAGATCAAAAAGCTGAACGCGAATTTCGCTCGCTTGCCGGATCGGCCGAAGCAAAACTTTCGGCCGAGATCGCAAAAAGAAAAAAGCTCATCCGCAATTTGAAACAAGATCTTGTCCGACACGGCGACGCCGACAAATGGAAACGCTACGGCGATCTGCTGTTGGCAAATGTCGCGACGGCAAACCGCATGGATGGAAAAATAACGGTTGTCGATTATTTTGACGAAGATCTCGCGGAAATTTCGATCGAAGCCGACGAGAACGAATCGATCACCGAGGCGGCGGAAAATTATTTTAAGCGGTACACAAAATCCCGTAATGCCGCCGAAGAGATCGCTGCTTCGGCTTAGCTCTGTGACAAAAGAGATCGATCGGTTAGATAGCAAAATGGTCGAGCTGCAAAGCGCCATCGAAACCCGCGATGTCGATCGGCTCTCCGAATTCGCCGGCAAAACCGGACGAGCCGGCGAACGAAAAGTCTCAAAGAAAAAGCCCGAGACCTCGAGCGAATACCGTGATTTTATTTCGTCCGACGGGTTTGAAATTTTGGTCGGGAAAAAAGCAAAGGACAATGATTTCCTTACGTTTCGCTTAGCAAAATCGCTTGATACTTGGATGCACGCGGCTGATTATCCGGGCTCGCATGTCGTAATTCGCAATCCGAATCGAAGGGATATTCCGCAGCGAACGCTACTCGAAGCTGCAAAATTGGCGGCCTTTTACAGTCAGGGTAAAACCCAAACAAAAGCCGCCGTCCATTACACTCAAAAGAAATTTGTCAATAAACCAAAAGGAGCCGCACCTGGTTTGGTCAGTTTGGCAAGTTTTAAAACTCTGCTCGTTGAACCGGGTTTTCCCGATCTACCGGAAAAGAAATAACTAGTGTGCTGCGGTAACGACCTTGCCAACAGTGGCTTTCATCTTCGCTATCTCAGATTCGGAACCGCCAAGAAACACACCGCGAAGAGTGCCGTCGCGACCGATCAGAAGGCTCTGCGGAATGCCTTCATTTTTTGTAAGTTTAACGATATCCACCTGCATCGCCGTTGGTGCCAGCGTTAATGTGTAATTCAGATTTTGTTGCTTAGCGAACGCTTTGATCATATCCGGCGTATCGCCATCGTTCGTGTTCAGCCCGATGATCTCAAATCCCTGATCGCGATATTTATCCTGCAATTTTACAAGTTCAGGCATCTCATCGCGGCACGGTCCGCACCACGTCGCCCACATATTTAATAGCAAAACGCTACCTTTTTTATCAGCAACCTTAAATGTAGATCCATCTAAATTTTCAACATCTGCCTGCGCGATCGACGCCTGCAAAGGCGGGTAATCCGAACTCGGCTGGTCATTAGGCGCAGAGCTTGCCCCACCGCATGACGCAGCAAAAACAGCCGCCAAAACAAAAACCGCAATCAATATTATTTTTGTAAAATTCATGTATTTCATCTTATATCTCTGATCCTAAGCACGATCGCCGTACCGAAGACCGTAAATAAAAACATTAGCATCAATACTATCTGATTTAAAACATCGCTCATCCACGGATGCAAAAATGTTACGTATCCGCTTAGATTCTCCGGTAGTTTTTTTGGTTCGCTCAGATCTGGAATATCAGACATCATCGGGGCAGACATAGATGAGCTGTCGCGAAAATCCTGTTGCGCTTTTTTTCGGAGATCATCAAGTTCCTGCCGCGATTCGGCGATCGAAGCATCGTTTTCCGATTCGATAAATTTATAAAGCCCAAGGCCTTTTGTCGCTCCGTTATGTTTTGCTCCTTCGGGTTCTAAAGTGTCGAGCGTCGAAAACCGCTTGATCGTATCGAAGGACCACGCGCCCGGCATAGCCATACTCACGACCTTGGTCGCCCCGGTCGGAACGCCCGCCAAGCCTGAGAATAAAAGCTGCGGTATCAATATCAACGGCACAATACTGGTCGCCATTTCCTGCGTCCTCACGATCGCCGAAACGAATAATCCGACGGATATCCCAACCGCTGCCGTCAAGAGCATCGCCCAAAATTGGGGAATTCCGAAAAGCTCGCCCGGCATAAAGATCACACCCGCAAGATCCAGCAATTTCAGAGGGATAAAAACAAGTGAACATTGGATCGCAACAATTATTGCTATTACCGTCAGTTTTGAGAACAGATACGGAAGCACACCCAGATTGAACATTCGTTCGCGGATATAGATCGGTCGTTCACGAACGATCTCACGTGCCGAAACCGAAGTGCCGAACCAAACTGCGACGATCGCGATAACAAAATAGAGAAAATCCCTCGGCCGATCCGGGTCGGTTACGATGAACGTCATGAGCGCCAAGACTGGAGCCTGAGCGATCAAAATGAACAGATTCAAACGGTCCTTGAGAAGCACTTCCAAGTACCGCCGCGAAAGTAAAAGCCATTGCCGGATCGCACCGAAAATTCCGAGCCTAGATTTTTTTCGCTGACCGCCGGCGCTGTTTTCCTTGCCGATGCCGGCGAGTGGTTTTTCGATCAGTTCGGTAAACTCGGGGGTTGCGGCAAAGCGGTGTTTCAATTCTTCTGCGTTCGTTTCCGGAGCTTCGATCTTGTCATAAAGTTCACGAAGATCCGTTGCTCCAAAATAACCCAACGCGTCGCTTGGCTTTCCATAAAATGCGAGCTTTCCGCCCATCAGCACGACGATCTTGTCAAAAAGCCGCACATTTTCCATCGCGTGCGTTGTCATAACAACAGTTCTGCCTGATTCCGCGATCTGGCGGAAAAGCTTCATGATCTTTGCTTCTGTCGAAGGATCCAGACCTGAGGTCGGTTCATCAAGAAAGATTACGGACGGCTTTGTGATCAATTCCACAGCGATCGAAACACGTTTTCGCTGACCGCCCGAAAGAAGCTTGACCGGCGAATCACGTTTTTCCGTTAATCCGGTCACATCCAAGATCTCTTCGATCAGCTGCTTTATCTCTGCGGTCGAAACATCGCGCGAAAGCCGCAATTTCGCAACATAAAAAAGCGTGCGATAAACGCTCAATTCGCGGTGTATAATATCTTCCTGCGGAACATAGCCGATTGCTTGTTTGAGCGAATCAAAATGACTGTAAAGGTCGAGATCGTTGATCCGCACGCTGCCGCTGTTTGCCGGACGCATGCCGTTCAGAGCTTCGATCAACGTAGATTTGCCCGCACCCGACGGACCGAGAATACCAATAAATTCATTCGGTTCGATCGCCAGCGAAATGTCGTCAAGCAGTCGAATTTTTCCGGCCGTTCGGACAAGGTGTGCGGCATCCACACGCGTCTTTGATCGCGAATCAAAAACACCCGCCGTTCCCGATGCATCAATGCGGATAACGAAAGCGCCGATCTGGATCGAATCTTCCGGCGTGATGGCCGAGCTCGAAACGCGCGATCCATTCACGAAAACACCGTTCGTCGAATTTAGGTCCTCAACAGAAAACCCGCCTTGGATCTGTTTTAGCCGGGCATGCTGATTCGAGATGCCTAAGCCGTCCAGCGGAATATCATTACTTGCGTCGCGTCCGACCGTTAGAATGCCGTTATGTCCGAAGTTTAGAGATCTAATTAATTTTGGCTGCCCGCTTTTTTCAAGTTTAGAGGAAATTGCGGTCTTTTCGAGGTTAAAGACCATCGTTTTCGAAGCATCAATAGTGGCGGGTGTTTGCTTCGGCATCGCGCCCGTTTCACGAAGATGAAACTTCAACACCGGCCCGCCTAACCCCAACTGAACCTCGTCGCCATCCGAAACCGCAGTCGGCGACGATATCCGCTGACCGTTCACCAAGGTTCCGTTAAAGCTATTGTTATCGACGACCCGGCACAGCCCGTCGGAGAATTGGATCTCGGCGTGCTTGCGCGAGACCGTAACGGCGGACGCATCGAATGTGATCTCGCATTTCGGGTCGCGGCCGATCCAATTTGAACTTTTTTCGAAAGAAAACGGCTCGCGACCGGGGATGTTTTTAAATTCTATTGAACGCATTCCGTTTGCGGGACACGGCATGATATAGACCGGTTGCCGCTTTCATCTCTAGTAGTTAGTGCAACGACGGCTCATCTCAGATCCCATTTTAGATTTTATTGATAGATTTCGGATCAGATATAGAAAAAAAACGAAAACCTTGTAACCCGCAACCTGCTTAAAGCGGTTGCACAAGCCTGAATCCCAAATTCTTTTCCTTTTGATCGACCGGAACATCGGCACGGAATGTGGACGTAATGCTCAGCTTTGCCGGATTTTCATGTGCAGAACCGCCGCGGACAACAAAACGTTTTTCCGTTACATTTTCAAGTACCGCATTGCTGCCAGGATATGGTTTGATCACCGAACTGGTCCACTCCCAAACGTTCCCGATCAGATCGACGACGCCGAATTCATTTGCCCCGTCCGGTTTTGATCCAACGGCGGTCGGTTCCGAATTTTCGATGTTCATCACGACTTTGGCATCATCAAACTTGTCCCCCCAGGGATAAAGCGTGTCCTTGCTGCCGTTTCGTGCGGCGTATTCCCATTCTTCTTCGGTAGGCAGGCGATACGTTACGTTGTCGCGTTTCGAACGCCACTTGGCGAATGCCATAGCATCCTCGGCCGAAACGTAACTGACCGGCCGGTCTTCGGTTCCCGGCAGCGGGCGTCCTTCGGACCAGTTACTCGGTGTCACGTGTTTAGTGTCTTTGACGAACTGCATATATTCGGCATTCGTAACTTCGGTCTTATCCATTTTGAATGCCGCAACCGTTACGTCATGCTCAGGCCGTTCGCCGGGCTCGCCGTCATTGCGGCCCATCTTGAACGTGCCGCCGGGCAGCGAGATCATTTCGGGTTTTACCGTTTGAACTTTGCCGGGTGAAGGAACAGGTGTCGGCGTAGTTGCCGGTGTTTCAGCATTGGCGATAGTTTTGCCGCCGCCGCCGATCCAGCCTGCCATGTACGCACCGCCGATACCCAAACTCAACAGCACGAACAATCCGATCAATCCTATCGCGCCGTAAACGAAAGGCATTGCCCCACGGCTCGGTTGCGAAGATATGGAGACCTCGTGATTTCCGGTTCTTTGGGAATTACCCGTCGTTCGCGGATCTTGCCGATCCATAGTAGATGGAAATCTATTGGAGTTCGAAATGTTTCCGGATGATGTAGAGCCGGATTCGTAGCCGATAGAAGCTCCGGGTTTTGGAATGGCTTCGGCTCCAAAACCGCTTGTCAGTTCCGCAACGATCTCTTGCGGCGAACCGTCACAAACGACATTTCCTACCCAATCGTGAAAACCGTCGTGGCTGATGCGCAGCATATGATTCCCGCTCTGAACGCCTTCAAGCGTAAGCCGACCGCTATCTTCGCTAAGTCCAACCGCAACATTATCGACAAAAACTTTTGATTGCGGCGGGATCGTTTGGATCCTAAGCGAGGATGTCGGCAAAGCTCGTCCAGCAGTCAGGTGCTGCGTTCCGGTGGTTCCCAGCACCGCTTTCGTCAGGTCGTCGATCATCGCTTCGACCGTCGGCGTGCGTTTTTGCGGATCTTTTTCGAGTGTTCTCGCAACAGCAGCCTCCAGTTCAGCCGAGGAGGCAACCCCATAAGAAGCTATCGTCGGCGACGCATCGCTGATGTGCTTTTTCATTATGGCCGGTATCGAACTTCCCTTAAAAGGAACGTCGCCGGCAAGCATTTGAAAGAGCATTACGCCAAGCGAATATATGTCTGAGCGTGAATCGACCTCGTCATCAGCCCATTGCTCCGGAGCCATATAATAAGGCGAACCCATCAAACCGGTCGTCTGAGCCTGAACAAAAGATCCGAGCAATTCGCCCGATTTGATTTTAGCCAAGCCGAAATCCAGGATCTTAACCGCCTGTGACATATTCGGTTTGTCGTTACAGATCATAATGTTCAGCGGTTTCAGATCGCGGTGAACAATGCCCTGATGATGAGCGGCTCCGACGCCGTTGGCTATTGCGGTAATCAGATCGAGAGCTTCGGATGCGGAAAGGATCTTTTTTCGAGCTAAAAGGTCGTGGAGCGATTCACCATCGACATATTCCATTACAAGAAAAGGAATTTGTCCGTTGATGACGCCGTAATCTGTAACGCCGACAACGTTTTGATGCCGGATCGCCGCCGCGGCCAAGGCTTCCTGCCGAAAGCGCGTCACGAGCTGCGGATCGTTCCCGACCAGATCCGGCAAAATGATCTTTATCGCTAACTGAGTTTTAAGAAAAGCGTGCCGAGCTTTGTAAACAACACCCATTCCGCCCTGTCCCAAGCGGCATTCAAGATGATATTTGCCCTCCAAAACTGGCTCGCCCGTGATCGTGTGCATCGTCGGCATACCATCGTTCGGGCATGTTGCCACGTCGTCGGTAAAGCAATTCTTACAAAGTTGGCATTCTTTCATCGCGCGTTTCGAACCAGATCAGAATAACGGGGAGAAACCTTTCCAAACATATTGACAGATTTCGGGTGAACTTTTTGCACAACACCAAATAATAGATTCTATTGCTTTTAACGTTTTCAAGCAAGGTAAAGTTATTATTCAGGCCTAGATCACTTGACAACAACATTGACAAGCCGCTTAGGAACGACCACGACCTTTACGATCTGTTTCCCATCGGTATATTCGCGAACCTTTTCGTCGGCAAGAGCCATTTTTTCCAGTTCACTGGTTGGCGTTTCCGGAGCGGCATTGATTCGGCTGCGGAGTTTGCCGTTAACCTGGATTGGGATCTCGATCTCGTTTTCTTTCGCGATCTCAGCGTCGAATTCGGGAAAGCTCGCCCCATTTGCGATCAAGCCGTCGGTGTTGCCGACGAGCGTTGCATAAAGCGCTTCTGCCGTGTGCGGAGCAAAAGGAGCGAGCATCAGAACGAGACTCGTCAAAGCTTCTTTCACCACAAATTTTTCGTCGTCTGACGCCGTCTCTGGCTCGGCCTCAAGGTCATAGATGGAATTGAGCAATTCCATCAAAGCCGAAACCGGCGTGTTGAACTGGAGCGAATCGAGCGCGTCATCAACGCGTTTGATAGTTTGATGAGTTTTTCGCAACAAAGTTTTCGCGCCCGCTGAACTCCCGCCGCGGCCATTTTCTGAGTTCAACGAATCGTGCCATTTCCATACAAAACGCCAAACACGCTGCAAAAATCTGACAGCTCCTTCGATGCCGGCTTCGTTCCAAACGAGTTCATTCTCGACCGGAGCCGCAAAAAGTATGAACAGCCGAGCCGCATCGGCGCCGTAAATATCGATCATCTCGTCCGGATCGACGCCGTTGCCTTTCGATTTCGACATACGCTCGATCGCGTATTTCAATTTAGTGCCGTCCTTTGCGGCCGCCCCAGTGATCTTTCCTTTCGCGTCGCGTTCGATCGGTGACTTCCGTCGCCGGAAAATAGATCCGTTTGCCCGATTCGTCATCAAAGAACGTTTCGCCGACAACCATTCCCTGCGTCAACAACCGCTTCACCGGCTCGTCGAAACTAACAAGCCCAATGTCACGCATCATTTTTGTCCAGAAACGCGTGTAGATCAGATGCATCACTGCGTGATCGTCTCCGCCGACGTATTGATCGACCGGCGCCCAATACGCCGCTCTTTCTATTGAAAAAGGCTGATCGGAATTCGCCGGGTCAAGATACCGGAAATAATACCAGCTCGAATCGACGAACGTGTCCATCGTGTCGGTTTCCCGCTTAGCGTCTTTGCCGCAGTTAGGACATTTTGTTTCGTAAAACTCGGGAACTTTTGCCAAGGGCGATTCGCCCGTGCCGGTAAACGGAGCAGTTTCCGGCAATTCGACCGGGAGATTTTCAAATTTTTCGGGAACCGCACCGCAATCGTCGCAATAAATTATAGGTATTGGCGAGCCCCAAAATCTCTGCCGCGAAACGCCCCAATCGCGCAAACGATACGTCGTAGCGGTTTCGCCGAAATCATTTGCTGCGGCAAACGCGGCCATTTCGCGTTTCGCGTCTTCGCTGCTTTTACCGTTCCAATCGCCGGAATTTATCAACACGCCGTAATCGCTGGCAGCTTGCTTGATGGGTTCGTCGTCCAACGATTCGCCCTCCAAGGCGACAACCTTCCTCACCGGCAGATCAAATTTCTGTGCAAATTCCAGATCACGTTGATCGTGGGCCGGAACGCTCATAACGGCTCCGGTGCCATATTCCATCATCACGTAATTGCCAACCCAAACCGGCAATTCTTCCCCGTTGAACGGATTGATCGCAAAGATACCTGTGTCAATGCCGTCCTTATGAGCTTCGGCTTCGTGATCGGTCGGATTCATTTGAGCGGCTCTTATTTCCTGCACTTTCGCCAAAACTCCATCCGAAAGCGAGGACGAGTGTGCGATCAAAACCGGATGCTCCGCCGCGACAACTATTGCGTTCGCACCATAGATCGTATCGATCCGCGTTGTGAAAACACGCACTTTTTCGGTCGAACCTTTTACGGCAAAATCGACAAAAGCTCCTTCCGAACGCCCGATCCAGTCACTTTGTCGCTTCAGCACATTCGCGGGCCAACCATCTTCGATCTCGGCCATGTCATTCAGAAGTTCGTCAACATATGCCGTCGTTTTGAAGAACCATTGATCAAGATCTTTTTTCGTAACTGGATTTCCGCAACGCCAGCAAATGCCGCCGCTCGCTTGCTCATTAGAAAGCGTTGCCTGGTCGGTTTCACACCAATTGACCTGCGTAAGCTTCTTATAGGCCAGGCCTTTTTCAAGCATTTTTAGGAAAAACCATTGATCGAACTTATAAAATTCGGGCTTGTGAGCATAGATCTGGCGTTCCCAATCGTAGCTGATCCCGAGCCGCTGCAGTTGCCCGCGCATAGCTTCGATATTTTTTTCCGTCCATTCGCGCGGATTAACGCCGCGTTTTACCGCAGCATCTTCGGCCGGTTGTCCGAACGAATCCCAGCCGATCGGATGCAGTACGTTAAAACCCTTAAGTCTTTTATACCAAGCAATTGCATCGCCGACCGCATAATTACGGACGTGTCCCATATGCAGATTTCCCGACGGATACGGAAGCATTTCAAGCTGATAGAATTTCGGCTTGTCGTTACTTTCGCTTACGCTGAAAGTGCCGCTTTCGAACCACTTCTTCTGCCATTCGGCTTCGATCTTTTTTGCAAAATATTTTTCGTCCATGTTTGAGAACCGAAATTTTCATTTCTCCTTGTAAAACAAACAATTCTAACGGATAAAACAAATTTCAGCCAATTGCAAGAATCTTTGAATATGACAAGAAAATTATGCTAAAATATCTGGACTGTTTAATTCGGGAGATTTTTTACGATCAAAACACGACAAAATATGATCAAAGCTACAATGCAGATGCACAAAACCTGATCTTTTTTCGTCACGGTCAAACGCGTCTGCCAAGCTATCGGAGGCAAGACGATGACCAACCTACCTAATTCAAACCACGCAAATTTATCTAAAGAATTACGCGAAAGCGATCACACTAATTCCCGAACTCGGCAACACAATCAACGACCGGAAACGTTTACGACCGATGATATTATCGGCTCGCTCGCGAACGCATACGAGAACAAGCGTCCGCGTCAGGTTTTCGAATGGGAAATCAACCAGCATTCAAAACTTCGCCAAACGGTTTAGGCGAATGAAAACTTTTGCTCCAAAATTATTTCTAGCCGCAGGTCTTTGCGTGATGCTTTCGGCGATCGCATCGGCTCAAAACCCGCAAAAATTTGAAGAAGCGATACGCAATGGCAATTCGGAACAGCAGCGTGAAGCGTCTTTTTGAATTAAAGAAGATCGGAACCGCCGAAGCCTCAACCGTCGCATTGCCCGCATTGAAAAGCAACGACGAACTCGTCCGAGCAACCGCCGCTTCGGCCGTGGTCTGGCTTCCTGGGAATGAAGCCGTCGCTGTTTTGCTGCCGTTGCTTGCCGATAAAAGCGAATTCGTTCGTCGCGAAGGATCGCTCGCATTGGGCAAAGTCGGCGATCCAACCGCCGCTTTATCGCTTATCCAACTCGCCGAAAATGAAAAGGTTCTCGAGGTCAAAAACGCTGCGATCATTGCCCTGGGAAATATCGGCGAGTCTCGCGCGATCAAACCGCTCGTCGAAATATTAAGCGAAAAACCAAAAGAAGACGCCGAAGTTACACGCCGTTCGGCAGCTAGATCGATCGGTCAGATCGCCGCGAAAATAAACAACGATCAAGAACCGGCGGTTACGCCCAAAAATTTTCTTCCTTTGAAATACAAAGAGATCGAACCCGAAAAAAACACTGCGGCTAGGTCAGAATATTTCACCAAAGTCGTTCCTGTTCTCATAAAAGTTCTCAACAATAAAAAAGAAGCCATTGATACACGCCGCGAAGCCGCCGCCGCACTTGGCTTTATCGCCGACCCTGCGTCATTCGCCGCAATAAAGATCTGCTCGCAAAGCTCCGATCCGTATCTCGCTGAGATCTGCAAAGAAGCGATATTACGGTTCGGCGATCGATAAACACTCAAAACTCTTTATATAACCCAAATAATTTGCTTTAATAAAAGAATGCTAACTGCCGAAGCCAGAGATGCTGAAAAGCCTCGCTATGCCGTATTGCGCGATCGATTTTCCGAAGTCCGCCAGCATACGGTTTACTTGTGTGAACCCCTTGAGATCGAAGATTATATTCCGCAGCCTTCCGTCGATGTTTCGCCTGCTAAATGGAACATTGCTCATACGACATGGTTTTTCGAGGAAATGATCCTCAAAAATTTCTCGCCCGGTTACAAACAGTTCGACGAAAATTTCGGTTTTCTGTTTAATAGCTATTACAACTCGATAGGCGAGCGAACCGTTCGCGAAAATCGTGGCGATCTGAGCCGTCCGACCGTTGCTCAGGTTTTCGAATACCGAAAACATGTCGATGATAAAATTCTTGAACTCTTATCGAATGAGGTTCCTGCCGAATGCCTCGAACTGGTCGAACTTGGCCTCAACCACGAACAGCAACATCAAGAACTTCTTGTTACGGACCTGAAATTCAGCTTTGGCCTCAATCCGATCTTCCCGGTCTACCGGGAAAACTATTTCCCCGAAGAAATCGCCGACATAGATATCTATGGGAAGTTTGAGGTCGAAGGCGGTGTTTACAAGGTTGGCCACGAAGGTAACGGCTTTTGTTTTGATAACGAACTGAGCCGCCATGATGTTCTGGTCGGCGATTTCGCGATCTCGCGAAGTCTCGTAACGAACGCCGACTATCTCACGTTCATCGCGGACGGCGGTTACAAAGATTTTCGCTATTGGCATTCCGAAGGTTGGGATTGGGTCACAAAAAACGCGATCGACAGTCCACTTTATTGGCATAAGAAAGATAATGAGTGGTTTACATTCACGCTCGGCGGTTTGCGTCCGCTGGATCTGAGATCTCCGGTTTGTCACGTTTCTTTTTACGAAGCATATGCCTACGCAGAATGGCGCGGAATGCGTCTGCCGACCGAATTCGAATGGGAAATTGCTTCGAACAAATTCGATTGGGGCAAACGCTGGGAATGGACCGGCAGTGCATATCTTCCCTATCCCGGTTTCGAGAAAGGGCCGGGAGCCGTAGGCGAATATAATGGCAAATTTATGATCAGCCAAATGGTCTTGCGTGGGGCTTCTGTCGTCACGCCCGAAGATCATAGCCGGAACACTTACAGAAACTTCTTCAATCCTCACTTGCGTTGGCAATTCACCGGAATTCGCTTGGCAAAATAAACTATGAAGGCTTCAAAATCTACCGAAACCAACACGTTTGCGTCCGATGTGCTTACGGGTCTGACGTCCGAACCAAAAGAGTTATCCTCGCGTTATTTCTACGACGATGAAGGTTCGCGGCTTTTTATGGAAATAATGAAGCTGCCCGAATATTACCTCACGCGTTCGGAACTTGAAATTTTTACCGACCAGACAGACGCGATCTACCGAGCTTTTGCCGATGGGACGGGATCTTTTGATCTGATCGAACTCGGAGCCGGTGACGGCACAAAAACTGCCGTTTTGATCGATCATTTTCTACAGCATGATCCGGAATTCAAATACTCGGCTATCGATATTTCACGCGAAGCTTGCGATGCTTTGTCGGCAAACTTCGAGGCCAAATTTCCAAAGCTCAACCTGGAAACCCGGCAAGGCGATTATTTTCAGATCCTAGAATCGCTTTCCGCGGCCGACGAGCGCCGCAAGATCCTTTTGTTTTTAGGCTCGAACATCGGCAATTTCAGCCGAGCCGGCGCCGTCGATTTTTTCAAAAGTCTTCACCGCGTAATGAACGCGTCGGATAAATTATTCATCGGATTTGACCTCCAAAAAGATCCGCGCGATATTGTCCGTGCTTATGACGATCCGAAAGGCGTAACAGCGGCGTTTAATCTGAATCTTTTGACGCGCATTAACCGTGAGCTCGGCGGACATTTTGATGTCAGCAAATTTTCGCATTACGCCGTTTATCGCCCGATCGAAGGAGCCGCGCGTTCTTTTCTGATCAGCCGCGAAAAGCAAACCGTAAGGATCGACGCGTTCGACCGAAGCTTTGATTTTGATGCCTGGGAACCTATTTTCATGGAGATCTCGCAAAAATACAGCGAGAGGCTGATCTCAGAACTCGCCGCCGAAAGCGGTTTCACGGTCGAGCATAATTTTTACGACAGTCGACATTTTTATTGCAATTCGCTCTGGAAGCCGAATGCCTGAATTATGAATTTCACCATCCTTCGCTTTGATACGCTCGAATCGACAAACAACGAAGCACGCGATCAAGCAAAGGTCGGAGCTTCTGAAGGATTGTGCATAGTCGCTCGTCAGCAAACCGCCGGCCGCGGCCGCAACGGAAGAAACTGGATCTCAGAAAAGGACGCCGGTTTATTTTTCAGCCTTGTTCTCCGTCCGAAATTCGATACTAAATTTTTATCATTGATCACACTTGCGGCTGGCATCGCGGCTTATGATGCGCTCTGGTCGCTCGGCATCGAACCGGATCTAAAATGGGTAAACGATGTCATCATCGGCGGAAAAAAGATCTGCGGTATATTGGCCGAAACCGTTGATACACCGAGCGGTTTGGCTGTCATTTTGGGAGTCGGAATAAATTTGCGTTCGGCCAATTTTCCGCCTGAGATAGCCGAGATCGCCACTTCAATCGAGGCTGAAACATTAGAGCGAGCCGATGCGACCTCATTGCTCGAAAAATTTGCGTCGCACTTTGCCGAAATTTATTCCGAACTTTCAGATCCTAATGGTGCAGCTAAAATTTTAGAACTTTGGACCGAACGGTCAACCTATGAGAACGGCAGACTCGTTCAGGTTAGATTGGAACATGAAACATTTGAGGGTATAACTGAAGGACTGGAGCCGAACGGAGCTCTCCGCGTCCGAATGGATAACGGAGAACTCCGCATAATTACGGCCGGCGATGTAAAAAAGCTTAGGGCCGCAAATTGAACTCACGAATATATGTCGAAAAGACTTTCGGAAATTCATCCACTTGTTTACCACACACGCATTCATCAAAAGCGTCTGTTCCGCCGCATTATCGATCTAAAAAACACCGGTCGCTTTGCCCGTGAGCTCAGCGCGGACGAACTCCTGTTTACCTGCAAACGGCATCAATCTCTGCTTCGGCGAAGACTCGGAAATTCCGAACCCGAATTGCAGGAAAATAAGATCGCAAATCTACTGATCGCCTGTCCAACGATCGATGGGCTTCTGATCAAACCCGGCCAAACATTTTCATTTTGGAAATGTGTTGGAGAGGCAACGATCGGGAAAGGATATTGTGAAGGGATGCAGCTTTCACGCGGCGAGGTTATTCGCGGTGTCGGCGGCGGTTTGTGCCAGCTCGCGAATCTGCTCTATTGGATGGCACTTCACACACCGCTCGAAATAGCCGAACGTCATCATCATAGCTTCGATCCTTTTCCTGACGAAAACCGAGTTCTGCCCTTCGGAAGCGGTGCCGGTGTTTTCTATAATTACGTCGATCTGAGGTTCTTCAATCCGACCGATATTACGTTTCAGATCAAGCTGTGGCTGACCGATAAACACTTGAAAGGAGCGATATATTCGAATAAGGAAACGCCGCACACTTATCATGTTTTCGAAAAGAATCATCGTTTTACCGTACAAAACGGCAAAAACTTCCGCCAAAATGAAATATGGCGCGAAGCCATAGACCGACGCACCGGAAACCGCGTCGGCGAAGAAATGCTTGTCAAAAACTTTTCCGAAGTAAAATACGAATTGAACTTTAAGCCGCAAGAGTGTAACTTGTAATTACGGCCTTATTTTTTCGGTCTTTAGTTTATGTTTGATGAATTTGAAGAATTAGACGATTTTGACATCGACGAATTTGATGAAGAGTTTGACGAACTCGAAGAATTCGAAGATCTTGAGGTCAATGTGCGAACGGCAGTTCTACAAAAGAACAACATGGTCGCATTGCTTTGCTATAAAAGTGCCGCTCAGGGCGCTGCTATTTGCCGCGTCGATCCGCGCGAAACAAAACCTTCCGTTCAGATCTATGACGATCCGGCCGCCGCTCTCGAATGGTTTACAAAAAGCCTTCGTAGCAGCAGCGAGAACGGCTGGAACATAATTTACGACGGACTCCCGCTCCAAGGCTAAACGCAAAGATCCAGATGCTTCTCGCCGTTGACATCGGAAATACTTCTGCCAAATTTGGCTTATTTGACGGCACCACACTTCTCGAAAAATTCACAATTCCAACCCAACGAAACGCCGACTCTTCGTTTTTTAAGAACGAGCTTGCACCGCGCCTTCATTTCCTCGATTCGGCTATTGTCTCTTCGGTAGTTCCGGAATTTGATGAGCCATTGTCGAAATTTTTGAACGGTGCGTTTGATGTTGAAACGATCCGCGTTGACAGTACATTCGATCTCGGCATGACCATTCGCTACGAACCGTCAATGGCCGTCGGCACTGATCGCATCGTGGCAGCTTCGGCCGCCATGAAATACGGAACGCCGGTGATCGTTTGTGATCTCGGAACCGCGACAACAATTGATGCTGTGGATCACGACAAAAAGTTCCTTGGAGGAACGATCATTCCGGGAATGCTTACGATGGCTTCGTCGTTAAAACAAAAAACGTCGAAACTGCCGGATATTCAGATAGAGCGAACCGAAAACGTCATTGGCAACACGACCGAACTATCGATCCGTTCTGGTATATTTTGGGGTTATATTGGCCTCGTAGAAGGATTGGTCGCGCGGATAAGAACCGAACTCGGCGGTTCACCAAAGGTCATTGCAACCGGGGGTTTTTCAGAGATGATCGCCGCCGAGACCGACTGCATCGACATCGTCGAAACCGATCTTATCCTTCGCGGCCTCGCGGAGATCGCCACAAAACTTTAACCTATTCGTCGTCAGACAGGAATTTTGGTTCACGGCGTGCCTTCGTCATTTGTTCAAAGGCATACGCAAGTTTGATCAGCGTGCTTTCCGTAAACGCTTTCCCAAAAAAAGAAACGCCGATCGGGATCTCGCTGACAAAACCGGCCGGAACGGTAATACTCGGATAACCTGCGACCGCCGCAAGCTGCGAACTCGAAACGTAACTTCCGCCGCTGTCGCCATTCAGATGATCGGTCAGCCAAACCGGCCCGTTCGAAGGAGCAAATATCGCATCCAAAGCGTGTTTCGCCACTATTGCGTCAATGCCATTGGTCTGCGAAGCGAGCTTCGCTTTTTTCAAAGCCTGTTGATATTCAGGCGTGGTGAGCGAACCGCGTTTTGCCGATTCTTCAAATATCTCTTGCCCAAAGTACGGCATTTCGCGGGCACGATTGTCTTCGTTAAATTGGATCAGATCGTCGAGAGTCTTATGTTCAGCTTTCCTCGCCTTCAGATATTTTTCAAGGTCAGCTTTGAATTCAAATTGCAGTATCCGGTTTTCGGCTCCGCCTAAACCCTTCAGGCTCGGGAATGTTACGTCTATAAGTTCCGCTCCGGCCGCCTTCATTCTCTCTAGGGCCGCATCGGTGATCTCATCGACAGCTTTGTTCGTTCCCCAATAATCGCGAGCAACACCGATCCTTGCTCCTTTCAATCCGTCGGGTTTTAGGAAGATCGTGTAATCCACTTTTTCACGTTTACCGTTGACGGTCGTCGCTTTGTCTTCCTTGTCCACGGCGTCGAGCACATTTAATAAAGCCGCCGCATCCGCAACTGTCCTCGTCATCGGTCCGGCCGTGTCCTGTGTATGCGAGATCGGAATGATACCGCTGCGCGAAACCAAACCGACCGTTGGTTTTAGACCGACAATTCCGCAAACAGACGACGGGCAAATGATCGAACCGTCTGTTTCCGTGCCGATGCCGATCGCCGCAAAATTCGATGAAACGGCCGCACCTGTTCCCGACGATGAACCGCACGGATTTCGGCTCAGAACATACGGATTATGCGTCTGTCCGCCGCGGCCGGACCATCCACTCGAAGAATTCGTAGAGCGAAAATTCGCCCATTCACTCAAATTGGTTTTTGCGAGAATTATCGCCCCTGCTTCGCGCAGTTGTTTGACGATCGCCGCGTCTTTTGCGGGCTTCGGTGCGTGAACGAGCGCAAGACTTCCGGCCGTCGTCAGCATCTTATCAGCGGTATCGATATTGTCTTTTATCACGACCGGAATGCCGTGCAGCGGTCCGCGAACTTTGCCCGCCTTGCGTTCTTTGTCGAGCGACTTTGCGATCTCCAGTGCATCCGGATTGATTTCGATGATCGAATTCACCGCTTTGTCGAATTCGGCAATGTTATCGAGATAAGCCTTGGTGATCGATTCGGCAGTCATTTCGCCCGATCCCATTTTTTCCCGCAACGACGCAACTGTTTCTTCGCTAAGCCTTTGTGTTTTCCGCATTGTGTTGATGGCAGGCATTTTAACGGTCAAGAGCCCGACCGCTCCCAGCATTCCCGTTCCGACAAATTCGCGACGCTGCATATCTGATCTCCTCTGATGTCATCGTGAATAAAAGGCTGACAAATTTCGTAGCCGTTCTAATAATTTTTCGGTCAAAGCATCGGGCTTCATTCTCCACGCCCAATTCGAACCCATCGAAGCCGGCAAATTCATTCTTGCTTTATTATCGAGCCCGAGCACGTCTTGCGTAGGAATTATAGCGATATCCGCGACGGAAGCGAATGCCTCGCGGATCATATCCCAATTTATCTCTTTGCCGTCCGTTCGCAAATATTCCAGGCAATGCGTATAAGCCGCATTCGGCGGCTGGCCGCGTTTCTTTTTCTTTATATTTTTGAACCAACCGACGACCGTGTCGTTGTCATGCGTGCCCGTGTAAACAACCGAGCTTTGGTCGTAATTGTGCGGCAGATGAAGATTTCCCGCATCGCCGCCGAACGCAAACTGCAGTATCCGCATTCCCGGAATGTTATTATCATCGCGAAGCCTTTCGATATTAAGTGTCATTTCACCGAGATCTTCAGCGATCAGCGGCATTTCACCAAGCGCATTGTGTAACGCCGCGAATAATTCCTCGCCCGGAATCTCGACCCATTCGCCGTTCTCCGCCGTTTTATCCTCGCCGGGAACTTCCCACGCGCGGCCAAGCCCGATAAAATGGTCGATTCGGACGATGTCGAACATCTTCAGATTAAACCTGATCCGCTCGGTCCACCAGTGAAATCCGTTGGCTCGCATCTTGTCCCAATCGTAGATCGGATTTCCCCAAAGCTGGCCGGTTTTGCTGAAATAATCCGGCGGTACACCGGCGACGACCTTTGGCTTTCCGTCTTTATTCAGCTTGAACAAACTTCTATTACACCAGACATCCGCGGAATCGAACGCAACATATATGGGCACATCCCCAATGATCGAAATGCCTTTTTCGTTTGCGTAAATATGAAGCTTTGACCATTGATCAAAGAAAGCGAATTGGTAAAATTTCTGGGCGAAGATCTGTTCGTCCAGCTCTCCGCGTGCTTTCGCCATCGCTTCCGTTTCGCGCGATCTGACATCTTCATTCCATTCGTGCCAACCCTTAAAATCGTGTGCATCGCGATACGCCTGAAAGAATGCATAGTCTTCGAGCCACCAATAGTTTTCATCGCAAAACGCATGAAACTCTGCAGCGATACTGTCATCGTCCGTACTTTTGAATTTCTCAAAAGCCCGCCAAAGGAGCTTCTTTTTATGATCGATCGCCGAACCAAAATCCACTGTATCCGGCGGAAAGTCGGGCTTATCCGCCAGATCGCCGTCATCCAGAAACCCGCGTTCGGCTAACGAGTCCGGCGATATCAGATAAACATTTCCGGCAAAAGCCGAAAAACATCCGTATGGCGAGTTGCCGTAACCCGTTTGACCAAGCGGCAATATCTGCCAATATTTTTGTTCCTAGCTTCCTCCAATTTATCGACAAATTCAAACGCCGCCGGACCGAGATCGCCAATGCCGAATTGCGATGGCAGTGACGTAATATGATGAAGCAATCCTGAACCGCGATTGAATTTCATAGGTCTATATTCTCGTTTATCGTGAGTACCTTTACCTTGCTTTCGATTCCCGCTTCTCGAGCCTCTTCCATCAAATTTCTAAGAGGCATGCTCGGCGGCTCATCCGAAAGATCAAATCTGCCGAAATGCATCGGAACCATCGTCGTGGCTTTAGATTCCAGAAAAGCCTTTACAGCTTCAGCCGGCGAATTGTGGTTCGGTTCCATTATCCAACGCGGTTCAAAAGCTCCGATGCCGATCAGAAAATAGTCGATCTTCGGGAAAAGCTCAGCCGTTTCGCGATAATGATCTCCATAGCCGCTGTCGCCGCCGAAATAGATCGTCGTACTTTCGCTTTGAATAATAAATCCGCCCCAGAGTCGATAATTCATATCGGACAGACCACGACGCGACCAATGCCTAACCGGAACAAAATATATTTTCACATCACCGTCAGCCGCAAACTGCTCGTACCAGCCGGCCGTCACCGCTCGATGCCGATCGCCGATCCATTCGCTCAAAAGTTCGTCAGAACGAAGACCGGATAAAAATACTGCGTTCGGAAATTTTGCCGCGATCGCTTTGATCGTCGCTTCGTCCATATGATCGCGATGATCGTGCGATATCAGAACATGGTCGACATTCGGTATCAGATCGAGCGGAGATTCGACTGCAATATATTCGGTGATAAGCGGCGGTTTGCCAAGAACCGGATCGACCAATAGTGATTTTCCACCGAGCCTTATAAGAAACGACGCGTGTCCGAGCCAAAGTATGCCATCGCGTCCGCTTTGCAAAAATTCTTTTGGGTCAAGAACTTTCAGCCGTGCGTCATCTTTTGCTTTTTCGTCGGCGAATTCGTTCGGCAATACAGTCCATTTAATCAGATCGAACGTCTTTGGAAGGTTCGGAAATTCCAAGTTCATAAAGCGTCCGCGCTGATCGACCGGCGTTCCCGGAAAATCCGGTTTTGCGAGCCGCGACCTATCGCCAAAAACGCGCTTTTCTTCGATGGTCGAATCCCAATCGCTCCAGATCACCGCCGCCGCTGCGAGCGAAACCAACGCTCCGGCCGCTATCCCAAACCTTTTCAACCATTTCCCCATTGCTCTAACTATAAGATAAATGTCCGGCATCGTTAAACTTGCCGGCTTTAATATATAATCTCAGCAATGGATCCGAACCGCGCGGAAATTCCGCCGCACAAATTAATATCAACTCTTCGAGGCTATAATTTGCTGCCGGCGATAATTTTTATGCCGACACGGCGAAAATGCGACGAGGCTGCGAGCGAGGTCGCTTTGGATAGATCACAGCGAACTGATCAAGATAAACTTGCTCAGCGACAGGCGATCTTTGATGACTTCGCTGTCGAAAATCCAGAAATACTGAAACATAAACACCGGAAGATATTGGTCAATGCCGGCGTCGGCTCTCACCACGCCGGACACATTCCGCCGTGGAAATTATTGATCGAAAAAATGATGTCGGCCGGTTTGCTGAATGCGATATTTGCCACATCGACCGTCGCGGCCGGTGTTGATTTCCCTGCCCGAACAGCCGTTATTGTCAATGCCGACACCCGCGGAAACGAAGGCTGGCGGCCGCTTCGCGCAAGCGAATTACAGCAAATGACCGGTCGTGCCGGACGCCGCGGCAAAGATAAGGTCGGGTTTGTCGTGCTTGCTCCCGGACAGTTTCAAGACCCGAAAAAGATAGCCGAATTACTAAAAGCACAACCCGATCCGCTCGAAAGCCGATTTCGTGCGACTTACACAAGCTTGCTAAATCTGCTCGATGCTTTTGGAAACTTCGACCAGATCCGCGAGATCGCCGAAAAAAGTTTTGCATTTCGAAAGACCGCGAAGACTATCGGTGACCTCCAACGCCGCCGGACTAACGAAACTGCTCGCCTCGCCGAAGTGATCGCCAAAACTGAATATTCTATCGAAGACGTTCGCGGTTTTGAGAGGCTTGTTTCGGCACGAAATCGCCTGCACGAAGCGATTCCTGTTACGCGTGCGGAAATGCGCGATAAATGGCTTCGCGAAAATGCGGTTCCCGGCCGGATCGTCAGTCAAGGACGGAGCGGAAAGCGGCTTTACATGGTCATCAATTCGCACAGCGGCAAAATTTCCGCGATGCGTGACGATGGCGGCGGAACGAGTTTTGAGCTGGCAAGAGTTAGCCGCATCTATAAAAATATTTACGCCTTAAAAGCCGATTCGATCGAGCAGGCTTTCTTCGACGTTTTCGAAAATAAAAATCCACCGCTGGCCGAACCGAAACTTTCATTCGAACGCGAAGGATCGGACGATGCTTCAAAAATGTTTGATGACTTGATCGAAAAATTTGGTCAATCGCAAAAAATTCTTTGGGAAACGCAGGCCGCTGCGGAAAAGCTTGAGAAGATCGACCGCGATATCGCTTTTCTAAAAGACGAGATCTGGCAGCCGTTCGAAGACCGTGCAAAAGTGCTAGATCATTTCGGCTATATTGATTTCGTCGCTCAGAAAGCGACCGAGAGTGGTAAATGGCTCGCCGATCTTCGCGTCGATCGACCGTTGCTTATTGGCGAAGCGCTTCGCTCGGGGATCTTTAACAATATGACGCCAAAACTCGCTGCCGGTTTTATGGCCGCTTTAACGGCCGATGCCGACCGCAACTACGGCGAGATGCATCTATCCGATAAGCTCCTCGAAACTATCGAGTTTTTCGATCAAACGATCCACGATGTTGCACAGGTCGAGAGAAAATACCACATCGATGCCGCCGAAGAAGTTAATTTCTCTGCCGCATCAGCAGCCGAACGTTGGGCCGGCGGAATGGCCTGGGACGACCTCGTAAAACGCTCCGGCGCCGAAGAAGGCGACCTCTTCCGCCTGCTCTCACGCACCGGCGAAGCTCTTATGCAGATAGCCCACCAAAAGGGCGACAACACCGCCGCCGCCCAAATCGCCCGCCAAGCCGCCGAATCCATCCTCCGCGAACCGGTGCGTTGACTCGCTTCGACTCACTTAGACAATTCAAGCTGATCGCATGTTGAGTTCCTTGTGAAATTCGCGCGGTTGGGCCAGATAACCCACGAGCATTTCGCGGTCTTTCCTCCATCTGATCCATGCGAATTTGTCTCTCTCGGATTGGACCTTCAGCCAATCACCATCCACTTCGGCTACTTTCAGATCGATGGGCCCAGGATCATTGAATATTATTTCTTTGATCACTTTGCCCTCAGGACGATCCAATAATCTAACCGGACTGCAAGCCCATACTTGCGAGTTTGAAGAATAAAAAATTCCCAACTGACTTTTTCCCAAGTATTGTTGCTTTTGGTATATATTTTATCTCACGCGTTTTTTCGTTAACTTCTACTCGATACCAGTTCTCAGATTCACCGGTTATCCGCATTGCAGTCGCGTCGCTCGGACCATATCGAAATGGTTCGAATCCTATCTCTTTTGACAAACGGAATTCAACATCATTGGGACGTCCCCAGGGCAGGTCGAACCAAATCGTTCCGTCTTCGTTATATATATAATAAGTCGGATTTGAACCATATTTTTCATTCTTGCCAAAGTATAATGTTTCGCAACCGGGCTTTACCGCGATCAAATGTTTTTCCCATGAGTAGCACGAGGCTTGAGATCTACTCGTGGCGATTCCAGTCGCTGCCTGAAAACTCTCCTCGGCCGGAGGAGCTAATTTTTCTGAATCGATCGCTTTATTATCCTGAGCAATGCCAAACTTCGCACAGCAACAAAGCACTAAGAACATCAAATATATTACCTTTTTCATCTTGCTCCTTTTTCCCATCATAGATCGCGACAATTCTTTAAACCGGATCAGATACTTACGAAAGTGTCTAAAACCTCTCGCAGAATTTCTTCTTTAGAACAGTTTATTCCGACGCTTTCCAGTAGAGTCGTTATAAACAAAAGCCGGGACAAAAGCTATCGGCAACTGGTAATTTGCCTGCCAAAAACTGAAGTGGGCGACTTATTCGCAGCGATTAACTATTATTTGATCAACCCGACGGTCCAGAAGATTCTCTTCAACATTCGTGACTCGAAATATCTCTTGCAATCGTTCGCAATAATTTATCGATATCAGATAACGTCTCTGGGTTAGAGACATGTTTTTTAAGATCTTCGAGGAAATAAATACTGTTAGTCGGTTTTTTGTTTTCGGCCAATTCGATCATATCTATATCCATGAACGATTCTCGGATGATCGGTAGGTAGAGTTTTACATTCGAAAGTAGAAATAGATCTTTTCTCGGAAATACTTTAACTATACCGTCCGCGACTCTGTCGCCGAGCATTCGATTGTCTTTCTCGGACCACGAGATATAAAGACTGTTCTTTTGCTGTTCAACAAGATTCGCCACGACTTTCACACATTCCTTATCGCAGACATCCGTTTTCTGGCCGTTGACAGCGATCGCCAAACCAACGCATATCAGAAGTATAAGACCAAGTAATATCGGTTTGTGCTTTTCTTTCATTGTCTATTTGTTGCCGGATGAGCTCGATCAGTTGGATTTGCAACCGAATCAATTTCGCGCCAATATTAGCATAGGTCTCCGCAATCGCTGAGTTTTTTGTCAAAGTCAGAACCGCCTGTGTCAGCGGAGTCGGTCGCACTTTGGACGACATAAAATTTCGACGTTGTTGCACAAATAAAACTATTTACTATACACGCAAGTTATGTTATATTTTGCTTGGGTCGATGTTCGCACCGACCAAGGAATAGGCGGGTTTTTGAAAATTTAGCGCGAGTGGGACACTGGGACAGCGGGACAGTGGGACAGATCGGAAGAAAAGGTGTTCTTCTGTTCTTCTGACATTATCGAATAATGATCCGCTATTTACCGTTTTACGGCGGATTTGATACGATTAGAGTTGGTAGAGTAGTTGGAAAATAAACGATGCAGGTATTACTGGCAGACGAATATGGTTTTTGTTTCGGCGTTGAGCGTGCCGTGGAGATGGTCGAAGAGGCCGTCGGCGCGGGCGATACGGTGCGAAGCCTGGGACCGCTTATTCATAACGAGCAGGAGATGCAGCGGCTCGGTCAATACGGCGTAACGACGATCAGCGAACCGGTGCAGATCAAACGCGGCGAAACCGCCGTAATACGTGCTCATGGCGTCACGCCGCAGGTTCAATCCCAACTCGAACAGATAGCATCAAAGGTTGTCGATGCCACCTGCCCGTTCGTCACACGCGTTCAGAAGCTTGCGGCTCGTGCGGCTGCTGAAAACAGACACGTTGTTATAATCGGCAATCCCGATCATCCGGAAATGATCGGTGTTCGCGGTTATGCACCCGATCATGCTTTTATCGTTCGCGACGAAAGCGAGGTCGCACAGCTTCCTCAGCTAAGAAAACCACTCATCGTCGCCCAAACAACGATCAAGGTTCAGACATTTTTCGATACTGCCGAAGCCGTAAAAACAAAAACAACCGATGAAGTGCAGATCGTAAATACCATTTGTTCGGCAACAAAAGACCGCCAGGAAGCCGCACGAGCACTTTCAGGAATGGTCGATGCTTTTTATATCATCGGCGGCCGACATTCATCGAATAGCGTAAAATTGCTTGGTGTCTGTAAAGAAAATTGCGAAAAGAGCTTTTTGATCGAAACCGAAGACGAGATCGATCCGGCTGATCTGATCGGAGTCGAAAAGGTGGGCTTGACTGCCGGAGCTTCGACACCAAGCTGGCTGATCAAAAAGATAGCAAAACACCTTGGATCGCTCAATTGATATTTGAAATTAAAATTCGTTGTGGAACTAAAAGAGCCGGAGCAGTTGCCCCGGCTCTTCCGATCTCAGATCGATATTCCTTATTCAGGAATGATCAATTCTTGCCCAACGCTGATCGCACTCGGGCTCGATAAACGATCGCGGTTTGCGTCGTAGATCCTCAGGTAACCGTTCGCCGTTCCGTAAAAACGGACACTGATCTTTCCAAGCGTATCGCCCGGTTGAACAATGTAGGTTCTTGATCCGCCATTGTTGGTCGCATCCGGATATTCGGTTCGTTCGGTCCTTTCGCCAAATCGCGGAAGCGAAATTCCTTGATTCAGAACAACGCCGAATTCGGTTCCGGATTTTACCTCTGCATTTTCGCCTTTGGTAAAACGTTCGCCAAGCAAACCTGCTCCGGCTCCGATCAAGCCGCCGATCAAAGCACCTTTGCCGCCGCCGATCGCGGCTCCGAGAACCGCGCCGCCTGCGCCGCCGCCGCCGATAAAGATGATCTTGCGATGCTTCATCTTATCGCCCGAAGCCGTGCCTTCGTTGTCGCTCTTCGCATCATCAGCATCAAGATCGGTAAGTGAGCCGTTGATGCGACGCGATGTGCCGTTCGGCAGATCAAGCTTAATAAAGCTTACATCGATCTGGCCCGGATCTCCCCCTTTTTTGGCTGGGGTCACCGAATCGATCCGGCCCGTGACCTTGCTGCTTTGAGGTATGACGATCACACCGTTGTTCGAATAAACGTCATCGGTGACGGTTGCGGTAAAAGTATCGCCAACCTGCGAAGCTTTCGAATTGATCGTTTGATCGATACGAACACGCAATCGGGTACCGCTTGCAACGTTAAAGCTTTGCCGCACGTGTCGGAGTCGTGCGTCTTATCGTGGGTTTTCGCTGAGCATCGATATTTATCGCCGTTAGCGAAACCATCAATGCGAAAAAAAGCGAAAGAACGCCCAAATTCCTAATATTCTTCATAATCATCTCCTGTCTTTTATCAACCAAAATAGAACTTCGACGTGATTTGCTAAGGAAAATGCTCAGCTCACGAATCGAAAATTTAAATACACCTTATGAATATAGTTTAGCATTTTACTCAACACGGTAAAAAACTTTTGGAAAACGGTTCAATTAAAACTATAATACATACACATAGTCAGTTTTTAGATGTTCCTTTACTTGACCGCCGTTGGCTTTGAATAACGGCTGCGGAATGTTTTCGATTTGTCAGGGAAAATTATGCATTTGGTAAATCAATCAATTTTATTGTTTGCGTCTGAATTTGCTTGATGCTCTTTTGACAATATTTTGGGTTCGCAACGGGATCGCAACCGAAGGCAATCAGCTGATGGCACGGCTGCTCGACATAGGCGACCTCACTTTTCTTTCGGTAAAAATCGCGATCGGAGCAACCGCCGCAATCGTCCTGTTGCTTTGGGGAAATCGAAAGATAGCCCGTTATGGCGTGACGGTTGCCATAGCATTGTATATTAGTCTGATGGGTGTGCATCTATATACCGGCCTTTCCGCAGCCGGAATAGTTTCAAACGCTTCGATCACAAATTTCTTCAGCGGCATCACACATTTCTTTTCTTGATCACCTTAATTTAAAATGATCCTCTCGGCTTTTATTCTTACCTGAACAAGATGCCGATCTCTCGCGTATAAATAATGTATAAATGCACAACGCGAAAGTATAGCGTTTGCATCAAATGAACAATTCGTACTAGTTAGAGGAATTATTTATGAAAACGAAATCTGTTTATAGTTTATCCGCACGGCAAATACTTTTGCTTTCGTTCGCTACGTCTTTTATCGCCATCGGAGTAGTTATCGGTGCCTATCTGGTGGTCACCGGCTGGCATTCAAATAGTTCAGCAATGGAGATCGCGGCATCAACGCCAAGCGGTATCAGTGATCCCTCGGCTGTTTCCGACGAGCAAAATAGCATCGAAGTTTACAGAGCCATTTCGCCCGGAGTAGCATTTATAAATACAACATCATACACGCAAGATTTCTGGGGAGATGTTCAGGAAGGCCGCGGCAACGGCTCCGGTTCCGTAATTGATAACGAAGGTCACATTCTGACAAATTATCACGTGATCGAAGGTGCACAGAAGATTACGGTGAATTTTGGCGGCGAGAAGGTTTATCCCGCAAAAGTTGTCGGAGGCGACCCTGATACTGATCTCGCTGTGATCAAGATCGACGGCGCAACAGGATTGACGATCATACCGCTTGGCGATTCAGATCAGCTTTCGGTCGGCCAGAAAGTTCTGGCTATAGGTAATCCATTTGGATTGGATCGTACGCTGACTACAGGCGTTATCTCAGGCCTTCAGCGGCCGATCAGAGCCCGCAACAATCGCCCGATCGATGCCGCGATCCAAACGGACGCATCTATTAATCCGGGAAATTCTGGGGGTCCGCTTTTGGATAAATTCGGCAAAATGATCGGCATTAACTCTCAGATCCTCGCTCCTGCCGGCGGTTCGGTTGGCGTTGGTTTTGCTGTTCCGGTCAATACGGCAAAACGCGTAATCCCGCAGCTTCTAAAGTTTGGCTCGGTGAGCAGACCGAATATTCGCGTTGACGGCGTCGGAGTCGAATCGCTGGCCGATCGCGGTATTAAGCTTCCTGTTTCTAAGGGTTTGCTTCTGTATTCGGTTTCTCGGGGCGGCCCTGCAGACCTTGCGGGACTGCACGGACTTTCACGAGATTCATCGGGACAGTTAGTGCTTGGTGACGTTATCACGAGCATTGATGGAACGCCGATTGGAAGTCTCGACGATCTATATAGGGCTCTCGATAAGAGAAAAGTCGGCGAAAATGCCCAGCTCGAAGTGTTTCGTAACGGCCAAACCCGTAAGGTTACAGTTACGCTAGCAGCGTCTAGAGACTCCGATCGTTCTCGACAGTTCTGAGTCAATAAAGAGCGGGCCTTTATCGGCGAGCTCTTTTATCATGGTCAAATTACAGAATTTTTTTAATGACGGCTTTGGCTGGCAATGTCGCCCATGCACCCATGAATTGGGCGATGTCATTCAAGAAGCTGAAGGACTGTCGCGAATAATGTCCGAAGGCGAAGCCGAAAGCAAGACACAATCGCTCTCGCTACCGGCATTGGCAAAATGGACCGATCTTGCACACCGAAGTCTGATATGTCCACGGTGCGGCATAACCGAATTGTACGACAAATCGTAATTGGATCGCTGCTATGTTAGATTTTACATAATGCTCGAAACCGAACTTGAAACTGTCATCAGCCTCGCTAGAAAAGCCTCAAAACGAATTCTCGAATATTACGACGGACAAATAATTGCCGAAGAAAAGATCGGAGCGGATAGCTTTGCTGAACCGGTAACAGCAGCCGACCGAGAAGCAAGCCAGATCATTGTTAAAGGGCTTTCGAATGCTTTCCCGGCGGACGCTATTCTTTCCGAAGAAGAAACCGATGACACAACAATGCGGATGAAAGCGGAACGGGTCTGGATCATCGACCCGATCGATGGAACGGCAGGATTCATTAAGCAAGATGGAGATTTTGCCGTCCAGATCGGCTTGGCTGTTCGCGGCGAAGCTGTGCTCGGCGTGGTCCTGCTGCCGTTCCATCAAAAACTTTATTACGCAAAGAAAGGCTGCGGAGCATGGATGACCGTCGGAAATTCAGAGCCGTTAAGAATGACGGTTTCCGATACAATTGATATTTCTGAAATGACGATCGCGATATCAAAGAATCATCCAAGTGCTCGAATGGGAAGAGTGCTTGATGGATTAGATTTTCGCAAAAGCGTCAGCCGCGGTTCGGTGGGCCTAAAGGTTGGATTGATCAGTGAAAACGAATGCGACGTTTATATCCATTTATCGCCGAGGACAAAAATGTGGGATACATGCGGCCCGCAAGTCATTTTGGAAGAAGCTGGCGGAAAACTGACCGACCTATACGGAAAAAAATATAAATACGACAGGATCGATGTTCAAAACTTCGGCGGGATAGCCGCTTCGAACGGCTATTCTCATGAAAACATTATTGCAGAATTAAGGCCGATCCTTGCTGAGATCGGCCGCCCAAGATTTTCAGCTAAAATGCGTGGTTGATCATTTGTTTGAGCCGCCCTCAGCGATACTTTCAGATTCAAAGTTCGCAATTAATTTTGCTTCGGCTCGCTGTCGTTTCTTCGCTCGTCTCCAAGTTCCGATCCCTTCGCTGGTCAGACTGAATATCGACTTGCGATTATCAAATAACAATTTGAGCCAGGCCGCTTTGCTCATCTGCGGAAAATAAATACCGCGAAAAAATAATCTCGCGACCAGATGACTTATTCTGACATCGATCGGCGGATTTTTTATGGAGCTGATCGCTTCGAAATTTCGTTCCGGGCTGTAGGATCGAGACCATGCATCGAACGTCTCAGATTTAGCATCTTCGATCGTCATCTTCAGCGGGTTATGTGCCATAACGAAAGGGGCGAATTCTAGCCAATGCTTCGGTCTATGAAGCCTTCCGGCTTTCTGCAAACGATCATACAAAGGTGTAGAAGGAAATGGAGTTAGCTGACCAAACACCGGTAATCCAGGAGCCCAGCTTTCGATCTCATCTACAGTTCGGTCAGCGACGCCGACCGTATCATTATCCATTCCGAAAATAAACGATGTGATCGCATAAATATTTCGACGAGCTAGGCCGTCAAGCACACCTTGATAATTTGCGGGCTTCGAGAAAGTTTTATTAACGTCCGCCATATTTGCCGGATCGATCGATTCCATCCCGATAAAGATCCATTTTGCACCGGCGTCTGCGATGAGATCGACGAGTTCTTCATCAGAGAGCAAATTCGCACTGATCTGGGCAACCCACGGAAGCTGGGCACCGGCGGCTATGATATCCCGCAGTAGTGACTTCAAACGCTTCTTATTTATCGCAAGATTGTCATCGATAAAGAAAACAGCTACCTGTCCCTTTTCCCGTTTCGCACGAGCTTTCAATCTCAACAGTTCTTCGACAACGCTCTCGTTTGAACGAAAACGTATGGAGTCGCCAAAGAATCCGGTGACCGTACAAAATTCGCAACCATACGGACAGCCGCGGCCGGTTTCGATCGGAACTACAAAGAATTTGCCCCAGCCTTCGCCAAATTTTGACATCAATGGGCGAAGAAATGTCGGAACCAAACTGAATTGCTCCAGATCGACCGATTCCCAAGGAATGTGTGGATAAGGCTGTAAGTTCGGTTTTTTGTCGTTTCCTTTCGGGTCGATCTCGGGAGTATAAATCTCTTTTAACTCGCCTTTCGCCGCATCAGAGACCATCAAATGCCAAGTCTCATCGGCTTCGCCGAGTGCTACCGCGTCCGCGTGTTTCGGCCCGCCGTCTTTGCCCAAAGCTTCGTCGGGACATTCCGTAACATGAGGTCCACCCATTACGACGGTAATTCCCGCGGCTCGCAAACCGTCCGCCATGTGATAAGCACGAGCGACCATGCGCGTCATCGCTCCGATTCCGACCATGTCAACTTTTTCTTCTTTGCAATATTCAACCAACTCCTCACGCGT
The DNA here is from genome assembly GCA_963720905.1 of uncultured Acidobacteriota bacterium. Classification (GTDB taxonomy): domain Bacteria; phylum Acidobacteriota; class Blastocatellia; order Pyrinomonadales; family Pyrinomonadaceae; genus OLB17. The sequence goes on from CAVRHB010000007.1 coordinate 661,611, forward strand.
CATTGCCTTTGCGTTTCCATCGATCAATATAACTTCATGTTCTTTGGGTGTTAATGCCTGGAGCAAAAACATCCAAAGATGCGGCATAAAATTGCGCGTGATTCCGTTGTCAGGATTGTAGAGTAGAATTTTCATATTTAAAGTTAAAGCCTTTGGGCGTCTATCTTGCCTCAGGTTACTGAATAACGAGAGGACGGTTGTTAGCCAGGAAGATCAGGTATAGAAAACATATTATCTCACTTATCGCGAATTTAGGCTATTTGGCGAGCGAGTATTTAACAATTCTGAAAAGAGCCGTGTCAGGTAATAGTTTGCGGGCGGTCAAGATTCCTTTCGTGTTCACACCATATCTGAATCTCTCCGAACTGTCGCTCGCCGCGTCGTAAATAGTTTGGGCAACAACACTTCCGTCGGGAGCCGTCTCTGCCGATCTCTGCATATTTTCACGAACTTTGGTTACGAATGTGTCATAGTCAGCCGCAGCTTCATTTGTAGCTTCGTCTTCGGATCGTCCATAGAAATCAGTCTGGATCGGTCCCGGCTCAATTAGTTTCACCCGAATGTTGAATTGTTTGAGTTCGTATCTGATCGATTCCGAAAATCCTTCAACCGCAAATTTTGAGGCACAATAAGCGCTTGCGGCGGGAAAAGCCACCCGCCCTCCAATAGACGAAATATTAATTATGGTTCCCCGCTTTTGTTCCCGAAAATACGGTAGTACCTCGCGGCAAACATTCATCAAACCGAAAACATTTGTGTCGAATTGGCGCTGGAGTTGATCTGGCGATGCCGCTTCGAATGCACCGAACAGCCAATAACCTGCATTATTGATGACGGCATCGAGTCGCCCGAATTTTTCTATCGCGTCTGCAACTGCTTTTTTGATCGAATCAACTTCTGTTACATCAAGCCGGAAACATTCGACGTCCGCGATCCTCTGCAGGTCTTCGGAGCTTGAAAGATCACGCATCGTTGCGGCAACCTTCCAATTCTTCGTTTGAAACAATTTCGCTGTTTCCTTGCCGATGCCGCTCGATGCACCGGTTATCATGACTACCTTTTCCATTCGACAAATTTAACATATTAGATCGTCGAATGAACCACGAAAAACTCTATGGTAAAATTCAACTATGAAGTTTCTTCATATTGCGGATGTGCATCTGGGTTGCACACGTTATCAGCTTCCCGAAAGCCCGCGCGATTTTTTCGATGCTTGGATCGATGTAATTGATCGATACGCGATCGATGAAAAAGTCGATTTCGTGATAATGTGCGGCGATTTCTTTCATAAAAAAAATGTGCCGCCCGAAACGATGAATTACGCCTTCGCCGGTCTTTCGCTTTTGAAAGATGCTGGAATTCCTGTCGTAGCGATCGAAGGAAATCACGACGCACGTTTCCATGACAGTGACTACAGTTGGTTGCGTTCGCTAAGTAATTGGAATCTGATATACCTTCTCGAACCGACAGTGATTGACGGAAAATTTCATTACAAACCGTGGGATGAAGATGAAAAACGAGGCGGATTCATAGATATCGGCAGGGCACGAATTTTTGGCTCGCAATGGTTCGGAACATCTGCGAACACGGCGATTCCGATGCTGACCGAGGCGATCAAAGAAAATCACCGTGAAGGAGCATTTCATATTTTGATGCTCCACACAGACGTTGAAGGCCATCAGACACATCCTATCCCGGCTCTTTCGATCTCATCGTTAAAAGAACTCCGGTCGGTGACCGATTATGTCGGTCTCGGACACACTCATATGCATTACGAGATCGAAAACTGGGCATTTAACCCGGGTTCAATAGAAGTTACGAATGTTGCAGAATATAAAGAAACGCGCGGTGTTTTTGTCGTCCAGGTTGATGACAACAACAATGTGACCGCAAAGCATATCGAAGATTACCGCTATCGGCCGTTTCAGCGAATTCCATTTGATGTTACAAAATTCGACGACACGAAAAAGATCACCGAAGGTGTAATAGATCTTGTAAAGCAAACTGCCCGTGTGGCTGAAACCGATAAGCCGGCACCCATAATCGAGATCACTTTGAAAGGCCGGTTGGGTTTCCCCAATTCACTTTTGGAGCAGCAATTGATTCGCGATACGGCGAAAGAAATAACCGGTGCTTTACATATCAGGTTAAAAAACCATACGGTTCCGGTAGAATTTGCGGTCGCCGCTGATATCGATGACGAAGCGGGACGCGAAAAACTCGAACGCCGCGTCATTGAAGATCTCGTCCAGCGGGATGCTCGATTCAAGTCTCGTTTCGAATCTTTATCCGATGCTGTTGTCGGGGCGAAACGGCTTGCTCTCAGTGACGAATCACCAGAAATGATAGCCGATTTTATCGCGGAAAGATCTTTGGAAGAAGGCGAAACGCTCACTTCATAATATGTCGGATCAATTAAATAAGCTCAAAGACGTCCGTCAGCTGCCGATCTTTCCTTTGCCGCTGATCCTGTTGCCGAACGAAACATTACCGCTGCATATTTTCGAACCGCGGTACCGGCAGATGCTGACGGACGCACTCGGCGGCAATAGACTTTTTGGAGTTAGCTATTTCGATAGTGAAAAAGCATTTGCGACGCGGCCCGAAGCCGGTTCGGTCGGCTGTGCGGCCGAGATAAAAGAGGCCATTGTTTTGCCTGACGAACGATCGAATATTGTTACGACAGGTGTTCTTCGTTATCGCATTCTGAATTACATAGATACCGAAAAACCTTACCTTTTGGCCGAAGTTGAGTTTTTCGAAGACACCGCCGAATCAAAGCAAAATGCAAAAGGGATCGCAAAAGAGGTGTTCGAACTTTTCGACCGGATAGCACGAGCCGCGTTCAAGCTTTCCGGTGACCGCAGAAAATATGAAACCGTAGAGCAAAATGATCCGGAAGAGCTTTCATTCCTTGTAATGGCGGCATTCAATCTAGATATCGAACTGAAATATGAATTGCTTAAAAGTATTTCGACCGCAGAGCGGCTAGTCAGACTTCGTGAGGTTCTTGTGGCTGTCGTTCCGAGCATTGAAGAAAACTCGGACCTTATCCAGGTTGCGCAAAAGAACGGCCATAGTAAAAAGCCGATCGAGATAGAATGAATTTTAGGAAAGTGATTCCTTAAAAAAGTCTATTATCCGCTGGTCGTATGCGGCTGAAATATCGATCGAAGAATTAACGATGCCAATTCCCGAAGGACTTAGATCGGTTTTGACCGTCACAGACGAATCCGGAGCAAAGCACTTCGCAGCTTTCGAGGTCGAATCTTGAAAATCGGGAGCATCAATTCCGGCGAGCAGCAGCACCTTTCGGCCCGATATCTTTCTTGCCGAATCACACGCCGAATCCTTTGAATAGCATCCGTCAAAAAAGTATCCGTATGCGCCAAGCTGAGCCAGCTTGGCAGTGATCGAACTCGCGAATGGGAATCGCTGAGCTACGGCCGAGGCCGCAACACTATCGGAACTTTGAGGAAGCGAATCTAGAGCGAGAGCTTTGATATCCGGATTCTGAGCCGCCGCTTTCAATCCGGCGATCGCACCCATCTCGACTCCATAAATACCGATCTTTCCGTTTACGATAGTTGCGGAATCGGCCGCTTTTAGCCCTTTCAAAAATGCGATCGCCGCCGCTGTGTCACCTGCCTCACAGCCGCCGAAAGAACATGTAGCCGTCGTGGGCGAGCTTCCATGGCCGCGTTGATCCGGCATCAAAACTGTATAATTCGTCGCTTCATTTAATTTTACACCGAGATTCAGCAAGTACGACCGGTTCGTTCCATAGCGATGCAAAAGGATGACAGCCGGTGCGTTTTTGTCGCCGCGTAAAAGCCAACCGCCTGCTGTTGTTCCGTCTTGGTTTTGCCACGTTTCATCCGTAACTTGCGATGCTCGGGCGCTCAGCCATCCGTATTTTTCAGGCGTAACGATATAGGGTGTTGTCGGCGGATGTGAAAGCTCTTGAATAAGCCAAACCGATGAAGCGCTGACTGCAAGTAAGATCAATAGCGCAACTGGAAATAATAACCGGTAGAACCCTTTTATAAGTCGTGTCGTTTTTGCCATAGTAAGATGCGGCTGCCGAAACGCTGCAACCGTTAAGCGAAGAATTGAATCGTAAAATGAAGCTAATAGGAAAAAAGCTTCGGAAATGCCACTTCAAATGTTACCATAAAAGCCTCATACAAAGGAAGAAGTTTTTACAATGATAAACACTCGCAAACTCTCAATTTTTCTGACGATCGGCCTTTTTTGCTCTCTTTCATTCGCTCAAAATATTGCTTTGAATACCACATCTTCTGAGCGGTCAGCAGCAGCTAATCAAAACTTTCTGCCCTTAGTTCAGGTCAAAGAAGGTATGCGCGGAACCGCTCGGACAGTTTTTCGCGGTACGGAGCCCGAAGAGTTTTCAGTCGAAATACTTGGCATAGTTCCGGGAGCGATCGGACCAAAGCAAGATATGATCGTCGGCAAAATAAGCGGCGGACAAGCCGATCGTACCGCAGTTTTTGCGGGAATGTCGGGTTCACCGGTTTATATAGACGGCAAGCTGATCGGTGCAATTTCATATAGTTTTCCATTTGCAAAAGAAGCGATCTGCGGCATTACACCGATAGAACAAATGATCGCTATATTCGAAAAAAATCAGCCCGACACAAAAACGGTTCGCGAAATTCGTAGCGTTTCATTTGCCGAACTTGCGAGCGTTGATTGGAACACGACCGCTCCCAATTCAACTCGCTCCGGCGTTATCAGCGGCATGCAGCCGAATTCTCCGCTGATGAGTGTTGCCGGGCAAACCTTTCAGCGGATCGCAACGCCGGTTTCATTCACAGGTATCTCGCAGCAAACTCTTGACGTATTCGCACCGCAGCTCATACAAGCCGGGCTTTTGCCGATCGCTTCGGTTGGCGGTTCGGCGGCGATCTCGCCGATGAAAAAAGCGAATGACGACACGTTAAAAGGCGGTGCGTCTGTTTCGATGCAATTGTCCCGCGGCGATTACAGCCTTGCCGCTGCCGGAACCGTGACATATCGTGACGGCGATAAAATATATGCATTTGGCCATCCATTTTTAAGCCTCGGAATGTCCGATCTGCCGATGTCCGAATCGCATGTCGTGACCGTTATTCCGAACGTCAACAATTCATTCAAGCTCGCGGTTCCTGATGCGATGGTCGGCACGATGACTCAGGATCGTGCGACCGGAGTTTTCGGTAAACTCGGCCAGGCTCCGAAGATGATACCTGTCAAGATCGAGCTCGACACGAGCCTTGGCAAGAAGGAAACGGTTAATTTGGAGGTAGTTCGTGATAATTTCCTCACACCTATGCTCCTTAATATGTCGATCTACAACACCGGAGTTGCACAGGAACGGACGGTGGGTGATACAACGGTTCGTGTTGTTGCCGATGTTGAGATCGAAGGCACTAAACCGCTTCATATCGATCGTAGGTTTACCGGCGGGCAATCGACTCAGTTCGCGTCCGCAGCCGTCGCGATGCCATTCGTTACACTTTTCCGCAGCGGATTTGAGGACCTGAAGATCAAGAGCGTAAACGTCAAGCTCTATACCGAAGACGGCAGCAAAACCGCGGTGCTTGACCGGATGTCCATCGACAAAGCCGAAGCAAAAGCAGGCGATACGGTTGAGGTTCAGGCCTTTGCTAGGACTAATACCGGACGCGTCGTTGTTCAAAAGATACCGCTGACGATCCCGGCTGATACGCCCGAAGGCCCTATGTCGATCGTGTTGGCCGATGGGACAACGATGCAGAAAAACTCGTCCAGTCAATATTTTGTTCCGGCAACTTTGTCGGAACTGATCTCCACGATGAACGATATCAAGCGGCCCGATCTGCTCTATATTAAATTGATGCGGACCTCCAAAGGAGCGATCATCGGATCCAGCGAGATGCCAAATCTGCCGCCTTCGATGTTGGCGACACTGAATAACGAACGGACCACCGGCGGAATTAAACCTGCTGTTCAAACTGTCGTTTCCGAAAATGAGATAGCACCGTCGGAGTTTTTGATCAGCGGAGAACAGACGCTGACGATCAATATTGTTCGCTAAGCGGCGGGTTGGCCGACCCATTCTTCGCCGCCGTCTGAGTACACCTCCTTTTTCCAGATCGGAACTGTTCGTTTCAGTTCCTTTATCAGCCATTCGCACGCCTCGAAGGCGGCTTTTCTGTGCGGTGCGGCGACCGAAATAACTACACTTGTTTCGCCGATCTCCAATTTGCCGATGCGATGGACGATGCCGACATTCGCGACCTCAAATTCCCTTTTGGCCTGCTCGATCAACTTCTCCATTTCCTTTAATGCCATCGGCTCATAGGCTTCGTAAACCAAATACTGAGTTTCGCGGCCCTTTGTAAATTGGCGAACATAACCATCAAGCGTCACCGTCGCTCCGCATTCCGGCGGCACAACACGCCTAGCGACACTCGTTATATCGATCGGTTCAGTTGTGATCTCAAAGAAATCCATGAAAAATAGCAAGTGTTATGATCTAAGCCTTTGGTTTTTCTATCTCCGATCTTAGATCAGAAGGTAAACCTTGCCAGAGGTCCGGATGGGATTCGACGAGGCGTGCTATATCAGCAAGATCTTTAATGCGTTTACTTTGCCGTCGTTTCGGGTCACTCCAGGCTCTAATTTTTCCCGTCATTGTATCCTCAAGGGACGCAACACGCATCAAAATTCCATGAACATCCGCGGCTATACCTCGCGAAGCGAAATCACGATACATATCTTCGGTTGTGAGCTGTATTGCTACTTTGGACTTTCCCTTGAAATTGATCGACCACTCAAATGTTTCCGGAACAAAGCCAACCTCTTCCAGAGCCGACACGGCTTTTTCGATCGAATCTGCCGCGACAACAAAATCTACATCTTGTGTAACCATTTGCTCCGCCGCCCAATGGTTTACCGCAACACCGCCGATCGCACACCACAAAATATCGGCCCGCTCCAGCGCATTTATAAAACGCATAACATCATCGGTACCGCCGTGTGTTTGCCAGTCGTAGAATTGTTTCTCTGTCATAATTTTCTAAGCAAAATATTAAATCATAATCCCTGAGGCATGGAGATCCATTCACAAATGGTCTCAGCCTCCCGACACGGCAGTAAAGACCGCTACTTCGTCGCCGTTATTCAACATCGTCTCTGCGTCCGCATATTTTTCGTTGACGGCTATTAGCAGCCGCAACGACGAAAGAGCCGGATATTCTCCTCGCAATTTGTCAGTAAGCGATGCAGCGGAAAAGTGCTCGTCTATCACAAGACTAATTTCGCCGGAACCGACAATGTCCGCAGGTGAATCCAAAAAAAAGCACTTTTACTTTCATATTAAAACTTTGGCCGCGGCGATTCTACTTTATCGCCCCCGCGATCGGGCTTGATGCTGATGCGTATAGGCGTTTGGGCATACGTCCGGCGAGGTATGCGAGGCGTCCGGCGCGGACGGCGTAGTTCATCGCTTCGGCCATTTGTGCGGCGTTGGGCGATTCGGCGATGGCGGTGTTCATCAGGATCGCGTCGGCGCCGAGTTCCATCGCTATCGCGGCATCCGAAGGCACGCCGACTCCGGCATCGACAATAATAACGGCATCCGGAAGCTGCTCGCGGATTATGCGGATGTTCGACGGATTTTGGATTCCCATACCCGAACCGATCGGCGCGGCCAATGGCATCACGGCGGCGCAACCGGCATCCAGAAGCTTTTTCGCCATGATGAGATCGTCCGAAAAATATGGCAGCACGACAAAGCCTTCTTTTACCAAGACTTTTGCGGCTTCGAGCGTTTGCTCGTTATCCGGCAAAAGCGTGACAGGATCGCCGATGACCTCGAGCTTTATCCATTCCGTTTCCAAAGCTTCGCGGGCGAGCCGTGCGGTTCTGATCGCGTGGTCGGCGTCATAGCAGCCGGCCGTATTCGGCAGGATCTTCATTTCCGGATCGAGGTGATCGAGGAAAGATTCCGTCGCACGATCAAGCGGCACGCGGTTTACCGCAACCGTCACCATCTCCGCACCCGAAGCCGTATGCGCCGCCTTCATCTCTTCATTCGAACGATATTTTCCGGTCCCGATTATCAACCGCGAACCAAAACTCTTGCCGTGTAGTGTAAATATGTCTGTGATCATTTGTTTAATTTTCACGCAAACCGCGCTATAAAGCAACGGAAGAGCAAGCGATAGGAAACCGGCTTCTTGGATCTGTTCGCATTTAGTGTTTGTTCAAGGTTTGTCCATGGCTTGTCCAAAGCTTGTTCAGGGTCTGTTCAGAGGTTTTGTGAACGCGTAAGTTATTGGTAACACTGAGTATAGGAGTTTGTCTTCGATCTTTTTGGTTTGTTTTAAAATAAAGTGTTGACATTTCTTTCATTTCATCTATAATACATTGTGTCATACAACGTATGGCTGAATTATGTCAACGAATGTTACAGAAGTCAAGAAAATAGATGCGGCCGTTTGGCGGGCGAAAGATCGTATTGCGGAGCTAAAGGCAGCGAAACCGGCGGACAGGCTGTTCGATGAATTTTGGCGCGAAGGCGAGCTTGCGTTGTTTTTCGGCCCGACCGGAAAAGGCAAAAGCGTTTTGGCCGTACAGATCGCAGATGCTCTCGCACGCGGAACGGCGATGCACGGATTTGCGATGCCAAAGCGTCGTAAAAAGGTTCTGTATGTCGATCTGGCACATTCGGACGCTCAATTTCTGGAGCGATACAGAAAGTATAAATTTGCTCACGAACTTTTTCGCGGCCAGCCGGACGAAGACGTCGATCTTTTCGAATGGATCAAAGCGGTTGTCGAAACGAATGATATTGAGGTCGTCATCGTGGACGACCTTGCGGCGGTAAAGCAGACGAACGAAGGCGTCCGCGAAACTCTTTTGCTTATGCGGAATTTAAAACGATTGTGCCGCAGCCGGGGACTTTCTGTGCTTGCTATCTCCGATGCATCCGAGCCAAAGAACAAACGCGAAAGCGAGAAGGATCTGAATACATCGAAGGTTCTGTGCCGTGTCGCCGATAGTGTTTTTTCGATCGGAAGCGCGTCCTATCAGGGCGACCGGCGGCGGATCGCTCAGACGAAATCACGCAGCGGCAAACTTTTCTGGGATCTGGATAATTCTCCGAAAGGCGATGTTAAAAGATTCGATTCGGGCCTGCTCGGGTTCGAATTCGACGAACGTTTTGCGGCAAAGCCGGACAAGGAAAAATGCCGTTTGATCAATGATATTCATTGGCGGCACGAAGACGGACAAACATTTCGGGCGATCGCAAAAGAGCTCGGCATGCCGACATCGACTTTGTTCTGTCTCTCCAAAAAATGGACGCCGGCAATGGGCGGCAAACCAGAACCGCCAAAGATAACCTATGAACCGCCGTTCTACGACGACCCCGAACCGCAGTATTCCGAAGAGTCCAGTATCTGGCTTGACATCGAGCGCGAACAAGCCGAACGCCGGGCCAACGGCGGCGAAGATGTCGTTGCGGTCGAGGAGGCCGAGCCTGATACACGCCCGCCAAAGCCGAGTTCGATCTATGACCTCGAGCTGGATTTCGACAGTTACGCCGGCAAGATATACGTCGAATCGCGCGACGAATTTTCCCGCAAACCGACCGTCTGGTACAAACCCGCAGATTCGGGCCCGATAACCAAATGCACCCGCAAACACGGCTACATAAACGTCGAAGTCTTCAAAACCGATCCAATAACAGAGACATTCGCCAGAGCCGGCCCGTGATATTATAGGGTTTTCGTTTGAAAATTTGCCCGACAACCTGCCTTGGCGGTGGATCAGGTTCAGGCGTGCAAAAAAATATCGGATATGGAATAAAGGCGAGTTATGTTATTTGAAAGTTTTCAAGATCTACTGCGAATTTTAGTCAGCGCGATCATCTCTTATGCCGTTATTATTGTGTGGCTGCGCGTAGCCGGTAAACGCACTCTCTCCAAATGGAACGCATTTGATTATATAGTGACCATTGCTCTCGGCTCCATTCTAGCCTCAATGATACTGTCAAAAGACGTAAAAATGGCCGATGGCATTTTGGCATTCTCTCTGCTGATGCTTTTTCAATTCAGTATCACATTTCTGAGCTCACGATTTTCAGTGTTCGATAAGATCATAAAAGCCGAACCAAAGTTTCTGTATTGTGACAACCGTTTTCTGGAACAAAATATGAAAGCCGAACGGGTGCCAAAGCCAGAGATCTTGGCAGCGATCCGTTCCGCAGGCATCTCCGCTTTGGACGATGTTAGAGCCGTTATTTTGGAAACCGATGGCAGTTTTAGCGTAGTAAAAAAATCAGACGATAGATCGGATTCTGCACTTTCGGATGTCCAAGGCAGGGAAAACTTTAATTGAAAAATTAAAGTAATGGAGCAAACAGAATGTTTTCAGTATTCTATATTGTATCGTTTTTCCATCGTTGATCAGAAACGGCTATCTGCACGCCTCTGTGGTATATTGAAAAAACCGTTAAGATCTTTATTTGGCGATGACAAAAGACGATCCTCAACTCCAGATCGATGTTCTTCAGAGCATCCCGGCGACGGCTTGGACAGTTACGCCGGATGGGCAACTAGATTTTGTCAATCGTTTTTACCTCGAGATAATGGGGCAAACTCTTGCCGATTGCAGTGTTCCGTTGGAACAATGGAATAAGAGCGGCAGCGAACTTCCGCCATTTCTCTCAAATCTTCATCCGGACCACAAAGAACGTATTCGCGAATTGTTCTGGCAAGGCGTCAGGAATGGTCAGGGTTGGACATTTGAAGCGCCGTTTCTGCACGTTTCCGATAACAGATACCATTGGCACATTGATAGAGCTGTGCCGCTTCGCGATAAAGAGAACAACATCATCAGATTTGTGGGCACTTGTGCCGATATCGATGAACTGAAACGATCCGAGAATAAACACAAAGCACTTCTTGATATCAGTAATCTGATGGTAGGAAATCTGATGGATCCGGAGTTGATCTCCTCGATCTATGAAGTTCTTGGCCGAGTGGTCAAACTAGATTCGGCCGGATTGGTTCTTTTTTCACCTGATAAAGATAGTTTTCGGATCATCGCCCGCACCATCGAGGAAACCTCAGATTACTTCGTTCCGGGATCGGAGATCGACCGTCATGAGAGCCGTATCGGCCACGTTTTCGATCAACGCAAGCCTTCGCTTGTGAACGACCTGCGTGAAGAGACCCGCTATGTGGACGATAAAAGATTAGCCGATCTCGGATTGCGGTCACGATATCTAGTGCCTCTCATGAGAGCCGAAGGATGTATTGGTGTGATGGGCATCGCGAGTAAAGATGTTGGCTGTTATGACGAATCGGATACGCAGTTCATTTCAGAGGTCGCGAATCAGATCGCTCTCGCCGTCGAGAATATGAACGCCTACGAAGAGATCGCCGAACTGAAATCAAGGCTCGAACTGGAAAATACATATCTTCAGGAAGAGATCGGAAAACAGCACAATTTTGACGAGATCATCGGCAGCAGCCCGGAACTATTGAAACTGCTCGAAAACGTAGAATTAGCCGCACCGACCGATTCAAATGTTCTTATCTTCGGCGAGACCGGCAGCGGAAAAGAATTGATCGCACGCGCGATACATGGCCGGAGTCTCCGAAAGAACCGGCCGCTCGTCAAGATAAATTGCGCGGCGATGCCCGCCGGCTTGGTCGAAAGTGAATTGTTCGGACATGTGAAAGGAGCATTTACCGGAGCGGCCCAAGCTCGCGTTGGCCGGTTCGAATTGGCCGACGGCGGCACCTTATTTCTCGACGAAGTCGGCGAAATGCCTATCGAAACTCAAGTAAAACTTCTGCGTGTTCTTCAGGAAAAGCAATTCGAACCGGTAGGTAGCAATCGAACTGTTAAAGTCGATGTGCGAATAATTGCCGCAACCAATCGTGATCTTGGAAAAGCTATAAAATCCGGCGGATTTCGATCGGATCTTTATTATCGGTTGAATGTGATACCGCTTCATGTCCCGAGCCTGCATGATCGAAAGTCCGATATTCCTGAGATGGTAATGCACTTTCTTGAGCAGTCATCAAAACGGATCGGAAAACCGACTCCGTCTGTTTCGCAAGATACAATGAAACTGTTAGTCGATTATTCCTGGCCGGGAAATATTCGAGAACTGCAGAATGTTATCGAACGCGGCGTGGTGCTTTGTAAAGGAAATATCCTCAAGCTCGGTTCAGATCTTTTGCCGACGGAAGACCGCCGCCAGAATGGTGTCGCCATTGAAAGCGTCTCCGATTCGCCCGCGACACTTAACGCCGTTGAGAAAGAACATATCTTGCAGGTTCTCGATAAGACTAAATGGCTGATCAGCGGCCCGAGCGGAGCCGGAGCGATCCTTGATCTCCATCCAAATACGCTTCGCAGCAAAATGGCCAAGCTCGGCATCAAACGTCCAGATCACGATATTTCGTGAGCCCCATCGTTCGGATTTGCCGAATCCACGACATATCGTCCGTCCTCTCAAACTCTTTCCCTACCCGCACCAACCCTAACGGTCGGTTTTTCTTATAGTTACCTTAACTCATTGAGGTTTTTTCTCTTTGGCGCGGAGCTTGCGATAAAGATCCGCGAACGAAAGATCAATTCCAAAGGTCTGAAGATCAAAAAAAATTAAAGGAGAAACTACTATGAGCAGTTTTACAACAAAAGACGGAACAAATATCTATTACAAGGACTGGGGAAGCGGGCAACCGATCGTTTTCAGTCACGGATGGCCGTTATCGGCCGATGCCTTCGAGGATCAGATGTTTTTCTTTGCTTCGAATGGCTATCGCTGTATCGGTTTGGACAGGCGGGGCCATGGGCGTTCGGATCAAACATGGAACGGCAACGATCTGGATACATACGCCGATGACCTTGCCGAATTGATGGAAAAGCTAGATCTGAGGGATACGATCCAAATCGGACATTCGACCGGCGGCGGAGTTGTTGCCCGATATATCGGGCGATATGGTACAAGCCGAGTCGCAAAGGCCGTCCTGATCAGTGCTATACCGCCTTTGATGGTTCAAACGGAGAATAATCCGGGCGGTTTACCGATAGAGGTCTTTGATGGACTGCGCCAGAACGTTCAAACCGACCGATATCAATTTTGGAAGGAATTCAGCATTCCTTTTTTCGGCCGGAACCGTCCGGAAGCAAAGGTTTCGGAAGGTTTGGTCGATTCATTTTGGCTTCAATGCAGCATGGCTGGATTTCCGGCTTCGTATCTGGGAATCAAAGCATTTTCGGAAACGGACCTGACTGAGGACCTCAAGAAATTCGACATCCCGACCTTAGTCATGCATGGAGACGACGACCAGATCGTTCCGATCGCGGATTCGGCGATGCTTTCTTCGAAGATCGTTAAAGACGCTGTCCTGAAAGTTTATCCAGGATATCCTCACGGAATGTGCCAGACGCACAAGGACATTATCAACAAAGACCTGCTCGAATTCGTTCAGCAGGCCCAGCAAAGTTCAACAACAGCATAGATCGCTTTAAGGAAATAATAGGAGACAAAATGAAAGACCAAAATGAAAAGATCGTAGTTATCGGCGGCACCGGATTGATCGGTTCGAAACTCGTGTCTAAACTAAATGCAGAAGGCTACAACGCGGTAGCGGCATCGCCCGATTCGGGAGTTAATACCGTCACAGGCGAAGGACTTGCGGAAGTTCTGAAAGGCGCAAAGATAGTGGTGGACGTATCGAATTCGCCTTCTTTCGAAGAAAAAGCCGCGACCGAATTCTTTCGAACATCAACCGCGAATCTGCTGAAAGAGGAAGAAGCTGCAGGTGTGGGTCATCACGTTGCACTTTCCGTTGTCGGAACCGACCGGTTAGCCAAAGGTGATGGTATCGGAGGCTATTTTCGCGCAAAGTTAGCTCAGGAAAAGCTGATCAAGGCATCGCCGATCCCTTATTCGATCGTACATGCCACGCAATTCTTCGAGTTCATTAGGAGCATCGCAGATTCGGCAACGGACGGAGATACTGTTCGCCTTCCCGCCGATTCGATCCAGCCAATGGCTGCAGATGACGTCGCTGCTGCGATCGGGAAAGTTGCGATCGGGAAGCCGATAAACGGAACGGTCGAAGTCGCCGGACCGGAAGTGTTCCAACTTGATCAATTGATCCGAGAAGGCCTCGACGCGAGAAATGATCCACGCAAGGTCATCACTGATCCGAATGCCGGCTATTTCGGCGCAAAGATCGATAACACGACATTGATCCCAGCCAGCGATGCAACCTTGGGTACGATAAGTTTTGCAGAATGGATGACGCTTCCGCCGCCGGCACCGAAGCAGATGGCTGCGAAATAGAAAAAGAAAGCCGCGGGCCTTCTAACTCGCGGTTTTTCAATTGTCTATTTACCCGTCGTCACGAAACGAGTCGCTTCCGTAATGGTCAGGCCAGAGCTTAAAGTTGTCTAGGTAAAGAACGTTTTTGTCAATGTATAGTCCATTTTGCACCATCAGCAAATTTAACTTCCACAATTGTTACTTTAGCTGAGCCTCCACAAATCGATAAAGAACTCCCATTGCTGCCTCTCGGCAGTAGCACCTGCTTCCGCTCGAGGATACCGGGGACAAATTTAACTTTGACTCCGTCTCCCCACGTACTATTTCATAGCCGCCTTGTTTATAAATTACACACCCTAATTTAAGAGCTATTACCGATCCGTGAGAAACATTTTCTATAAATTCGTCGAGCCTATCTGGTCGTGATCCTTTCTGTACAAAAATAAGGACTGGCACTGATTTACATTGAACCAGTACTCATTGATCCCTGGTGATCGAGCATCTTTGTCGCGGTCAGGCATAGAAGGAGCGGCCGGCGTAAGCGGGATCGGTTCGGAAGTTATATCATCAAACCAAAGATAACCGAATTTGCTCCATCGATGCCTGAGACTTTCAGCGAATGTTTTAACATTCGTTTTGTTTGAACGAGGTTCAAGTTCCCACGACCAAGTCCGATAACTGACCTGAAGCTTTAGATCATTCATCGCCTTGATCTCTTCCCAAAAACCATTCTGTTCCCAACCTCCATAACCACGAATGTCATTTTGACCATCCGCGTTTTTCTTTGCGATGACAAACTTCAGATCCGTGTCAAAATCAAAGTGTTCCCCGCTCATTATTGTTCGGATCTGAGATGGCGAAGGAGTTTTGCTATCGAGCTCATTTTTTATGGCTTGCCAAGCAGGAATTCTTTCGCTCGAAGGCAATCGACAAGCTTGATACATAACGACTTCTTCTTTGTTTCGGATCGTCGGTCTGACCAATTTATAGCTAGTGCATAAAAATTGTTCATTCAAAGCCAGCGACGGATTCGTTTGCTTCCACAACATAATTGGCTTTTCCGAAATGTTAGTAAGGACATTCGGGCACGTATGTAAACCGTTACATAAGAACCGGAATTTTCGCGTTCTATTTTGACGTTAGTGACTTTGCCCGAAAGTTTCAGCGACCCAGCTTCAACACTAGTTTGAAGAATAAAAATAAAGACAATAATGAAAAAACTTAAGAAAAATTTCCGTTTCACTTTTACTCCTCAGATCCGTAACGTCGCTCCCCCCTTGTCTGTTGTTGCCTTAGACCTTCACTTCCTAAGTTGTCGAATCTTACGATGTTTGAAATCTCGAGCGGTAAGACTTTGTCAATCAGTTCTTGAATGTTCATTTTAAATGCTCAAAAGAAGATTGAGTGTGTTTTCCATCGATCTCAACATAGATCGAGCAATTTGGATAACTCGCGAAAACCTTAGGCGGTCATTTCGTTGGCGTATTCTTAAAGAACTCGCCAGCACCGGAATAGTTGTTTTTTAGCGAGGCCTCGTAAGTATCGAAACCAAAATAATAAAGATGATCTTCTTTTACGAATTTTAACAGCATAAATCTCTTGATATAGCCTTCATCCGGATCTGTTAATTCCAGCAAATATTCCTTGCGGCCATCTTTTTCTCGAATCTCGACCAAATGATATTTAAATTTCTTTTCGGCTAAGACATTGATGACTTCGCTCTTGGTAATATCAAGAAGTCCACCGCCTTTGCCGCCCCACCGTCCAAGGTAAGCGTCGGGTAATTCCACGGCTTCTTTTTTGGTATCGCCATTTTTTACATTCGTCTCACGAATCGTATTCGAAGCTTCAGTTCCGCAGCCAGCATTCAAGAAGACTCCAACTAATGCGATAAACAAGAAAAGTTTCCGATCTAAAAATTCGGTTCTGAACATATTGATCAAATCCATCAAACCTCTGTCTAAACCGGAGCAACAAATTGAAGTTTGTTAAACGCTTTACCCGCCAACGAAGTGGACGGCTTTATTTTTGTCGGCTTTCTCATTTTAGATCTCGGATAGTAAAACTCACACTTTAACGGTTCCGCAGGTGCGGCCATTCTTTTCGACTAACTGAGTTTATTGAGAATTGAGGCAACTAAGTGAATATGCCTCCCCGTCAACACCTGCTATACGCTTTATACCAAAGCTTGCCTTTCGGTCAAAAATTGCGTAATGCTCTTTTGAATTCGAAATATCGAATTCAATATCTCCGTTCTTCATAACTTCATCGATCGCCGGAAGGGGTTGTTCTTCAAAATGTACGACCTTTTTATCCTGCATGAAGAACCACTTTCTTGAATAAAAGGGCGTGGAAGGCGAAAACTCCTTCCCGATTACCTTGCTTATAGTATTTGGCTCCGCCGTGTCTCAAAAACAATCAACTCGTCCCAAGAAAACGGCGGCAATTTCTGTCGCCGGAACTGTGCAGGGAACATCCGGACGACAGGTCCAGAACTATATATTCTCTAATTTGGGCGCGACTAAACCAACTTCAGTGCCTGGTTTGGAACCACAGGAAATAATCCCTATCATAGCAATAGACATTCCTATAAATCCGATTGACTGATTCACCCAGTTTTCAGATTTCATTATTATTTCCTCAAATCTCTAATGCTCGTTTTGCATTGTAGGCAATCAGAATATCTTCGTTGTCTGAAAAGCTGTCAATTAACTCGTTAATTTCGTCTACTTCAAATTTGGCAAGATAGTAGAATAGCGACGTTAAATTCGACACGCGGTAAGGACCTTTAATCGCGTTAATTTGTCGTAACGCATCAATTGCAATCGGAACAACTTCTTCATCCTCACAAATCTCGAAAATCGCCGTAGCTAACACGATCCTCATCTTGTTATCTGAACATCGACGAAGTAACTCAAGCAAAGCGGCGTGGACTTCACGAGATTTCATATAGCCCAAAGTATCAATCAATAAGGGATCCAAATCATCTGCCGATTGATCCGCAAGTTTCTCAGTTAGGGCCTCTTCGAGTTCACTCTTCAACTGCCCTTCGAGTTTATCGATTAGAGGAATATTGTTAAATCCATTTCGATGTTTTAAATCTCGAGGCGGTATGACTTTGTCAATCAGTTCTTGAATGTTCATTTTAAATGCTCAAAAGAAGATATCGAGTGTCTTTTGCA
>CAVRHB010000008.1:0-150922 GCA_963720905.1 uncultured Acidobacteriota bacterium
GCGCGTCTACTTATTTCCTCCGCAAAGAACGCAACATCAAGATCACCGATTATTTTAAGCCGGCGATGGCAAATTCGATCTGGCTCAATTACAACGCGAACCTCTCTGACGAGAACTTCGTTACCAAACGCCTCGTTGTTACGGCGACGCTGATGCGATCAAAGAACTCGATTCAGAATGCGTTCCGACCGACCGGTTCAAAAAAGTGCTGGCGGCTAATGACCGCCGCTAATCTGCTCATCGCCCAACTTTACAAGAACAATACTTTCGATTGGAAGCCGACGCGTCCGATGCTGCTGATCAATCTCGAAGGCGACACCGTCGTCGATCCTGCGAACACAAAAAAAGCTTTCGACACGATGCGAAAACGCGGCGTCGGACGCGACACACTTCGCCGGTCGGTCATCCGGGATAATTCGCTGACGCATTTAACTGCCGTCCCCGAAGCAATGTTCCGCGGGACGGGAATTCTTCAACAACGGCTTCACGTCTGAAACGCCTTAACCTGATTTAGCTCCGTTAGGAGCGGCCTATTTGTAGAAATAATGGTTATAATATGAATTAAGCTCCGTTAGGAGCGACCTATAATTGGGCAGCTCCTACGGAGCTTTGAATTTTTTTTGCACCCGATCTACAGATAGACCGCACCGCTGGTGCTTAAAAAAACGAACCGGAACAAATAAAAAAGACGAACAAGAAAACATCTCGTTCGCCTACTCCAAATTCTGAAGCTGCGTAACTCCGAAACTCTGTAGCTCCGCAACTCTATAAACTTTTAAGGGATCGTAACGACGTTATAAGTTTCCGACCATTGTCCGACCGGCACGCCTTTCTCCAGGTATCGTGCTGAACCTGCACGGCACGCGGCAATTCTTCCTGGGCCTTGCGGAATATTAAGAACGGGCGGTGAATGAAAATACGAGCCCATCGTGACCCAACCGCCGGTCTTGTCCAAAATTACATCCACCGTAACGCCGCCGCTTTGTCCGCGTTTAAAATTAACCTGAACAACATTTGATGGAAGCACAGTACTTTTTAATGTTGGCTGCATCAGATTTGGTGCGATCGGATCTACTTTAGAAGGAATAATGCCGAGCTGCGTACCTTCTTCTACCGAATAGGTGGGCGACAGGCGTATGCGTTTCACGAGGTTGTCGAGCCGTTCGTAAACGCCCGGCAGCGTGATATCGACATCGCCCAAACTCGGAACGACAGGCGGCGTCGCCGCGGGCGAACCGTTCGTTCCTTCCAAAACCTCCTTGCGGTAAGCCGTAACGCCTTTCGCATAAGTATCGACCGAGTGCGAATAATTCGTCAGGTCCGGAACCGTCTGATCATCGGCCTGCACCGCCGTTACATCCGCCGGTAAAAATCCTAAATTCGCAGCCAATGCCGCAAACTTTATCGCAAAATTCTGAAACCACGCCGCCCGAGCCGATAAACTGGTCGGAAAATAACTAGGGCTTGGGATAGCCATATTATTTGTTCTCCTATTTATTTTTTTTTGATTTTGTAATTCTACGCGGAAGCGGATGCAGCCTGTGGTGAGGATCTTGCTAACCGCGACAAAAAATATATTACAACAAACTAAATTATTTTTTCAAGACTTTTTTTGAAACTGAAACTATATTTTGATATATTCAAGAAAAAAAAATCGAATAGAAAACCCAACGTACAGAACGGCAGAACCTACTATCCAAAATATATTAATTTAAAAAAATTTATAGTTCTGCTGAACGCTACGCTAAATTCATGGCGGTATTAGATCATCTACCAAAAAAACGTTTAGAAAAAAACCATGGAGCCTGGTGCCGTGTTGTTATTTGCTACCAAGTTGGCCAAATATAACCCGTTACCCGAACCTTCTTTGTCAGTGTTAACGCGGGTCCCTCTTACGAATACTCTATCGTCCAAGAACATCAGTACCAGCAGAAATATCTAGACGCTGACAACAACAATAAACTGCGCTTTTCCTAAACCCAACAGTACGGATTTCTTGTTGGGCACGGAATACTTAAAAGCGTTGGTGAATTAACTTACCGTCGGGATTATAGGAAAGGTTTTGTCGCAAGCTTTTATATGCGGAGTAATATCCCTGGAGTTGCATTTATTGACATTTTATTTCCCGTCTTGGGCTCTTGTTTATCATGATTCTTATATACTCTCATGCATTTTGTCGAAGTATTCTGTAAGGGTTGAATATCCGCTTGCAGACGGCAATTCCACAAGCCTCTGGTTCGCAAGCAACTCCATCACCTCAAATTGCTTAGACATAATTTCGGCCGTTTTCCAGATCGTGACGATTTCGGGTGGAGCCAAATCGGGGTTTTCAGGGGATTCGTTCCTACAGAATCGTTCGGCTTTTTGATTGACTTGACGATTAAGTTTTCGAATTTCATGAAAAGCAACTGAATAATTACTAACCGTTTCTTCCTCAAGCTTACGAATTAGATTTACCGTAGCCTTTAACCTGAAGCTGACTCAATCACACAAAGAATCCTCTGGTGACCGGTACGTTCTTTATCCTGCTCAGCCATCGTCCTTTCCTCTTTTCCGCCAATTCGCGGAAAGGGTATTATTCCGGTAATTGATATTAAAAGGTCGTGGAACGGTATGCCTTGGAAGCAAAACCATAAGGACATTGTTTTACTTGTGAACTTATTGAATCTGGACGGCTCAAAGTATTATAATGCTGCCTACATTTCTCTCCATCAATAAAATTCTTGTTGCACGAGGTCGGACGGCTTATTAGAAAACCATCGCGAGGCATACCGATTTCGTCTAAGAATTTACTAAAGGTAAAGGCGACAATTCCGTAAAGATTTTCGGAAGCGATCATTTAGACTCCTGTAACAAATTTACTATTCCCAGTTCACAAAGTTTTTCGAAAACAATTAAGGCAACTTTGTTACCGAGTTCTGAATTATCCTCAACCAAGAATTTATTCTTTGCGACTCTCCATTTATCTGGTTTTGAAATTCCCTTCACATAACAATTATATTTTTGCAAATTCAAATCTTGTTCGCTTACCCGGAGCAATGGCGGCAGCATTTAGCATTGCATTTCCAGATGATCTCCCCTTAATGTCGTGAGCTTTTTCAAAGTTCTATTCTTTCTATTTTCTCTAAAGACTCACCTATTCCCTTAATATCTTTAAGAATATTCTTGCCGTCTGCTAATCTGAAAAAATCTTGATTTCCCTCAATAGTACGAATAGATTTTGAGGTATATGCGAGTAACAGATAATTGCTGGTGAACACGTTTATATGTTGAATAAAAAAGACAACCCCGAATTACCGATCGTTTTTACCTATGCCGCCATAATCCAGAATGAACAATGAATTGTAGAAAATGAATACGTGAAAAACATCCAAATTATCCTTAGTAACATCAGGTAGATAATCAACGGTTGAAATGCGGTTCTTTTATAACTTTTCAATGAGTGTCTGGCTTTTCATCGTCAATTATCTAAAATTACTGGTCTCATTTGAAATTATGTCCGAACGGGTAAGTTTGCTGTTTGTTAATTCTATCTATTTGTATTTTTTCTTGAAAAAAATACATGGGCAGTCTCTGACGTTCGGGGGCACTTATTAGTTTCCGATCTCAAAAAAAGTTATTTTTCATCTTGTAAAGCGGAACTTTTTAAGGTTCGGGCAAGGTGGAAGTCTGCGTTCCTTGAGAGCCGGAGCACATCCTTAAAATTTTTCTAGAAGCAATGTAGCGTATGCATCGTTTTATTACAAGTCTTATTTTATGCAGTCCGCGAAATGACTGTGCGGTGCGGATGATCGGCGGCAGAGCCGCTAATAAATTTAAGGCGACTGCCGGAAAAGCGCAGCTTTTCCGCAAATTTCGAGCGGCAAGCCGCGAAGTTTATAAGAGCATATTGCGAAGTTTATAAAGGCATTTTCAATTTGTTATGCCGTTACACAATTTGTGTAAACAGCCAAATAATTTGTAGAAGCGGTCATACAATTTGTGTAAGCCGGTAAACAGTTTGCAGAAGCAGTCATACAATTTGTATGAATCCATCAACGATCCGTCGAAGCCCGCATACAATTTGTTTATCGGCCAACATTTTTTGTATGAGGGCAGACCAAACTGCAAAAATGGCTTCGACATTTGTCTGTTGGGCTTTGTAAATTATCCACTAGCTCTGCAGAACTAAAACTCCCCTCCTGGACAGGAGGGGTGGCCGGCTTTGCGGCCGGGGTGGTTGTTAAAAAAAAGATTCTTCGGTCGATTAAAAGAATTTAGGAGTTTACAGAACGAACCACCCCGTCAGACGAAGCGTCTGCCACCCCGCCTTAACCAAGGCGGGGAGTTTAAGAGCGAACCTGCTGTCAGGCGAAGCGTCTGCCACCCCGCCTTAACCAAGGCGGGAAATTTAAAGGAATAGATCGCATTATCAAAAAGTTATTTCTTCTTTGCGATCTCTGTGCCGAATGTTTTTGTTGTTTGGCCGCCCCATTTTCCTTCGAGCGAGCCGTCCGGTTTAATATCGTAGGCAACAAAAGCGCATTGCGGGCCGCCGATGCCGACCGTGGCCGTTTCATCTTGCTGTAT
The DNA here is from genome assembly GCA_963720905.1 of uncultured Acidobacteriota bacterium. Classification (GTDB taxonomy): domain Bacteria; phylum Acidobacteriota; class Blastocatellia; order Pyrinomonadales; family Pyrinomonadaceae; genus OLB17. The sequence goes on from CAVRHB010000008.1 coordinate 4,570, forward strand.
TCCGAAACCTTTTAAGATCGAACCGGTGTTCCATTCGAACGAATAGCCTTCGCCGTCTTGCTGGATCTTCAGAGTTCCTTTGTAGGCTCCGCCTTCCGTATTTTTACCGGTAACCTCGTAGTGAGCGAGCTTGTCGTCGCCGTCGAGACGTTTCGCGGTTTCGGTTTCGAACGAATTAATTCCCCAATATCCGGCCTTTCCATCCAGATCGCCGTTCTGCAAAACTTTATACAGCACAACGCCGCATCCGCTGCCGTCCGTGCCGTTCGTAAAAGCAACCGCGATCTTTTTGCCGGTCATTACACCGACGCCGTCGTACGTTCTGCCGCCGCTGTCCCATGAAAATTGATAAACATCATCGCGCGGCGTGATCGTCAGCCCGCCTACGTATTTCCCGGTGCCGTCAACATTCGTTCCGGTGACGGTGTAATCACCTGCTATTGACGCCGCAGATGCATTCGCGTCATTCGCAGGTGTCGATGCCGCATTATTATTTGGAATAGGTGTGGTATTTTCCGATCTGGTGTCCTTGCCGGAATTACAAGATAACGCAACAAAAACGAGCAGGCACAATGCCGCCGCGAAAGCTAAAATATTCTTTGATCTTTTCACGAATTTTCTCCTAAAGGCGTGTAATTAAATTCAATAGATGTTAACTCTATTTCGGCGATAAATCTACGCAAAAATAACCGTTGGGTAATTTATTGTTTAGGACATATCGCCGTCTTTGACGGTTCGGAAAATTTGTTCGTGTGAGCCGCGGTTCGCGTGCGGGGCTGCAAATATTTCACCGGCTTGGCCGATCTAATTTGTTGGGTTACTTTGAATAAATATTAAGCACGGCGATCTCGGGTGGGACGAGGAATCGGAATGGCAGGACGGATGTGCCGGTTCCGGTGGTGACGAACATATCGCGGTTGTAGTCGCGAACGTGTCCGTAGGCGTATTTTTGTCCGTAGCTGGACGGAATAATTAGCGAACCGAGTATCGGAAACCAAATTTGTCCGCCGTGTGTATGTGCGGCGAGCATCAGTCGATATTGGTCACCGAAAACATTTGCATCGCCTATCGCGACCAAAGTATCGGGGCTGTGTTCGAGAATTAAAAGGCCGCCTTCCTGCGGATATTTGGCGACGGTTTTTTGCATCTCGGTTTTGAAAGACCGCCAGAAATCGAGCTTCATATGATCTTTCAGCCCAAGAATGCGAAGCTTGTGCCCGTTGCGTTCGATCGGCACGATCTCGTTTTGCAGAACCTTATAACCAACCCGCGTGAGCTCTGCCGCAACTTTTTCGTCGCCGAAAAAACCATCGTGATTGCCGAGCACCGCGAAAACTCCGTACTTGGCTTTTATACCGGCGAGGTTATCGGCGACAACTTCCATCGGCATATTTAATTTACTGCTGTCAGAATTTTGTTCGGATATATAATCGCCCAATAGCACGACAACATCGGCATTTTGTTCGTTAACATTTTTTACGATGTTGCGGATATTTTCCGCCGAACCGCCATTCGAACCGCCGTGAATGTCTCCGACAGCCACAATCTTTAGCCCGTCAAAAGCCGGATCCCAATCTTTTATTTCAAGCCGCTGCTCATTAATTACAAGCCGGTTGGGTTCGATAAAATAACCGTAAGCCAAACACGCAAGAACCGCGACGGCAAAGATCGCGGCGGCGATGGCGATTTGTCGCTGGGTGAATTTCATTAATTATCGAGGGAAATATTCGCGCCAGCGGCTGCTGACGAGTTTTTCTGTTTCGGGAAGAGCTTCGACCGTCTGCGGATACCACGGCTTCATTCGCGAATCGATGACGATCGGGGCTTCGTAACCGATGTGGTTGTTCCGCACATTTGTGTCAGCCGAATAAATATCGCGTGCCGGATCGAACCGTGTCCACGTCGCCCACAAAAATTTATCGGCAGAGCGTGCGAAAGAAATGTCGTCGTGCAGAACGATAACTTGCCAGCCCGACAAATTTTTGTCGGCGGCAATTCTTTGCGCGAGTCCGTCGTTTTCTTCGAACGTATCTGCTTGCAAAACCAAACAGCCGCCGCAAAAAATTTCGGCAGCCGTAATTCCCTGCGGAAGATCGCCCGTAAATTCGCGCAACAGGTCGCGTCGAGATTCGCCGACGCCCATCAAAATAGCTTTCTGCCGTGATTGATTTTGCCGCTCGCATAATCCAGCGTGTCGAAAGCTGTTTGGCTGAAGATAAAGAGATCTTTTTGCCAATCTACCCGCGCCAAAATATGTTCGAACAGCGATCGAAAATCGCGCAGGTCCTGCGGTTTATCCGTAAGCAACAAAAATTTTGTGAGAGACAACTGGCCTTCGCCAAGAATGCGAAATCCCGCGGACAAAGCCTCGCGGCGCATATCGTTCCTTAACCACTGCCGCCGCGAGCGAGTGAAATCCTGTTTCGCCGTAGCTCCAAAGATCGCGAACCGCCGGCATAACTACGGGAAACAGCGGCGACAAAAGTTCTTGGAGATAATCGCCGATAAAGAAGTCTTCCTGGCGAGGTTTCCCGACGACCGTCGCAGGATAAATGGCGTCCTTGCGATGAAAAACAGCGTCCGCAGTAAAAACGGGATAATCGTGGTCAAGCGAATAATAGCCGTAATGATCGCCGAAAGGTCCTTCGGGTTTTGTAACATGCGGCGCAACACTGCCGCAAATGGCAAATTCTGCTTCGGCGATCAACTTATGACGATCTTCGCCCAGCGGATTTTTTGCCGTTGCGATCTTTCCATCAGCAAGCAGCGACGCCAAAATCAGTTCGGGCACATCTTCCGGCAAAGGTGCGATCGCCGAAATTATCATCGCCGGCGAACCGCCAAGAAATACCGTCACCGGCAATGGTTTGTTCAGCTTTTCTGCTTCGAAGTAATGAAATCCGCCGCCTTTGCCGATCTGCCAATGAATTCCGGTCGTCGTTTTGTCGTAACGCTGCATCCGATAAATGCCGAGGTTATGTTTGCCCGAAACCGGGCTTTCCGTATAAACGAGCGGCAGCGTCACAAAATGTCCGCCGTCTTCCGGCCAAAGCTGGAGGAAAGGAATTTTTTCGAGATCGACCGGCGATTGTTTGCGTTCGAGCACCGGTGCGTTTCTGACATTCTTTGTGCCAAGTTTCAAACCGGTCATCGCCATATCGCGATACTTCCAAAGCTCACGCGGCTTCGGCGGCATCAAATCTCGACCAACTCAACCGCTCGGCGGACAAACTCCGTCGGTTTATTGCCGAACGCAAGCTCGATCCGCTTCACCGTGCCGAAAAGATTGGTCGCGACCGGAAAAATCGAGCCTTTAACATTTTTAAATAGCAGAGCCTTTCCCTGCTCTTCGATCACACGGCGATGTATCTCTGCAAGCTCAAGATAAGGATCCACCTCAGCCGAGATCTCGATGATCTCATTCTCTTCGCGAAGCGTATCAATAAATGACCGGAGGTTTTTGTGCATAAAAAAAGGATTTGCCCGCGAAATTCGCTAAAAACACGAAAAAAACAAATAGATCAAGGTATTAACCTATAAGGTTTTAGCGTATTTCGCGAATTTCGCGGGCAATTTTCTTTACTTCCGAAGATCGTCTTTTGTGATATCCAAATTCGCAGCTTCGATCACCGTGAATTTCGTATCCGGAAAACGCTTTGCCAGATCGTCTTTGAATTTTGCATAGTCGCCAACGATGATGATGTCGCCGCCTAGAAGATTCTTTTTCGCAAAATCGCGGATCTGTGCGTCGGTTACTGCATTGACGGCGGGCATATATTTATTCAGCTCACTGGACGGGAGACCGAACAAATACAGATCCGCAACCGCTGCCGCCAAACCGCCGGTCGTTTCCAGATTACGGCCGAAGTTACCGGTTAAAACAGCTTTACGCGGGATCAACTCATCTTCTGCAATGCCAGAATCAGTCAAACGTTTCAGTTCGCCAATTACGAGGGTCGCAACTTCGGGTGCAGATTCGTTTTTTGTTTGTGTTCGCGTTCCGAAATTGGTTTTCCATCCACGCCAAGAAAACGCACTGCCTGCGCCGTAACTTAGTCCGCGTTTTATTCTGATCTCTTGGTTCAATCGTGAAGAATATCCACCGCCTAGAACAGAATTAAGGACGTTAGCAGGATAGTAGTCTGTAGAGCCACGACCCACAGTCTTTATTTTCTGATGATATGTAACCGATGCTTGTCCTGACCCAGGAAGATCAATTACCACAAATCGTTCGAATGCCTTCACACTAGGTTTAGGTGCCACAATTGGATCACCGTATCGATCATATGTCTTTTCCGAAATTTCCTTCCACTTAGCAAACAGCGAATTGCCAAGGGCTGTTACTTTTTGTGAATCAACGTCTCCGGCGAGAATAAGAACAGAATTACTAGGCTTATATAGCTTTTTATAAAAATTAGTAATGTCACCTCTCTTAATTTGGGAAAGACTTTCCGGTGTTCCACCCGCAGGATGTTCATCATAGGTATATTTGCTCGCAATATAATTTCCCAAAAAAGCGGGCTGTGACAAATTATATTTTAAACCGTCGATCGATTGCGATTTGAGCAGATCGAGTTCGGACTGCGGAAATGTCGGGTTCAGAACAACGTCGGCCAAGATCGCCATTGCCTGATCGACCTTGTCGGAGGCGACGGTGATGTTTATAAACGAACCGTTCCAATCGGCGCCGGAATTTATCGATCCGCCGAGGAATTCGACATCTTGTGCGATCTGAGTCGCCGAACGCGTTTTCGTTCCCTTCGTCAGCATCGAAGCGGTCATATCGGCAAGTCCGGCTTTATCCATCGATTCGGAACTCGCTCCGGCTCTGATCAAAAGCCGCATCGTAACCAGCGGCACGTCTTTCTTTTCTACAACGGCAACGGTTAAACCGTTCTTGAGTTTCGATTCCTTTGCCGCAGGAACCTCTATAGATTTTGCCGGGCCGGGTTTTGGAATAATGTCCTGAGCGGAAATATTCACCGCGGAGACGCATAGGCACAGAGCAAAAAGTAAAAGGTAGCCAATATAATTTCGCGTTCCGCATTTCGCATTCCGCATTTGTGTATTATTTCTCATTGGTTTCGCCCTCCGCTTTTTTGGCCTGATTGTAAAAGATAACGACACGATTGTTGTCGTTGAAATATTTCTTCATAACTCTTTGTATGTCGGCCGCGGTGACGGCATTCAATTCGTCGATGTCTTTGTTGACCGCTTTCGGATCGCCTTGATACGCGATAGCGTTTTCGATAGCGATCGCACGGCCGTCGCTGTTCTCGCGTCGGCGAAGCGTTCGTGTGATCAGTTGGTTCTTGGCTTTTTCAAGTTCTCTTGCCGAAACCGGCGCGTCCTGCATCTTTTTGAGTTCCGCATACCAAGCTTTTTCCATCTCGGGCGAATTATGTCCATCCGAAGCAATGCCGAGAAAAAACAGCAGGCCGCCATCCAGCTTTGTGTCTACATTAAACGACGCATCCTGTGCGATCTTCTGCGTGCGGACGATCGATTCATTCAGCCGCGAACTTTCGCCGCCGGAAAGAATGATTTCGGCCAGCTCAAGTGCGGGCATATCCGGACTGTTCGAAGGCGGTGCTAAATAGACAACGCCAGTTGCCGGAAAAGGCACGATCGGAGCGGTTTCTTCGAATCGTCGTTCTTTGGTCCATGGCGATTCTTTTTCGGTAACACGCGGAATGACCGATTTCGGCTGTTTGATCGCACCAAAATATTTATCCGTCCAGGCATCAAATTGCTTTTGGTCGAAATCGCCGACTACGATAAGAACCGCATTGTCCGGCCGATAATAAAGGCTGTGAAATGCTTGCGCATCTTTTACAGTTGCGGAGTTGAGCTCGTCAAGATTTCCGATAACACCGCGTTTGTAAGGATGTTTCAGATAGGAGAGGCTCGACAAATATTCGTAAAGCTGTCCGTAAGGGTTTGCCAGAACGCTCTGACGATACTCTTCTTTTACAACGTCGCGTTCGGAGGCGAAATTCGTTTCATCGACATTGAGGTTCTGCATACGCTCGGCTTCTGCCCAAAGCAGAGTTTCGAGATAATTCGAAGGAACCGTTTCGTAATAATTCGTAAAATCGTCGTGCGTCGAAGCATTGTTGTATCCGCCGACATCTTCCGTCAGGCGATCCATCTTCTCGTTCGGCATATTCTTCGTCGATTTGAACATCATATGTTCGAACATATGTGCAAAACCGGAACGTCCCTGCGGATCGTTCTTGCCGCCGACATCGTACCAAACATGTATCGCAACGGTTGGGCTGCCGGTATCGCGAAGCGAAACAACACGCAGGCCGTTCGCCAGCGTACGTTCCTTTATATCAAGCGGAGCGACCTTAATTTGCCCAAAACCGCTTCCGGCGAGGCAAATGAATAAGATCAAAAGACTGATTGTAGTTTTTAGCATATATAAGACCTCAAAAAGGTTTTTCGTTAATACGAGGATGACGGCAATTTTGTTTTATTTAGGTTCGTAATCGTAAAATCCTTTGCCGGTCTTGCGGCCGAGCCAGCCCGCATCTACATATTTGATCAAAAGCGGGCACGGCCGATATTTCGGATCGCCGAGACCTTCGTGCAAAACATTTAGGATCGCGAGGCAAACGTCGAGGCCGATAAAATCCGCGAGTTGTAACGGACCCATCGGATGATTCATCCCGAGCTTCATTATCCCGTCGATGCTTTCGCGCGTTGCGACGCTTTCATACAATGCAAAGATCGCTTCGTTTATCATCGGCATCAAAATGCGGTTAGCGACAAATCCCGGAAAATCCTGGCAATCGAGCGGTGTTTTGCCCATCGTTTCGGACATTTCTTTGACGATCGCATACGTTTCGTCGCTCGTCGCAATACCGCGGATGACCTCGACGAGCTTCATCAGCGGCACCGGATTCATAAAGTGCATCCCGATCACTTTGTCCGGTCGATTCGTCACAGCGGCGATCTTGGTTATCGAGATCGACGAAGTATTTGATGCAAGAATGCAGTCAGCGTTTGTAACCGCATCAAGCTCTTCGAATAATGTTCTTTTAATATCGAAATTCTCAGTTGCAGCCTCGACAACAAGAAAGCAATCTTTCAGATCCTTTAGATCCGTCGTCGTTTTGATCTTTGCAAGAATGTCATTTTTGCCTTCTTCGGTAAGTGTTTCTTTTTTGATGAAGCGATCAAGGCTTTTGCTGATATTGTCGTAGCCTTTCTTTACAAAATCTTCGGCAATGTCGCACATGACGACGTCAAACCCTGACGCAGCGGCGGTTTGAGCGATGCCGTTACCCATTGTTCCGGCACCAATTACACCGATAGTTTTACTCATAGAAAATAATCGTCCTTAATAAAATGTAAAGCGCTAGGTGCGGACCTAACGCTAATGATCCGGCACGCTCCCAACAGGTCGCGTTTCTGCCTGTTAGTCGCGTTCGACCGCCATGGCAACGGAGTTTCCGCCGCCTAAGCAAAGTGCTGCGACACCGCGTTTTACGCCGCGTCGTTTCATCTCGTAAACAAGCGTCGTAAGAATTCTTGCACCCGAATTTCCGATCGCATGGCCAAGAGCAACTGCTCCGCCGTTGACGTTAACCTTTTCCGGATCCATGCCGAGTTCTTCCATAACCCCGAGTGCCTGAACCGAAAATGCTTCGTTCAGCTCAAATAGATCGACATCCGCCATCGTCCAACCGGCTTTTTCGAGTACGTTCTGAACGCCTTTGACCGGTGCCATCATGATCAATTTCGGTTCGATTCCTGATGTCGCCGAAGCGACGATCCGGGCAAGCGGTTCGATGCCGAGTTCTTTTGCTTTGTCCGCGGATGAGATAACAAGTGCGGAAGCACCATCGTTAACACTCGATGCATTTCCGGCCGTGACGGTGCCGCCTTCTTTTTTGAATGCCGGGCGAAGTTTTCCAAGGCTTTCTACCGAAGTATCCGGACGAACGCCTTCGTCATGATCAAGCACGATCGGATCGCCTTTTCGCTGCGGAATTTCGACTGGAACGATCTCGTCCTTAAATTTGCCGGCGGCTTGAGCTTCGGCCGCTTTGCGGTGCGAATTGTATGCGAAGTCATCTTGGCTTTCGCGTTCGATCTGATATTTTTCGGCGACGACTTCACCGGTATTTCCCATGTGCCAATTTTCAAACGGACACCAAAGACCATCGTTTATCATTAGGTCAACGACGGTTTGATTTCCCATTCGATAGCCTTGACGAGCGCCAGGCATTGCGTATGGAATATTCGTCATCGATTCCATTCCGCCTGCGACGACAACATCCGAATCACCAAGCTGGATAGCCTGCGAAGCCAAAGCGACCGCCCGCAAACCCGAGCCGCAAACCATATTTACCGTAAGAGCGGAAACTTCCGGCGGCAGACCGGCTTTTAATGCCGCCTGACGAGCCGGTGCCTGGCCGAGTCCGGCCTGGACAACGCAACCCATCATAACTTCGTTGACATCTTCGAGCTTTACGCCGGCGCGTTTCACGGCTTCTTTGATCGCGATCGCACCGAGCTCAGGTGCGCTAAAGCCTTCCAATAAACCTTGAAATTTGCCGGTCGGTGTTCGAGCGGCGCTTAAAATTACTGCTTGTTTTAATGACATTTATTAAATGATCCTTCCTAAAATTTAAGTTAACAACTATTAATATGATTATAACAAACTTGTCAGTGAGTTTCATTTGACGAACATCGCACTTTTAATGTTTGAAAATATGTCGCCATTCTTTTATATTTCATCTGTTCGGCAAATATGAGCACATAGATTTCATTTCCGGCTTTTTCGCAGTTTGGCCGGGACAAACTTCCAACATTTAGATGAAAAGGATTTGAACAAAATGCTAGTTGCACTTGAGGGTAGTTCTCCTACAATTTTTGGCGAAAACAATTTTAAATACTACGTTTGGCAGGCTTATCTGGAAACAAAGCAGCAGCCAAAGATCTATGAAAAAGGCCCGGCCGCGATCTCGTGGAGTTTGAGCGCCATCAACATTAGAAAAATGGCGAATCATGCGACAGCTCTGATCGGGCGGTCGACCGGCAGGAGTTTTTTGATCGGCTGGAGCCGCGGTGCAGCGGCATGCATCCAAGTTGCTCACGATCTATCACGCGGTGCTTCGCCTGACATCGACGCTATGTTTCTATTTGACGCGGTCGATCAAGACGGTTCGACAAACAGCGATCTCAATTTTATTCCGGGCAATGTCAAAAATGTCTATCACGCAGTTGCGATCAAAAAGAGCTGGCTCGATCGGCAGATCTTTCCGACCTGCGGAAAAAATGCTGCTCCGGGCGTTAATCTGGTCAAGAAAGAATTTGACACATCCCATGGAGGCATCGCCGGAGCGGATGCAAAACTCGGCGACGACGGTTCAAAAGAATGGATGTGGGGTCATCTGCGATCCGAAGGCGTCATTTAATTTTTAGGCAAAAAGCCTGCGGTAATTTTACGCAGGCTTTTTTGCGCGTAATTTGTCTGTGATAATCTATCGAAATGCTGCAAAATTTCAGTCCAGGTGATTTTCTCATTTTTCAACTCGAATCCGCTTATGGGCTTCTGCGCGTTTTGGCGATCGATGAAAATGGCGACGACACGGTTTGGCACGTGGCTGCATACGGTGATTTCTTTCAGGATGTTGATGCTGCGGATAATGCACTTGAAGAACCTGGAAGGCTAAAAGCAAGTCACCCGCATATTGCCCTTACAGACCGTGCGTTCGAAAGCACGCAGGTTGCGAAGATGAAAAATGTACCGCTCATTCCGGAAGAGTTAAAAGCTTACGAAGAATGGAAAAATTCGACAGATCGTGAAGTTTTTGATCGCTCGGTCAGGCTGATGTTGGGATTACGATGATCTTTTTTCAGTTTTGTTCAATTGCCGCGTAGTGTTTTCCGTCACACTTGCGTGCACAAAATCGCTCATGTCCGGTGTTTCGAGAAGCTTATCGGCTTTGTTGTTTTCTTCCTTCGAAACTTCTTCTACAACAGGAGGTTTCATTTTCTTAAAGTACTTTCGCAGCAATATCGCCCGCCAAAGCGTTTGAATATGCCACGCACCCATTGCGATCAGCAATCCTGCGGTCGCATATATCAGCGGATGCGTATCCGGGCGAAAACCCAAGATCGTATAAAGCAAGATCGCCAGCGTAAAGCACGCAACGATAGTCATTGAACTCAAAACAATGTTCGCTAATACGTGCTGTTCGGGCGGGATCGGTCCCTTCTGGGGCTTTGAAAGATCGGGTAGAAAAATTCCGCATTGCCGGCAGTACGCTTCCGGTATTTGATCGCCATTTCCACAACCAGGACAAAACATAATAGTTCTAATTACTCAGTCGTCGTCGTTTTAATTCTGTTTCGATCATCGCAAGTTCCCTACTGACTTGTCCGGCAACCGACGTGTTTTCCTGAGCGCGTCTGATCAAATATGGCACCGCATCTTTCACCGGCCCATAAGGAACGTATTTCGATACATTAAAACCATTGTCCGCTAAAACATACGACAAATTATCGCCCATTCCATACAACTGCGAAAAGAAAATATGAGGATGATCGGGCTCAATACTCTTCTCACGCATTTTGACGACGAGTTTCTGCACGCTCTTTTCATTATGAGTCGCATTAACAAAAGAATGCTTTTCAGAATGCTTGAGGCAATATTCTATCGCCGCATCAAACGCTTCGTCTGTTGCCGCTTTATTCGGCTGGATCGGCGATTCATATTCCTTTTCCTCGGCCCGTTCGCGTTCTTTTTCCATGTAAGCTCCGCGGACGAGTTTGACTCCAAGGTGATAACCATCGCTCTCAGCTTGCCGGCGGGATTCTCTCAAAAATTCGAGCCGGTCGGTGCGGTACATCTGGATCGTGTTAAAAACTATCGCTCGTTCGCGATTGAATTTGACCATCATATCCGTTGCCAAACGGTCAATAGCGTCTTGGATCCAAGAATCTTCGGCGTCGATAAAAACCGGCTGGTCGAGGTCGTATGCTGTCTGACATATTTCACCGATACGTTCGTTAATGCTTTCGCATTTCATTTGGCTCTTTGCGTCGAGCTTCTTTTTAGCGTTTAACCTTTCCAGCGTTCCGAGCGGTGCGATCCCGGTGACCTTAAATACCGCGAATGGAATATTAGGGTCGCTTTTCGCGCGTTGTATGGTGCGGATTATTTCATCTTTCGTCGCATCGAAATCTTCTTCGCTGGATTTTCCTTCGACCGAATAATCCAGGATCGTGCCGATATTCGATTCGCCAAGCTTGTCTATGACGCCTTCGCATTCCTCGATAGTTTCGCCGCCGCAGAACTGCTCAAAGACGGTATGTTTTATAAGACTTTCGACAGGAAGCCCAAGCGATAGCGCAAATTTAGCGGAAGTCATGCCCAGCTTATTCAATATCGGCGAGCCCATTAATTTGAACAAACGGTATTTCTCACGCAACTCTGCGTCGGTTTTATCGGCAAATGCAATTGCGGTGTCGTTGAAATCAAGCGTGTAGTCGCCCATAAAATGAATACTCTAGCACAAAGACCGAAATTACTCAGCAATGACAGTAAAATTGTTAATTCGCCAAAATTACCGTATTATTTTCGTTTTAGTTTATAGACAAAAAACGCACAAAATATTATGGCAAAAGGTATTCCTAGTCGATCAGAAAATTATTCCGAGTGGTACAACGAGATAGTAAAACGCGCAGATCTCGCCGAAAATTCGGCGGTTCGCGGCTGTATGGTGATAAAACCGTATGGGTTTGCGATATGGGAAAAAATGCAGCGCGCCCTTGATGATATGTTCAAAGCGACCGGTCATCAAAATGCCTATTTTCCGCTGTTTGTGCCAAAATCCTTCCTTGAAAAAGAAGAAGAACACGCCGAAGGTTTTGCCAAAGAATGCGCCGTCGTTACGCATTATCGCTTAAAGGCAAATCCTGACGGCAAAGGTTTGATCGTCGATCCTGAAGCAAAACTCGAGGAAGAACTTATCGTTCGGCCAACGTCCGAGGCGATCATTTGGAACACTTATCGAAATTGGATCCAATCTTGGCGCGATCTTCCGATACTAATAAACCAATGGGCAAATGTCGTTCGCTGGGAAATGCGAACGCGCTTATTTCTGCGTACTTCCGAGTTTCTTTGGCAAGAAGGCCATACGGCTCACGCAACCCGCGATGAAGCCGTAGCCGAAACCGAACAAATGTTGGGTGTTTATGCCGAATTCGCCGAAAATTGGATGGCAGTTCCTGTTTTTAGAGGAGCCAAAACCGCAAACGAACGTTTTGCGGGTGCCGAAGAAACCCTTTGCATTGAAGCGATAATGCAGGACGGACGAGCTTTGCAAGCCGGCACTTCGCATTTTCTGGGACAAAACTTTGCGAAATCTTTTGATGTTAAGTTCGTCAACAAAGACAACGAACAGGAGTTCGCTTGGGCAACGAGCTGGGGCGTTTCGACGCGTCTTATGGGCGCATTGATCATGGCTCATTCGGATGATCAAGGGCTTGTTCTACCGCCGAAGCTTGCACCGATACAGGTCGTCATAATTCCGATCCATAAAACTCCTGAGGACCTTGCGGCTATTACCGAAAAGGTCGAACCGATCATTGCCGGGCTGAATGCCGCAGGAGTTTCGGTAAAGTACGACGACAGCGATCATCAGCGTTCGGGTTGGAAATTTGCGGAGTATGAACTAAAAGGCGTTCCTGTCCGCCTTGGCCTCGGAATGCGCGACCTGGAAAACGGCACGATCGAAGTCGCCCGCCGCGATACGCTGACGAAAGAATCGGTTCCTATCGACGGCGTTGTCCAGAAAGTTGTCGCTCTGATGGATGAGATCCAGACATCGATCTACGAGAAAGCTTTGAAATTCAAAAATGAGAATACATTCGAGATCGACACTTGGGAAGAGTTCAAAGCTCAGATCGAAAAAGGCGGTTTCGTTATGGCTCATTGGGACGGAACCAGCGAAACGGAGCTGAAAATAAAAGAAGAAACGAAAGCAACGATCCGCTGTATTCCATTTGTCGATTCGCCGGAACCGGGTAAATGTGTTTACACCGGCGAGCCGTCGAAACAGCGTGTTGCCTTCGCTCGTGCTTATTAAAGGTTTCTAATTAAAGCCGTGGTCCCGCATGAATGGCTGAACGAACGACCAGATCCGAGCCGAAACGCGTGCGTCTTCTGCATATGTGATGGTCGTTTTTCCGTCAGGAAAACCTTCATCTATCAGGTCGGTCATTGGGGTTCCGACCGCCGGCTGCCACGGAGTTCCGCCCATCCCGCCGTGCGTACAAACAAATGAATAGGCATTCGGAAATACCGTCGGTGCAGAATAACGCAAACCGTCATTCCCGAAGCTTTCACGCGATTTGGCTCTCGGATCGCGAACGACATGCATAACGTAACCCACGTTGTTCGGGATCACTTCGGCGTCGATACCGATATGCCGGTCAACACAGTCGAAGAGCAGCAATGCTTCGACATCGATATTCCGATCCTTTAATCGCTTTGCCAACGCAACGACACCGGCCGCACCGCGGCTGTAGCCGGTTAAAAGAATGGGGTCGGTAACGCCCGCTGCTCTTCGATTCAGAATGAATTGAAGCCCGCCGGCGATAGCATCCATCAATCCGCCGCCGAATGTTACCGGGCCGCGGAAATATGCACGATCCGGGTCGCCGCGTCCTGTTATTCGCCGAACAAAACTGTTCGCAAAATCCTGGTCGTATCTAGCATTCCGGCTCTGTCCCGGAAATACACCGCCGCCTGTACCATCAATACCAACGATAATCGCCATAAATTTAATTTACATCCCCTTTTGTGAAGCTCGGAAAAGTATAGTATGCCTAAAATGTGAGAACGCGCATTCTATTCTAGTATTGACGAAAATTTTCGCAAGTTTTGCCGAACGATGGAACGCAGATCAAACCGGGTAGCGGAAACCTTGTCTCAGCCCGCTGATCCGTCCGGGCGAAGCAGGATTTGGGCCGGTTTCGCTCGTTCAGAACTATACAAGATAAGGAAATAGCGTTGTTGCACCAATAAAATACTTTACTATTGCCGCAATCTTTGGTATATTTCTGATCGGCGGGAAATCGTCTCAGCCAATTGGATACGCGGTTCTTTGAAAATATGCCGCGAGTGGGACGCTGGGACAGCGGGACACCGGGACAGTCGAAAGCCGGCACCAATAAAAATAGGCATTTCATTGAAATTGGGCTGCGAGTGGGACGCTGGGACAGCGGGACACCGGGACAGTGGGACACCCGGACAGTCGAAGGCCGGGACCAATAAAAATAGGCATTTCATTGAAATTGGGCGCGAGTGGGACACTGGGACAGTGGGACACCGGGACAGTAGATCTTGGTCAAGACTAGAATTGAGCATAAATAATGAAAAGCCAGTAAAGACGCAAACTATGGCAACAGCCTTGAAATGATATTTTCAAACTTTATTGAATGGATATGCGTCTTATAATTACTTCACACTTCGAAAGTGAAAGATCGTGATCGGTCAATGTGGAACAACTTAACAGACGAACAATTGATCGAACTCTCGGTCAGCGAACAGCCTGATGCCTTTGGCACGATCGTAAAGCGTTGGGAGCGGAAGATCTTTGCGCTCTGTTTCGGTATGCTCGGTCGCGAAGACGATGCCAGAGATGCGGCACAGGAAACATTTATTTCGGCATACAAGAACGTTGCCAAATTTCGCGGAGATGCAAAGGTTTCGTCGTGGCTGCATCGTATCGCCGTCAATCAATGCCTGACCACAAAGCGGAAAGCTAAGCGGCGATCCGAAGATTTCATCGACGAAGAAACGAACGAGGACGAAAAGGTGTTTCTGGCACCGGCCAGACTTTCGCCGGCGAATACTGCCGAACAACAGGAGCGTTCGAAACTTGTCAGGAACGCGGTAGTTTCGCTGCCGACCGATCTTCGACAGGTGATCGTGATGAAAGAATTTGAGGATATGACGTTTCAAGAGATCTCCGAAACTTTGGAATTGCCTTTAAGTACTGTAAAAAGTCGGCTTTATACCGCTTTGAAGCATCTAAAGATGAAGTTAGATAGATTTCCTTTGGAAGTCAGATGAATTTTATGGAGAAGAAATTTAATACAAAGGATTGTTTTAGCGGCGAGTTATTGACTTCTTATATCTACGGAGAGTTATCCGAGCCCGCAACAGCGCAAGTCGAAAGTCATTTGTTGGGATGTTCGGATTGTCAGACGGCATTTTCGAGCTTATCGGAAGCACGGCTTTCAGTATTTGAATGGAATAAATTTGAATTCCTGCCGATGGCGACGCCCGAGATAAACATCGTTTACAAGGACCAAAGATCTTGGATACGAAGGGTTTGGGAATCGTCCGTTGTACCACATCGGTGGGCAGCCGGTGCGGCCTCATTTGCATCGATAGCGATCGTTTTGAGTATCGCATTCGTATTTCTCAATGGAGTCGTCGATAAGAAGGAAATAGCCGCAGCGAATAAGACGGTCATTGCTCCGAAGCCGCAAACACAGGTGCAGGAACCCAAGGCCGTTCCGGTAGCGATTCCTATCGATCAAAATATTGAAAGCCCGTCCAGGGAAAAAAGTGGTGGTTCCGAGATAGTAAATATCTCTGCAAGATCGGCCGAATCACCCCGACGGCCGCAAAAGCATGAGAGCAAAACCACGTCTTTGCGGCAACCGACCGTTCCGCAAAATACAACTCTGGGTGTAAATGCTCCGGTCAGATTGAGTGATCTTGAGGAACTTGAGGACAATTCTCCAAGGCTTTCCGATCTTTTTGATGAAACGGAGGCGAGCTGATCGCCTATTTATTGAATATGAAACTCGCAATTCTTAAAAGTGTATTTATGGCCCTGATCGTTGCTTTCACGTCGATCTGCGTTTCGGCTCAAGGGCAGCGCCCGTCATCACCGCCGGAACGTCAGGCTCAAGGCCAGGGGTCTCACAATCGTGATCTATTCCGCGATCTCGGTTTAACAAAGGAACAGATCGGTCAGATAATCGAGCTTCGACGATCGGGCCGCGAAGACTTCTCCGCCGCGCAAAAGAAATTGCGCGAAGCAAACAAAGCTTTGGACGTCGCAATTTATGCCGATGTTTTGGATGAACAGCTCATCGAAACTCGGATAGCCGAGCAAAATAATGCGCAAGCGGAACTCGGACGTTTGAAAACGATGAATGAGTTGAACCTTAGGAAGATCTTGACACCGGAACAGCTTTTGAAATTCCGCGAGATCCGTCGAACGTATGCGAAACGACAATCGGAAATGAAGGCACGACGCGAAGCTCGTCAGAAAGACCGCCGCGAACGAAATGACGATGACGACCGTGAACCTTGATCGCTAATTACATTTTATCAGCAAAAGGCCAGTCCGAACGGATCGGCCTTTTTTATATTTGTCGATTTCCGCCAATCATTGTAACCTTTGTAACAATACTGGTTTACGAAGAGCTTAACTGAAATTGCCCGATGAATCCGATCAATAAATTCATATACGAACTTCAGGAGATCAGCCTGATCGTCTGGTATTCCCTGACCGGATTGATCAGAAGACCGCGATATTTTGATCAGATAATCGCACAGATGGATCTCATCGGAGTCGGTTCGCTCCCGATCGTTTTGCTGACTGGATTTTTCACGGGCGGCGTGCTGGTTCTGCAAACGTTTCCGACTCTTCAGTATTACGGAATTCATTCAGAAGCCGGCAGATCGGTCGCAACATCTTTGATACGGGAACTCGGCCCGGTCTTGTCAGCGCTGATGGTATCGGGCAGAATCGGTTCGGCGATTTCAGCCGAGCTGGGTGCAATGGTCGTGTCGCAGCAGATCGATGCAATGCGCGCTCTCGGTACCGATCCGCTGAGGAAGCTTGTTGCTCCCAGAGTTTCGGCGTTGATCGTGATGATGCCGCTACTGACCGTCGCGGCTGACATTTTCGGAATAATCGGAGGCGCAATGGTTGCTTCTTATCTTTACGATCAAGATACTGCCGTGTTTATGACCTCTGTCCGTAATGGAATAACGTCCAACGATCTGATCGGAGGGATCATTAAACCGATCGTTTTTGGTCTGCTGATCGGGGGAATATCCTGTCATAAAGGATTAACAACCACCGGCGGAACTGTCGGCGTTGGACGGTCTGTCATCAACGCTGTCGTTCTATCGTCGATCTCGGTGATCATTTTCGATTTCTTTTTAGGCAAAGCGATACAGGCCATACTTGGCGTCGGCATCATTTGACCTGATAAATATGCAAGACCTTGCACTTAATGAAATTCTCGACGAGGGGCAAATACCGCTCGATATCGAAGACGCTGTCGATCAGCCCGATCGTGTTCTGCCGGCTATCGAATTTTGCGATGTACACCTTGCCTTTGATGAAAAGACTATTTTAAACGGTATCAGTTTTACAGTTCGCCGAGGTGAAACAAAGATAATTTTAGGCCGAAGCGGCGGAGGAAAATCTACGATCATCAGACTGATCCTAGGGCTTCTAAAGCCGGACAGCGGCGACATACTCGTTAACGGCGTTAATATCACCGAGATGAACGAGCAGCAACTGAATGAGATACGCCAAACGATCGGGATGGTCTTTCAGGAAGGAGCTTTGTTCGATTCCCTGTCGGTCTATGAAAATGTGGCCTATCGACTTCGTGAACAGAATATCGAAGAAGAAGAGATAGAACACGAAGTTCGTCGAATGCTTCAATTCGTTGAATTAGAAGATGCCATCGATAAGATGCCTAACGAATTATCCGGCGGAATGCGGCGGCGAGTTGGTATCGCACGTGCTTTGATAGGCGATCCGGACATCGTCCTCTTTGATGAACCCACGGCCGGACTCGATCCACCGACCGCAAGAGCAATGTGCGAGTTGGCGATAAAACTCCGTGATCTTCAGGACGTTTCCTCGATCTTTGTAACTCATGAAATGAACAACGTTAATTACCTCTCATCCGAATATGCGGTCGTTGAGGAAAACGGTGCGATCAGCTTTGAAGATGAAGGAACAAGGCTTTGTCTGATAAATACTGAAGTGATAATGTTGCGTGAAGGAAAAATTATCTTCAGCGGAACGGATGAGCATTTAAGAGCGAATAACGACCCGTATGTTCAGAGATTCATAAACGGCAAATAAAAAGCATGGTAAGTACAAAAAAGAATATGTCATTCAGTAAACTGCGTGTTGGTATGTTCGTACTGTTCGGACTCGCGGTTTTGGCTTTTTTGATCTTGAATTCAACTGGTGATTTCAACCCGTTTGAAAAGAAACTACACTTGAAAGCCCACTTTGCCGCCGCTGACGGACTTCGCGAAGGCTCAGAAGTTCAGCTTGCCGGCGTTCGGATTGGAAAGGTCGATCAGGTCTCATTTCTTCCCCCTGACACCGAGGGTGATTTCAAAGTGGAAGCATTAATGTCTGTCGATCAGGAACTGAATGGCACGGCTATTAGTGAACGCATTCGCAAAGATTCAGTCGCTCAGCTCATAGCTCTTTCGCTTCTTGCCAACGACAAAACGATAAATATTTCGCCGGGAACACCTAAAGCCGAGGCTGTAAAAGACGGTGATGTGTTAAATTCAGGCGTCGCGATCTCCTTAAATCAGCTGACCCAAACCGGCAACGATCTGCTCGGCCAGATCAATAAATTAGCCGTTCCGGCGAATGAGATCCTCAACAAAGCCAACAAAGGCGAAGGCACGCTCGGTAAGATCGTCAATGATGAATCGCTGTATCGCAATCTCGATTCCACCGTAGCGGAAACCCGCCTGACGATGACAAAACTGCAAACGACGATCGAAAAGATCAATCGCGGAAACGGTTCGGCCGGTAAATTGCTGAATGATTCTGCTCTTTATGATAATTTGAATAAAACGGTCGCACAGCTTGAAGGAATTTCCACGGACATCCGTGCGGGCCGCGGAACCGCGGGTAAATTTGTCACCGATGACGCACTTTATAATGAAACCCGTGCCGCTATGATTGACCTTCGCACATCAGCAGCGAAGATCAATGCGATCGCAGACGATTTCAAGTTGATAACCGCTGACCTCGCCGAAGGAAAAGGCACGGCGGGCAAACTTTTGAAAGATGACCAACTTTATGACGAAGCTCGTGATACCCTAGCTAAGTTCAACACAACGGCTAGCCGGCTCGAATCTATGCTCGGCGACGCCCAAGCGGGAAAAGGAACTATAGGTAGACTCGTCACTGACGAAACTCTCTACAACAGCATCAATCAAACCGCCGCGAACGTAAATCAACTGTCCAGTGAAGGTTCAAAGCTTATCTACGATTTTCGTCAAAATCCTAAGAAATATCTTCGAATTAAGCTTTCCATTTTTTAGAATTCCCGTAAATATATTGTGAAGACCGGTGGGCGGGGCTTGATAAACGAGTGTATATTATGCACTATATAGATTGATTATGCGGTATTCGGTAATCAACGTAGGCATATTATGCAGAAAGTTGATCGGCAGCACAAACTCGTTGAAATTGTCCAAACTAAAAGCGTGTCTCGGCAAGCTGAGTTGGTCACGTTACTGGGTCGGGCTGGCTTTGATGTAACACAAACAAGTGTTTCCCGCGATCTTCTCGAACTCGGGATCTTAAAAGTTAACGGGATCTATACTGTCATCGAACGAGGTAAATCCGAAGATATTTTTGGGCTTCACAGTATTAGATCTGCAGGCGAGAACTTGATCGTGATCAAATGCGGTATCGGTATGGCGTCGGCAGCAGCATTGAAAATCGATAACGGAAAGATAGAAAATATTATCTGGGACTATCGCCGGCGACGATACGTTATTCGTTGCGATTGAAGATGCTGGAGCTCAAAACTCAGTAAAGTCGGCAATTGAACAATTATTTAAAAATGGGTAAAGAAAGACCAATCAGAGTGGCGATCTACGGCGGTTCCGGATACGGAGGCAGCGAACTGCTGCGTATATTGCTTTTTCATCCAGATGTTGAGATCGCTTTTGTCACTGCCAACGAGCATGTCGGAAAGCCGGTCTCATCAGTGCATCAAAATCTGAGAAACTTGACTGAATTGGAATTTTCTCCGGTGCCATCGGATCACAAAGGTGCAATGGCTGATATCGACGTTGTGTTTCTTGCCTTACCGCACGGTCATGCAGCCGAGATCGTTCCAAATTTGCCCACCGGAATTAAGGTCATCGATCTATCTGGTGACTTCCGTCTGGAAGATCCCGACCAGATCGCAAAATTCTATAAACGAGAAAATGCGGACACCGAACTTCAGTCAAACTTTATTTATGGATTGGCCGAAGCAAATAAAGAACGAATTCGGTCCGCACAATATATCGCTAATCCAGGATGTTTTGCGACCGCCACTTTGCTTGCACTGGCTCCATTAGTTTCCAGTGGATTGCTCAATGGCAAGATCATCGTTGACGCAAAAACCGGCTCATCCGGTTCGGGTGCGAAGGCGGCGGCAAACACGCATCATCCGCAACGATCGAATTCTTTTTATGCTTATAAGCCTTTTGTGCACCAGCATTTACCTGAAATTGAACAGTTTTTGACCAAAAGCTTCGGTGAAAAAGGCGAGATCGTTTTTATGACGCATAGCCTACCGGTGGCTCGCGGTATTTTTGCATCTTGCTATGCAGAAACCTCCGCGAACATTACAAATGCCGATTTGAAAAATTTATATGAACATTTTTATAAAGATTCATTCTTTGTGCGATTTGTAGAAAATTCGCCCGACATACATTGGGTGAAAGGAACGAATTTTTGTGACATCTCAGTGAATTCGAATGGCAGACAGATCGCGATATTTTCTGCGATCGACAATCTAGTTAAAGGTGCTGCCGGTCAAGCGGTGCAGAATATGAACTTAATGTTTGGTTTACCTGAAACGACCGGCTTATTGCTTGCCGGTTCAAATCCATAATTGATGAAATTTACTGAAATACAACAATTGGAAGAACAATTCCAGGTCCCGACCTATAAGAAGATGGAGATCGCGGTCGAACGCGGTAGTGGTTCATGGGTCGAGACAAGCGATGGGGAAAAATATCTCGATCTATACGGCGGCCACGCCGTGTGTGCGACCGGCCATTCTCATCCGCTTGTCGTAAAGTCGATCAAAGACCAAGTGGACGAAATGTTGTTCTATTCGAATCTGGTTTATTCAGACATTCGGGCCAAAGCCGCTGAAAAACTCGTTTCGATAGGACCAAAAAGTTTATCAAAAGTATTCTTTTGCAATTCCGGAACCGAGGCAAATGAGAATGCGATGCGAATGGCTCGGCTTGTCACCGGACGTTCCAAAGTAGTTTCTTTTACTCGCGGATTTCATGGCAGAACAGCAGATTCTATCTCCGCGACCTTTCTCGGAAAATACAGAACGATCGGCGAACCGAATGTTCCCGGACACATTGAGGCTGAGTTTGGGAATATCGAGAGTGTTGCGGCTGTCGCCGACAAAGAGACCGCCGCCGTCATTCTCGAACCCATCCAATCAATGGCCGGCGTGGTCGAGGCAGAGCCGTCATTCTTTCGTGCTCTACGTGCTCTATGTAATGAACGCGGCATCATCCTGATCTTTGATGAAGTTCAAACCGGTGTCGGGCGCACGGGAAACTGGTTCTTCGCCGGCAGTGATCTAGCTGAAGGTGTCGTTCCTGATATTGTTTCGCTGGCGAAGAGTCTCGGAAGCGGCTTTCCGGTCGGGGCCTGTTTGGTCAGCGAAGAAATATCCACAAATATAAAGTCAGGTGATCTCGGAACAACTTTTGGCGGCGGAATGATCGCAATGGCTGCAGTTTTAGCAACGCTCGAGGCTATTGAGAACGACGAAATGCTGAGAAATGCTAAGTCTGCGGAAATGTTCCTAAGAAAAAGGCTTGACGGTCATTCAGAGATCGCTTCTATTCGCGGCAAAGGGTGTTTGATCGGTATAGAATTCACAACCCAGTGCTCGCAATATCACGCCAAGTTATTAGCAAATAAGATAATCACAGGAACCTCCAGTGATCCGAACGTCATGCGTTTGCTTCCCCCGCTTAATGTAAAGCAGAAAGAACTAGGTCTTTTTGCCGACGTGCTCAATAGCAAATGAGAAACTTTATCAATACCTCAAAATGGTCGATCAAAGATCTGGAGCTTTTGCTTGTTCGCGCGAAGGAGTTTAAGACTTCCGGCGGTGTATCCAAAGAGCTAGCCGGGAAATCCATCGCACTTGTCTTTTTCAACCCAAGCGTAAGGACACGCACATCGATGGAAGTTGGAATATTCCAGCTCGGCGGTCATTCGGTTGTATTGGAGCCTGGTAATTCCAGTTGGTCGCTCGAACATCGCGAAAATATTGTAATGGATACCGACAAAGCTGAACATATAAAAGATTTTGTTCGGGTGTTGGAACGATATGTGAGTGCGATCGGAATCCGCACTTTTGCGAACCTAGAGGATTGGGAAGCGGAACGCACCGATCCTATATTGAGTGCGTTCTGCAAGTACGCTTCAGTGCCCGTGATCAATCTCGAATCGGCAATGTTTCATCCATGTCAGGCAATGGCGGATATGATGACGATAAGTGAAAAGTTTGGACGAGAGAATAAGCGTGTACTTTTGACCTGGGCTTGGCATCCCAAGCCGCTACCGATGGCAGTTCCAAATAGTTTCGCATTGGCTGCGGCTCAATTCGGGCATGACCTTATCATAAATTCTCCGGTTGGCTACGAGCTTGATGAAACGGTCATGTCGGAAATTCAAGATTTAGCGATCACGACCGGTAGAAGCATTGAGGTCCAAAACAGCGCGACGGGAGCTTTCGATGGCGTGGATGTAGTTTATGCAAAAAGCTGGGGCGCCAAAGGTTTTTATGGACAGCCGGAAAAAGATATCGCCTATCGACAGCAGCTCAGAGAAGACTGGATAGTCGACAGCGACAAAATGCAGCGAACGAACGACGCTATTTTTATGCACTGTCTGCCTGTAAGGCGAAACGTTATCGTCACGGACGAAGTCATCGATTCCGGTCGGTCTGTCGTTCTTGGCCAAGCAGAAAATCGATTGCACGTTCAAAAAGCGATATTAACCGAATTATTAAAATGACAAACGAAACACTCGATCTGCTGCCGCGAATCACTTCCCTACATTCAGAGGTTTAAGGGTAAAACCTTTGTCGTCAAATTTTCCGGAAAAGTGACGGAAGACGCGGACAATCTCGCTTCGCTCGCCGAAGAACTTGCTCTCATTCATCAAGTCGGAATTCGTTTGTGCATCATCCATGGGGGCGGAAAACAGCTAAACGAAATGGCTCAGAAACTTGGAGTCGTTCAAACCGTTATCGAGGGCAGACGTGTTACGGACGACGAGACCCTTGATCTGGCAAAGATGGTTTTCCGCGGAAAAATCAATATTGAAATTCTTTCACATCTGCGTCATCGTGGTATTGATGCGGTCGGACTTTCCGGGGTCGATGGTGGAGTTGTTAATGCGGTTCGCCGTCCGCCCAAGGAGATCGCGGATCGTGAGGGCAACAAGAATATCGTCGATTTCGGCAACGTCGGAGATATCGTCAGCGTTGATACTCGCTTGATCGAATTGTTGCTGTCCGACAATTATCTGCCCGTGATCTCGTCGCTGGCTGCGGATGAAAAAGGCAAGATATTCAATATAAACGCCGACACGGTAGCCTCTGAAATTGCGGTTTCATTAAAAGCGGAAAAGCTAATACTGATGACCGATGTTGATGGAATTTACGCTGACGCAAATGACCCGACGACGCTGATCTCGAAAATGTCGGTCGCCGATATGAAACGGATGATCGAATCGGGGAAGGCAACCGGCGGGATGATACCTAAACTTGAAAGTCTGAGGTCCTTATTGGAGCGCGGCGTAAGCTCGGCCCATATCATCAACGGCAGCAGAAGGAACGCTCTACTTTCGGAAGTATTCACAAATGAAGGAACTGGGACAATGCTCGCATCGATTTAAAATAATAAAAGGCCGAAAATATCGACCTTTCTAAGGTGGTGCCGAGGGCGGGACTCGAACCCGCACGGATTGCTCCACACGCCCCTCAAACGTGCGCGGCTACCAATTACGCCACCTCGGCAATTTATTAAAAAGAGCTATTTATTCGCGGGTGCTTCGGTGTTTGTGACCGGAGCAGCATTGTTAGAATCAGTTTCCGTTGCCGCAGGAGCCGTATTCGCATCAACAGCGGTGGCCGCGTTGACGTTCGCATCCACGACCGGCGCCTGAGTGTTAGCATCTGCAGTATTTGCCGGAGCAGTTACCGGTGCATCTGAAGTTCCCTGCAATACGGAAATATCACCGCTGATCGCCGGCATTGCGATAAGCAACGCAGATAGCATAAATGTTGTTGCAGCACCGATGGTTATCTTCGAAAGGACCGAAGCCGTTCCGCGCGGCCCAAGCGACGCGCTTGAAACATTGCTTGTAAACAATCCGCCGGCATCCGTTTTACCAGGCTGCAAAAGTACAGAGCCGATCAAGGCAACACACGATGCAAAAAATATTACGTAAAGAATGTAAAGCAAACTGATCTCCGTCTAACTAAAATTAACTATTTTCGCAAAGCTTTCCGCTTCCAAACTCGCACCGCCGACAAGTGCTCCGTCAACATCTTCATTAGCCATAATAGCGTTGATATTTTCCGGTTTGACCGATCCTCCGTAAAGGATCCGAACGGCCGAAGCGACCTCGTTTCCATGCATTTCAGCGATACAATTTCGCAGGAAGCTATGCATTTCTTGAGCCTGTTCCGGCGTCGCGGTCTTACCCGTTCCGATCGCCCAAACAGGCTCGTAAGCGATAATAATACGTTCCATCTGCGATACTGTCAAACCTTCAAGACCGTTCGCCAGTTGTGTTTGGACGATGTTTTCAGCTTTGCCGGCTTCCCTTTCCGTCAGCATTTCGCCGACGCAAACAATTGCCGTCAAACCGGCGGATAACACCGCTTTGGTTTTCCGGTTCACCGACTGATCGGTTTCGCCGTAGAATTGACGCCGCTCGGAATGTCCGATGATCACGTGGCTGCATCCGATATCTTTCAGCATCAACGCCGTTACCTCGCCCGTTTGCGCGCCAAAATCAGTTTCAGCGGAACAGTTCTGTGCTGATACATTTATGTTTGACCCTTCTAGACGATCGGCCACGGTTTTCAGCGCAGTAAAAACAGGTGCGATGACAACTTCCACATTATTCGCATTCGCGACCAAAGGCTTCAACGCCAACACCGTATCAACCGCTTCACCAAGCAGCTTATACATTTTCCAATTTCCGGCAATTACGGGTTTTCTCATAACTTTTTAGCGTTACACTTCTTGCTATCGCGAACTAATATTCATACCAGCCGATCAATTCCAGCCAACCGTCATCCACCTGAAATGTCTGCCATTTCTTCGTAAAAGTGTTCCAAACCTTTACGGTATTAATTGTGGAACTCGCAGTCATTCCTCCGCGGCTCTTACCTTCCGTGTAAGCAATGTAGTTCCTTGCGGTGAGGTCATCGAATCCGTCCGAGCCAATCGGAGCATCGTCATAATACAAAGTTCCTCCGGCACTATTATCCCATGAAAAACCAAAGTCTAGGTCGTGACGGATCTGCTTGAACGAAAGATCGTCTATATTCAAAAGAAAATCGTTTCCACAACGGTATATCAGGCGTTTCGTTCGAGTCTGTATAAATCCTGGAAAATCATCTGAGGTACACGGAACTTTTGGAAAATCTGTGGTCGTGCCATCCATGGAAATGAGAACGAGCGATCCATTTTCGCGCTGTGTCAACAGGCGGTCATTATCGATCCACATGACGGGCAGATTAGGAAGGATGCTCGATATTTGTGCGACCGAAACCCGAAATGGCCCGGAAACCTTTAAAACTTTACCGCCATTTCGATGGATCACAAGCTCGTCGAGCATTTCAGTGATCGGCTTGATCGTGATCCAAGAACTATTATCGGGAGACCTGAGCTTATATTGTTCGTCCTTATCAAATTTCGGAAATAGCGTGGAACGGATAGAGTTTTTGACCGTCTTATTCGCCAATAGATCGAAAGTCAGTTCGTCTTTTGGGGCGTTGCTGTCCATCGTTCGATTGTCTGTTAAAAGATAACGTCCATTAACAATTCTTTCCTCGATGCGTCCGTTCTTTTCATCCGAACTAAAAAGTATTTGCTTTGATACAAATTCGCCGCGATTGAAATTGAATCTAATCGCCGTTTCGATGTCAGCTCCGTATTTTACAATGAGCGCCATTCGATCCTCCGCCGATATGGCAACGAATCCAACGAGAACAAAAATCAGTGAGAATAAAAATCGGTTCATGATCACACAACAACGGAAAACACATACTTTCGCATAACAGGGTTCCTGTTAAATTAGCAAAATTTACCTATAAAGGCTATCTGTGGTGAATCGCGATCCGCAATGTTATCCTCAACTTACAGAGCTATAATTTATATGATGAAAAACTTCTCAGCCCCGCGTCGCGTTGTAATTACTGGAATCGGCTGTGTGACACCTATCGGTATCGGACGTGAGGCGTTTTGGGACTCACTAAAAAGCGGCGTTAGCGGTGTGCGAACCATAGAGAGTTTTGACGTTTCCGATTCCGCAGTTAAGATCGCTGGCGAAATTCCAAACTTTGATTGGCAATCTACCCTAAATCCAAAAGACCGAAAACATGTTCCGCGAACCGTTCCGCTTGCATTGACCGCCGCACGAGAGGCTCTGGCCGACGCGGCCATTTATACGGACGATATGCCGCTCGAAAAAAGGCGGAAGATCGGAGTCGAGATCGGAACCGGCGGTGGCGGATTGGCATTCGCTGAAAAACACTACGAATATTGGTACATTGGCCCAAAGAATCAAGCAAGCGTCTATATCATCCCCGCTTCGACGCACGGTGGTTTATCATCCGAGATCTCAATGGCGTTTGGGCTACGCGGCCTATCGCACGTTGTTTCAACCGGCTGCACGAGTTCAACCGATGCTATATTTTATGCCGCGGAGCACATAGCTCTCGGTCGCCAAGATGTAATGATAGCCGGCGGAGTCGACGCACCGCTCGCGCCCGGGATTATGGCCGGATTTAATTTGATGACAGTCTTAACCCGCGAATGGAATGATGAGCCGCAGCGTGCATCGCGGCCGTTCTCAAAAGATAGATCCGGAATCGTCGTTGCTGAAGGCTCGTATATTTTTGTGTTAGAAGCACTCGAAACGGCTTTAGACAGAGGTACTGATATTTATGCTGAGGTCACTGGTTATGGGTCCACGTGCGATGCTTATCATCGTGTTCGTCTGGACGATTCCGGGATCGAGCCGGCGCGTGCGATGTCGATCGCCTTGGAGGATGCCGGCATGGCTTCGGAACAAATCGATTACGTGAACCTTCACGGCACTTCGACAATTCTCAATGACAAGATCGAAACAACTGCAGTAAAGATCGCCCTCGGCGAACATGCTTACCAAATCCCAATGTCGGCGACAAAATCACAGGTCGGTCACCCGCAAGGTGCAAGCGGAGCCGCAGGCATCGCGTCTGCTCTGCTTGCGATAAAGAACGGGATCATCGCACCGACGATCAATCTGGACGAACCCGACCCGGAATGCGACCTTGACTATGTACCGAATGTAGCTAGGAAAGCAGAGGTTAATGCAGCTCTTTGTAATTGCATTGGATTTGGCTCTAAAAACAGCGCGATCGTGATTCAGCGTTACTCCGATTAGAATGTTCGATCGATTCAAAAAAAGAAGTTACGAATTAGAACGCTTGGATACCGGAGATTATTCGTCTGCGGAATATCTTCGATGGCAAAAGGAGATGTATTTCATCCATCGTATCTTTGGTGAAATGCGAGCGTTGAAAGGAACTCTGTTTCGAGATATTCAGAACGATGGTTCGTCGTCTATTTCGATCCTGGATGTCGGAGCGGGTTCCGGTCAATTGCTGAAAGAACTCGCAAAATGGATAGGAGATGGTGGGACATTTGCAGTCGGTATAGAGATCGACGACGTAGCAACTCGATCGATCAAAGACGATCGGACCAATGCGGTTCAGGCAGACGCACTCAAATTACCGTTTAAGGAAAATAGTTTCGACTATGTTTTCTGCTCGCTGTTTCTACATCATTTGAGCGATGAGAATGCCCGCCAATTGCTAAAAGAAATGGCTCGCGTTGCCGCCAAACGAATATATGTCATCGACCTAAATCGCCATCCAGCAGCATATTATTTTTATAAAGTCATCGGCGGGATCTTTCTTCAGAAATTTACTCTCGAAGACGGAGCATTGTCTATCCTGCGAAGCTTCAGTTATGACGAACTCTCTGAATTGGCCGAATCCGTAGGACTTACCGAAATAAAAGTCGAACGGTCAAAGGTGAATCGATTAATACTCTCGGCATGCAAGAAATAGTCGCCAACATTTTGGACAGATCTTACGACGTGATTATAGTCGGGGCCGGGCCGGCCGGTTCGTCCGCCGCGGTCAGGCTTTGCATCGCCGGTTTGCGCGTCGCGCTTATCGAACAAAAAAAGTTCCCTCGGGAAAAACTCTGCGGTGAATTCATCTCTCCGGAATGCCTAACGCATTTCAATGAATTGGGTGTCGTTCCCGAACTTGACCGATCAGCCGGAACTGCATTGAACGAGACCATATTTTACACGCGAAACGGTAAAGGGATCTGTTTTAGAAGTGAATGGTTCAGCGACCATAAACAGACTGCCCTGGGTCTAAGCCGTGCAGAAATGGACAATGCTCTCATTCGGCGCGCAAATGAGCTCGGCGTCGATGTTCACCAAGAAACTACAGCCGGCGAACTGATATTTGATGACGGAAAAGTGGCCGGAATAAAGATAAAATCCGGGGGCAAAGCGGCATCGATTTCCGCCCCCATAATAATTGATGCAACGGGAAGATCTCATTCGCTGGCTAGACGGTTTAAAAGAGATGTCGAAAAAAGGCCGGCAAAATTTGTTGCATTCAAAACCCACTTGAACGGAGCCGCTCTCACAGCTAATGCTTGCGAAATATATTGTTACAACGGCGGTTATGGGGGTTGCAATCGCGTAGAAAGCGGCCTTTACAACCTGTGCTTCATTGTCTCGGCCAAGCTGGTAAAACAGATCGGCGGCGACGCGGATGACATTATGCGTCAAGTTGTTTGTAAAAATCAGCGAGCCAACAACGTATTGCACAGTGTCGAAGTAGTTAAACCGTGGTTAGCTGTTCCGATCGACCGTTTCGGCCGAGCAGAACTCATACCTGCTTCGGGACTAATTACGATCGGCGACGCAGCAGCTTTCATTGACCCATTTACCGGTAGCGGTATTTTGTTGGCATTGGAGAGTTCAAAGATCGCGGTTGCGGCAATCATCAGAGGATTTGACGGCGGATTTGATTTCGAAAAAATCGCGATCGATTACAGAACGGAGTACTCCGCAGCATTTGAGAAACGTTTGCGCATTTGCTCGCTTCTTCGGCACGCGGCGTTTATGCCTTTGCTCGCGGAAATGACTATTTCTATGCTTGGTTTCAACGAAGGCGTTCGCAAATTCATCGCTAGATCGACGCGCGGTCATTTTTGAAACCTATTTATCGTCCAAAGCCGCGACGCCGGGCAGAACATCGCCAGCCAGAAATTCCAGAGTTGCTCCGCCGCCCGTGGAAATGTGGGAAATGTGATCTTCGAGTCCGGCTTGGTTGATAGCCGCTACCGAATCTCCACCTCCGACAATTGAAGTCGCACCTTTGTCGGTTTCATCTGCAACGGCTTGTGCTACCGCGACGGTTCCTTCATCGAAAGGTTTTTCTTCGAACATTCCCATCGGCCCGTTCCAAACTATTGTCTTCGCTCCTTCGATCGCTTTCCGAAAGATCTCGACCGTTTCCACACCAATGTCCAAACCGACCAAGCCGGCATTCGTAAATGCGATCGGGATCGTCTTACGCGAATTCAGCGGATCGTAAGAATCCACAACCTGATGATCGGTCGGCAAAAGCAATTCGACGCCGGCTTTGTCGGCCATTTCTACGATCTCAAGAGCCTTAGGCATCATATCCTCTTCGACGAGTGACTTTCCGACGGTGAAACCCTGAGCTTTGAAGAAGGTGTATGCCATCGCTCCGCCGATCAGAAGTTTGTCCACATTTCGTTCGATCAGCGATTCAATAACCGGAATCTTGTCGGAAACTTTCGCACCGCCAAGGATCGCGACGAACGGACGATCAGGGTTGTTCAATGCACGGCCGAGAAAATCCAGTTCTTTTTCCATCAGCAACCCGGCAACGCGATCATCGACGAAATGGGTAATTCCTTCGGTTGATGCATGGGCCCGATGCGCAGTGCCGAATGCATCGTTCACATAAACATCACAAAGTGACGCGAGCTGTTTAGAAAATTCAGGATCGTTCTTTTCTTCTCCCGCGTGTAAACGGAGATTTTCGAGTAACAGAATGTTACCGTTCTTCAGTTCATCGACCCTTTGCTTAACATTTTCACCTACACAATCCTCAGCAAAAGATATCTCTAAATTTGGTAATTTCGACAGATATTCGTAGACGGGTTTGAGAGAATATTTCGATCCGTCAAAAGTATTTCCCTTCTCTTCGGCTTTTTTTTTATCTTTAATTGGACGGCCGAGATGCGAAGCGAGAATTACTCTCGCTCCTTTTTCGATGGCGTATTTGATCGTCGGGAGAGCACCTTGGATACGAGTATCGTCTTCGATCTTGCCGTTCTTTATCGGCACATTAAAATCGACCCGAATAAAAACTCGTTTTCCGGAAATATCGATATCTTTTATGGTCTTCTTGTTCATTACAATTTTTAGGGGCTGGAATACTTAAAAGCTAGTATCTCGAGTCTAATTTATAGATTCAAGATACTAGATTAAATTCTAAATCGAATGGTCCACGCTGTGGGTTACAGTCCTTTATCCGCGATAAATTTAACAAGGTCGCGAACGCGGCACGAATATCCCCATTCGTTATCATACCAAGACAGAATTTTCATAGCTGTGCCGTCAATAACCTTTGTGTTTTCGGCATCGATGATCGAAGAATGCGGATTGCCGCGAAAATCCATTGATACGAGCGGTTCTTCGCAAAACGCCAAGATGCCTTTCATTTCCCCGTTCGCGGCTTCTTTCAAAACGCGGTTAACTTCTTCCGTAGTGGTTGATTTTTCGACATTTATGACAACATCGACAAGTGAAACATCCGGCGTCGGAACGCGTACTGAAATTCCTTCGAATTTACCTTCAAGTTCCGGAATGACAAGAGCAACAGCCTTTGCAGCCCCGGTCGATGTCGGGATCATCGAAAGTGCAGCGGCACGAGCACGACGAAGATCTTTATGCGGCAGATCGAGCAATTGCTGATCGTTCGTGTAACTATGTATCGTGTTCATCAAAGCGTTTTTAATGCCAAAATTGTCGTGAATTACCTTCGCCACCGGTGCCAAGCAGTTAGTCGTACACGATGCGTTGGATATAATATTATGAAGTGCCGGATCATACATCTCGTCATTGACGCCAAGGACGATCGTTACGTCCTCGCCCTTAGCCGGTGCGGAGATAATTACTTTCTTGACGCTGCCGCGTAAATGTTTTGACGCGTCCTCGGCTTTCGTAAAATGGCCGGTCGATTCAATGATGATCTCGGCACCGACCGATTCCCAATCGATCTTGGCCGGATCACGTTCGGAGAAAACTTTGAAACTGTCACCATCTACGTTAATAGTATCGCCGTCGGCCGAGATATCTTGTTCCAGATTGCCCATAACCGAGTCGTATTTCAGCAGATGAGCCAGTGTTTTAGTATCTGTAAGGTCATTGACCGCAACAAAATCTATATCGCTGTCACCAAGCGACGCGCGAAGAACATTACGTCCGATTCGTCCAAACCCATTTATTCCAACTTTGATACCCATTTAATAACCCTCCAAAAAGATATTATTGTATTAAAACCTTGAAGATATCGCAGTTTGCGATAAAACTCAAAGACAGGCAAAATGAGGTATAATGCGAGCAATATAACTGCGAACGCTAGGTAAATTGTTGAAACAATGGCGAAAGAATCGTCGTAGTAACCGATTGAGTTGGGGTATATATCAGGTCAGACAGATTTCGGAGCGATCCAATAATGAATTTTTCTCGTTTTCATATTTTTCAGGCGGCTTTTATATTTATTTTCATCGCCGCCGCAAGTACAAGCACGGTCTTTGCTCAATCGGAGCCGGTTGCGGAACTAAAACCAGAATCCAAGATCGAATCAATTTCAGTGGGAGCGGCAGACGATCCAAACACTACCGCTACTCCGGAAAAGGAATCCTCGGTCGTTATTCCCACGCTTAACCGAGTCGGTGTTCAAGCGTCGGATCCGGTTCCGTTGACGGTGGACGATGCGATTCGGCGAGCCCTTGAGAATAATAACGGTATCGAAATAACGCGCGACGACGTGCGTTTTCAAGAAACACAGATACGGTCCCTTTTGGGAATCTATGATCCGGTCTTTACCGCAAATCCAACCTTTTCCAGAAATTCAACAACGGGTTCGGCTGCGACTCGGGATTTTAGTATAAATGCAGATGTAAGCCAGCGTATAGCTCCGGGCGGCGGTAACTACCAGGTATTTTTTAATAACCGTAGAACGGAAAATGCTTTTGCTCAAGCCCAGGTAAGTTCGGGCTCGCTGAGCGGCGGAACAAGCGCCATTTATTCCTCTAGTCTCGGAGCTCGATTTACACAGCCATTATTAAGAAACTTCAATGTCGATAACACGCGTCGGCAGATCAAGATCGCCCGGAAAGTCCTCGCTCAAACAGATGCGGATTTTCGACGTACGACGATCGAGACGATTTCGCAGGTTCAGCGTGCCTATTGGGATCTCGTTTTCGCTCTTCGCGATCAGCAGAACAGAACGGCTAATCTGGACCTAGCAAAAGAAAACCTACGTGTCATCGAAGCAAAGATCGCCGCCGGAGCTTCGCCTCCGCTAGCTAGAGCAGAAGTTGCCACAGAACTCGCGACACGCGAATCGGACGTTTTAGTTGCCGCACAACAGGTTTCGATATCGGAGAATCCGCTGAAACAGCTATTGATCAAAGATGCGATGTCACCGGAATGGCAGCAAACA
Source organism: uncultured Acidobacteriota bacterium (assembly GCA_963720905.1). Taxonomy (GTDB): domain Bacteria; phylum Acidobacteriota; class Blastocatellia; order Pyrinomonadales; family Pyrinomonadaceae; genus OLB17. The sequence goes on from CAVRHB010000008.1 coordinate 37,738, forward strand.
TATGTTCCGACAGACAAGCCTACTGTAGATTCGACCGTCGTGAATCTCGACGCTGCGATAAATGATGCGATGGATAACCGTCCTGAACTTCAACGGCTAAAACTCGCCCGCGAGATCAATGATCTTGACGTTAAATACTACAAAAATCAAACAAAGCCGCAAATCGATCTGAATACTACATTTTCGCTCGATGGTTTGGCTCGAAGCGGAACTAACGAATCCTTCACGTCCCCTTTTTACACAGGAGCTCAGGATCTTTCGCTTTTTGCCGCGATAAATCAAACGCGAACAGATCTTGGTCTGCCGGTATTAACGACTCCGCCGCCGGTAGTTATTCCGGCCGGTGCAAACTATCTTTATGGCGGATTTAACCGATCGCTAGCAAATATTTTTCGTTCTGATGCGCCGAACTTTACTGTCGGTGTAACTATTTCTTTTCCGTTCGGAAATCGAACGGCAAAAGCTAATTTGGCCGGAGCGAAGATACGCGAAAACCAGCTCGCAACGCAGACGCGTTCGCAGGAACAGACCGTTTTGGTTGATGTTAGAAATGCGGTTCAGGCGGTTGAAACGGCAAGACAGCGGATCTTTGCTGCGAGACGGGCACGCGAAAATGCCGAAATACAGCTCGACGGTGAAAGGAAGCTTTTCGATTCCGGCCGATCCAATACGTTCTTGCTGTTCCAACGCGAGAATGCGTTGACAAATGCACGTAATGCGGAGATCCGTGCCGAAACCGATTATAGTAAAGCGGTTTCCGATCTACAGCGTGTTACTTCAACAACGTTTCAGGCGAACAATATCACCGTTGTTTCTCCGACTGACGGTAACTAGGATGTTCTCTATTCCTAAAGAGAAACTTAGAGCTTGGTAAGATCAGGCTTTAAGTTTCTCTTTTCTTTTGCGACAATCTTCAGCGTGAACGTTTCGGTTGTCATAATCACAAAAAATGAAGAAAAAAACATCGCGGACGCTCTTCGTTCATCGGCGTGGGCTGACGAGATCGTAGTGATTGATTCCGAAAGCACGGATCGCACATGCGATATCGCGGAAAATTTCGGTGCACGTGTAATTGTCCGCGAATGGCCCGGTTTTTCTGAACAGAAACAGTTTGCAGTAGATTCCGCAAAATTCGACCGTGTTTTCAGTTTGGATGCAGACGAGAGATTTTCCGACGAGCTTATTGCCGAATTGAAACAATTGAAGCAGAAAGCGGAGACTGATCTGGCTGCCGGCTATCTCGTCCCGAGACTTTCCTACTATTTGGGCAAACCGATCCGCCACGGTGGTTGGTATCCTGACAAGCAGATGCGATTTTTTGATCGGCGAAAGGGCAGTTGGAACGGAGTCATCATACACGAGTCTTTTAAATTGAACGAGGGCGAGACTTCCGCTTCGCTAAGTTCTGATCTTCTTCATTTCACCATTGAAAGCATCGAACATCACTACCAAATGATCGGCGAACGATATGCCCCACTTGCTGCCGAAAAAATGAACGACGAAGGAAAACGTACGTCAAAACTGCAGATGCTTTTTTCGGGCATTTTCGCTTTCTTGCGAGCATATATCCTAAAGGCTGGATTTCTCGATGGTTTTCCCGGATTTTGCATAGCTTATTTTGCAGCTCATCACGCTTTTCTCAAACACTCTCTCTTGTTGGAAATGCAGACTGATGCTAATAAAAAATAAGAAGACTGCAACCAAGGCTATTTCGCAAACATCACACATTTGTTAGAATTGTGTGAGATCTCTCGTTGCAGCACTTTTATGAAAATATTATTATTCGCAGCCACAGTTGTTGCTTTTTCGTCGATCGCGGTTTCGGCACAGAAAGGTATCGACAAACAAACCGACAAGATCAAAAGTGACGCGAACAAACAAAACTCGCGGGAAACGGATGTGTCGCGATCCATAAGTTTCGGTAAAGGCAAAACGAGAACACGTCTACCGCTTGCAAATCCTTATAAAGCAAACGGTCGGCGTGACGAATTGGTAGAATCGATCAAAGATGTTTTGGCGGAAAATAAGATCTTGATCGATGATGCATCATCGAGATTTGCAGATGGCGTGATCGTTACGCAGCCGATAACAGTTGCAAAAGGTCCTGTGACAGCTTCGAGCGAGTTGCATCGTTACGGCGATGTGCAATACGAAGATACAGCATGGTCGCGTGCGCAATACACCTTAACCATCGAAGTACAGCCGATAGACGGAACGCAAAACAACATCTCGGTAACCGCCAAGGTCGAAGGCCGCGCGGCCAACGGCATGATGGTCGAATGGCGAACGGTTCCCAGTTCCGGACTGGCCGAGGATCAGTTTTTAGCGAAATTTGTCGAAGCCGTCACCGGTGTTTCGCCCGATCCGGTCCAGGATACGACAGATCAGTAAACTATTATGATTCGTTTTATCGCAAGATCTTCTGGCTTGGCGTTTATTCTATTTGTAGGTGCGGTGTCGCTCTATGCTCAGATCGATCCGACCGATGCCGGATCGATCTCACCAGCTAATCGATATGAGCGAATGACGGTCAAAAAGATGCTTTCCAAACAACAGGCAATTCAGAGGCAAAAAGATTACGACGAAATGATAAAGCGCAGCGAAGAAGCATTGTCGCTATCTGAAAAGCTTGAAAAATCGCTGCTTACGCACAATGAGGTCACATCAAAAGACGCGGATGATCTGAAATCTCTGCAAAAACTCGTTTCGAAGATCCTTGACGAAATGGGCGGCGACGAGGACGACAGTGAAAAGCTGGAAACACCCAGTAATTTTCAGGACGCCGTAAAATATCTCCGTAATGCAACTGTAGAGCTCGCCGATGAATTGCAAAAAACAACTCGATTTTCGATATCGGTCGCTGCGATCCAAACCTCAAATGCTGTTCTTCGAGTGATCAAATTTCTTAGATTCCAACATTAATTTTTGATGCAAACATTTTCACGGATCTTCGTCGCGTTACTTTTTATTTCGCTGGCCGTGACATTTGCGGTAGGTCAGAACGACGATGACGTGATCAAGGTTGATTCTTCACTGGTCATAATCAATGCGGCGATCAGCGACAAAGCCGGACACAATGTTTCTGGAATAAAAGAAAAAGAATTTAAGGTTTTGGAAGATGGCGTCGAACAGCAACTCGAACTATTCGAAACAAGTGAAACTCCTTTCGCTGCGATAATTTTATTCGACACGTCCGGCAGCATGGAAAACCGAATATCGCTCGCTCGATCGGCCGCGATCAATTTTCTACAGGGTTTACGACCCGGAGATGTCGCTGCAATATACAAGTTCGATCGAAATATCTCTACCGTCCAAGATTTTTCTCAAAGCCAATTCGTCAGTGATCGTTTATTTGATCTATCCGCACGTGGGATCACCGTGTTGAATGACGCCATTTACAAAGCGGCGAAAGATCTAGAAGCCAGGCCGGAAAAGCGTAAGGCTATAATCGTGCTTTCTGACGGAGAGGACACTGGAAGCAACGCCTCGTCGAAAAAGGCTCTGAATGCCGCTCTGGCGGCCAATGCGACCATCTACACAGTCGATCTGACCACATTTGAGGGCAACACCCGCAGACAGAATACAGCCGTATTAAAAGATTTTGCTGAAAAGAGCGGAGGCTTTTTTATCGCGGTCAAAAATGGTCAAGTGCTTCGCGATTCTTTGGAGAGTGTTGTTCAGGAACTCGGTACGCAATATACGCTAGGTTATGCTCCGAAAGAAACTAATTCTAAAAAGAAATGGCGGTCGATAGAGGTAGTAGTTTCGCGTCCGAACCTAACGATCCGAACGCGAAAAGGTTATAACGCCGAAACTAAATAACTATTCGCTGTCATCCAAAACAAAAGTCACGATCATCATCACGCAGTATTCCGTGACATTACCGTCTTTTACAGTCACCTTTTGTTCCTTAACCCAAGCTCCTTTGATATTCTTGATCGTTTTCGAAGCTCGTGCGATTCCCTGTTTGACTGCGTCGTCAAAACTCGTAGTTGAAGTTGCGGTTAATTCGATATTTTTTGCAATTGACATATTATTTCTCCCTATTTGTGTTAATTAAAATCTGTCTTATTCCTTGACGTATCGCGAAATCGATCCATCCCGAGTTCAACTAGCCTGTCTATCACGGTCGAAAACGGCATTCCGCTAGCTGCCCACATTTTGGGAAAGCCGGAAGCGTCGGTCAGTCCGGGCATAGTATTTATTTCGTTGACGATCAATGTTCCGGTTCCTGTTTGTAGAAAAAAATCAACCCGGGCGAGTCCGCTGCCGTCGATCGCTTTGAATGCGTCGATCGCTAGCCTTTTTATCTTCCCTGCGAGCTCATCAGATATCGGAGCCGGAACCGTAAATTCATTGTTGCCTGTTCCCGAATATTTTTCGGTGTAATCAAGAAAGCGTTTATCGGCTGCGCGAATTATATATTCACCTGGCAAACTCGCCTCAGGCTCGTCGTTTCCGATGACGGCACATTCTATCTCGCGCATTTCGATGTTTTCCTCAACGATTATCTTTCGGTCATATCTTGCCGCTTCGGAGATCGCGGTTTTTAGCGACTCCGCATCCGTCGCACGCGAAACGCCGACAGATGAACCAAGATTCGCCGGTTTCACAAAACACGGATAACCAATGTTTTGCTCGATCAGATCAATGACACTTTTTTCGGCCCGTTCCCATTCGCTCCTCAAGAACCACGCATATTTACAGATCGGCAGCTTTGCCTCCTGAAACAGTGATTTCATAACAACCTTATCCATTCCGCAGGACGAGGCCAAAACTCCGCAGCCCACATAAGGAATTCGTTCGATCTCAAAAAGACCTTGAATAGTGCCATCCTCGCCGTTCGTGCCGTGAAGAACCGGAAATACGATATCGACATCGGCAAATCGACTGCCGTTTGGTGTCGCGTCGGTAGGTTCGATCAATGCAGCGGTTTCATCCGGAAGCATATCAAGCGAAGCTTTTCTGTCGAGCCATTCGCCTTCGCTCGAGATCGCGAGCGGAACGATCGAATATTTGTCCTTATTAGCCTGTTCAATTACGGTTCTGGCAGAACGTATCGAAATTTCATGCTCGCCTGAGCGGCCGCCAAATATAACGCCAATGCGGGTTTTCATATGAATATCTTTAAAGCGTGGAGGTTAAATTAAATGCCGTTATATCGGCGATCAAACTAATATATTGCACACTGCTAATCCAATGCAACAGAAGATTCTTAAAGTATTGTTTTGCCGAGAGCCGACAAGATCAATTCACACGCTAATTCAACCGTGATGTTGCTCTGATCCAGCATCGGGTTTACCTCAACGATCTCGAATGAACGCATGCCGCCGTGTTCAGCTATAACCTCAAGAGCAAGATGTGCCTCGCGATAGGTCGTTCCGCCGCGAACGAGCGTCCCGGAACCAGGAGCGAAGCGCGGATCGATCATATCGACATCAAATGTAACCGCATAGCCGCCGGGAGCTTTAGAGGCGATTGCTATTGCGTCCTGCACGCACGCCAGCATTCCACGGCGGTCCACATCGCTCATAGTAAAAAATTGATCCCGCAATCCGAGATCGCGTATTCGCCTTTGCTCGCCAGCGTCGAGATCGCGGGCACCCACATGCGCCAAGTATTCAGGCTTCAATTTTGGCGAAAAGCCACCGATGTTTACAAGATCTTCTTCACCTTCACCAAGTAAAACAGCGAGCGGCATACCGTGAATATTTCCCGAACTCGACGTTTCAGGCGTGTTTATATCGGCGTGAGCGTCAAACCAGATCAGACCAATATCTTCGCCTAAATTCTTGTAAAATGACGAAACTGCCGAAAAACTTCCTATCGCGATCGCGTGGTCGCCGCCGAGGATTATCGGCAATTCTCCGTCTTCCAAGACTTTCGTAAGATCGGTGAAAACATTCTCAAAAGACGCGGCCATTTCCGGCAGATATTTTGCCTTCGACCCTGAAACGGCCTTTGATCTTGGTTTAACTATTTCAACGTCACCTCGATCTGCGACTTCGTATCCCAATTCCCGAATTCGTTCAACTAGCGAAAGACCGCGAAGCTGGGCGAGCCGCATCGCTTCAACTCCGAGTTCACTTCCCGCTTTTCCGGCACCATAACCGAGAGGAATCCCTACAAGTGCTACGCTTTTTGTCTTGTTCAAATTCATAAAAACTAAATCTCGCCGAATCCGTTCTCAAATAATGCTACGATCGCGGCCAACGCTTCTTTTTCGTCTGCCCCTTCGACCATGATCAAGAGTTCTGTCCCCTTCGATGCTGCGAGCGTCAGAATATTTAATATTGATTTCGCATCTGCAAACATCGCGTCTGTCGGTTCGGTTCAAACGGATCGAACTTTCAAATTTATTCGCGGCCTTCACAAGCTGCGAGGCAGCTCTGGCATGAAGTCCAAGCGGATTAATGATCGTGATCTCTTCTTCAAGCATCCTTCTTCATTTTCTGCGGTTCTAGTAAAGTGCCGGTCGAATGTATCGCCTGCTTGCCCTGTTCTTCGACAGCGATGGCTAGTTCATCAAGCGTTGTTTCTTTATTCTGCGACGCCAGTTTTATTACCATTGGCAGATTAACGCCCGTGACGATCTCAACCTCGCCGGGAACCAAAAACATCGCTGCGATGTTCATTGGCGTTCCGCCGAACATGTCGGTCAGTATCAATACGCCGCTGCCTTGAGAAACATTTTTGATCGCCCGTTCTATCTCGTCCTTGGCGATCTCAACATTGTCATGCCAACCGATCGAAACAGCCGTGACATGATTGATCTCGCCAACAATAGTTTCAGCCGCGGACAAAAGCTCATTCGCGACCTGCCCGTGGGATACGATAATACCACCCACTTTTTTCATAAACCTAAATACCTCACTTTTCTATGTCACGATGCGATACGGACACGTCATAATCTTCCCTAAGCTCGTCGCCAATTCGGTCGGCGACAAAAACTGAGCGATGTCTTCCACCGGTGCATCCAATTCCTACCGTCAAATATGCCTTGCCTTCCCGTTTATAGAACGGAAGCAAATATTTTAAAAGATCTACGAATCGAACTATCGATTCTTCGACCTCTGGAAACTTTTCTAAATATTTCACGATCTTTGTGTCTTCACCCGTAAGCTGGCGAAGACTCCGATCAAAATACGGATTCGGTAAATGCCGCACATCGAACATAAGATCAACATCGCGTGGATTGCCGTATTTATGTCCGAAACTTGCGATCTGCACCTTCATTGGGACGGATTCGTCCGTTGAGCCGAATTTTTCGACGATCGACCGCCGAAGCGTATGAACGGTCAATTCACTCGTGTCGATGATCATGTCCGCGAGGGGCCTGATCTCATCCAAAGCTTCTTTTTCGGCTCGTATAGATTCGATCAAACCGCTGCCGCTGTCTGCCGGATGCGGCCGCCGCGTTTCAGAAAATCTTCGACGAAGAACATTCTCCGACGCTTCTAGAAACAAAACGAACGGTGCTCGTTCCCGCTTTTTCAATTTTTTGATCGCGTTTGGAAATTCAGAAAGAAAATGCCGTTCGCGGATGTTTATGACCAGAGCGGCTTTTTCGATCGCCGGCTTCTCTTCCTCGCCTGGGATCAAAAGACGAGCAAACGTCGGCAGCATTGTCAGCGGCAGATTATCAACACAAAAATATCCGAGGTCCTCAAACGCATTGGTCGCCGAACTCATCCCGGAACCGCTTAAACCGGTGATGATGACGAACAGTGGCGAAGTCAATCTTTGTTTTTCTTTGGATATTTTCATCTCGAACTTCTTACAACAGTGTCATGCTTTTCGATCAATCGCTGTGCCGCATCAATTCCCTTTGTCCGCAAAATATACAATCTGACCGCCGTTTCGACAAGTATGGCCAGATTTCTACCCGAACTAACCGGAAGCACGTATTTCGGTATCGAAAGACCGAAAATCTCCTCGGTCTGGGTATCTAATCCAATACGCTCAATGTTCGATTTCTTATCCCAAACATCGAGCTCGATACAAAGGCTGATACCTATCGATTGCGAAACCGCAGATATACCAAAAAGATCCCGAACGTTCATAATGCCGAGGCCATGAATTTCAAGATGTTCATAGGTCAACTCCGGTGCGGTGCCTTCTAGAACTTCACCGATCTTCTTTATTAAAACTGCATCGTCGGAAATAAGACTGTGCCCGCGCGAAATAAGATCGAGAGCACATTCCGATTTGCCGATCCCAGACTTTCCCTGCAGCAAAACGCCAATGCCGTACATTTCAAGCAAAACACCATGAAGCGTAAGGCTTGGAGCCAACTCATTTTGAAGGAACTTTGTGATAAGTTCGATCGCTTTCGAACTTGGTAGCGGCGTTTTTAGCATCACGATCGAATTCCGAGCAGCGAAATGCCGTAGCGCCGCCAACGGTTCTAGACCGCTGGTTACCAAGATCACGGAAATAGTATTTGGATCGAGGCTTTCGACCGCTTTTTCGGAGTCTATTTCGCTCAGTTCCGATAAAAAAGCCGCTTCGCTTTGGCCGACGATCTTTAGACGACCGGCATGCAAATACTTTTTAAAACCCGAAAATGCTAATCCGAGTTTTTGTATTCGATTTGACTCGATCAAACGCGCAAACGCTTTTTCATCACCTTCGATAATCGACAGATTGAGCTCTGATGGAGATCGGCTTATCAGATCGGTTATCGTCAAATTTTTTGATGAGCCTTCCGGCATTTGCATCGTTTTATGGTTCGATAAGTCCGTAATTGCCATCCTCGCGTTTATAGATCACAGAAATACGCTCGCTTCCTGAATCACGGAAGACCAAAAATTGATTTTCATCCTCCTCTAAAAGCATCGCCGCTTCTTCCGCCGAAACCGGCTTCACCTTATAGCGCTGAGTCTTTATTATCTTGGATGGAGCCGGTGCCGGTGCGACGTCAATGGCATCCGGCGGTGCGAGCTTTCCGGCTTTGACCGCCTTGTGCGATTTGTCAATAACCTTTGTCTTTAGCTTCAGGGCTTGTTTTCCGATCTTGTCTATCGTATCGGAAAGTGATTTATACATATCTGTCGATGTTGTCATCGCCGTCAGAACATCATTGCGCCAATTTACAACTACTTCCGACCTGTGCCGTCCGCGCTCAACCTCGATCGTGACGTGAGCCTTTATGGGCTTTTCGCCGAAAACATGTCCGATCTTACCAAAATGCTCCTCGGTATGTGTTCGGAGCGCAGGTGTTACTTCCATGTGACGGCCGGTGTATTCTATGTTCATAATATGTCCCCTTAATTTATAATTATCTATTTCAGGATCAGACTACGGTTTTGCGTTCACGCGAACCCGGGATCTGCATCTGATCCCTGTACTTTGCGACCGTTCGACGCGATAGTTTCACGCCTTCGTCGCTCAAGATCTTTGCTATTTCTTCATCCGTGAGAGGCTTTCTGGAATTTTCGTCTTCAACGATCTTCTTGATGCGGCAGCTTAAGAATTCGTGTCGAAACTTCCTCACCGTCTTCATTCATCATCCCTTCGGTAAAAAATCGTCGAAGTTCGATAACGCCTTGCGGCGTATGCGGATATTTTCGGTTAACCACGCGAGAGATAGTTGACAGATGCATGCCGATATCCTCGGCGATGTCTTTCAGCATCATCGGCTTAATGTGTTCGACGCCGTGATCAAGAAATTCGTGCTGTCGCTCTATTATTGATTCGACGACGCGATAGATAGTCTGCCGCCGATGCTCGATATTTCGGAGGAGATCAACAGCCGACCGCACCTTTTCTTTGATAAAGTCTTTGGCTTCTTTTGACGTCTCGTTTTGATCAAGTAGCTTATGATACGTCGGACTGATCCGAAGCCGCGGGCTGCCGTCGTCGGTAAAATAGATGAGATACTCGTCGTCGATCTTTTCGATATAAACTTCCGGCGCAACGTAGATTGGGTCCTCCGACGAATAACGGCGGCCGGGATAGGGATCGAGAATGCGAACCTTTTGGATCTCGCGGTCGAGTTCATGAACATCGCAGCCCGTGCTTTTCGCCAAATGCGGCAAACGATGCGGCTGCATATCCTCAAAATGATCGCGAACTATATCAGCCGCGAGGCTTTCGCCTTCACCATTTACCTTTAATTGTGCGAGAAGCGAGTCTTTGACGTCGAAAGCTCCGCAGCCGACAGGGTCAAGAAAAAGGACGATCTGCCGGGCACGCTCGGCGGTTTCGATATCGCATTTCGCCATCGACGCGATCTCTTCCATAGAAGTCGTAAGCCTGCCATCGGCATCAAGATTGCCTATGATACAGATCGCGGCTTCTTCTTCGAGAACCGTCACATCGCACATCGATAACTGCCATTCGAGATGTTCGCTAAGCGAAGGAGCGTGTGTCAAAAACTGCTCGAAACTTGGAACGTCGTCTTTGTATTCGATCTCCTGTGTCTTATATCCGGGATCAAGATAATCTTGAAATTCGCGTCCGTAATCTATCTCTTCGAATGCATCAGAGTCTTCATCCGAGCTATCATCATTCGCATCCGCAGCTTCCTCTTTTTGCGCGCTTTCATCCGAATCAGACGCGTTAGGCTCGGCTTTGTCGCCAGAATCTTTTCCATCCGGAACATCGAAATCGTTGGTGTCCGGTGCACCGTCGGCGTTCTGGTCTAGAATGTTATCGGAAATCTCCTGAACCTCATCGCCCGGCAAAACTTCTTCAAGTACCGGATTTGCAACGAGCTCCTGCTCAACCAATTCGTTCAGTTCGAGTGCCGTCATCTGCAGCATTTCGATACGTTGACGCAACTGAGGCGTCAGTATCATTTTCTGCTGGAGCTGTGTTTGAAGGCGTAAAGAGGACATAGATCGAGTTATCGAAGTTCGTAAAGCAAATATCGTACCAACAATTCAGATTATACTTTTTTTGCGAATAAATTGCTAAAGGAGAGAATTCAAAGCGTGAATCTTTCGCCGAGATAAAGTCTGCGGACTTCGGCATCATGAACTAACTCTTCGGGGCTGCCGGAGCGAAGTATTTTACCTTCGGTCATAATATATGCGCGATCAGTTATCCCTAATGTTTCGCGTACGTTATGGTCGGTGATCAGAATTCCAATGCCTTGATTACGAAGATAGATTATTATCTCGCGAATGTCTTCGATCGCGAGCGGATCGATACCGGCGAAAGGTTCATCGAGAAGGATGTATTGCGGTTCAGTGGCCAGACATCGTGCTATCTCGACACGCCGACGTTCACCGCCCGAAAGCGGATCGCCGCGAATTTTTCGGACGTGGTCAACCCCGAACTCTTCGAGCAATTCCTCGAGACGAACGAATCGTTCTTGGCGTTTTAATTTGGTTGTTTCTAGGACCGCAAGAATATTTTGTTCAGCGGTCAGCTTCCGAAAAATAGAGGGTTCCTGCGGCAAATATCCAAGGCCAAGTCGTGCCCTCAAATACATCGGCAAGGAAGTTACATCTTGACCATTAAGAACGATCGAACCACGTTCCGGTTTCTCGAGGCCGACCATCATATAAAATGATGTGGTCTTTCCAGCACCATTTGCGCCGAGCAGTCCGACGACTTCACCCTGAACGACACTAATGCTAACATCGTCGACAACACGTCGCCGTCCGTATGATTTCTGAAGATTGCGAGCAGACAAAGACGCCGTGACAGAATTATCACGATGGCCATTTCCGTTTATATGTTTTGGTCTGATTTCTTTTGACACGAAATGAATTTTAATTGACCTTGTAAACCGACCGCGTCCTACCCGATGCATTTTTTTGCTCAGGATTCTCACCGATAACGCGATTATCTTTCATATATACCGTGATCTGTCCGCCTTGTGACGAACCGCTTTCGGAATCTTCGACCCTTGCAGGATTACCGCGTATCACAACGCTTTCAGAGTCGGAATCATATTTCGCGTAACTTCCGGTAGCCTTGCGTTTGGGCTGCGTAACGACGACGTTGCCTTCGGCGATCGTTTGAGCAACTTCGTTCTTATTATTAATATATACATCTGCGGCATCCGCAATAACTCTGTCGGTTCCCTGACGAATATCAACATTGTTTTGATAATGGATCAGGTTCCGATCACGATCATAAGTCAACTGATGAGCCGATGCATAAACAGGTACTTTGGTTTGACGGTTGTTGATCGTTTTCTTTGCGTCATACAGCAAACTTTGTGTATTTCCGGTCGAACGAAAAGTGCCTTTCTTTTGATCAATGACAAATTCATCGCCGCGGACATAATTGTTTTCCTGCCAGCCGCGAGCCGAACCGCGATAAACGGCAACTTCCGTCTTGTGATCGAATTCCGCCGTGTCGGCCGTAATGAAAACCGGCTTTCCTGTATCTGTAAATGGTGTCGCTCCGCCGGTCGTTTTCTGAGAATAATAGGTCGTCGAAACCTTCTGACGCATTGCGGAGCGGTCGTTTTGAGTATCCCAATCGATCTCAATTGCTTTTACACGGGCCTTCGAATCCCACGCCGTCGGCTCGCCGCCGCGTAAACGAACAACCTCATCCGCTGACGTAAAAGTCATATTGTCTGAGATAGCGTTCCGATCGCGTTCGACAAATTTGCTGTTATTTTTCGCATCAAATCGTGAAACATCGCCGCTATTCTGATCGAAAACTGCGGTTAGAGTATCGGCGGTTAATGTTTGCGTTCCACGGTTTGACGAAGCGACCATTGGAACGCGAACAGTTTTTGTTCTTGTTGAGCCAACACAACTTTTAACATTATTGCCAACGGTATAAAAATCACAATCAAAACGCGGTGCATTTACGGTTGTAACGTAATTCGTGCTCGAAGCACCCAGTGGGGTCGCGACAAGTTCGGCGTTGCCGATGGCCTCAACGCTTTGTAGGCTCGAACCGTCTTCGTTAAAAACAGAATTTACCGCATCGGCTGTAACAGTTTTATTCGAAGCATTCGATTTACCGCTGGGAGCGGTGAAATTTATTGTTGTCCTCCCGTCGGTTTTCATGGTTGAGACAATGCCTCTTCTTTTAAAAGCAAGGCGGATCGCTTTCGGCGCAGACATTGTGATCTTGGTGTATTCAACCGCCTTCGCCGGAATCATCGTAACCGTGCTCGCCCCGATCGCAGCTGCTGATACAAGAAACTGTTCCGTATCAAACGACGCCGTAAGCTGCGAGGAATTTACTTCGGTAGTTTTGTCGTCGGCCGATTGTTTCAAATAGCCATTTCCGATGACAACCGCTGATTGCAATTTCGACGCATTGTTCAATTGAGCGTCGATCTTGTCACCTTTTAGAAGATTCCGACCCTGAACGATCTGCGAATTACCATTCAGGTTCACGGCACCTTTCAGGCGTTGATATTTCACATTTTCAGCTGTAATCGTTGTAGGCTGCTCGTCTTCGACGGTGACGATCTTTACATTATCGCGCAGGTCGAAAAGATCAGTTGATTTATCGTACAAAGCATAGTTGGACGTAATATTTGTCGGTTTGCCGTTTTGTTCGCGAACATCGATGTGAACGTTTTCAAATAATTCGAGTTTGCTTACATCTCGCGATTCGCTTCCTTCGGCAGCCGTGAGAAATATTTTCGCCCGCCGAGCCGAAGCATCGGTCGTTCGAGTTTTTGAAACGATGTTTGCGGTAAAATCACCGGCCAGATCGATCTGCTCATTGACATTGTCGAATTTGGCATACGCCGCATTGATCTTTGAACTGCTGATGTCTGAGCTCGCATTGCTGGGATCGCCGGTGGTTTCGATAACGACATCGCGGAGCAATTCGACCGAGCGATCAGCGGAATTTACGGTCGCTCCAAAAGAAGAACCCTTAAGGTTATATCGTGTAAATTCGACCTGTTCTTCTGCGACCGCCAACTCGTTGCTTCGTGTATACGTGACCTGCTCGGTTTTAACATTTAGTTCATCAACCGTTAAAATATTCACATTGCCGGCGAAAAAAGCTTTGAAATTTTTATCTTCTTCTGGAATATAAACTGCTTTCTCAGCCGTTATTTTGTCGGCTCCGCGGTTGTCGCCTTCTCCGCGATACACTTCCAGATAAACGTTTTCCAGTTCTTGGTGATTGTCAGAGTAAGTAGTTGCTTTATCCGCTTTTATGTAATATTGCAGCACGTTATCCGTTACTTCGCGCCGTTCGTATCCATTTACTGTTGCGACAACATTCTCCGAAAGGGTTGTCGGAAAACCTTTCATCCTAAATTCCGCTTTACGCCCAAAAAAGATAAAGCTAACCGCAACGCCGATCAATGTCACGATCAGCAATCCGGCGGCGGCATAGCGGAAATACTGCGGCAATTTTGCCCGAAGTTGATATTCCTCGATCTTTTTTACGTCGGTTTCGGTCACCATTTAATTATCAGGTCTAATGTCTTCGACAACAAGCTGAAGACGCGTGTTTCCCTGCCAAACATTTGCTTCAGCGGTATAAGCTATTTCGATGCGTTCGCCTATATCAAGGGTTCGCCCTTCTGATTTGATAACTCCGTCCCACCACACAGCTTCGAATTGCTTACGATGTTCATCCTCAAGCTTTAGTTTTAGATGCTTTTGTTTCATTACGAAAGGGTCGTCGCGTATATATAGGCCTTTTGTCGAAAAAACCGGCCTGCGATTGCCGACGCCGCATGGCTCAAGTTTTTTCAATTCGGTAACTATATCAAGACTAAGCGTCGTCGAACTTACTCGGGCATTGATCCGCATTTTTGGTTGAAGCATTTCTTTATCAACTATCCCACCCGCAAATGTTTCCAGTTTCTCGCGCAGAGCATCGATATTCTCGGCCTTAATTGTCATTCCGGCTGCGGCCGCATGTCCGCCGAATTGTTCGAAAACATCGGAACAGCTTTCTAAAGCATTCAGCAAATGAAAACCTTCTATACTGCGGGCACTGCCATGTGCAATTTCGCCGTCGATCGAAAGAACTATTGCCGGCCTGTAAAGCCTTTCAGCTACGCGGGATGCTGCGAGGCCTATCACGCCGCGATGCCAGCCGTTCCCCGCAACTACGACAAAGTTTGCCTTAGTATCAGAACCGGAAAGAGCCACTTGCGTAACTTCTTCCTGTATTTTCCGTCGCTCGCGGTTTCGCGAATCGAGCAGCGAGGCCAGTTTTCGAGCTTCGTTAAAATCACTCGATTCGAACAATTCTACGACATGTTTGGCAACATCCATCCGACCAGCAGCGTTTATTCGCGGCCCGATACGAAAACCTATATCATAGCTTGTCATTTCCGATGTGCACTCGGAAACCTCCATCAACGCTTTTAGCCCGACGTTGTTTGTGTTCTTTAGATCTTTCAATCCCAGTGAAACGATAGCTCGATTTTCACCCGTGAGATCCATTACATCGGCGACCGTTCCGATGGCCGCGATCTTTAAAAAGCTCCGCGAAAGATCGCTTTTATCGTGATCGTCGAGCAATGCCTGAGCGAGTTTAAAAGCAACACCGACACCCGACAAATGTTTGTCAGGATAATCACAGCCGGATTGATTCGGGTTAATAGCGGCGACGGCATTTGGTATGCCTTTGTCTGTATCCGAAAGATGGTGATCGGTAATGATAAAGTCGAGCCCATTCACACTTGCCCATTCGACCGCTTCAAAACTTCTAATTCCGCAATCAACACTTATCGCCAACGCACAGCCGCGCTGCTTCGCTGCTTTGAGTGCTTCAATATTGATCCCATAGCCTTCCGTAAAGCGATTTGGAATGTGATATTCCGTTTCCGCACCAAGCAGTTTCAGCAAGCTGCGCAGCAAAACAGTTCCGGTCGTTCCATCGACGTCGTAATCGCCCCAGATCAATATCCGTTCCTTGTTTTGGATCGCGGCGTTGATCCTGGAAACTGCCTTAATCATATCCTTGAGCAGATAAGGATCATGGAGATGTTCAAATTTTGGAGCGAGGAATTTTGCCGCCGTCTCTGGATCAGAGCAGCCGCGGTTTATAAGCAGCGAAGCGAGCAACGGCGAAACGCGAAGCTCGGCCGCCAATTCGTTAGATGCGGCTCTATTTTGTTGGTCATAGACCCAATCTTTTTGCATTTTACCCGAGTGCTGGGTTTACGACTCCAAACCAGAGAGCGATCAGTATCGCAATTCCGACAACGATCCTATAAACAATAAAGATCATTGTGGAATTTTTACGAAGAAACGCGAGTAGAAACCAGATCGACAGATAACCGACAATGCCGGCGACGATCATTCCAACGCCTAATGCAACCAAATCGTCTTTGCTCAAGATATGAACGGCTTCTTTTAATTCTAGCAGACCGCTTGCCGTTATCGCCGGTATCATCAACAAGAACGAAAAGCGTGCTGCTGCTTCGCGTTTTTGGCCGGCGAATAATCCGCCCATGATCGTTGAACCCGAACGGCTCGCTCCCGGAATAAGTGCGAGAACTTGCGAAAATCCAACAACTATAGCATCGAAGATCCCGAAATCGCGCAGCTCTTTTCGATGCGATCCGACGAGCTCGGCAATTCCTAAAAACACTGCTATCACGATCATCATTGTCGCGATGACCCACAGATTCTTTGTATCCGGTCCTTCGATCTTGTCTTTGAAAAGAAGACCCAAGACACCGATCGGGATCGAACCTAATATGATCAGCCAACCGAGCCAAGCATCGTCCGACAACCAGATCGGCCTAATACCGTTCGTACCTGAAAAACGCATCCCTTTCTTGTGTGTAATGACCGCCCAATGATCGCGAAGAAACGCGACCGAAATGCTTACAATATCATTAAGGAAATAGATGATGACCGCTGCCAATGTGCCGAGTTGGATAACAGCCATCGTCGCAGTTATTTGTTTCGGATCGCCATTATAGAGGTTTACCCAGCGACTGGCGAAGACAAGATGGGCGGTTGAACTGATCGGAATAAATTCCGTCAAGCCTTGAACAATGCCGAGAATGATCGCTTGTATTAGATCCATAAAAGCCGAAGATTGGCCGAAATTCTAGCGGGGCAAAATAAGAATTTAACATCGATCTGACGGCATGACAACTATGTGCGATATTTGGCCTTGCCGGCGATCCGGTCATAAAGCCACGTCGGAAATATTTGACCGATCCAGACCAGCCAAGCGAGTTGCCACGGAAATGCATCGAAGCTCTTTTTCTTCTCGATAGCGTTCAAGATGCGTGGGATCGCATCGTGAAGTGTCATCAAGTAGGGCATCTTATTTGCTCGGCCCGATGTCAGCGGCGTCTTGATAAAGCCGGGCTGAATTATTGTAACCGCAATGCCTTTATTCTTTACATCGAGTCGCACGCTTTCGAAAAAAGCCGTCATTCCGGCTTTGCTTGCCGAATAAGCCGCTGAACGCGGCAATCCGCGAAAACCCGCAAGACTCGATATCGCAACTATCTGACCACTTCCGCGCAAAAGCATTTCAGGTAACACCGCAGCTATCGAATTTGCCGAACCCAGGAGATTAATATCAATTACTTTCTTTATAACTTCCGGTAGAAGATATTTGTCCTTGTCCGTACTTCCGCCGATTCCGGCATTCGCGATCATAATATCTATGGTGCCGAATTCGCCGCGGACTGTATCTGCGGCATCCCGCAATGCCGCCGCATCTGTGACATCACAAGCGAAAACGCGTCCAGTTCCACCGGCATTCTCACATAATCCGGCGATCCGCCGAAGCTCTTCCTCCCGTCGTGCTATAAGGCAAACCACGGCACCCTCTTTAGCCATTGCGATCGCTAAGGCTTCGCCAATACCGCTCGACGCCCCGGTTAAAAATATGACTTTATCTTTCCAATACATATGTCTGGCGATTCAGTGATTTCGTTCTAAACAGGTTCCTAGCAAAGTTCGGCAACATGCGGCCCAAGAGCTTTCAGAGCATCACCGAGATCATCCTGCTTGACCAACAAATGGTCACGCGAAAAGGCGGACAGCGTAACGATCGAGATCCCGGCATCGGCTAGAATCTCAGAGACCTTAGCAATAAATCCGACAACATTTAGATCGAGTACGACGTCGAAAGTTATTAACCGAAAACCTTTTTCGATATTAGCGTCGCGGATCGCGTGGCGGATCGTGTCAAAATCAGGATCATCGAGTAGAAGTGTTACTTCGCGGCCATCAAAAAAGATCATGAACGGTGCGGTCATCCTCGGACTAAGAGCCGGATCTTGAATAAGCAAATTCCACTGCTCAAGAGTTAAAGATATAAGCGCATAGGTCGCCGGATCGACGGAAACACTTGTACTGCTGAGAAGTTCCTTTGCTGAGAAGGCTGACATAGTTTGGTTCAAATATCGATTACGGTCGTGACAATGACCGGTTTCCCGTTGATGTGTTTTTGGACAAAACGTTTTAGCATAATTCGAAGGTTTTCTTTAAACACGTTTCTATCTGCGATCTGTTCGCGCTTCATTGAATCGATACCATCGACGATCGTTTTACGTGCTCCGGCAAGAAAGCCATTGGTCGGATCGATGCCGGCCACGCCGCTTAAAGTAATTTGAGGTTCGCCTGAGAGAGATTGCGATGATTTGTCGATCATGACTACCAAAGATATTGCTCCGCCGTAAGCCAATTTCTTACGTTCGCGAACGACGTCGTATTCGATCTCCGCCATCGATTCCTCGTCAATAAATGTTTTATGAAGTTCATGTTTCTCGACAACTCGTGCCGATTCGTCTGTAAGTTCCAAAAGATCACCGTTTTCGATCAAGATCACATTTTCGTCCGTGTACCCGCTGACATGATTCTTAACGTATTCCTTGTGTCTAAACAGCATACGGTATTCGCCATGGATCGGAATAAGGAATTTCGGCCTGGCGGTTTCGACCATTATCTTTATGTCTTCCTGCGAAGCGTGTCCGGAAACGTGAACGAGACGCCGCTTTTCTTCGATTATATTCGCACCGCGCTTATACAAATGACCGATCAAACGGCTGATATTCTTTTCGTTGCCGGGAATGATACGCGCCGATAAAACTACTGTATCGCCCGGTTCTATCTGCATTCCTTTGTGAACACCTGTCGCTAAGTTCCATAAGGCCGCACGCATCTCTCCTTGCGAACCGGTAACTAAATACGCGATCTCGTCATCGCGAAAAGAACGCGAATCTCCGAGCGCGACGGTCGTTCCATAAGGGATCTTTAGTAGGCCTTGTTCCTCTGCGATCTCCACGTTCTTCTGCATTGAACGCCCTAGGACACAAACTTTGCGGCCATATTTGTGAGCAATATCAAAAACGATCTGCAGTCGATGAAGGGATGAAGAAAAAGTCGATATGAAAAGACGTCCTTCAGTTTGCTCAAATATTTCTTCAAATGCAGGAATGACCGCGCGTTCCGAAGGCGTTCGACCCGGTACTGTTGCATTGGTCGAATCGCCGAGCAGAGCCAGAACGCCATTATCACCTATTCTCGACAAAGCCTTTAGATCATAAGGTCTACCTATCACGGGTGTGTCGTCGATCTTATAATCACCGGTGTGAATTATAGTTCCCATGGGTGTCGTTATAGCCAAAGAAAAACATTCGACCAACGAATGCGATGCATGAATGAATTCAACCGAAAAACTGCCGATCTTTCTAACATCGCCAGCTTCAACGCGATGAAGCAGCACGTCGTCAAGCATTTCGAATTCACTCAGACGCTTCTCAGCCAATGCGTGGGTAAAACGTGATGCATAAACCGGTAGATTAAATTTTTGAAGAATGTACGAAAGAGCTCCGATATGATCTTCATGGCCGTGCGTCAATACGATTGCCGTAAGATCGTTCCGATACGGCTCGAGAAAATCAAAGTTCGGGACCGATATATCTACACCATACGGAGTTTCTTCGGGAAAGCCCATTCCGGCGTCAACGACGATCATTTCATCGCCGTACCGAATGCCCATACAGTTCATTCCAAATTCGCCGATGCCGCCGAGTGGTATTATTTCTATTTTATTCAAGATCTATTTTCCAACCCTTTTTTGCGTAATCTCTGATTTTAGCATAACAACTATTCTTGACATATAAATAATGATTAAGATATTCTTCGTTCAGCTTTATTCAGGGGAGTAGATAGCCCGAAAGGGTTTGCCGCTGTCGTCAATACAATTGTTTTGGTCGGAAACAATTCGGCGCGGCTAAGAAAATATCGAGACCTTTACGACGATTTAATATCGGTCGTGAAGGTCTTTTCTTTTTCGACCCTAAGTAGGAGAAATTTCTAATGACATTATTCCCTTTTGCCGAGTATTGGTGGTTTTACGGCATATTCACTCTTTTTGTCTTGCTGATGCTCGCGCTCGATCTGGGCATATTCAACCGAAAAGCTCACGCGGTCACATTCAAAGAAGCAACTATCTGGAGCATCGTCTGGGTCATCCTAGCGATAACGTTCTGCTTAATATTCTATCAATATTCGCTGGGTAAGTTCGGAACTGAGATCGCCCGGACCTTGTCGTTAGAATTCCTAACTGGTTATGTTATCGAATATTCCTTATCGATCGATAACATTTTTGTTTTTGTTTTAGTCTTCAGTTATTTTGGCATTCCCGCCAAATATAAACACCGCGTTCTGTTTTACGGAATCTTAGGGGCCCTTGTTTTCAGAGCAACATTTATCGCTCTTGGTTCTGCACTGATGCAGTTTCATTGGGTGATTTATCTCTTTGGCGGTTTTTTGATCATCACCGGGATCAAGATGATGTTTTCGAGCGGCAACGAGGAAATAGATCCGGAAAAGAACCTTCTTATCAGAATGTTTAAGAGATTTATGCCTGTTGATCATGAAATGGACGGCAAAAGTTTTTTCAAAAAGCACGGCGATATCTGGCACGCAACGCCTCTTTTTATTGCACTGCTATTTCTCGAAGCAACTGATATCGTCTTTGCCGTCGACAGCGTACCGGCGATCTTCGCGATCACAAAAGAACCGCTGATAGTGTTTACCTCAAATATCTTTGCGATCCTCGGCTTGCGTTCAATGTATTTTATGCTCGCAGGTGTTATTGATAAGTTTCATCTCATTCAATACGGACTTGCGGTTGTGCTCACGTTCGTTGGTTTGAAAATGGTATGGCTAAATGAAGCGTTTGACGGCAAATTCCCTGTAACGTGGTCACTCGGGATAATCGTCAGCGTGATCGGACTTTCCGTCGTCGCTTCGTTGGTTTTTCCGCCAAAAGAAAAGACCGTTGACTAACCCGGATTTGAAATGGATCTGTGGAGATGGATCCATTCTTCAATGGTTAGAGTTTCAGCGCGGCGGTTTTCGGCGATGTTAGCGCTTTCCAAAGCTTTTAGGTAACTGGTAAATTCGTGTTTCAGATTATTTGCGATCGTCTTTCGCTTCTGAGCGAATGCTGTTGAGATGAGGCGGCGAAATCCCGATTCGTCATCTATTTCGACGTCCTTCGGAGTCAATCTCACGACTGAACTCCAAACCCTTGGAGCGGGTCTAAAGGCATTAGGCGGCACATCAAACAATCGTTCGACCTCAAAATACACTTCGGTCAGAATCGTTAGAAATCCTCGTTCCTTAGTACCGGCTGCGGCTGTTATTCTTTCGACCACTTCGCGTTGGAACATCAGAACCAGTTCGGAAAAAGCATATCTTTGTTCCATCAATCGCTGCAAGATCGCTGTCGAAATATTGTAGGGAAGATTTGCTGCAAGCTTCATTGTCCCACCGCCAGCAGATAGTTGAGTGAACTCGATATGCAGAGCATCGGCATCGATAAGTTCGAAGTTTTCATTCTCTTCGAACCGTAACCGCAACTCCGGTATTAGATCTCGATCAAATTCAATTGCAATGACCTTACCGGATTTTGCGATAAGTTCTTCGGTCAGAGCTCCGCGTCCCGCTCCGATCTCTACGACAGTGTCGTCCGAACTTAACGACAAGGCGTCGACTATCTCGTGAATAAAGTTTTCATCAATTAGGAAATTTTGCCCAAAGGATTTTTTGGCAAACGGTTTTGTGAAGTTATCCTTTTTGGACATTACGACCCCGATCCGAAATTTGGGTAGCCGGTGATCTCTGTATCATCGCCAAGGCGTTTGACCGAAATCTCGCATAAGCGTATCGCATCATCGATGGATGCGGCGCCTTGTCCGGCGATCGCAGCAGGAGCCTTATCGCCGCCGATAACGATTGGTGCTTTTAGAAATGTAACCTTATCGACCAAACCCGCATCCCAAAAAGCACCAGCGACGTGGCTGCCCCCCTCGACCAAAACACTTTGTATGTCGCGACGGTACAGTTCGTTAAGAACGGCGGCCAGATTTCTCGCACCGCGTTCGATCTGGATCACTTGAACACCATTATCCTCGAGTGGATCTACTTTTCCTCGATCGAGACAGTTCGTGAAAACAAGAGTCGGGGTTTCTTTAGCAGTCTGGACAAGTTTCGAATCAAGCGGAAGACGGAGCCGATTATCCAAAACAATTCGAGCCAAAGTCCGTCGCCGCGATCTTCCGCTACGGTCCGTTAATGAAGGGTCGTCGATCGCGGCCGTCGTTCCTCCGACAAGTATAGCGTCGTGTTCATGCCGTAATTCTTGCACACGTTTGATCGCTTCGATGCCCGAAAGTGCCGTCGAAACGCTTCGTTTCACAGATATCCGGCCGTCAAGAGATGTCGCCAGCTTCAAGTGAACAAACGAACGTTTCTGTTTGTGCCAAACGATAAATTTTTCATTCAGTTTCGCGGCTTCATCCGAGAGAATACCTGTAACGACCTCAATACCCGCTGCTCGAAGCCGTTCAAAACCTTTACCGGAAACAAGTGGATTCGGATCGTCGATCGGACAGACTACTCTAGTTATTCCGGAATTTATAAGCGCTTCCGTACACGGCGGTGTCCGTCCGTGATGGTCGTGCGGTTCCAGCGAAACATAGGCAGTTCCGCCTTTCGCATTGTTTCCGGCCTGCTTCAACGCGATGACTTCGGCGTGGATCTCCTTATCGAACTCGTAAGTTCCTTCTCCAACAACGTCACCACTAGATGAAACGATGACGCAACCGACGAGCGGATTTGGTGAAACAAGACCGACGCCCTTTGCCGCTAGTTCCAGCGAACGCTGCGTCATTTCGATATCAAATTCGCTGTATTCCGTACTCTTCACAGTTTAGTTAAATAACCCGTTGACGTAGCTTTCCGCGTCGAAGACCAACAGGTCATCGACCTGCTCGCCGATACCGACATAACGGATCGGAAGCTTCAGTTCGTTTGCGATCGCAACTGCAATTCCGCCTTTTGCCGTCCCATCAAGCTTCGTTAAAACGATCCCAGTCACATTTGCGACTTTCGTGAATTGCCGAGCCTGCTCAAGCCCATTCTGTCCAGTTACCGCGTCTATGACAAGCAGTGTTTCGTGCGGTGCTTCGGGAACCTCACGGCCGGCGATCCGTTTCATTTTCTCAAGCTCGGCCATTAGATTCGATTTATTATGCAGTCTTCCGGCTGTATCGACGATCAGTACGTCTGAATTTCTCGATTTGGCAGATTGAAGCGCGTCGAATAGAACAGCGGCGGGATCTGTTCCGTGCTTCTGTTGGATCAATGGAACGCCGGCTCGGGTTGACCAAATTTCAAGCTGTTCCGAGGCCGCCGCGCGAAAGGTATCTGCCGCGCAGATCAGGACGTCATTGCCTTCGTTCTTGATCCGCTGAGCAAGTTTGCCGATCGTCGTAGTTTTTCCGACACCGTTAACACCAACGACCATTAAAACATACGGCTTAATGTCCTGAGCCACTACCGTTTCTGATGCAATGCCTTTATTAGGAGCCTGTTTCAGGATCTGAAGGAGTTCGTCGTGCATTACTTTCTTTAGTGCCTCAAGGTCGCGAATTTCCTGACGCGAAACACCTGTGCGGATCGATTCAAGGATCTGCATCGTTGTTTGGACGCCAATATCTGTCGATATGAGCATTTCCTCGAGCTCATCGAGAAATGCTTCGTCGATCTTTTTGCGCCCTTCGAAGATCGTATCGAGCCGACCGTTGATCGAATCGCGTGTTTTCTCGATCGCTTTTGCGAACCGGGCTCCGATCTTTCGTTCAGCTTCGGCCTCTTGCTGCTGAAGTTCTTCGATCGACTTATCAAGTCCTAGAACCGATGTCGAGAATTTATCGTCTTTATTTCGCCGCCAAAAACTTGCCATATATAAAACTTGCCCGTTCGGGTAAATTATTGATTATAAAAAAATATCGCACGCTGAACAACGTGCGATATGTTTACCTTTAGTTTCCGACCAACAGTTAGCGAGCGAGCTTTAATCGATCAGATGCTTTGTATAGCGCAAAACCGAGAATGCACGAAAATACAATACTAATATAAAACCCAAAAAAGAATGAGATGGCCTTCGCGGGAATATTGCCCATTCGGGGAAGATCGAACGGTGAAAGAACCGTCGCCGTAAGCATCATCACAACTATCCATAAAACAAATAGCACTCCGCACATCAAAAGTATCTTTACGTAATCGAGTCCGAGCCGTCGGATAGTATCGAGACCGACGGTCGGATTTACCACCGCCAAAAAAGACCTCGTATAACCCGCGACTGCACAAGCCGCAGGCATAAAGAATAAGCCCCAAAGAAAAGCCAAAAAGCCGACAACCACAACCGGTGCCGCAACGCCTAACATGTTTGAAAGAAGCTGCGTGCGAGCAGCGGCGGTTTGTCCACCACTTGCCCCGCCCATTTTTTGATATTGTTCGACCTGTTTTCGCTGAACTTCCTCAACCGCTTTAGCAAGCTCGGCGTTCGGGTCGGTATTCTGCTCGATGGCTGTGTTTCCAGCCATTAGTTCACTTTGTTCAGTCAAACGTTTCGCGTTATCTGCCCTTACTTTGCTAAGAAGTTCCTTGACCTCCGAGGACTGTTCCGCCGTTCTATCCGGTGCATAAAATTCGGTTCCCGGCACGCTACTAATTGTTTCCTTGTAGGCAGCGGCCTGAGAGCTTGCGGAACTCATGACGATGTATGTGCCGATGATTATAGTTAATATCATTGGCCCAAATGACACGATATACACACCGATACTCAAAAAGAATGGATGAACGACATCTTCCCATAGCGAAAAATCTTCGAAACTCGGCATAAAATCACCGCCGATCTGGCCGGTCGCAAAATTATTTACAACATTCGCAAGAACGCCAAAAGAAAGCATATTTGCCAAAAGCACGCAAAACAAGGCAGCTGCGACGAGGAAAATACCACCCAAGCCTGCCGCCGATTGCCCAAGGGAAAAGAATGTGAACATCGCTCCCCCGACGAGCAATGAAAATTTGAATCTAAAAGGATATGCCAGGGCCGCCGAAAGATCTGATATTCCAAAACCGGAATTTAATGCGACTTCCCTGTTAGCGCTTGTTTGCTTTGCCTTTGCTACCTGCTCTATCGGATTACAAAGTGACCCGCACTCCGAGCAGATCCGAACGGAGCCTCCATATGAATTAGGACAACTCTTGCACCAAAATGATTCGCATGACGAGCATACGACATACGCCGAAAACTCCGGATGATTTTTACAGACAATTGATTCAGGTCCTTGCTCTGAATTTTTCGGAATCGCCTGAACGTATTTTCTTTCAACTTTTATCGGCTGCGGAGGCAAGACCTCCAAAGCCGATTCGCTAACTGATGCATTAATGTTCGTTTCAGAAGATGTGACCGGTTTTTCTCGGGCCGGAAGCAAAACACCTTTTTCTTTGTTTTCGAAGATCGTTGCCAATGCCGGAACCCGCCGTGCTTCAGTCCAACGAAGGCTACCTTTGCGGACTTTGTCACCAGGCTGAAGCGAACCTTCATAGATCCATTCACCAAGCTCTCCGAACTGCGCTTCGTAAACTGTGCCGCTGACCTCGACCTGCCAAATGATGTTCTCGTTTTCCATCTAATGTTTATGCAACTGCCTGGACTCTATTGCCCTTTTCTTCTTCGGTCTCGGCGTTATTGACCATGAAACGAACGACGCCGTTTCCGATCGTCCCTTTTTGACATCCTGATTTCAAAGCCTCAACAACCGAAGCATCGTAACGCGACCCGACCAACTCGCTGATCCTCTCCAAAGCAGCAGGAAGCAGCATTCCTTTTTGATACGGACGATCGATCGTCATTGCATCAAAAGTATCGGCAACCGAGACGATCTTTGCCTGCATAGGAATTTCCTTGTCCGTTAGACCCTGCGGATAGCCTTTCCCGTTGACCATTTCGTGATGCATATACATACCGGGTAAAAAGTCCTTCATCGCGGGTATCTGGGACATTATCTTGTATCCCTTTTGTGGGTGTGTCTTCATGATCTCGAATTCTTCACTCGTCAGGGCAGCAGGTTTTTTAAGTATATTGTCGTCGATCGCGATCTTTCCGACATCGTGAAGCAATGCACTGATGCGAAGTGTTTCGAGTTCTTCGTCACTCATTTGTAGTTCTCGCCCAATGGCGACCGAAATGCGCGAAACTCTTTCCGAATGACCGCGTGTGTATTTGTCTTTTCCATCAATGGCGGCTGCAAGAGCTTTGACGGTTCCAACGAAGAGCTCGCGATTTTCTTTTGCAGCTTTCGCTAGGCGGGCAATATGCTCTTCAAGTTCGTCGCTCATTGTGTTGAACGATTCGCCGAGCGTTCCGATCTCTGTAATATTTCGTGTTGAAACTCGTGTCGAAAGGTCGCCAGAAGCGATCTTTTGCGCCGCGGTGGATAATTTTAGGATCGGCGATGTCAAAAGCCTCGCGGCTATCAAACCTGCCATCAAAGCAAAGCATGCAAATGCCATACTGATCAGCCATGTTTGCGACCACATTTCGTCAACTGAAGCCAATGCCTTGCGTTCATCCTGCATCGTGATAACGCCATAAGTCTTATTAGGTCCAAATTTTACTGTTGAATACGCTCCGATCATTTCGTATGTCTTCCCTTCAAACTCGGAACTGAACGGGACCAATCCCGATTGGATCTGGCTGTTCGCTTCCTGCCATTCGTTTACGATCTTCAAATTCTTCATTGAACGCGATTCGGCAACGAGCGTAGGATCGGGATGAAAAATGACCTTTCCGCTTTCGTCAACGACAAATATGATGGGCAAACCGTCTTTCCAAAGATCGCTTTCCTGCATCGAATTCATTCCGACAACATTTCTTGCGATCGATCGAAGCGAAACGATGGCGACAATAGACGCGGCATTTTGTCCATTTATGAAAACATTTGAAGCGATCGTGATGACCGGTTCGCCGGTTCCTTCGAGCGTTTCCGGCTCGCCAATAAATTCTTCGCGGCTTTCCATTCCGATCGCAGTTCTACCCGCAAAGGAATCGATCTCGCCGGGTTTGAATAGGTCAGGACGAAAAATTGATATTGACTCCGCGTTTATTGGCTTCAACCGAATAGCGAGCAGGTTCGAATTCTCACGCAATGTCGTTCCGAGCCTTTCTTCCGTTTGTACTGTCGAGAGGATCGAAAGGCTGTTCGAAAGCTCTAAGGCTTGGACTAGGCTGTGAACAATATCTTCGTGTCTCTGAGCAAACATCGCGATCTGGCTTGCTTTCTCTTGGACAAGCTGTATTTGATAGCGGTTTTCAACCGAGCGTATCTCTTTCGCCGTTTTATCGGACAAGAACCAGCCCGTTAAAAAAAGCGGTACTAGCCCGACAAGCAGTAGGGTAAGAGTAACGAAATATATAAGACTAATTTTTGTAGGTTTTCGGGGCATGGGATTTGCCGGGAACAGGCAGGGCCAATATGAATTCTAGTATATTCCGTAGGGTTTGGTCAACAAGTTTTAACTTTGCCTTATTCTTTAAGTTTTTACTCTGGTGCGATTTAAGATATATCTTTCATGCTCGATTTGGTTATACTATTTTCGAATGTTGCCTGAAGACTGGAAAATAGCTGAAGTCTTATTCGAAACCGCTGTCGAATTGCCGTTCGCCGAGCGCGTTGCGTATCTTGACGAGAACGACGGTGGAAATGCGGAGCTTCGTCTACAAGTTGAGAAGCTACTGTCGAGCGATGCATCTTCTAGTAATTTTATCGAGTCCCCTGTTTGGACAGACGGTTCGTATTTTAATACTTCAGCTAAGGACCAAATTTCCGCTGATCTTGAACTTGAGTTCGAAAAACCTAGGCCGGATAAATATATTGGCGGACGTATTGGACCATATCGCGTGATCAGAGAGCTGGGACGCGGCGGAATGGGCAACGTTTACCTAGCGGAACGTTCCGATGGCGAATTCGAACAGCGAGTTGCGATCAAGCTAATAAAACGCGGAATGGATTCGGACTTCGTTTTGCAGCGTTTTCGTCATGAACGACAAATTCTCGCCTCGCTTGATCACCCATATATCGGCCGGCTGTTAGACGGCGGAACAACTCCTGACGGCGAACCTTATTTCGTGATGGAGCACATAACAGGCCAAACGCTTTTTGATCATTGCGATCAAGCTCGGTTGACCATACGCCAGCGATTAGAACTTTTTCAAAAGATCTGCCGCTGCTCTTAGCTATGCTCACGAACGTCTGATCATTCACCGCGACATTAAGCCTGGCAACATAATTATTAACAATTCACGAGAACCAAAGCTGCTTGATTTCGGAATCGCTAAGATTCTCGATCCCGATCTGATACATGAATCGATTAACCCGACAGCTTCGATGCTTCGGATGATGACGCCTGATTACGCCAGCCCGGAACAGATACAAGGATCTGATATTACTGCTCACAGTGATATCTATTCTTTGGGTGTTCTGCTTTTTGAACTTCTCACTGGACACAGACCCTACGTTTTTGACGTTCGCTCTCTGCAAGAAATTTCCAACGCTATATGCGAAAAGCCAGCGGAGCTTTGCAGCCGATCTATCGATAACGATTCTTTGTTGATGTCGAGATACGAAAGGGATCTTAATAATGTTTTAAACAGCAGAAATTGCACTCGCAAACAATTGCAGGAAACATTGTCCGGTGATCTGGATAATATCGTTGCAAAAGCACTATCGAAAGAGTCAGTTCAACGTTACGATTCAGCCTGGGCTATGTCGCAGGAAATCGAAAGATTTCTGCAGGGAGAGCCGATCGAAGCGGCATACACGACCCAACATACGACGGCGAAACCTGACTTTGCATCACGAGTCGACACGACGTCTCTCGCAGTTTTGCCGTTTAGCCTAATTAACATCGCCAACAATGAAGAGAACGATGACCGGTATTTATGTCTCGGGATCGCCGATGCCCTTGTAACCCGGTTGAGCAAACTGACAAAATTTACTGTACGGCCGACAAGTTCGATCCTACAGTATGGTGATGTTCAAACCGACCCGGTCAAGATCGGACGAGAGCTCAATGTTGATTATGTAATTGCCGGAAACATAAAGCGTGTAAATAGCCAAGTGCGAATTAATGTTCAATTGCTTAATGTAAAAACGAATGCCGCAGTTTGGGCAACCTCGGTCAATGAAACGGATGAGCATTTACTGGAACTCGAAGATACCATCGCTAACAAAGTGGTCGAGGCCTTGATCCCACATGTCAGCAAAGCAGACCGCGAAGAATTGAATAAACGTGGAACAAGCGTTCCAAAAGCCTTCGAACACTATCTTCGAGGAAGATACTATTTTAATAATTCCACGGAAGACGGCCTGGCAAAAAGCTTTGTCAGTTTTCATAGCGCCATTGCTGCGGACCCTAATTTCGCGTCTGCTTATTCTGGCATCGCTGATTATTATACCTGGCTGGGTATAATCGGTGTTCTTCCGCCACAGGAATGCTTTCAGCCGGCCATCGCCGCGGCAAGAAAAGCTGTCGAATTAGACCCGTATCTATCAGACCCTCATGCCAGTCTAGGCTTTTCACTTCACGCCGGAAATTTCGATTGGTCGGAAGGCGAACAGGAACTCCGTCACGCGATCGAACTAAATAATAGTAATGCGAACGCTTTTGCCTGGCTTGCGATCGTTCTTTACACACAAGGGCGTTTTGATGACGGGCTGGCCGCCGCCAGACACGCCGTCGAACTCGATCCCGTTACACCCTTCAAGCATCACAACATCGGTTGGGGCCTGTATTTCGCACGTCGATTTGAGGACGCAACCAGGCAGTATGAAGGAGTTATTCGGGACTTTCCGGAATATGCATTGGGTCATTACGGTTTAAGCAAAGTGTATCGTCAGATCGGCGAAACGAAACTGGCGATTAAGGAAAGCATACTCGCAAAAAAGACGATGGATGACAGTGTGTTTGCTAAGTTCAATGAGGCCGAAAGCCTTGCCGCCGACGGACAGATCGGGGCGGCGAATAGGATTTTGCTCCAACTAACCGAACTAGAGCAGAAGAGATATATCTCGCCTTATCAAAAAGCTCTTGCTCACTGCTATATGGCTGAAAATCAAAGTTCGGGCGAAAGAGCTGATTCAATACAGCATGCTTTTACCTGCCTTGAACAGGCGGCCGAGACCAAAGATGCTTGGCTGAATTGGATCGGCGTTGAACCGGCCTTCGATATTTTACGAATAGATTCTCGCTTTCAGATACTTCTTGAAAAAGTCGGTTACCATGTTTTTAGTTATAACTACAAAGCTGTAAGCGGCCGCGTGGGAAATACCTCGTTTTCAGATTCAGTACACAATAATACTACTTTGGTCATCGAATCAGACAAGCAAACCGGCGAGATCCTTTCCGATGGCGAAGCTTACACGTCAACGCAAAGGTCATGGTGGTTGTGGGCATTTTCCGCTTTCTTGATCATCGCGGTATTAGGACTGCTCTATTCTTATAAAACCGGATATTTTTCAAATTCGCCTGCCCGAACGGTCTCGACACTTTCGAACGCTAAAAGCATTGTTATATTGCCCTTTGCCAGTGAAGATCCGAATGCTTCGACACTCGGGATCGGACTCTCCGATGCTCTTTCCCAAAAACTTGGGAATATAAAAGCCATCGAGGTCATCTCGGCAAATTCTGGCCGTACAATGGCCGCCGAAAACATTGCGAGCTTGCGCAGTTCGTTGGGCGTGAATTACGTTGTCCGCGGAACAATTACCGCCGCAAACGATGACTCGGCGATCGTAAACGCAGAGTTCATAGATACGGCCAGCGGCGAAACGCTATGGAACCAAACATTCGAAGCCATTGACGGTGATCTGTTCAAAATACAAACGCGATTGGCCAAAAAAATATGGACATCGCTCGGTCTCGAGCCGCTTCCGCTCGAGCAGCAAATGATCGAGAAGAGTTATTCGAACAACCCCGATGCGTATGAGTTATATCTAATTGGCAGGTTCCAATTGGCAAACCGAAGTGCGACCGATATACGTAAAGCCATTATTTCATTTTCCGAGGCAATCAAGGTCGATCCACAGTTCGCTCCGGCCTTCGTCGGTCTAGCTGATTCTTATTCGCTGCTGAATCTATATGATATTGAGCCGCCGCCCGATGCTTATCAGCGGGCCGGTGAGTTTGCTCGAAAAGCACTGGCGATCGATCAAGATCTCGCCGAGGCACACGCATCGCTGGCCTATGTGAAGTTCTATCACGACCGCGACCGCGAAGGTTCGGAACTTGAATTTCGCCGGTCGATCCAGCTAAATCCTTCTTATGCTCAGGCGCATCATTGGTTCGCACTCGCACTCGCCGGAATGGGTGAACCGCTAAAGGCCTTAGAAGAAATTCGTCTCGCTCAACGCCTTGATCCGAGTTCTCTCGCGGTGAGATCTGCCGCGGGAATGGTCTTGTTCTTTAACGGTAAATATCAGGAAGCGATCCGCGAATGTGATTCGGCATTAGCGGTGAACGAGAATTTTATTCCAGCATTGAAAGTCAAACGTTGGATATATTCTGCGCAGAACGATCGGTCTTCGGCCGCGGCGATATTCGCTAAGGAGATCCGCTACAGTGGCGGAGATCTGTCAAATCCAGGCTGGCAGGTCATCCAGGCCCAGATCGAGCCGAATCAAGATCCCGGGTACATTAATGTTTTGGACAAGGCGGTTCTATCAGATGAAATACGCAACAATCCTTTTGCTTACGCATTCGAAACCGCGCTTGCCTATCATGCACTTGGCCAGAATGACCGGGCAATGAAATATTTGGAGATCGCTGAACACGCCGGATCACACGGGTTCAACTTTGCTTCCGTCGATCCGCGATTGGACGATCTCCGTAATGACGGTAGGTTCAAAAGTTTGATCCGCAAACTCGAAAAACCATCTCAGCCTTGATTATGGAACGGCGTTGCTCCAGGTAGTCAGCACGACTTCCGTTTCCTTATCCGAGGTATTTTCGAGCCTCAGCTTCCACGTTCCGGCAGATATATTCTTATCAACGAATATCGATCTAAACCAAGCCGTCGCCTGTGGAGTTTCAGCCAAATTCTCACCGACGTTCTTACCCGACGGATCTAAAAGTTTCACGGAAACCATAGGAACTGCCATAAAGGTGATACCGAAATTAGAAACCGCCTCTACGGGGATTTCTACTTCGGCTAAATCCTTACCAGCGATCTTCACAGACCTCGCAAAAGGTTGCTCCTTCGCAAAGATTCCCAATATTGGCTCTTGTGACCACGATGCATTTGCGAACATCACACCATAGTTCCGAATCGACATATTTTTAGCCGTAGCCTGTGCGTCAGGGTTATGGTCTCCCTTCGGACCTATTGCCAATCTCGGTTTTACAAAGCTCGAAAAATCTTCGGTGCCGGTCAGATCCGTATGCAGATGTTTTGATTTGGCGTTGTCATTGATCTCCCAGATCGCCGATGGAACCGGGACGACGCCGTCATTCCACACGACCGATTTACACATATTCGGCAGCGGGTCTCCGGCAAGTACGGAAAACTTTACGCCTTTTCGGTTTCGGTTAACGCGATTGAAATCCGCGACGACATCTTGCCTTAATTGCCTTACAGCTTCGACGTCTTTTCCGAGAAACTCAAAAGCCGTGTTCATAACATCCGCACACGGACTTCCCATATTTGGCGTCCCAAGCATAACAAGATGGGTGATCTGCGGACGTCCATCTTCTGTAGGCGGCATGAATTGATGTATGTAATGCCGAGCTATCAGTCCGCCCATTGAGTGGGCAACGACATCGACATGCCACGCGTTTCTATCTTCCTGAGCATATCGGATATATTTGCCAAGCTGCTGCGAGTTTTCGAAGATCGAATTTGTTTTATCGGTCGAAAGAAAACTGCCGCCTGTATTCATGATCCCCTTTTCGGGCTTTTCGCCTACGGCAAAAGCTTTCCAATCATACGAATGTGTGGTCGTCAAAATGTTCTGCCAAGTTTCCCAAGCTTTCGCACTACTCCAAAGTCCATGAACAAGAACTAAAGGCTTGGGCGCGACTTTTAGATTTTTGGTCATTTCATCGACCTTCTTTCCATTTTCTTCAAGTTCGGCCTTAATACGTTGGAGAAGACGCGGCCGACCGTCATCGAACCACGCATAACCGGAAGAATCCCAGACCATCTCAACGTCGCGTTCCTCACCAGGTTCTAAACGAACGGACACTTCCCCGTTTTCGAGCAATCCATCGGGTCTTGCTCCGTCCCATTTATCACCTTTATACGTTTCTTTAAATTTAACGTCGGCGTATTTTGTTTCGCCGGACGCATTCAATATCTTTGCTTTTATCCTCACGAGATTTCCGTCGATAGTTCCTTTTTGTTCGACGATCTCATGCCAGTCATTCCATTTCGGAAACTTCATGTCCTCAAAAGCAACGTCGGTGAGTCGCAGCGGAGCACCGCATTTCTGAAGATTCCACGTGATGGTTTCGGTGACGTTCTGCCACGTTCTCGAATACGATCCGCTGATTCGGTTCGGGTCGCTCGGATTTAATCGGTGCGAACCGTCCGTGGTTAAGGAGTTTCCATCGATCGAAGTTTCGGTCGGCGGCATGCTAACATTCTTGCCTTCTTTAGGCGTGCATTGTCCGCTGTATGATGAACTCTGAGATCCGCCTAATTTCCCTTTTATCTGCGGCAAAGCGACACCGATCGAATATGTGCCGTCATCGTTAATGCCGATGCTAACATTCGCATCGACGCCGCCGGCACTTGCCGACGCTTCCGTTCGCGAGGTCGAAACTCCCGACATTACTTTCCATGTTTTCCCGCGATCACACGAGTTGCTTTCTTTGGCAACTACCTTTTCATTCGAAAACATTGAATGTTCGATCGCAGCTTTCCCAATACTTGATCCGTTCTTTTCAGGAGATTCAACAACAGAAACACGGGCGTTGTACGTATAGTTCATCTCCCAGTCGGTCTGGTCCTGGCCGCGGCCCGAGACACGCTCTACTGTCTTGCTATTAGAATCCGCCTGTGTTCGTTGATAGGTGATCGTCCCTGTCCACGCACCCGAACACTTTGTCGAAGAGCTTTTGTTTGCGGCAACCATGCCTCCACGTTTTTGAGTGAAACCCGATACAGGCATGATGGTCGTAATAAGTAATAGAAAAGTTATTATTTTACTAAGTCGCATAGATTTATCATTTGAGATCTGCGATCTCCATATTTCCGTTACCTTTGCATAGAACGAACTTGCCACTCATGTACTTTTGCACGTTCGCAACAATATGTTTCTCTGCCCAATCGGACGGCATATGCAATGAAACGTCACCAGGTCCGCTGACAGCTTTTACATATTCGATATACTCCGCAATCTGAGAATCATCATCGACGAACATTAGCTGCGTATTTGGTTCGGAGTCGTGAGCCTGTTGCGCCACGCCTATCAAATTTGCATAAGGAATTCCCGAGGGAACTTTGTAATAGGCAAATTTATTTCCTTTGATGGAATATCCGCCCAGGCGTTCGGCCTGCGAAGACTGGCCCGCGGTTCGCTCGGCACCGGATGTTACGGAACGTCCGGTGCAGGCTGCCGTGAAAGCCAATATTGACGCTAAAATAAGCGAAACCAAAGACCTTTTATGCATGACGCCTCCGCATCTATTTCGTCGCGTCCACAATTGCTTGTGCTGCTTCCTCAACTATCGGTGTTATAATATCCTCACCGTCATTCTTCGCCTTTTTCTTGAAGACTTTCGCAAGCTTCACAGCGCCATTTGCTTGAGTTATTTTCATTTCCAAAGATATTTCATCTTTTGCCTTAACATTCCCGGCAACCTGACCCGCTGTAACGATACTTCGTGTTGCGATACCACCGGCTATATTTCCGGCAGTGCTGCCAGTGTGACCGATCCCGACCGCCCCAACCGCTGGAGCAATGACCTTACTGAACACTCCGAAGCCGCCGCCGCCTTTTTTATGGTTGACCGTTCCGTACAAGATGTAGTCGCAGTCCTTTTCCGCTGCCTCGGCTTGTATCGCCGACGGAAGTTTTGCTTCAAGAAATACAACCTCGACATTTGGCATCTTTAGATATTCGGCCAATGATCCCTTGAATGCGTCGGCTAGATCCGAGCCATTCATTCCCTCAGCGACTGCGGCGATCTTTATATCAGCTATGCCTAGCCGAACAGTTCCCGGTTTTTTGACACCAATTTCGGGCTGTGTCGCGGCGGTTGAAGCAGCCGGCGTTGGCAAACTCATCGTAGAGACATTCGAATTCGAATTTCTTCCGGACATTGCCGCTCCGCTCATTGCCGACGCCGAATACATATCCGAAGCATTCTGTACTTCGCGGTAATCGGAAGCGATCTCGAAGAGAGACGGTTCGAGTGTAGCCTTTGAAAGCTCTACTACTTCGTTGACCGTTGATAGTGTCTCCTTGCCCGAATCGTCAAACATTGTCATTTTTTCGTACACAGGATATCCGCGTTTGGCTGTGCCGATCGTCTTTACACTGAAACGGTCCTGGCAGCCTCCGGGTTTTTGATAGTTTCGTGAATTGTAATTCGAGACTGCGTCATAGCAGTTGAATTCAACGTTCAGATCGATATACCAACCATCGGTTTCCATCTTCATTTTTGTCTTATTACAGGCATCAGCCGAAGAATCCATCACCGTCGTGATGATCAGGTGTCGCGCCGTGTAGCCAAACATCTGCTTACGTTCGCCTGTGTCCTTGATCGTGATCGTCGATGTGATCACACCGCCTTTAGAAACGGGCTGGGTCGAACCACGACCAGTTTGCGATGGAGCAGACTCCAGCGAAGGGTCGGCGAATGCGGTGATAATATAAGTCTTGGTCATCGAATTCATTTGAACATTACGGCGCATATCGCACTGCGTGAGATTTATCATCATTCCATTCATTGATTCGGAACGTTCTCGTTTACCTTTAATATAGGTCGTGCTCTCCATGGTCTGACCACCGACTGTTTGTTTAGATTTGATCTTTATGTCTGCAAAAGCAGATATAGCGAATGTGGATATCATTGCGGCAAAAAATGCTAAATAGGTTATGCGTTTCATAGTTATCTCCTGTAAAGATAGGTATTCACTCGACGCTTTTTGCGTCCTCTGAAACAATACGCGTTTTTATTTTGCAAATCGTATCGCTTGTGCAAAAATCTTCTGGATGAGTGAAGAAAACCCCGGCGAGATCACAAAAATGCTGCTTGCGATGACGGACGGCAATCGAGAGGTTGTTGATCAGATATTGCCGCATATATACACCGAATTGAGAAAGCTTGCCGGCAGCTATCTGCGGCGAGAAAGATCAGATCACACGCTTCAGCCGACCGCTTTGGTTCACGAAGCTTATATGAAATTGATCGACCAGCGCCATGTAAAATGGCAAAACCGCGCACACTTTTTTGGTATAGCCGCACAGGTAATGCGTCGGATATTAATGGATCATGCACGCAAACATTCCGCTGAAAAGCGCGGTAGCGGCGAGAATGCCGTTTCGCTGGATGATGAATTTATTGTAGTTTCGAAAGGGCGGTCAGCGGATCTGATCGCTCTAGACGACGCGTTGGAAGAGCTTGCGAAATTGGATCCGCAGAAAGCTAAGATCGTAGAATTGCGATATTTCGGTGGTCTTTCGATCGAAGAGACTGCCGAGGTAATGGATATAAGCGTGCCGACGATCAATCGGCACTGGAGGATGGCGAAAGCGTTTCTCCACTCTCAGGTCGCGAATTGAGTTCGTTTTACAATGACAAGCGTAATGTCGTCATTAGCTGGGGCGGTTTTCGTAAATGCTGAAAGTGAGGATTCCACCTTGTCACGCAGACCGGCGGCGGACGCGGCAATATTTGAGCTAACCACCTGCTTCAGCCTATCAAGTCCGAATTCTTCCTCAACCGCATTATTTGCTTCTGAAACACCATCAGAATATATAACGAGCGATTCGCCTGGCAATAACTCGGTCTGACCGACCTCGAATTCGGCCATAGGCATGATCCCAAGCGGAAAGCCCCCGGAACCGAGTTCAATGATCGAACCATCTGAATGACCAAGTATCGGCGGATTGTGACCGGCGTTTATGTATCGTAAAATTCCCGTCGCGGGATCAAGTTCTGCAATGAACAATGTGACGAAGCGGTTTGCAGGCGTATTCTCCGCCAAATATTTGTTGACCGAAGAAACAGTTTCTTCCAAAGTGCTCCGTGCCGAAGCCTGAGCATGGATCGCGGCGTGCAGGCTCGACATGAGCAGTGCAGCGGCAGTTCCTTTTCCCGAAACGTCGCCAAGCGCGACAAGCATTTTACCATCCGGCCGCGGCAGAAAATCATAGTAATCACCGCCGATCTCATAGCATGAAAACGAAATACCCTGAAATTCGTATCCCTGAAGTATGGGTGGAGCCGAAGGCTGAAACCGCTGTTGGATCTCCGTCGCGAGCTCGAGTTCACGTTCCATCCGCTCACGTTCGATGCGTTCCTCGAGCAGCGTCGCATTCTCAACACGGATCGATGCAACCGATGCCAGCGTTGTAAGAATATTCAGATGTTCTTCGGTAAACTCGGCGGCGTGCGTAGGTGCATCAGCGTAAATTATTCCGAAAATATCGCGTTCATCAACGCTCAAAGGCACCGCCAAAACCGATCGAATACCCTGTAAAATAAGTGTTTGGCTGGCAAACCGCGGGTCTTGCTGAGCATCACATGTCAGCACAGATTTCCCATTCCGCAAAACCTCATTCATTATGTTCCGGCTAATACGAACATCTTCGATCGGCATATTCTGGTCTCGGAGCCGAGCAACTGTGATCTTCATTCCATCCGGTTCCTTCTCGTCTCGCAGCATAATTATGCAACGATCGGCCGGTACAGTTTCAAAAACCAATGAAGCGACCTGATCGAGCGTTTCATCGAGCCCTTTTGCCGACAAAAGCGTGACGCCAACCTTACTGATCAGACCCAAAAGATCCGTACGGGATGAATACTGGCTTTCCAGAATTTCCTGCGTCGGATTCTTTTTCATCGAAAAGGCGATCGTCACCGAAGGATCGAGGCCATCGGTATTTTCACCGATGAACTGAGCACTTTGAGTTGATGAAACAACAGCTTCGTCGTCAAACACTATACGCGTTTCGCCGATCTTTATTTCATCACCCGAATTCAGAATGACGGGTGTTTGAACCGGCACGCCATTGTAGCGCGTTCCGTTTGCCGAACCCAGATCTTGAAGCCAATATGTCCCGTGTTCTTGCCGAACTTCGGCATGAAGCCGTGAAGCGAATGCATCGGGAATACAGACGTCGCTTCGGGCCGAACGTCCGATAGTTGTGCGAAGCCGATTTAATGGAATGCGTTCCATTTCACGTTCGGTGTTTTGAAATACAAGCTGGGGCATACGTAAATTAAATAACGCGATCAAGAAACACGTTTTCGGCGAGCGTGGATCACTACGGTTCCGCCGATGTAATCCTGCAATGCTCGTCCTTTTGAGCTGAACAATGAAAATATCAAACCAAGTCCGGCACTTCCAAGCGTCAACAAATAACCAAGTGAATTCCGTAAGATTATCGATCCAAAAGACGGTTCCGAACCGTCGATCGCAACGATCCGCAAACCTGTGAGCATCTTTCCGATCGATTGTCCGATGGCAGCTTGCAAAATTACTAGGTTTACTATTGCAACAAATATCGCGACAATCCAACCAATATCATTCATTTCGCTGTGTATCAACCGCGAACCGTCCTGTCCTGAGAAGCTGCCGATCAACAATCCGAGAACAGGAAAGACGACGATCAAAATGTAGTCGATAAAAGCCGCACCGAGACGCAGAAAGAACGGCGCTTTCATCGCCTCAGGCGAAAAATTAACTAACGGCGTGCCAGATCGCACAATATCTTTGCTGCCGACCGTACTACTATTAGCAGTCATAAATCAAAAATTCCTAGGTGACAACAAAATGTAATGTCGTATCGCCTACTCTGATCGTGTCACCGTTCGTGATCGGATGCGGCCTATGCGGAACCAACCTCAGCAACTCTCCGGTTTTCGGCGCAATAATTGTCCCGTTCGACGAACCGAGGTCTTCGACGAAATATTTTGCTCCGTCGCTCCAGACCTTTGCATGACGGCGCGAGATCTTTGTCTGCGGGTCGTATTTTGAAAGATCTATCTCGGGAAATATATTCGACATCGGATCGCGGCGGCCGATCAGATTTTCGGTCTTGATCAGTGTATAATTACTGCCCTGCAAGTCAGCGGAAGCTTGTATCACAAGTTTTGCCGGGTGCGATTCCACGGAATATATTTCAGAATGAACGCCGTGCTGAGCGATCGGCTGCTTGGCTCCGCAAAATGCACAGAACAGATCTGTTGCCACTATGTTCTGTCCGCAGAAACCACAAAAAACCGACTGATTCGCCAAACTAACCGAAGCCGGTGCTTCGGAAACACCGTGTGTTACACGGCCGCTTTTAAATTCGCGAGATGTTCTTCAAGTACCGACCGCATTTCTGCGGCGGATGCGAAGCGAGCGTCGGCGTTGTATTCGACCGAACGCATAAGTATCGTTTCTATCTGGTCGGAAAGTTGCGGATTAATCTGTCGCGGCCGAGGATTCTTCTGGAAATCAAAGATCAGCAGCGGATTGCTCTGCGGATCGGCTCCGGTCAAAAGATGAAACATAGTCGAACCAAGACTGTAAATATCCGAACGCGGCTCGACCTTTCCGCTGAAAAGTTCAGGCGGTGCGTAACCCATCGTGCCAACTGCCGTTACGCCTTTTTCTTCTTTCTGATTGATCGAACGAGCGATGCCAAAATCGATCAGCATAATTCGGCCGGAATTGCCATCGATCATAATATTCGATGGTTTAAGATCACGGTAAACGATAGTCGATGGTTGGCTGTGGAGATAATCCAAGACATCTATTATTTGCAAAGCCCATTCCGTAACGGTGAGTTCTTCGACCTTTCCTTCCGGTGCCGCTCGCAGCCTTGCCGCGAGATCGCCGCCTGAGATATATTTCATCACAAGATAGAAACGGCCTTCGTTCTCATCATAGAAATAATCAAAAATAGTTGGGATCGAAACATGATCAAGCGAAGATAAGATCATCGATTCGCGTTTGAAATCTTCAACCGCTTTTTGCTGCTGGTCTTCTTCGATATGAGCCTGGACCATTTCTTTTACAGCACGAACAACGCCGCCGAGATTGTTATCGCTTGCAAGATAAACGGCGCCCATTCCGCCGCCGCCGATCTTTCGAACGATCTCATAACGATTAAGCAAAACTGTTCCTTCGGTTAATGGAGTTAGTTTTGCCGCTCTCTTTCCTGTCGTGTCGGTCTTGCCGGAAATACTGTCAGTAGCAGAAACAGGTTGGGCATTTGCCGCATCGTTGGCCTTGGGTTCAGCCCCGTGGAGCGGATCGATAACTTCTCGGCCTTCAGATCCTGGCGTAAAACCGTGCTGATCGACTATTTGTACAGAGTCGAACTGCGACGCTCTTAGATATGGATCGCTTACTTCCAGCTCGTCAGCCGGCATTGAAATTCCCACCGCGTCGCTATCATCTGACGTCTCCGGTTCCGGCGTCTCATCCTCCGCGGTTTTCTCCGCTAAAACTTCGACTGATGGTTCCGATTTAGCAGATTCTTCATTCGAATTATTTTCCTGTTTATCTCCTTGCGGAAGTTCCATGGAATTTGTCGAATCTGCCGCTTCTATTTCTTCGGCGGTCTCTTCGACTGGCTCCGGGGTGTCAGATCGCGGCTCGGATCCATCCCCTTCCGATACTTGTTGTTCTGCTATCTTAAATTCGTGCTGGATCACAGCCGCCCCGGCGGGAATATCGGTCCGTTCTTCTTCTAAGTCTTCAAGGACGTCTTCGACCGCAGCAGCCGGAGGTTGGACTTCAACGATCTCAGGTTCTTCTTCTTTGACCTCAAGTTCTTCAACAGGCTTTTCCTTGACCTCTAATTCTTCAACAACATCTTCTTCTTCAACAACATCTTCGGGTTCAAGCGTAGAATTCGCAGATCCAAGTTCCTCTTCAATCTGTGCATCAATTTCAACCGATTCTACTTCTTGGATGTGTTCCAGCGATTCCTGAGTCGCTCTGCCGGTATGCAAACTTTTTTCAAGTTCGGCGATAATGCCCGGCGTAGGTATCGAACTCATTTCGACCGAAAGATCCTCCACAACCTCTGAAGGCA
This sequence comes from uncultured Acidobacteriota bacterium, assembly GCA_963720905.1. Classification (GTDB taxonomy): domain Bacteria; phylum Acidobacteriota; class Blastocatellia; order Pyrinomonadales; family Pyrinomonadaceae; genus OLB17. The sequence goes on from CAVRHB010000008.1 coordinate 79,238, forward strand.
CGTCCGGCGTAGATTCTTCTTCCGAAGCTTCCGTGGTCAGGTCACCGTCTCGCTGTGCGGCAAGTTCCGACGGAGACATTACGATCGTGCTCTCGAACTCTTCGTCGGCCGACTCCGCTTCAACAGCGGCCGGTTCTTCGACAGCCGGTTCTGACTTTACAAGCGTAATGCCGCAAAAGGGACAAAATGCATCTGTTTCCGCGACTTCCGAGCCGCATTCGTGACAATAGATCATAATTGGTTATCTGAAACGAACTGAACCGTAATTATACGAATACTTTAGATAATACGAAATCGCAGGAAAGTTTTGCCTACTATTATTTCGTCACCTTCTTTTAGGTCTTGCGGAACGCCAGGCAAAAGCCGACGTCCGCGATTTATAAATGTGCCGTTGGTCGAACCCAGATCTTCTATCAAATACGAACCATTCCGACGAATTATCCGTGCATGACGCCGCGAAACTTTTGCATCGGGATCGTATGCGTCGAGATCGACGTCGGGGAAAATGCCATTATCTGCATCCCAACGGCCAATGTTAGACTCTTCTCCTGCCAGTGAAAACTCTGTCGCCGCCGCTTCGCCGCGTTCAATAGATAGAACGGCGTGTCTACCTGATGTGTCGCCCTCACCATTCTCTTGATGCTGTGGTTTTTCAGGATCGAGCGGCTCGACAAAGGCTGGAACTCCCGAGGAAGTAGAATGTATGCCGAAATCCGGAAAATTCTCGCGCGAAACTGGTTCAACCGCGGCCGCCGCTTCAGCAACCTTCGGCTGTCTGCTAATTTTAGTACCGCATTCATCGCAGAATTGCGCAGTGTCTGAATTATCGTTCCCGCAAGACTGGCATCTAATCATCTATCTATTTTCACCTAAGTTTAAGGGCGGAGGTCCTTTATAATACAACAACTGCATTCTAACCTTTTTGGACTTTGTTCGTAAAATGTAAATCGACTATGCTTAAACGTCAAATACAGAAGATAAGAGTATACTGTTCAAGATTTTTGAAACAATGAACGTTTTTTTGTCGTAGTATCGGTTTAACACGCGATGACCATTTAGTTTGATCGCCGTAACTATTAATACACAAAAATTATACTCGTGAGAGAGGGTTAAATAACATATGGCTTTAAGCCGAAAGAAAAAGATAATCATCGGAGCCTCGGTCACCGCTGTCGTGGCGCTCATAATAATAGCCAGTGTGCTCGCAAACCGAACGGACACGCCGGAAGTAACGGTCGTCAAGATCGAAACACGTCCAGAGCTTCGTTCGACCGTCGTATCATCTGGTGAAATACGTCCGATCCAATTTATGAACCTTACAAGTGAGGTTCAAGGGCGCATCGAAGAGATCTATGTCCAAGAAGGCGAAAAGGTAACTAAAGGCCAGCCTTTGGTTCGACTTGATCCAAACCAGTTCGAATCGAATACCGATGCACAGCTCGCTGCCTATCAATCGGCGGCAGGATGAGGTCCGGGTTTCGCAAACTCAGGTTTCGGCTGCACAAAATAACCTTGCCCAATCTCAGCAGCAATTACAGGTTGCCCAAGTCGCTGTCGATAACGCTCGGCAAGGTGTTGTAACAGCTCAAACTGAAGTAGATCGTTCGCAAGTTGAGCTTAATGCTGCAAACCGAGAATTAAAGCGCAACGCGGAATTGCTTGAAAGCGGCGTTATTTCGCGACAAGAATACGATACTGCAAAAGACCGTGTCGAAAATGCAAAAGTCGCCGTCAGCACCGCGAAGGTGCGATTAGAAAGCGCGAGAATATCGGTTAAAGATGCGACCGCTCGTGTTGCTCAGCAACAGGTTTCGGTCAAAGACGCAGGACGAGCTGTCAAGACCGCAAATCTGAATGTTGATTCGAGCCGCTCACGTGCCGATCAGCAATCAGCGGTTCTCCGCGGCCAGCGAAATCAACGTGATAAGACAATGCAGTACGCACCGATAAACGGTGTTATCGCGGAGATCCCATCGAAAGTAGGAACGTTTGCTGTCGCCGGCCTTTCAACAACAGCTCTTATGACGATCGCCGATATGTCCACGATTAATGTTGAAGTTAAAGTGGACGAAACTGAGATCGACAAGGTCGCGGTGGGCCAGCCCGTCAAGATCAAGGTTGATGCTTTTGGTGAAACTGAGATCACGGGCGAAGTTATGCAGAAAACTCCGCTTGCACTTGGTAAATCTGCCACAACCGGAGGACTTTCGACGCAGATCAATGTCCAGGAAGCGAAAGAGTTTCGTGTAGTTATTCGGCTAAAGGATCTGACAGAAGAACTTCAGAGTGGCCTTCGACCGGGAATGAGTGCCACAGCAACGATAACAACCGCAACGGCTAAAGACGTTGTAGCTGTACCGCTTCAAGCTGTTGTCGAAAAGAGACCAGAACCTTCGACATCGCCTACAATACAAGGCGATACTCCTGCACCGAAACCAGACGACAAGAAGGCTGAACCGATCAAAGGCGTATATGTGCTTGAGAACGGTCGAGCAAAATTTGTCGCTGTGGAAACGGGCATCACGGGCGAAGCTGATATCCAGATAACTGCTGGACTTTCTCCCGGACAAGAGGTCATAACGGGACCGAGCAGGATATTAAATACACTCAAAGACGATACGGTCGTTAAGAAACAGGAAAAAAGTGCCGGCGGCAAATCCTGAACCGAGCTTTAATTTGGGATAAATGTACCGATTCATGGAAAATTCAGAAAATATCGCTGAAAAGAATGGCGCCGAACTCGCAAAGGATGCAGACGCGCTGATCCTGATGCAGAACATTTGGAAAACATACCAGATGGGCACGGAAAAACTTCATGCTCTAAAGGACGTGTCTTTTAAGGTTAAAAAGGGTGATTATCTCGCGATCATCGGCCCTTCCGGTTCGGGTAAGTCTACTTTGATGAACCTAATTGGCTGCCTCGATTCACCTACCTCAGGCGATTATTGGATCAACGGTCATCTCGTTTCTGAAATGACCGACGATGAACTCGCGCGAATTCGCAATAAAGAGATCGGTTTCGTATTCCAGACATTCAATTTATTGCCGCGTGCAACGGCACTTCACAATGTCGAACTACCTTTGATCTATGCCGGAATGGGAGCAGCCGCCAGACATGACCGTGCCCAAGCGTCCCTCGCTTCGGTCGAACTAGGTGATCGTGTTCTGCATCGTCCAAACGAACTTTCAGGCGGACAGCGTCAGCGTGTTGCGATCGCTCGTGCTTTGGTGAATGATCCATCGATCCTGCTCGCCGATGAACCGACAGGTGCTTTGGATTCAAAAACAAGCGTCGAGATCATGGCTTTGTTCGAAAAGCTTCACGCCGACGGAAATACGATCATTATCGTTACCCATGAGCACGAGGTCGCCGAACGAGCTCATCGCGTGATTACGATCCGCGATGGTATTATCGAAAGCGACGAGCGGATAAGATAATTTTGCTAATATAAGTTCTTGAATGACCCGGCAACCAGGCCGGGTCTTAATTTTTATGTGACCAATGTCAAAATAAAAGCATCAAAACAAAGGGCGTGATATTCTATATAAAATATACGAGATAACCTTTTGGTCTAAACCGCGTATTATTATTAGAGAAGTTGAATGGAACTTACCGAAACACTAAAGCTCGCATTGGCATCGATCACAGCAAATAAGCTGCGATCGTTTTTGACGTTGCTCGGAATGATCATCGGCATGGCTGCCTTTATGATCGTCCTTTCTCTTTTGCAAGGTTTTAATTCTTATGTTGATGAGAAGATCGCTGGGATCGGTTCCAATTCCTTCAGCGTTCAGCGTTTCAATTTCGAAGACTTCAAAGACTCGGATACGATCGCTGCCGCACAGCGTCGGAACACCGAGCTAAATTTCGAGGAATTGGATTTCATTCGTGATCACGCAACGACCCTGAGCGCGATCGGAGCGAAAGCCGGCAACACCCGACGCGACGTTAAATATGGAAGCCAGACACTTGCAAGCGTCTCGATCAACGGCGTACAGCCGATCATAGGCGAGATAGACAAGATCGACATTCGTGAAGGTCGATATTTTACCAAAACCGAAAACGAGAATAAGATGCGGGTTGCATTTGTAGGTTCTGAGGTTGCGGATACGCTTTTTCCTTCACGTAACGCCCTTGGTCAAGAGTTAACTATCTCTGGTATTCCATATAGGATTATTGGGGTCCAAGTTGAAAAAGGTACAATCTTCGGTCAATCGCAAGATAATTTTATACAAGTTCCTATCGAAACATTCGGCCTGAATTTCGGAGGATTGAAATGGAGCCGTGCTCCTTATTTCGAAGCAGCGGCGAAGGACGGCGTAAAAATGTCCGATGCGGTTGATGAAGTTCGTTCGTTGTTACGGATAAAACGCAAATTGCCAAAAGACGAAAAAGATAATTTCGGCATCGTTACGCCCGATGCGATTAGCGGAATTCGTGACAGCTTGTTTGGCACGATCTCTATCGCGATCCTTGTTGTTCCCGGAATTGCACTTCTGGTCGGTGCGATCGTCATCATGAATATTATGTTGGTCGCTGTAACCGAACGAACGAAGGAGATCGGTATTCGCAAATCGCTCGGAGCACGCCAGGCCGATATATTGCGACAGTTTCTGGTGGAATCCGCGATCCTATCAGGCATCGGAGGCCTGATCGGTCTCATAATTGCGATAATCGCGGCCTATTTGATCGAATATTACTTTTTTACAACCAGAATCCCTTGGTGGGCTGCGGTAATCGCGATCGGGATCTCCGGCGGTGTTGGTATTTTGGCCGGTTTATTCCCTGCTTGGAAAGCCGCCAAACTTGATCCTATAGAGGCTTTGAGGGCAGACTGATATGAAGGTTGTTTCATCCAGATTATTCGAAAATATCAAGATGGCTTTGGACACGCTCCGAAGTAATAAGTTGCGCTCATTCCTTACGATAATCGGTGTTGTTGTCGGCGTTATTACGGTGATGCTCATTTCTTCGATCATTAGCGGTATCGACATGACTGTTCAGACACAGATCAAATCCTTCGGAACAAATTCCATATTCATCTATAAGCGGGACATAGGCATATCCTTTGATCGTCCGACTCGCGAACAAAGAATGCGGCCGGACCTTACGCTTGATGATGCACTGGCACTCCGGAACCTCCCGGCGGTTCAAACGGTCGTTCCCCAATTAGATGTTTCCAGCGGACGCTGGGGAAATGCAACCGTTGTTACGGCGAATGGAAAACAAACAACGGCTATCAAGCTTACAGGAACGCTGCCGGAGATCGCTCAATCGACAACCGAAGAAGTTGTCGAAGGCCGTTGGTTTACGAATACGGAAAACGATATGAAGAAAGATGTTTGCCTGATCGGCGACAGCGTCAAAGAAAACTTCTTTCCTTTCGAACCACCGATCGGTAAAACTATTGAGATCAATGGCCGGCAGTTTACGGTTATTGGAGTATTTAAGAAGAAAGATCAATTCCTCGGAGGCGGCGGCGGAAATAATGATCAAAGCAATACGATCTATATGCCTTTCAATTCGGCTCAAAGGATAAAGCCGAATGCGGACGACATTTTTATACTCGCGATCGCCAAAGAAGGAAGGATGCAGGAAGCCCGCGATCAGGTAGAAGATATGCTTCGTATCCGGCGTGACGTAAAATATGGTGAGAAGAATAATTTTTCAACCGCGACCGCCGACAGCATCATCGAACAGTTTCAGTCCATAATCGCGGGTGTGGCTGCTGCGATGATCGTTATCTCATCGATCGGCCTGATGATCGGGGGTATCGGCGTGATGAATATAATGCTCGTTTCCGTAACCGAACGAACGCGTGAGATCGGCATCCGGAAAGCCATTGGAGCAAAAAAATCAGACATATTGGCTCAGTTCTTGATCGAAGCAGGAACGCTTACAGGATTTGGTGGCCTTGTCGGATTGATCATAGGTTGGATTCTAACCACGCTGATCGGGTTGGTCTTCCCTTCTTACGTGCCATGGTGGGCTCCGCCGCTCGGTTTCTTTGCCAGCGTCGGCATCGGTCTTATATTTGGCATCTGGCCCGCATGGAAAGCCGCCGGACTCGACCCGATCGAAGCTCTGCGATACGAATAAGCTCGGCATCAAAAAAGCAGATCACCTTACACGATGATCTGCCTTTACTTCTATAATGACTCGGGCGTCAGCTCATAAAGCTTGGGAACGCGAACGCCATTCCGACTCCGATAAGAATTCCAACGATCCAGACAGCCAGGGTTGACATCCACGCGGAGCCACCGGTCACGCGTTCGCCGCCTTCTTTTAAGCCTGTAGCATTTAGCCAAAGCCAATAGAACGATATCAAACTTAGCGAGGCCAACAGCGTGAAAAGAACCGGACTTTGCGATGGCGTGACCAAGAAGCTTAAATTGTCTGAGATCAGCCCGCCTTGTTGACCGAGTATCGGATGCACCTGATTCGGATCCTTAATGAACAAAACGATCGAAGCCAAAACCGAACGTATGATCGACACCGGAAACCAAGCGTAAGCCGTGACTGCGAACGCCTGCAGATAATTGATCTTCCCACCCATTATCATTATAAAGAGAAAAAATATCGCGCTCAAAAAAGCGATCCCGACCGTGTACATTGAAAACAGTCCAACAGAACCAGCGGCTCGCGTTACTGGATTTTTGGCGATGGCGACGGCTTCTGCGCGCTGCGATTCGATCTGCTTCTTGGCTTCTTCATTGTTCGCGATCATCGGCATTTCAAGCGTTTTATCGATTGTATAATTTGTTATGCGCTCGGGTGTCATCCGATAGAAGAACAGACCTGTAAATACTGCTGACACGATGGTCATCAGTAATACAGCAACCAGCCATCGTGGATGGCGCCTGAGATTTCGAAAGGTTTCGGCTGGCGAAAAGAATACGCCCGTCAATGTTGACGCCGTCGATTCTCGCGGAGTATCTTCCGGATCCGGACCTTTTATAAAACTAAGTCCAATTATCGTTAATCCGCCTATTATCGTCCAAACACCGGAGCCAATTGCTCCGGGAGCAACCTTCAAAACCCCAGCCACTATTATCAGAACGCCTAAAGCGGCCAATCCAATTCCTGCAAATCTATTCATATTTACCTCGTTTCAGTTAAGTTAAAGGTCGGTAGTGCTTTAGTAACCTACGATTTAACAAAAGCGTTTGTTTCAGCTTTCTAGCGATGAAGCTTTGTCATATCCGTCAATTCTTATACATGCGGCGAAATGTCCACTTTTTATCTCGCGAAGTTCCGGAACGACTTTGGCACATTCATCTATCGCGAGCGGACAGCGCGTCCTAAACCGGCAACCTGAAGGCGGATCGATCGGCGTTGGAACGTCGCCCGAAAGAACTATCCGTTCGCGTTTCATTTTTGGATCAGGCACAGGTATCGCCGAAAGCAGAGCCTTTGTGTATGGATGAAGCGGTTCCGCATACAGCTCATTGGACTCTGCTATCTCGACGATCTTGCCCAAATACATAACGGCTACGCGGTTCGAAATATGTTCCACTACCGCTAAACCGTGTGAAATAAAAAGATAAGTTAAACCGAATTCATTTTGCAGATCCTGCAAAAGATTTACGACCTGAGCCTGAACCGAAACATCAAGAGCCGAAACAGGCTCGTCGCAGATAATAAGTTTTGGGTTCAATGCAAGAGCACGCGCGATGCCGATACGTTGTCTTTGTCCGCCGGAAAATTCGTGCGGATATCGGTTCATATACGTCGGATCGAGTCCGACCTTCTTCAGGAGATCGGCAACACGATCTTTTCGCTCATTCCTATCGGACATTCCGTGAATTTTAAGCGGCTCCGCGACTATCGAGCGAATGCTCATTCGCGGGTTTAGACTCGCGTAAGGATCTTGGAAAATGATCTGCATTTCGCGGCGAAGTCCCTGCATTTCGCGTTTCGGCAATCCAACGATGTTCTTACCTTCGAAGAAAATATCACCCGACGTCGGTTCGTGAAGCCGTATCAAACACCTGCCGACAGTCGATTTTCCGCAACCAGATTCGCCGACAAGACCAAGCGTTTCGCCGGCAAGAATATCGAACGAAATACCATCAACGGCTCGGACCAGATCGTCGCTCTTTTCGACTGAAAAATGCTTAACCAGATCTCGAACTTCGACGATCGGCCGCACATTTTTATTTTCGATTTTTGCTTGCATCTAAACTTTCGCTTCCTCGGAACGCTGAATTTCCTCGATATGCCGGGCATTTTTCGGGTCTCCGTCGTATAACAAACACCGCACCTGAGCTTCGCCGCCGAGTTCAAATAACGGAATATCGCCATGGGTGCATCGGTCCATTCTAAATTCACAACGCGGAGCGAAATGACAGCCGTCAGGCAAATGCGTAGGACTTGGGACGGTTCCGTCGATGGTTTGCAGCCTTGTTTGTTTGGCGATCCCGGCAGCGGTCAACTTCGGCACAGATCGCAAAAGGCCTTGCGTATAAGGATGCTTCGGATCAGCAAAAAGCTCATCGATCCCGTTCTGTTCGACGATCTTTCCAGTGTACATTACACAAACCCGATCCGCCGTTTCGGCGATAACGCCGAGGTCATGAGTGATCAGCAAAACCGAGAGTTTTCGCGACCTTCTTAGATCGTTCAACAATTCCAGTATCTGAGCTTGGATAGTTACATCCAAGGCCGTAGTCGGTTCGTCGGCGATGATGAGTTCCGGATCGCAGGCCAAAGCCATCGCGATCATAATTCGCTGACGCATTCCTCCCGAAAGTTGATGCGGATAATCATTCGCTCTCCGTTCCGGTGCTGGAATCGAAACCTCGTGCATCGAATCGATCGCTGCGGTCCAAGCGGCCTTTCGTTCAAGCCCTCGGTGAAGCCGCAAAGCTTCCGCGATCTGTTCGCCGACCGTATAAACTGGATTTAGCGAAGTCATCGGGTCCTGAAATATCATCGCGATGTCGTTGCCGCGGATCTGCCGCATTTCTTCTTCGCTGAGAGTTGAAAGATCTTTGTCTTTAAAAAATATCGAACCGCCGGCAATTTTCCCCGGCGGAGCGACAAGACGCATTATTGATAATGCAGTGACTGATTTTCCACAGCCCGATTCGCCAACAAGCCCCAACATCTCGCCTTCATCTATATGAAAACTCACGTCATTGACCGACCTGACGAGGCCGGCACGAGTTGGAAAATGAGTTTCGAGGTTTTGAACCTCCAGCAAATGCGACATTGAAAAACTTAAGTTATTATTACAAATTCAAGACTTTACAAAGTTTAGCGTAATTATATCAATCGATAAAGCGGCTCATATCAATGCAACTTTTTCGGTCGTTTCTCCGTCTTATCAATGTTATTATGAACTTTAAGTTATTGCTTTTCCGCAGTTTTCGTATTGGAGATCTATTTGTGAGAATTACCCGAAGTTGTATCGCCCTAATTTTTATTTCCTTGGTCTTTTCGGTTTCGTCTTTTGCCCAGAACGAAAGTGTAGCAAGGACTGTCAAAAAACCTGCCGCTGAAACAAGATCGTCCGAACCGGCGGTTACGGTCGAAAAGATCGAAGTTGACCTATCGGAAGCACTAACGGTGATCGAAGATAACCATATTTCCGGTAAGAAGATCGATTACAATACGATATTCAAATCCGCGATCGACGGTATGCTCAATAAACTGGATCCGCATTCAAATTATTTTGATGCTAAGGAATTCGAACAATTCCGCACTGATCAAAGTTCTCGATATTTCGGTATCGGGGCAACCATCGGCGACCTTTCCGATCCAAAAGGAAATGTTATCGCGACCTACATTCGAGCCACTTTCGATAACGCACCGGCTCATCGCGGCGGCATGCGTTATGGCGATAAGATCCTCGAAATAAACGGCAAATCAATGCTGGGAAAAAATCTGGCGGAAGTACGTGACCTTCTTCGCGGACCGAAAGGCACATCAGCCAAGATCGTCGTTCAGCATAACGACACAGGCCAAAAAGAGACCATCGAAATTATTCGCGACGCAGTTCCCCAACCGTCGATATCCGAATATTATATGATCCGGCCAACCGTCGGTTATATCGCAATGAGCGGTGGCTTTAATACAACGACCTTTGCCGAATTTCAGGAGGCTATGTCGAGCCTTAAAAGTAAAGGGATGACACAACTCATCATTGATCTAAAAAGTAACGGCGGCGGATTGGTCAGCCAATCCTATCGTGTTGCAAATACTTTTCTTTCGGACGGACAGATCGTATTCACTCAGAAAGGCCGACTCGACGGCACCGGCGTTACTTATAAAGCCGATAACAAAGATCCCGAAACAATGCCCTTAGTTGTTCTGATCAACGGCAATTCCGCATCCGCATCAGAGATCTTGACAGGAGCTTTACAGGACCACGACCGAGCACTTATTGTCGGAGAAAACTCGTTCGGCAAAGGGCTCGTACAAAATCCATTTCCACTTGATTATGGATCGATGCTTTTGCTTACGATCGCTAAATATGAAACGCCGTCGGGCCGCCTTATCCAGCGCGATTATTCGGATGGAAGTCTCTACGAATATTATACGCACGGCGGAGCCACCAACGGCGAAGATCCGATACAAGCCCCAAAGGGTGACGAAACGAAAACCGATTCGGGTCGTTCAGTTTACGGCGGCGGTGGAATAACACCGGACGTGCCGGTCAAGGCCGATACGATACCGATCGCTCGTGCCCGTTTTCAACAAAAGCTGAACAATCCGGTGTTTGCTTTTTCACTTGATCTGGCGGCGGGGCGTGTCAAGGGCTTTGAAAATTACAAGGTCGATCATCCGATCAATTTCGATCACGATATCACCAAAACCGACTTCCCGATCACGGATCAGCTCTTTAACCGATTCCGCGACTATGCTGTGAACAAATACGGCTACACAAAAACCGAAGTCGATCAGGAGCGTGAATTCGTCCAACGTTCATTGCGGATGGAGTTGGTCACGGCCGCTTATGGTTCGACAACTTCATTCCAGGTTGTCAACGAATTCGATAATCAGTTGATGAAAGCCATCGAAGTGTTGCCACAGGCAAAAGAACTGGCGATAAAAGGCCGAGAAGCAAATAAACGTGCCGCAGCTGCTAATGCAGGTGTCAACGGAAACTAGAAGATCGGATGTTCTGTAGGTCGGTAAAAAATAAGCTCCGTATGGTCAAAACATACGAAGCTTATTTTTATTATTTTGTAGAAGAACGCCGCGAATCCAAATTCCTTTACGACATCAATGACGCGATAAGATAGTAAATACCATAACCAACAGCTCCAAGCACCAAGATCAAAACAACGATCGATAATGCAAACAATACCTTCAATTTTTTGTACCGGTTTTCATCCGGCGGCGAAAGTTGGTTTTGCGGAAAATATGGCGGTGGTCTTTTCATAAAATAATCCTATTGACTCAAAGTTAACAGTTTCGACTCACTCCATCAACTACCTCGGTAACGGCTGTTCCAAGTTTGCCAGGCCGTAAGCCAAAACCGCAACGAGCGAATTAACCTCGCCAAGCTGTTTCGGATCGACTTTGTCAAAGGTATCTGCTGCGGTGTGATGATAATTAAAATATGTTTGCGTATTAAAATACGGAGCAAAAGATGGAACACCGTTCTCTGTCAAAAGCCCTATGTCTTCTGCAACACCGCCCGCCTGCAGTTGACCAAGACTCGCACCTTGCGATTTCAGAATATTAGTCAGCGGTGCAAAATAAGGCATCGCTTCCCTTTTTCCGGCAAATAGATACCCAAGGGGATGTGAAGCACCGAGATCGGCTTCGATCGCGGCAAACTGCGTTGTTAGTTTGTCTTTCTGCTCGTCGAAATAAGCTTCGCCGCCGCGCGAACCGTTCTCTTCGTTCATCCATGCGATAAATCGGATCGTCCGTTTCGGCTGTAGCTTCATTTTCTTCAGCAAATAAGGAACTTCCATCGAAACCGCGACTCCGGCAGCATCGTCGATCGCTCCGGTTCCAAGATCCCAAGAATCTAAATGCCCCGAAACGATAACAACCTCGTCCGGTTTCTCGCTTCCTTTAAGATCAGCAATGACATTATAACTTTCTACGTCCGGCAGTGTTTTTGGCGTGAGAACCAATTTCATTTTCACATCGCCCATTTTTGCCAAATGAGCGATCATCTCAGCGTCTTCGAAAGTAACTGCCGCAGCCGGAATTTTCTCGACCCCATCGGCATAACGCGTCGCACCGGTGTGAGCCAGACGATTCTGCGATCCGCCTGCCGAACGCACTAACACCGCAACCGCACCAAGCCTTGCCGCCGCAACCGGTCCGCCGCCGCGAAACTGAACAGCTTGCCCATAAGCCTGTCCTCCGAAACCCGAAGCCGCGAGTTCACGATCAAATTTTGTATTAAAGAGAACGATCTTCCCTTCGACGCCTTTTCTGCCAAGAGCAGTCAATTCCTCCCAGCTACCGACTACCACTATGTTTGCCGTCAATCCGCTTTCGGCCGTCGCGACGCTCCCCCCGAGCGCGGTCAGCACAATCTTTTGCGTTGTGCCTTTCGCCATGCCGTTCCATTCGGTCAGCTCGCCGGTCTCAATGCCTCGAACCCAATGAGGAACCATCACCTTTTGCAGCCGAACTTCTAAGCCGAGCTTTCGCATCTCATCGGCGACATATTCGACGGCTCTTTGAGCCTGCGGCGAACCCGAAAGCCGCGGACCGATGTTGTATGTTAAATAGGCGATCTGCCGTAAAGCATAATCATCGGAAAGAGCTTCTTTTTGGATTCTTTGAAGGTCGGATAACGTTTGCGGAGTGTACAAAAGCGGCGTGGGTTTCGCGTCCTGGCCAAATACTGCCGCAGAAAAGGTTACGAGCAATAAAAAGACAATAAATTTCATAAATGCATCTTATCGAATATGTGCACACTTACAAAATTATGTGCGATAATATTTTCGAAGTCTTACCAAACATTCGCTTAAAGGAAAATACTATGAAGAAGACCCTGTGTTCGTTGTTTATTTTTGCGGCTCTTATTGCGACCGCAGTTTCGGTTTCGGCTCAAACAGCGTTTTCGTTCGAAGATATGACGAACGTAAAACGAGTCGGCGATCCTCAACTTTCGCCGGATGGAAAACGAATTGCTTTTACGATCGGTGTAGTTAATTTGGCGGAAAATAAAACGCTTACACAGATCTACACGATCAAACCCGACGGCAGCGATCTGAAACAATTAACAAAAGGCGATAGATCCGCGAGCAGTCCGCGATGGTCGCCGAACGGAAAATATATAGCCTATACGACTGGCGGGCAGATATGGCGAATGGACAACGACGGCAGCGATCGAAAACAGGTCACAGCAATAACGACCGGAGCTTCAAATCCTGTGTGGTCCGCCGATGGCGATTGGATCGCATTTGGTTCGGAAGTTTATCCTGAATGCAATACAGACGAGTGTAACCGGCTCGAAGATCAGAAAGTTGAAAACAGCAAAGTAAAAGCCATCGTCACCGATCGGCTGCTTTACAGACATTGGGTCGAATGGCGTAATCGAAAACGCTCGCATGTTTTTATCATTCAATCAAAAGGCGGTGCTGCTCGTGATTTAACGCCCGGCGATTTCGATTCACCGCCGTATGCCGCGTCGACGGGTGTCGATTATGCCTTTTCACCGGATGGCAAAGAGATCGCCTTCTTGCGAAATCCGGACAAGATAGAGGCTATCTCGACGAATAGCGATATTTACATTGCCCCTGTAAACGGCGGCGACGCTAAAAACATTACCGTCGTGAATAAAGGTTATGACGCATCGCCGGTTTACACGCCGGACGGTAAATACATTATTTATCTTTCCCAGGCGACGGCGACATTTGAAGCCGATCGCTGGCGGATAATGCGTTATGACCGCAGAACCGGCGAAGCTAAAGAATTGACCGGCGGTTTCGATCAGCAAGCCGGAGACATTGTTGTTAGTTCAGATTCGACAATGATCTATTTCACCGCTGGGACTCGCGGTCGTTCGCCGATCTATTCCGTTCCGGTCGAACCGGATTTTCGGCTTCGCATAGCGACGCATGTCAAACAGATCGTTGACGGTGTTTCTGCCGGGAATTTGAACGTTTCTCCTGATGGCAATACATTGATCTTCTCGAATAGTTCGATGGCGAAACCGGCCGAGATAATGAGAGCCGGAACGAACAGAAGCGGCGCAGCTTATGTGACTGAGATCAACAAACCGCTCGGATTGCCTGAAGCCGAAGAGCTCGAATGGATGGGCGCGGTTCGAACCAACATACACGGGTTCTTGTTAAAACCCAAAAACTTCGATGCTTCGAAAAAATATCCGCTTATCGTTCTTATTCACGGCGGGCCGCAAGGTGCATGGAATGACAGTTGGGGTTATCGCTGGAATCCACAGATGTTTTCTAATGCCGGTTACGTCGTGTTTATGCCAAATCCGAGAGGATCGACCGGATACGGCCAGAAGCTTGTGAACGATATCTCGGGCGATTGGGGCGGAAAGGCGTTCATCGATATTAAAAACGGCGTGGCAAAGGTAGCACGAATGCCTTTTGTCGATAAAGACCGTATCGGCGCAGCCGGTGCGAGCTACGGCGGATACATGATCGATTGGCTTTTGGGCCACAACGACGATCCGCGGTTCAAATTCAAGGTGTTCGTTTCACATGCGGGGGTTTATAACCTTGAAAGTATGGCTGCTGCCACCGAAGAACTTTGGTTCGTCAACTGGGAATTCAAAGGAATGCCGTGGGAAAATCCGTTGAATTACAACAGATGGTCGCCTCATAAATTCGCCGCGAAATTCAATACGCCAACTTTGGTTACGGCCGGCGAGATCGATTACCGAGTTCCAATAGATCAGGATCTGCAATTGTTCACAGCTCTACAGTTGAAAGGCGTTCCCTCAAAACTCATCATATTCCCGGACGAAGGCCATTGGATCCAGAAACCGCAGAATTCCCAATTTTGGTATAAGAATGTTCTGGATTGGTTCGATAAGTATCTCGAAAGATAAACTATATGAAATTAAGAATTTTGCGGGCACCAATTCTCGCACTCGTTGCATTGGCGGTTACGGCCGCCGGTCAAACCTCTCGGCCGGATTTCAACCGGACGTCTAATTATGACGTCCAGCATTACATTATCCGTGTTGCCTTTAACCAAAAAAAGAAAGAGGTCATCGGCGATACGACAGTGATCCTTAAGCCTGTCAGCGACGGTTTGAAACAGGTAGAGCTTGACGCAGCCGCTTTAAACTTCACAAGCATTGTCGTGGAACCATCGACCGCAAGATTGAAATATCGCATAAAAGGCGAAAAGGTAACGGTCGATCTCGATAAAGCTTATAACAAAGAAGATACGATCTCCCTGCGATTCAAATACACAGCAGTTCCGACGAAAGGGGTTTATTTTGTGGATGAAAAAAAGATCGACGGCAAGGTCTTAAATTCGGCGCAGATCTGGACACAAGGCGAGGCTGATGAAGCTCATCATTGGTTTCCGAGCTTTGATTTTCCTTCGGATAAGGCGACCAGTGAAGAGATAATTACGGTCGATGCCGGCGAAACCGTGATCGGCAATGGCGTCTTGCTCAGCAAAATTACCAACAAGGACGGAACAGAAACCCATCATTTTAAGATCGACGTTCCGCATTCAACATATCTCACGTCATTCATCATCGGCAAATATGCAAAGCAAGAAGATAAATACGGCGATCTTGAGCTTGGCTATTATGTTTATCCGGGAATCGAATCTATTGTGCAGCCCGCTTTTGGCGACACGAAAGAGATGCTGAAGATATTTGAAGATCTTACCCAAACAAAATTTCCTTACAATAAATACGACCAGACAATAGTTTCCGGTTTCCAATTCGGCGGAATGGAGAATATTACAGCGACCACGTTGGCCGATAGCGAAGTATTTTTCGCGCGACTGCCGTTTGCCAAAGGCATCGTGACCGACCTTGTTTCGCACGAACTTGCACATTCTTGGTTCGGAAACCTGGTGACCTGCAATAATTGGGCTGAGCTTTGGCTTAACGAAGGCTTCGCAACATATATGGAGGCTGCGTATCGCGAGAAGAAGTACGGCCGCGAAAATTACGATCAAAAGATCGCGGCAAAATGCTGAGGAATATTTGACTGGGCAGTCGGTTAGCAAAAAAGAATACGGCTTATATAACCGTACTGCCGGAAATATTGCGGCTCTCTTTGACGTTTCATATATCACCTACGACAAAGGCGGAGCGGTTCTGCACACGCTTCGCGAACAGGTTGGTGATGAAGCTTTTTGGTCGGCGGTTAAACTGTATCTAGACCGTCATGCTCGCGGAAATGTCGAATCGACCGATCTGCGTGCGGTAATGGAAGAAACCTCAAAACAAGATCTCAGCTGGTTTTTTGATCAATGGGTTTACGCAACCGGAGCTCCTTCCTTACAGATAACTCCCGTTTATGATGCCGTCTCGAAAAAGCTAACATTAAATGTTTCTCAGACCCAAAAGGCCGAAGGCCTCGTTCCTGGAGCATTTCGGTTGCCTTTGGAGATCGAACTTCACAACGGTGAAGCAGTTACAAAGAAGAAGATCGATATAACAAAACGGTCTGAGAGTTTTACGATCGATCTTGACTCGAAACCCGAAAAGATCGTTGTCGATCCTCAGAATAAAATACCTCTAAAACGCGTAAAGAAAAGTGAAATTAAATAATACGAAACAAAAAAATCCCGCGAAACGCTTCGCGGGATTTTTCTCTTTGAGAAGACCGGATGTCTGCTTACTGTTGAAAAAGCAGAGCGCGAAGCACACACAAAATCGCACCTTGGATGGCAAAACTTCTGCTGTAACTTCTTTGCAACACCTACGAGGTTAGCTGACGGGCTAGGAACGAAAGATTATCCCTGCATTTTTGATGCTTCGCCCCCGTTCATCGGATCGCTCCTCAAGAACATTGGGTCCCCCGCGACTTTTCACAAGTGAATCGTCTTCGGTGATCAACTTTTCAACAATAAATAAGATATCACTAAATTTACTCCCTTACAAGAAGAAATTTAAATATTATTGCGGCGGATAAAACTGGTAAAGGATAAGGTAGACTGCGACGCCGGTTATGGAAACATAGAGCCAGATCGGAAACGTCAGGCGGGCTAATTTTCGGTGAGCATCGAACCGTCCATGTAGTGCCCGCCAAAGAGTTACGAGTACCATAGGAGCGACCAACGCGGCTAAAACCGTGTGCGACAAAAGTATCGTAAAATAGATCGGCCGAATTATTCCTGCGGCTGTAAATTTTGTCGGCCCAAGTCCAAAATAATATGTCCGAACCGCGTGATGCGCGATGTAGGAAATAAGAAAAACTGTTGAAACAATGCTTGCCGAAAGCATACAAAATCGATGCCGGCTGATCTGCCGCCGCATTATAAAATAAAAGCCGCAAATTAAAAATATTCCGCTTGTCGCATTTAGGATCGCGTTCAAATGCGGAAAGACCGATAACATTTCCATAAGAAAAAGATCTGCCTACTTCCAAAAAGCGAGAAGGGCGAGGATGACTATCCAAAGAATTCCCATCAAATGCCAATACCAGCCGACCGAACGTGAGAGATTTATTCGCCGCGTAACATCATCGCTATTGGTTGTCGGATACCACGTACGAAGCGTGATCGCACCCAAAGCGATAATTCCGCCGACAACATGTACCGCATGAGCGATAGTTAAAATGTAAAAAAATCCGGCATATGGATTTTTGTACATATAAAATCCCATCTGAACGAGTTCATACCAAGCGATAAGTTGTGATGAGATGAAGGTAGCACCAAGAGCCGATGTCACGATCAGCCATTTTCTTAACCCACTTTGCGAATTAGCTCGAATCGCGTTCATCGCAAAATGATAAGTTAGGCTGCTTATCGCAATTATCGCGGTGCTTATCCAAACCTGATATGGAAGTGCGAAAGGCTGCCATTCGGCGGCTCGATTTGTTGCAAGAACTATGTATGCACCGAGCAATCCGCCAAACGTCATCAATACGACGCCTAGTAGAAATGTCGTTGTAACGCGTGTTTTGTCTAAAGGTTTTGCAGTCGGATCATTTGGAAATCGCTTAAAAGGACCGAGATTATCATCGTCAGGGCCGTTGCCACCGCCGCCGTTATTGCCGCCGCCCGAAGGACGACCGGTGGAAACTCCGGCACGACGCTTGATCTTTTCCGGTGGATCCGCAACAATTTCCGTTGAGCCAACGTTCATAAATCTTAGTGGTCAAATACCATCAGCCCAAAAACTAGCGGCAGATAGATCACTGAAACAAGTAGGAGTTTTCGAGCTCTTCTCGTCCGTTCGCGCCATAGCGGTTTGAATGCTTGCGATCAAGAACCAAAGCCCCAAAATACTCGCCGCCGATCAAATAATAAATTCCGGATGTGCCAAAAAAGAAAGGAGCAAGGCTCACCGGCAAAAGCATTGCCGCAAAGATCACGATCTGCCGTGCGGTTATCCGGCCTTCCGGCTCTACTACAGGCAGCATCAAGATCCCTGCTTTTTCATACTGTTTGCGATACATCCAGGCAATAGCGAGAAAATGCGGAAACTGCCAAAGGAAAAGAATTAGAAAAAGCACGATCGCCGGAATAGTCACCTCGCCTGTCGCGGCCGTCCAACCCATTAAAGGCGGCATTGCGCCGGGAATTGCACCGATCGCCGTCGAAGCCGACGAGCGGGTTTTCATTGGCGTATAAACCAGCACATAGCCGACGATCACTACCAACCCCATCAAGGCTGTCAGACCGTTGACAAGAAAGCCCAGATAAAGTTCGGCGATGACTACTTGAAGCAGGCCAAAGATCAAGGCTTCGACGGTGGTCAAACGTTGCGAAGGCAGCGGACGCTTTGCCGTTCGATCCATCAGGGCATCGGTCTTTCGTTCAATGACTTGATTTAACGTAGCAACGCCAAAGGCGAGCAGAGTGATACCGATCATCGCATTGACGAACAAGCCGACCTTAAAACTTCCTACCGTTCCCAAATAGAATCCGGCCGCTGATGTCAGCACGAGCATAAATGCGATCCGCGGCTTTGTCAGCTCGACATAGGCCGCCAATCTATCGCGTAAACTGATAACGCCGGTTTCCTGTATTTCCGCTGTTGCAACTTCCATTTGTATAGTATTGCCGAGAATAGAATTTCGTAAAGTAAAGAATACCTTTCAGGACAATGTTTTTCAAAGCCGCACGAAACTTACGCAATCTTCTTTGAATATGTAGTCAAACTTATTTATTGAAGTGTGACAAACCGCCGTCACTTCGATAAACTTTTCCTTTGTAAAACTATGTCTGCGGTTGAGGACACCATAGCTATTAAAAGCACGGCGAAAACGCCTTCGATACCAATTCTGAATCGGATCCTGGATCTGCTTAGTTCGGTGCGATTAGGCGTCGTTGTGTTGTGCATTTTGGTTGTATTCGCAATGGCCGGTATGCTCATTATCCAGCAGAATGTGAATGGATTTGATGCTTACTACGCAGGACTCACTCCCGCAGAGAAAATAGTTTTCGGCAATCTCGGACTTTTCGATATTTACCACAGTTGGTATTTCAATTTTCTCCTTGTGTTTCTTTCGCTCAACATTGTCCTTGCATCGATCGATCGTTTCCCTTCGGCGTGGAGTTATATTTCGAAGCCGAAAACCTTCGCGACGAAAGCATGGTTGCTTGAGCAGAGGCAAACGGAAAGTGTGCAAATCACCGCCGGGAGCGAAGAAGAGGCTGCGGATATTATCAAGCAAGCTTTAGAATCTAACGGCTTCAGATCACAGACGAACGAATTTACCTCATCCGAGTATCCATTAAATCCGGACGGCAGTAAAAACTTTGGGGATGTAAAACAGGTAACGAAGACGATAGTTTTCGCTGAAAAAGGTCGAATCAACCGACTCGGTGCATATTTCGTTCACGTCGCGCTTCTAACTCTTTTCATGGGCCACTTCGTTTCGAACATAACCGGTTTCGACGCGAATGTTAAAATGGTTCCCGGTGAGGCAACTGATCAGATGCAGATGATCAAATACGATCTCGACCGTAAAGAAGAGTTTGGAGTGCAGCTTCCTTTCACCATGACATGCACTGACATTCAGCAAAAGCTGATCGATCAGCGCGGTTCGATCGATGTCCAAAACACGCTCGATTGGCGAACGGAAATGCGGATCGATGACCCAAAGTACGGGACATTCGTCGCAGAAATTAGTCTGAATAAACCTTTCAACTATCGTGGCTACCGCTTTTTTCAGGCACAGACCATTCCCGTCGGTAACGCTCGCACGATCGATCTGACTTTGACACCGCAAAACGGCGGCGAACCGCAGGATATTACGATCGACCGGCTTGGCACAAAAACTCTGGCCGATGGAACTATCATAGAATATGCCCAGTTTTTGCCGGATTTCGTTTTTAACAGCGACGGCAAACCGGACACAAAAACAGGTGCGTATAACAATCCCGTTGCTATACTGAACGTCACACCGCCAAATGAAAAAGCCGTTCGGGTTTACGCATTTCAGGGAAATATGGCGGCGAATATTCCGGTAGGAGCACCGAAGGCCGGATACAAATGGCGTTTGTCATCGTTCGAAAAAGCGCCCCTCGCTCACGTGCTTTCGGTCAAATACGATCCGTACGACGGGGCTTTCATCGCTTGGTATTTTGGCGGATTCGGTTTGATCGCGGCATTATGTTTCGTGTTTTTCCTTTCGCATAAACGCATCTGGGGGATGATAAACAAAAACGATGACGGAACATTTGAGGTGCTGCTGGCGGGCGATGTGAACCGAAATCACGCGGCGTTTGAAGATAAATTCGCCAAGATCGCCGATGATCTGAATGAAGAGGTACATAATGCCGAAGAAATTTAGGCAAAAGAGGAATTATGGTAAGTGAGATCTACGAAAAAGAAGTGAATCGCGGTTGGAGGACCTACATTCCGGCGATCGCGGCGGTGGGCGGTGCGTTGCTAATGCTGCTGCTTCGAATTGAGATCGGTCCGGGTTTTATTTCGGACGGAGCATTGATGATGCTTGCTCTTGCTGCTTACCTTTTTGCTGCGCTATTTCATTTGACGAATCTTTACGCACCGTCTGATATGGCACGAAAGATCGGTTCATGGAGCGCGGCGATCGGCGTTTTTTTTAATCTCGCTAGCTGGCTCGTCCGTTGGGTCGCGGCGTACGAACGCGAGATCTCAATGCTTCGCCAAGGCGGCAGTTCTGAAACTCCTTGGGTCTTTCGTTACATTCCCTTCGCCAACCTTTACGACCTCAGTCTCGCCTTCGCTTTTGGTGCTGGCATCGCGACGCTGCTCCTCGGCCGAAAGAGATCTTTTCAAGTTTTGGCTGCGTTTACGCTGCCGCTTGCGGCAATTATTCTTACCCTTGCCAGATTTATCGGTGATGAATTCATCGATCTTCCGCCAGTTCTCGATTCATATTGGCGGCCGATACACGTCGGTGTCGCATCATTGAGCTACGGCATCGCACTCGTGTGCTTTGCCGTCGCTGTCATTTACCTTTTGAAAGACAAAGTAAAGGTCGAAGCAATGGCGATCTGGTCAAGCATTTTCGCAGTCGGTGTGATCGCGACGATAAGTAAATTCTCCGTATTTACGGAGTTCGTCTATCGAGCCGGATTGTTCATCCCAAATCCCGCCGGCGGCAAACCTTTTCCTGCTCCATTTCGTTTGGAAATTCCTTATGCCGGACCGGTATTGGCGGTCGCAGGAATTTTACTTATCGGCGTGGCAGTTGCTTACACGATTTATGTTCTGAAAGCCAGCGAACCGGCCCGCAAAGCCGGCAGCGTTTTGATCAAACTGGCTTTTCTTGCTCAGGTAATTTCGCTTATTTTTGTTATCTCGGGAATGAATGCCAACGGCGATGTCCACGGCCGGCTTCAGCAGCAGCTTTCGACAGATTCTTCCCAGTACATCACAGCAGGAAAAGCCATCGCCGAAAAGCAAAACCTTTCTGCCCAAGAGTTTTCCGCGCTTCAACCTTCGCAACTCGAGCAAATGGGCAAAAGTTATCTGCAGAACTATGGAGATAAACTCTTTTCCGATCTCAATACCAATCCGGTCGAGGTCGCCGGTTTGATCACGGCTCTTGCAGGAACGTTTTTTGTATTGCTCTTCGGTTTCAGAACTGAAACGCTTCGCGAACGCTTGCCAAGTCTGGAATCGCTCGACAGCCTTATGTACAAAACTGCGAGCCTCGCATTTGCCGGCTTAGCGATGCTGCTTATTACCGGTGCGATCTGGGCGAACGAATCCTGGGGAAGGCCTTGGGGATTTGATTCCAAGGAAACCGGAGCGTTGATAGCGTGGCTGACATATGCGGCGTTTCTACACACGCGAATTTCCCGCGGGTGGAAAGGCCGCAGTTCGGCGTATTTCGCGATCATTGGATTTTTACTGGTTATATTTACGTATCTCGGTGTCAGTTATCTTTTGCCCGGGCTGCACAGCTACGCTTAGAAATGAACAAGAACCTATTTATCGGAATCTTGATCGGACTCGCTGGCGGTTTAGCGATCGGCTTTTTCGGGGCCAATGCACTAAACCGCGAAAATACGGCGACCGCAGATATTCCCGGAAAGCCACCGCTTTTTGATCAGCAAACACTTCAGCAATCGCTGCCGGGAAATAACGCTGCAACAACCGGCGGAATGATGCCGAACATCCAGGAAAAGATCGACCGTGCCACGAAAGAGCCGGATAATTTTGAGGCTCAAATGGAAGCCGGCGATATGTATGCTCAGATCCAGAAATACGACCAAGCGATCGAGTTTTACAGAAAGGGCCTGGCAATAAAACCGGACGAACGTCAAGCGAATATCGTTCTTGCGAATGCTTATTTCGATTCCAAAAAATTTCCGGAAGCCGGAAAGTATTATGCCAAGGCTCTCGAACTCGACCCGAACGACATCAATGCCCGAACCGATCTCGGCACCACTTTCGTCGAACAGCAGCCGCCGGATTTTGACCGGGCTATTAAAGAATTTGAAGCTGCTTTGACGATAGACCCGAAACGCGAGGCGACGCTTTATAATTTGGGCGTGGCCTATTTTCGAAAAGGTGACAAGGAAAGATCGAAGGAAATTCTAAGCCGTCTGGAAGCGATAAATCCGAACACCCAGCTTGTTTCGAAGCTGAGATCAAATCTTTTTCCGCAGTAATTCATTCGATAGTGGTTTTTTCGATATCGAAGATCGAATATCGGCCGATCCTTCCGTCTTTGGAAATTATCGTCAGAACTCCGCCATCGACCGTAAATCGAAGAACCTCGTCCATCGGACGTTCGATCTTGGAGCCGTCTTTGAATAGAACGATCAGGCGGATCGAAGCGAGCGATCTTGCAGGAGCTTTTTCTTCGCCCGTTGGGTTTTCCGCTGCCTCAGATTTTTCCGCAACTTCAGATCTTGTTT
Source organism: uncultured Acidobacteriota bacterium (assembly GCA_963720905.1). Taxonomy (GTDB): domain Bacteria; phylum Acidobacteriota; class Blastocatellia; order Pyrinomonadales; family Pyrinomonadaceae; genus OLB17. Next base: position 102,690 of record CAVRHB010000008.1, read on the forward strand.
CTACGTCTTCGTTTACCGGCTTTTTCGCGACTTTTCGTTTGCGGCGGGTCTTCCTAGGCTCTTTTACAGCCGCTTCTACTTTCGCGGGTTTTTCCGGCTCGATGTTCTCTGTAACGACGACCTCAACCTTTGGTGTCTCAGTCTGAACTTTCTTGGGCTCGGCCGGGCTTTCCTCAACCGGCTCAGCTTTACTCTCCGCGATCTGTTCGTTCTCAGCGATAGGAACACCCTTTGCGATCGCTTCCGCTTGGGTTTCCGTTTCGGCCGGCTTCTCTTTCGCCGGTTTCTCGGTTCTACGTTCTATTACAGTACCTACCGAATTTACAACGATCCCGCTTTTATTGTCAGCCGTGACGGTTGGCAGTTCGGGTTTCGCTTCATCGGAACCGGCGGTCGCGGCGATGAAACTTCCGGCAAATTTGATCCGCAGTGTAGCCGGTTCGTCGTTCGGTGTCCGGCCCTGAACACGCAGCAGCAGCTTTTCCCGTTTACGCAGATAAACCACGCGGCCGGTTTCTGATTCGGACAGATCGCCATAGACCGATATCTTTGTCATCGGCCGCAAGCCATCCAGCGTGAAAAGATCTATGTCGCCGGTCAGGTTATTCGTAACGATATTTATAAAAAGATCGCCTTGATCGCCGTCAAATGTGTAGAAATAATTGGTGAGCCGTGAATCGCCGATGTCTCGCGCCGCGATCTTTGCTTCGATCACATTTTCGGTCACAGGAGTTGGAAATTCCTGATTTGTTGATTGGCCGGATACGGTTACAGCACCAAAGACCGCGACAACCGCGATCACAGATCCTCCGAAAAATTGTTTAACAGTTCGAGTCATTAGAGATCTTTTCTCAGATGCACTAGCCGAGAGGTTTCTGCATATCCAAGCCCTAAGTGTGCTTTAAGGCTGAGTTCGTTGCCAAGCTCGGCGTCCGACGCCATTTCGCTGCAATCCTTTCCTCGAGCCCATTCTTCGGCCTTTCGGACCAATTCTTTGCCGATGCCGTGTTTGCGAAGCTCAGGTTCGACATACCAGCCCTCAAGATAGCCGACGTGATCAGACGCACAATCTTCGACGAATGGCCGAATACTGACCTCGAGAAATCCGACAAGCCTGTCTCCCGATTCTGCGACAAACACCTGCTGTGTTTCGTAGTGGTCGATTATATCTACCATCTCAGATCTGTGGTCGTCCTCGGGCGTTTCGTCCCACAAGATCAACCGCAGACGAAACCATTCATTAAGATCGGTTTCTGCGATCGGTCTAACCGTTATGTCCGTCTGAGCCATTAAATGAGATTCTACACCAGCACCAGCAGAAAAAAGAAGCTATCTGAACAATTACTACTGTCCGGGAGCACACCGGAACGGTCTTTTGCTTTAGGTCAAGCGATCTTATCGATCTTCTAAGGTTTTTCACGTCTTGCTGTCCCACGTGTCCCGCTGTCCCGTCCCTGTCCCAATGTCCCACTCGCGCCTTATTTCGATGAAATGTCCGTTTTTATTGGCTTCGGCTGATCACTGTCCCAAGTGTCCCGCTGTCCCAATGTCCCACTCGCGCCCTATTTCAATGAAAAATCCATTTTTATGGATTTCGGCTCGGGACTGTCCCAGTGTCCCGCTGTCCCAGCGTCCCACTCGCGCCTAAATTTCAAAGAACTACTATCTACTTGGCGGAGAATATTTCCCGCCGGTGAAAAATATATCAAAGGTTGCGAGAATAGTAAAGAGTTTTATTTGTGCAACGCTTAAGGGCCTATAATGAATCGAATGACGCTGGACCGGATTTGAGCGGTGAGCATCCTGCTTCGCCGGAGCCGAACAGCGTCTTTATCTGCGCGTCCGGCGTTGACGCGAGGGCACGTGCGTTCCCGTTGACCATTCACAATTCACCATTCACAATTCACCATTCACAATTCACAATTCACCCTTTCCCGCTCACCACTCAAATTAAAAAGAAAAGGCCGTCCGGATCACTTTCCGGACAGCCTTTCTTTCCTAACGATGGTAGTTACAGTTATTGAGCTCCGGCAGCTTTCGCGGCTTCGGCTTTTCCTTTTACGACCTCGATCGCTTTTTTAAGCTGAAGATCTTCGGTCGTTTGTTTGACCGGTTCCGGTTTGGGCGTTGGCGAAGGAGCCGCTTGCGGATCGGTGATCTCTTTCTCTTGTTGGTCGATCATTTCTTCGACCTCGATCGGCTGAGGCGTTTCAGGCCTGCGAACTTCGACGGTCGGCTTTACGCCGTTCGAATCTCGGTCATCACCCAAGAACGGAGCACCCGAAGGAGACGCCCAACGTGCGACTGTCAGCAATAAGCCATCGCCGCCGCTTAACTTAAAGAACTTCTGTTCGGTCCCGGCACCAAAACTTCTTTCGCCGACAACTTCACCGCGTTTGCTTTCTTTAACTGCTGCAGCGATCGATTCGCCGGCACCGGCTGTACCAAGATCCATCAATACCGAAAGTTTGCCATCGAAAATATGTTTTGCCGGATCGGCTGAAAAGGTTCTCAAAACCTGACCATCACGTCCGACGACTTTCGCGAGTTCACCTTCTTTTATAAATAGGTTTGAAACTTTCGCTGCTTCTTCCAGATCGCCTTTCGCAACACCGCGAACGTCTAGTACGATCTTGTCGATATTTTGTTTTGTCAGTTTTTCAACAGCAGTTTTAACATCGTCGGATTCGCCTTTATCAAGGCTGTAAACGGTTACGATACCAACACCGTCTTCGACTCGAGTTTCGACCGCAGGAACTTTATAAGCTTCCCGTTCGATCTTCAGAGTTTTCGGCTTTTGGCCCGAACGCAAAACGCGGATCTCGACCTCAGTTCCCGGTTCTCCCAAGATCAATTGCCGCGCATCATAAAGCGAAATGTCGCGCGTTGCTTTTGTTCCGATATATTCTATTACATCACCGGACTTTAACCCGGCCTTGTCCGCAGTTGAACCCTTAACAACCGATACAACATAAAGATAGAGCGAAACTTGTGAAAATTCGGCACCGATACCGACCTCTTTTCCGGCCTTTCCACTGGTGTAATCGACGACCTGTTCCGGTGTCAGATATGACGAATACGGATCAAGCCCGCTGACCAAACCGCGCATCGCGCCGCTGCGAACCTTGGCAAGATCAGGCTCATCGACATAATCATTTTGAATATGCTGGAGAACTGATTCGAGAATTCGGATCTGAGCTCCGGCATCGTTTATCGGCTGCTGAGCCTGTGTGGTCAAGAGCTGACCGGTCAACGGCAAGCCGCCGATAAGAGCATAAACAGCAATTCCTGCCGAAATGAACAAGATCCAAAGTTTTCCGCGTAATGACATAAATACCTCGTCGTCTATCTAATACGGTTCGCAGCCCGCGAAGGTTCTGCTTCGATATAATTCAATTATCTGCTATCAATATAGTTAGTGCAACAGAAAGAAACTATCAATAACGCAGAACTTGCAGATATTCCTCCTTCCGGCCGAATTTTGTCGCTCGACTTGGGGACAAAAAAGATCGGCGTTGCGGTTTCAGATGAATTGCGGGTCATAGCAACGCCTGTTCGCACGATCGAACGCATCGGCTGGAAAAAATTATTATTGCAGATCCGCGGCATTATCGAAGAATTTGATGCACAGGCGGTGGTAATTGGTTTGCCGTACAACTTTGACGGCACAGAAAGCGAAATGTCCGCCGAAGCCCGCCGCATTGCTCGAAATTTATCTCTTTCGCTCGAAATTCCGATCTATTTGCAGGACGAGCGGGCAACAAGCTACGAAGCCAAATCCCGTCTCTGGGAACGCGGCGTCAGTCTGAAAGACACACGCAAATTCGTAGATAGCGAAGCCGCCGCAATAATCTTGAGCGATTTTCTTGATCGACTTCCGAAATAACGGATCGCGGACGGCCTGCCCGCTCTTTCCGACTCCAGACTCCCGACTCCAGACTCCAGACTATTTTCCCGGTTCGTATTTCGTCGTTTCGACCGCCGCTTTTTCAACTGCTTCTTTCGAAAATGGAAATATCGCCGGTTCGCCGGTTCGCCAAAGTTCGAATTCGTCTTTGTAAAACTTCGATCTCGGATCGCCGCTTTGGCCAAGCGGGATAACCTGGCGAGTTTCGTCCCAATTTCCGGGCATCGCAATATGCCGCATCGAAACCGAAGAACCTACGTTCGGCGTTTGGCCGCTTCCGGCGAGCGGAACATTCGGTATCGCGAATTGCGAACCGATAAATGGAACAGAAGCAAGCGGATGTGGGAAATTTGAAAGAAATATTCGTCCCCAAACCCATTTTTCCCGATCGTCACCAAATTGCTTTTTCAGATCGCCGTCTGTTTGACCGGCACAGTTTTTCATTAAAGCAGAATAATCCGCAAAACCTTTTGGAAGCCATATCGCTTCATTGTCCGCAATAGCTTTATCCAAAACTCGTTCTCTGATTATGTATGACGGAACCGGTTTGTTCTGCTCGGCGATAATATTCGCCATGCAGTTTCGAATTCCATTCGCGATCAAAGCACCTTGGGATCGCGGTTCCATTCGGCCGCTCCAATCTTTTAAAACCGCAAGACTTTCGGGCGATGCCGCTTTTGCTTCGACAACTGCTTTTGCAATATTAGAAACCGGCCGATTGAACACGTCATACTGAATATCGCGGACGTCGTCCATCGTGACCTTAGTATTCTCTTTCAAAAGGTCGTAGATCCTTCTTGCTCGCCAAGGCGATGCCGCATCACGCGAAACTTGTGTGTACTTGTAATCGGTACCTACGATGCGTTGGTTCGCCGTGACAATAAAGCCAGCCGGTGGATTGTATAAATGCGGCAGTTCGTCAAACGGAATTTCGCCGATCCAATCGCCGGCGTTCGTCGCTCCGTCGTATGGCAAAGCTCCGTCGCCGGTTCGGCGTATCGGTATCTTTCCGGCGGCATACCAACCGATGTTTCCCTTGACATCAGCATAAACAAAATTCTGTGTCGCACCGCCGTAACTTTTCAGTGCCTTAGTAAATTCATTCCAATCTTTTGCACGATTAATCAAGAAAAAAGCTTCCAGATCGTTCTTTTTTGGATCTAAAGCAGTCCATTTCAATGCGTATTTCTTTCCATCCGCGTCAACAACGATCGGGCCGTTCCGCGTTTCGGTTACATCAAATTCGACTATCGTTGTGTCGGCCTTTCCGGGAACCGTGCGGACCTTGATCTCTTCGCGTCGGATCGTCGGCTTTGCTGATCCTTCGGGAGTTTTATAATTCCCTTTGTCGTCAAACGTTTCTAGATAAAGGTCTTGAACATCCGGGCCAACGTTAGTCGCACCCCAAGCGAAATTTTCGTTATGGCCCAGCACGATGCCCGGAACGCCCGGAAATGTTACACCGGAAACGCGCATCGTCGGCGTAGATAAATTCGACATATACCAAATTCCAGGAGCTGCCGCCTGCAAATGCGGATCGTTCGCCAGGATCGGTTTACCGCTCGCTGTTCGCTTGCCCGAAATAACCCAATTATTGCTTGCGGCAAGATCTTCGGCATAAAGCCCGACGCTCTGCAGGGATTCTGCTCTGATGGCATCTTGTTTTTGAACTGCCGCAACTGCATTATCCGTAGCGCAATCCGCGCAATATGCCGTTTCACCTTTTGCGGCTTTCTTTGAGTCGCTTCCGAAATTTACAACGTCATAAGGCGTGACTATATTTTCAATATCCGCGAGCTTTTTCGGATCGATATCTTTCATCGAAACACGCAAAAGGTCTTGTGAATAAGTGCTGCTCAAGGCTTCGGATAATATTTTGCCGATAACGATCGTGTCCTCGGGCGTCCATTGACTCGGCCTATATTGCAATATCTGAAACTCGACCGGCAGAGCTTTTGCGTCCAAACTATTGATGAAAGCATTGACGCCTTTCGCGTAATTTTCGAGAGCGGCACGGCTTTCCGGTCCGATATTCTTAAGGTTCTCCGTCGCGATCTTTGCAAATCCGTAGGTTCGCCAATGTTTGTCACGATCAACAGCGACGTTGCCAAATATCTCGGCGGTTTCGCCGCGTGCGACACGCCGCAAAAGATCCATCTGCCAGAGCCGGTCGCTCGCAGTAACATAGCCTTGCATAAAATAAAGATCCGCGTCGTTTTCAGCTTCGATATACGGGATCGAACGTGCATCGCGGCGAACCGTCACCTGTTTCGAAAGACCACCAACCGAAACCGTTTGAGCAAAGCCAGCCGATACAAACACGGCAGCCACGAAAATAAACGCAAAAGCAAAATAACGAAGTTTCATATTTGTAAGTTTTTTCTCAGCGATCGATCACAACGATCCTCAGTTCACTCATTTCTTCCATCGCATAACGAACACCTTCGCGTCCAAAACCGGATTCCTTTGAACCGCCATACGGCATATTATCGACGCGGAAGGTCGGCACGTCGTTAATAATTACCCCGCCGTATTCCAGCCTTTCCGCCGCGATGTCTGCGTTGACGAGATCTTTCGTAAACACAGCGGCCTGGAGACCGTATTTTGAATTATTAGCCATATCGATGGCTTCATCAAAATGCTCGAATTTTTCGATAACGACGATCGGAGCAAAAGCTTCTTCAGCGACGACACGCATTTCCGGATCGGTTCCTGTCAAAACCGTTGGCGATAAAAAAGAACCTTCGCGAGTTCCGCCGCATAAAAGTTTTGCTCCATTATCAATTGCTTCTTTCACCCACTTTTCTGCCCGTTTTGCGGCATCTTCGTCGATCATTACCGAAAGCTTTGTGTCTTTCTCTAGCGGATCGCCGTTCGTAAGTTCTTTCGCATGGGCAACCACGCCTTCGGTAAACTCCTGATAAATATGCGAGTGTGCGTAAACTCTCTGAACCGAGATACAAACCTGTCCTGAATAAGCAAATGCTCCGTAAGCGGTTCTGTCGATGCTTCGCTGAAGATCTGCCGTTTGATCAATGATGACCGGAGCGTTTCCGCCAAGTTCGAGCGCGACCGCTTTCTTCCCTGCCTTGGATTTGATATCCCAACCAACGCCGGCTCCGCCTGTAAACGAGATCATCGCGATCCGTTCGTCCTTATAAACCGTATCCATGTAGTCCGTGTTCATCGGAACTATCTGCAATGCAGATCTCGGCAAACCGCTTTCGAGAAAAACTTCGCCGAGCAAGAGTGCGGTCAACGGCGTCCGTTGGCTTGGTTTGATAATGATCGAATTTTTGCTTGCAAGAGCCGGTGCGACCTTGTGTGCGACAAGATTCAATGGAAAATTGAACGGCGTAATTCCATAAATGATCCCGCGCGGAATTCGTTTTGTATAAGCGAACTTCCCTGCACCGTTTTCCTGCGAATCGACCGGCACGACATCGCCCGCAAAACGCTCTGCTTCGCCGGCGGCGAGCGCAAATGTGGCTATTCCGCGCTTAACTTCACCGATCGCATAGATCAACGGTTTTGCCGATTCCTTTGCGATCGTTTCGGCAAATTCTTTCTGGCGTTCGTCGATAAGTTCTGATATTTTTCGCAATCCTTTCGCCAATTCGTAACGCGACAAAGACCGCATTTCTTTCACTGCGTTTTCGGCGTGATCGACAGCTTCTGTCAGTTCTTCGGCCGATGCCGAATACACTTCCGCTATCTTTTCAGCCCGAATATGGCGATGTCACGGCGATCGTTTCGGCCGCTGTTCTAAAAGTTCCTCCGATCAATATTTCTTTTGTTTTCATCAAACTTTCTTTGCCCCTTATTACGAATATAGGTTAAACTCTCGATGTTCGCTAAGCAAGATTACCAGGAGAAACGATGAAAGGATCTATTAAACTAATCGCCGTCGCAGCCGCTTTTACTTTCGCATTCGCGTGCGGTTCAACAACCGACACCGCAAAGAATAATAACGTTCCGGCAAACGGCCAGACCGAGGCTCGACAAACGCCTTTGCCAAAGCCGACGCTCGACGAAGTGGCCATGGGCGCTAAGGTTTATGAAACGAACTGCACCACCTGCCATCAAGCAGCCGGAACCGGAGGCAAAGTCACCGTCGAAGGAAAATCCCTTAAGGTTCACGATCTTACGTCAGATCACGTGAAAAACCACGACGATGCCGCGATCATCAAAGATATTATGGAAGGCGCCGAAGATGACGGAATGCCGGCATTCAAAGACAAACTTTCGGAAGGCGAACTCCGCGCAGTTGTCGCATATATCCGCCAACTCCAAAAAGGAATAATCACACCGCCTGTTGCAAATTAAGCTCAGCCGCAATAAAATTCCATTTATAAATACGCACCCGTAGCTCAGCTGGATAGAGTATCTGACTTCGAATCAGAGGGTCGCAAGTTCGAATCTTGCCGGGTGTACCAATAAATTCATATAGTTACGGACACTAGATAGGTCCGTCAATGCATCGTCCACTAAAACGATCATCTAAATTCGATTGATTTCGACACTGAATGTAGCGGCAAACCCACGGCCGCTTGGCTCGCTTCCTGTATAAGATAATATTGTCCCGGCTGGATCGTAACATTCGGAAGTTCCGTAATACCCGTTGCGCCATTACCAAGATTTCCGGTGCCTGTTGACGCTGGCATATTGGATCGACCAACCATTTAAACTAACTGCCGCATTTCCGCGATTAAACAATTCAACAAAATCACTATTTAACGGAGCACCAGAGTTGCCGCCGCCGCCATAAACCTGACTGATGACCACTCCATCCGAAACAAGTGAATTCTAGTTACATCTTTCGGCCCACGAACTTGACTGAGCCGGGAACGCACTAAAGCTAAAATGGGTTTCAGTTCGCAAAAGAACAAAAGTAGCAATAAAAAACGCCATCTAGTAAATTGCCGAGCTATATTATTGCTTGGGGGCGAAGAAAAGGCTGACGTGAGGAACTCCCACAATGCGATCGATAAAATGAATACTCGTCAAAATTTGAGAGCGATAAACAAAGCGATTTTGTAAGTCTACCAGATCTTTTTCCCTAAATGTTAATGTCTAATGACTCGAATTGTGTAAAACAAGGATGAGCAATAATTATCACAAGTTGAGAAATTAAGGAAATGAAAATGCATTTTTATTTAACTAGAGATTTACTGAAAATTACGAATGGCATATCTTGGCGTCACGAGCCAATCTGGAAAGATGTTGGCTTATTCAAAGGTCGGGGGTCCCGTAGTCGTAGTTCAGTTTCAGCAGGCCTCCGATGCATCAAACGGTAATGGAAACCGAGGCCGATCTGGTCGGCTGAAGCCTGCTCGTTGAACGTCGTGTTTTCCCAACGACCGTTTCCAAAACGCATCCCTGAAACCGCTACCGGCCGCGGTATAAATAAACGAATTCGCGTAGTTCTTAAAAGTGTCGCTCGCCGTCCGGCTTTGAACCTGTGCCAGATCGCCGTTCGTATCAAGGTGTTCTTCACCACACGCCCGCTCGGATATTGCTGCTCGACCATCGCACCCGAAAGATTATAAGTATATGTCATCGGGCTGGTCGCAACACCATCGCCATAAGTCACACCATCCGTTGTCTGTTTACTAGCCGTCACTCTTCCTAAGATGTCAAAGTAGTGTATTCCGTTGTGGAAACGCTAGAAGAAACTTTTATCAGCTTGCCATTTGCTGCATGCCTTCTATAAAAGTAATCACCGTCCGGTGTGGAACCGTGTAATCGCGTTCCGTCACACGGTTCAGAGCATCATAAGTGTAGGTAGTAACGATGCTTCTCGAGTCAACTTTTTCGATCAAATTACCTTTGCTATGCTATTAATAGTTGATGGTTCCGCTTTCGGGATTAGTCGCTGAAAGAAGTCTCGACTGCGAACTGTAAGTGAACGAACGAGTCTGGGAGCCTTGTGTGACCGTCGTCAGGTTATTCAGCGTGTCGTGAGCATAGCTGGTTGATTGCACCGGCGTCCCACCGCTATCGAGATTTCCTGCACTGTTCGGCTCATCCCCCCTAACAAGTTGCCCTATCCCGTTCGTTGTCGATCGACGGATTCAGCCGCTTCCTGAGATCTTTCGCGAATTCCCACTATCAAAGGTTTCCCAAGCCAGGCGCCGAGGCATCCAGAACTTCTGCGGGTACACCGGATTCTTAAACTTCAGCGACTAGCAGGCCCGATAAGGTCTCGAAACCTTGCTCCAATTAAAGCAGCCACAATCCCAACAACAAAGGCGAAAGCAAGATTACCGACGATCCCCAAGATATGACACATATCCTCTGTTGGCTGAAAAGACGAACTCGTAATAGCTGAAAAGGAAACCTCAGTGACAATGCCCACGGATCTCTTCCTTCTACTAAACCATATCCACCATAGCCGAAAAAGTACGAGCGACATTCAGTAAGACAATTAGCAGTACGGTGCTAGAAAATACCGGCAAATCAAATCTGTTCATAAGAATTATAATGATCGGGTCACTAACCATAGCCGTTCAAAAGTCGTGTTGCCAACGCAATCCGAGACCCAATCTCCAACATTTTCCAACCTTACCGCCCGGTCCTTAGTTATCTTTTCTAAACTTGACCTACTCTCATGTCCCTTGTCCAACCTCTCTCCATTCTGGTCTTGCGTGAAACTCCAAGCATGACCAAGTTCGTGGGCCATAACAACCGACAACGTAAACTTCATTTGGTTTCCGTCGGTACCATTAATACCTTTGAAGCTCTGACTTGCCTGACTAACCCCATCGTAACTTATCTTGAATCCCTAAACGAACCGGTTGTCATTCGATATATCAGTCTTTGCACCACCTCAGCCAAGTAAATTATCAGTAGTCATTTTCAGGTCTGTTGCTTTCAAATCCATAAGCAACTGCTCAAATTTAGGCTCGCCGGATGGACAATTAATAGCATCATAAAAATCGATCTTCCTACAATCATGTAAAAAAGCTAGATGACTAAAAGAGCCTGCATATCTGGCAATTGAGAAATGGTAATAGTGGCCTTCCATAAACTGGATACAATCCGATGCCTTGATCAATTTATTTTCAGGTTCTGTTAAATCCCAGACAAACAGTCCCATACCGCCGAGCCCGACGTTCCTCACCAATAAAAGAAGTTCCTTCACGTTTCGCCGTTTCGTTAAAGTGGTTTATTACCGCTTAAGGACTTCACCGCGTTTGTAAATACTTTCATCATTCATGCATCCATTATGCCTCGCATCCACTACACCATTCTGGCCAAAGACGTTTGAGCACACTTCTAAGAAGATATGCATGAACAAAATGCCAACGAAAATATAAAATAACCTACGGGCACCTAATGCACCTCGTAAACTTCCGAAACCCTTCGTGCAGCTGGGTCCTTTTAATATTCGGGTACATAACATCCTCCGGTTCCAAAATCGAAATCCAATCCCGTATTTATTCAATTCTTCATGGTGAGATTATACGCATTTGTTTCTTTCTCAAAAAGGCTTTCCGGATGATAATGATCAAGATCAATTGTTATCCGACGTTCAGATTGAGCATCTCGAACTTGAATAAACTCACCTAGAACATGGTCGCTTTCATATGGTCTGCATGGATCAGTTCGTGTGCTGATCCGATCCACGAAGGTCGATCGTGGCTTCGCGAAATCTCGGTGGTTTCGTAACTTCCCGATATCGCCGGATCAAATTTATATTTGTTTGTAATTATCTGTTTGTTTGTCCCATTACTAAGATCAAACTCTTTGATAGTTACTTTTCCAGAGGAATTACGTGAACCGCTACGCCTTTTACTTCGCTTAGGAAACGGTTGATAATCGAGCCTTTCCAGAAGATCTGCCAACGCGTGCGGGCTGATTGCCCGAAAATCACATGTGTGATCTCGCTTTCGCCGGCGAACTTTAAAAGTGCGTCCGCTACATTTTCAGCTTTTAACTTAACAACCTTTGCTCCGAGAATTTCTGCAAATTTGATGTTTTCCTGCAAGGCGATGAGATCCTCCGGCTTGATATGTTCCTCATCCTCTTCGGGCGTTTCGACATAAACGGCGAACCAGTCGCGGTAAGCGTGCCTGCCAACAATCGCGCGCTCCGGTGCGGAGAAGCTTTCTTGCCGAGCCTCGGGAAGCCATACAGACCATTACTTTTTCCGGTATAACGGCCTTTTCCAATCCCTCACGTTCGCGGTATTCATGGTCTTGCACCGATTGATGGAGAGCAACCTGTCGCAAGGCCAATTCTCTCAAGGTCGCCAGATTTCCTCTACGGAAAAAGTTATTGAGCGACTGTTCGATCTTCTCGATCGAATAGACCTTTCCTTGGCGAAGTCGCGTCCTCAACGTATCTACCGAAACGTCTACGTCGATCACCTCGTCCGCTCGTTTGAAAAATGAATCCGGAACAGTTTCCCGCACCCTTACTCCGGTCGTTACGGCAACGACATCGTTTAACGATTCGATGTGCTGAATGTTTACGGCCGTGATGACGCTTATATTGTTTTCCAGAAGTTCAAGAACGTCTTCATAGCGTTTTTCGTTTTTGGATCCGGGAATATTTGTGTGGGCCAATTCGTCCACAACTACTACCGCCGGTTTTCTCTCGACGATCGCTGCCAGATCCATTTCTTCGAAAACCGCACCTTTATAGTTGATCTTCTTCTGTGGAACAAATTCGAGATCGCCGATCAAAGCCGCGGTTTCTTCTCGGCCGTGAGTTTCGACAGCGCCGACGACGACATCAATGCCTTGGTCTTTCAATGCATGAGCGTCCTCGAGAATTTGAAATGTTTTTCCGACACCGGCGGCTGCTCCGATGTAAACACGGAGACGTGCCTGCTCACTTTCTTCGATCCGGGCGAGCAATGTTTCAGGCGACGGCCGCTGACCATCCGAGTTAGGTATTTCAGTTATCACCGTATCAACAAACATTTTTTTCCAGAATGATCGGCCAGCGGTGAAGAATGTTTAAAAGCTTAGTTATTCTCCACCTTGCGTGAACGAAAGACCGCTTACTTCGGAAACCTCCTGTCTAATTCCATATTAAGTAAAAGCACATTTACGCGTGGCTCACCCAGAAAGCCGAATTGTCTGTCTTCTGTAAATTGGTCGAGTAACTCCTTTCAGATCAGCCTCGCTGATGCCGCGCATCCGGGCGATCCGCGGGATTTGAAAATTCGCAGCCGCCGGAGAGATATGCGGATCGAGTCCGGAAGCACTCGCTGTAACCAGATCAACCGGAATTTTCATTTTCGGGTTCTCGGCTTCCAGTATTTCGACATCGGCTTTTACACGATCGATAAGTTTTTTGCTTGTCGGTCCCAAATTCGTGCCGCTCGATGCTCCTGCATCGTACCCCGCGGCGCCTGCCGCCGACGGTCGCGGGTGAAAATATTCGGGCGATGTGAAAGGCTGTCCGATCAGTTCCGAACCGACGATCTCACCGGTTTCATTCTTAACCAATGAGCCGTTTGCCTGATGCGGAAAGATCATCTGAGCCAAAGCCGTTACCACCAGCGGATATACTAAGCCGAATAAAAGTGTCGTGAAAATGGTGACCAGAATTGCTGTTATAAAGTTTTTCATAGATCTTTGTGTCTTTTCAAATTTTGATCTTCGACTCGTGTTATATGGTCAGATATCAATGATCATAGATTACGCTAATCCGACAGCCGTAATAATTATGTCGATAATCTTAATTCCGATAAACGGGACGATCAGCCCACCTAATCCATAGATCAATAAATTTTGCTGCAAAAGCGACGAAGCTGATAGCGGGCGGTATTTAACGCCTTTCAATGCCAGCGGGATCAGTACGATAATGACCAGCGCGTTGAAGATCACTGCCGAGAGGATCGCAGACTGCGGCGAACTTAAACCCATAATATTTAAGGCCTGCAACTGCGGGTAAGCGACCATAAACATCGCCGGAATAATAGCGAAATATTTCGCCACATCGTTGGCGATCGAAAACGTAGTCAACGCGCCGCGCGTCATAAGCAATTGTTTGCCGATCTCGACTATTTCGATCAGCTTTGTCGGGTCTGAATCGAGATCGACCATGTTTCCGGCTTCTTTGGCGGCCTGCGTTCCCGTGTTCATCGCCACGCCCACATCAGCTTGGGCGAGCGCCGGAGCATCATTCGTTCCGTCGCCGGTCATTGCCACGAGCTTTCCTTGCCGCTTGCTCGCTTTTGATCAGAGCCATTTTGTCTTCGGGCGTGGCTTCGGCTAAAAAGTCGTCAACTCCGGCTTCTTCGGCGATCGAAGCGGCGGTCAGAGGATTATCGCCCGTGATCATCACGGTTTTAATTCCCATCTGCCTCAGTTGGTCGAAACGTTCGCGCATTCCGCCCTTGACGATGTCTTTGAGATAGATCACTCCGAGCGGTTTTCGGTCCTCGGCCACGACGAGAGGTGTTCCACCGGCGCGGGCAATCTTTTCAACGATCTCACGCAGTTCTTGTTTCGATAAATGTCCGTTTGGCGAAATGTATTTTTCGATCGCGTCAACCGCGCCTTTTCGGATCTCGCGCCCTTCAAAATTTACGCCCGACATACGAGTGTGTGCTGTGAACGGAATGAACTCGTGAGTCGCGCCGAGTTCGTGAATTCCGCTCCCGCGAAGCATATATTTTTCTTTTGCCAGCAGGACGATAGAACGACCTTCGGGAGTTTCGTCCGAGATCGAAGAGAGCTGAGCCGCGTGAGCGAGCATTTTGTCCTCAATGCCGGATAGCGGAATAAATTCGCTCGCCTGACGATTGCCTAAGGTGATCGTTCCTGTTTTGTCCAGGAGCAAAGTGTTCACGTCGCCCGCCGCTTCGACCGCGCGTCCGCTCATCGCCAGTACGTTGTGCTGAACAAGGCGATCCATGCCGGCGATGCCGATCGCAGAAAGAAGTCCGCCGATGGTCGTCGGGATCAAACAGACGAGAAGCGAAATAAGAACGAAAAGCGTCTGCGGCGCGTTCGAATAAATGGCGAACGGCTGTAAGGTAACGACCGCGAGAAGAAAAATTATCGTCAGTCCGGCGAGCAGAATATTGAGCGCGATCTCGTTCGGAGTTTTCTGTCGTGCCGCTCCTTCAACGAGCGCGATCATCCGGTCGATAAAAGTTTCGCCCGGATTGGACGTGATCCGGATCTTTATCTGATCCGACAAAACGCGCGTACCGCCCGTCACAGCCGAACGGTCGCCGCCCGCCTCGCGGATCACCGGTGCGGATTCACCCGTAATTGCGGATTCATCAACCGACGCCACACCATCGATAATTTCGCCGTCACCGGGAATAAATTCGCCCGCCGAAACCATGACAATATCGTCTTTTCGCAGTTCCGTCGCGGGAACTTGTTCGAATTTTGCCATTCGGCAAAAGGCGATTCGCTGACGTTTCCGTTTTCGCTCGTCTGAGCGTATCGGCTTGAGCTTTGCCGCGTCCTTCCGCCATCGCTTCGGCGAAATTGGCAAATAGGACCGTGAACCAGAGCCATAAGGTGATCTGCAGTTCGAAAGCAAAGCCCGCAACGCCCGCCGTCGGAGCGACAAGACCGCGAATCAATTGCAAAGTCGCCAATACCGCGCCGATCTCGACGACAAACATTACCGGATTTTTCATCATCTGGCGCGGATCCAGCTTTTTGATAGAATCGATCAACGCCTGTGAAACAATTTTCTTATCCCAAATCGAAACTTTATTAGTCATCTTTTTATTTTTAATTTCCCAAAAACAATAGTTCTGTTTGGAAAAATGTCTTTACAAAACCTGATCTAACATCCGAGTCAAAACGCTTGTCCCGAATACATCAAAAAATGCTCGACGATCGGTCCTAAACTCAGTACCGGGAAAAACGTCAACGCACCCACAATTAAAACGACGCTGACAAGCAAAGTTGCAAATAGAGGGGTTGTAACGGGAAAGGTTCCCGCGCTCGCGGGCACGCTCTTTTTCCCCGCCATATTTCCCGCGATTGCCAGCACCGGCAGGATTATGAAAAATCTCCCGAAGAGCATCGAAAGCCCAATTGTGGTGTTATACCAAAGCGTGTTGGCGTTTAAGCCCGCGAAAGCCGAACCGTTGTTGCCCGCTCCCGAAGAAAATGCGTAGAGGATCTCCGTTAAACCGTGTGCTCCCAAATTGTTGCGCGAAGAGAGCCCGATGTCCGGCAGCAGAACGGAGATCGCCGTAAACCCGAGAATCAAAAGCGGCATTATTAGGATGGCGATAACGGCCATTTTCACATCAAAGGCTTCGATCTTTTTGCCTAGATATTCAGGCGTTCGCCCGACCATCAAACCGGCGATAAAAACCGTCAAAATAATGAAAACGAGCATTCCGTATAATCCTGCGCCGACTCCGCCGAATATCACTTCGCCGAGCAGAATATTCGTTAAAGGAACGAGTCCGCCGAGCGGCGTGTAAGAGTCGTGCATCGAATTGACGCTGCCGTTTGAAGCGGCTGTCGTCGCCGTGGCCCATAGTACGGAATTGGCAAGACCGAATCTGGTTTCTTTGCCTTCCATATTTCCGCCTGCGTTCACATAGGTATTTGTCTGATCAACATTCGCCGGAAACAGCGGATTGCCCCGCGATTCCGCCCAATAACTGATGAAAACGCCTGCCATAAACAAGAACGCCATCGCTCCAAAAACCGCCCATCCGTGTTTCTGCGATCTAACCATTCGCCCAAGCGTGTAAGTCAAACCGGAAGCCAACGCAAGCATCGCGAACATTTCGAGAAAATTTGAGAACGGTGTCGGATTTTCCAGCGGATGCGACGAATTAACGTTAAAGAAACCGCCGCCGTTCGAGCCGATCTGTTTTATTGCGATCTGAGATGCCGCCGGACCTTGCGCGATAGTTTGCGTCGTCACCGACTGGGATTCCGTTAGAGGATTCCCTGCGGCGTCCGTCATCGGATCACCATTCCCGTCGGTTCTTTCAACTGTGGTCGTGACGGATCTATCAACCAGAGCCGCAGTGCTGTACGGGCTTAAATTCTGCACGACGCCTTGCGAAACCAGAGCGAGAGCGAAAACGAGACTTATCGGCAGCAAAATATAAAGCGCACCGCGTATCGTATCAACCCAAAAGTTTCCCAGGAATTCGGTTTCGCGCCGCGCGATGCCGCGGATCAATACGATCGCTACAGACATTCCGACCGCCGCCGAAAAGAAATTCTGATAGGTCAAACCTACCATTTGGGTCAGATAGCTCATCGTCGTTTCGCCGCCGTAGCCTTGCCAATTCGTATTGGTCATAAACGAAACCGCTGTATTAAAAGCCGATCCCGTATAGCTTGCCGAATCAACACCGGGCAGATTCTGCGGATTGAGCGGCAATACGCCCTGCGATCGCTGCAAGAAGAAATAGAACAACGCTCGAAACAAGGCTGAAAAAGATCATCGCCCAGGCGTATTCCTTCCAATTCATCTCGCGCTTTTCATCCACGCGGCAAACCCAATAGATCAACCGTTCCACAGGTCTAAAAACCGGCGTTAAAAACGTCCGTTCGCCGTTATAAACCCGCATCATAAAGATACCGAGCGGTTTTGTAACAAGAAGCAAAAGCGCGAAATACAATAAAATTTGTAACCAACCGTTAAAAGTCATAGTAGTTATGCCTGGCTTACCCGAAAGCTTTTTTTACCTTCCGCTTCCAGTAAAGCGTAAATTAAAATTTCTCCGGTCTGAGCAGTGCGTAGCCGAGATAAAACATCAGCAAAATTGCTACCGCGAGGCCAATTAGATATTCGATACTCATAAAGATTTTCAACCCAATTTTTCAGTACCGCGGACAAAGGCCGCCGCTAACAGAAAAAAAACTATTAGTAAACCGATAAAAATAATGTCATCCATATTTTTAGTTAAAATTAATGCCGATCGCGGTATAGAAAAAATGATTTCCTTGCCTTACACCAGCATTTCCTATCGAGTAGCCCGCATAGCCCGTCACCTTCGGATGCAATTTAAAGGCGATTCCGGGCGTAAAGTATCCGGCGGAGTGGTTTCCCGTGAGCCAGTCAGCATTAATGTTCAGATACTTATTGACCGAATATTCCACGGCGAACTGACCGCCCGCTCGATCGGCGTTCGCAGCGACAACATTTTTCGAAAAGTGATAACCGCCCGCCGTCAACCGCGTTTTCCCGCCGTTAAAAGTCTTGCTGACCTGTGCGTAGGCGTAATTGCCGAGGTTATAACTTTTGTTCCTGACCGGAATATAAACGTTATCTCCGACGACAACCGAAACGCCATATTTTTCGTTGTAGTACGGTTTCCATTTGACCGCGGGAACGAGCGTCGTGGTATCCGAGCCGGGCTGAACGTTCCCCGTAACATTTAATCCGACCTCTACGTTTCCGCCTGTACCGACCACTACGCGCGGCACGAAACTCGAAAATCTGCCAACATTTTCCTGATCGTTCGGCTTAAACGTCGCGTCGAACTCTAGATAAACTTTGCCTCTGTCCAAAATATCGGTCGAAGGAACGTTAAAAATCGTCTGCTGAGCGTTTGCCGTAAAACCAGCTCCCACAAAAAATGAAAGTAGGATCAGAAAATTATAAATATGTGATTTCATCTCTTCTCCATTGGTCCGGGCTGCACACTTTTCTTTTTTCTTCCGCCTCGAAAGCTGTTCGTTTCTCGCCTTTGTCAATTTCTGCGATCTTGTCCATCGCGTGGGAGCCAAACATTAATACCGGAAATGCGAGAAATATCAACAATGTTCCAATTCGGTTGAGTGCCGGTGCTTTGTCCATAAACCCGAAGAATTTGAGAGCACTAAGCGACAGACCTATCAATCCGATCGCGACTCCGCCCATCCCGCAAAAATACAAACATAGGATCCATCTCCGCTTGCATCCGTGTTGACTCGGTTTGTCTCGTATTGTTTCCTCAAACACATTTGGCCTTAACTTTTCCATTTTCTTGAATTTCTCCTTCGTCTCTTTTAGCTTTATTTGGTTTGATAAAGTCTTTAAGAAAATGGTTTTGAGCGTCCGGGATTATTCCGTCTGTCAAAAAGGTTGAAGGTAAGTCCGAACGCAAGAGCTGGAATCAGAATTAGTCCCAACCCCACCTGTTTAAGTGACGTTGCCGCTTCACCCGTCGTTAAATAAACGGCGAGCAGCAAAAATCCGAACATTACACAACAAATGCATCCGAAGCTGTAAAAATATAAAATTGAACTTTTTCTTTTCATTTTCTTATCTCTCATTTCATCAATTCGAGCGGAGGCGAGCGAAAAAACCTGTTCTCAAGTGCTCATTCCGCCACGATCTGTAAATCACTTTCGCTACATCGGGGTCGATCTCCCAAGCCTTAAGGATTTCTCACTGCCCGGTCTCTCTCGACAGCCGCAGTCAACGGGCACCGATACCAAAAGCCAAGCACCTCAAATCGTCAAATTGTCAACAATTTAATACTATGCGGTTGGTTATAAGGATGGAGTAAAGGTTTCGTAAAATCTTCGCAAAAAAGCCGTAAAAAGTTTATAAAGAAATATAAACTCTTTTACGGCAATGATTTAGGTGAGCACCGCGAGCGGTTATTATTTGAAATGCGGACAATTAGACAGTTCGGTCGGCGATGTTCAAGAAGCAGAAAGCCGCGGGTTGGTCGATTTATACAGACCCTGGTGACAGTACTTTTTCGGATCAATTCATGAAAGAGTTAAACCTATAACCAACCCACGGTTCGGTAGTGATATACCGCGGAACCGACGGGTCGGGTTCGATCTTTTTACGAAGCTGGCCGACGAAAACTCTCAGATATTCAGCCTGCTCGGTGTAGTTGCCGCCCCAAACCGCTCCGAGCAGAGTACGTTGAGTTAAAACTTTTCCCGGATGTTTAATAAAATAAAGGAGCAGATCATATTCCTTCGGAGTCAGATGAATTTCTTCGCCGCGGACGTTCACTCGGCGTGCATCCAAATCAATTTCAAAATCCCCGCTCGAGATAACGGAAGAGTTCTCAGTATTTTCGCTTCCCGACCGACGCTGAACGGCGCGGATCCTGGCGAGCAGTTCGTCAATACCGAAAGGTTTCGTGATGTAATCGTCAGCACCGGCATCGAGCGCTTGGACCTTGGTTTTTTCTTCGCCTCTGACCGAAAGGACGATGATCGGAACGGTCGAAAACTCCCTTATCTTTTTACATAACTCCAAACCGCTCATATTCGGCATTGCCAGATCGGTAACCACGAGATCGGGATGCCAGTCGTTGAAAATTTCCAAAGCCAGCAAGCCGTCGGGCGCAACCTGCGTTTCATAGCCATGAGCCATTAGCCCGGTTCTCAAAACCCGAGCGATCTGGGGTTCGTCGTCAACTATTAGGATGAGCGTTTTCTTGTCCATGATAAATAAGCAAAAGAAATTGTAACCATAAAAGAATACTTTAAGAACAAATGTTCTTCCTCTTCAATGACTTAACGGCTTTTTTTCCTTCCTCTCGTCTTCATCGCCGATCGGCAGGACAAATTCGAACCGCGCACCTTGGGCGTTTGACGCCTCGGTGATCCAGATCCTTCCTTTATGAGCTTCCACTATGCCCTTAGCGATCGACAGCCCAACACCGCTGCCTGTGGTGCGACGGTTCAACCCTTTTCCTATATCCCCGTCGCGTGTTGCGCGGAAGAATTTGTCGAACACTCTTTCGCGAAGATCCGGGGGAATGCCCTGACCTTCGTCCTCGACGGCGAAAATGAGGTGAGATTGATCGAATCTTTTGACAGAGATCAAAACAACCGACCCATCCGGCGAATATTTAGAGGCATTGTCAAGCAATGTATAGACGACTTCCATAACGGCGCGGGAATCAACGCGTATAACCGGCAGATCCTTTTCCAGTTCGATTCTCACCCGATGATCACGCAGACGCGGTTCGGCCCGTGAGACCGCTGCCGAAATAATTTCATCAACCGCGTTCCATTGCTGCCGAAACTCGATCTCGCCCGCTTCGATCTTGGCTAGTTCGAGCATGCCCTCCACAAACTCGTTCAGCCGGTCGGATTCCTCGTTGATGACTTCAAGCATTTCCCGACGCATTTCATCATTTAGAGTTGCCAATGTGCCATTTGCCAGGCTGCCGCTTTGTTCATCAAGCAAGGTTGTTACCGACGCCTTTATAGAGGTCAGGGGCGTGCGGATATCGTGCGTAACCGCATCGAGCAGAGCGGATTTTAATTTTTCGCTTTGCTTTAGAGCTTCGGCATGGCTCGCCATCTCGAATGCGTCGTTAAGTTCGTCGTAAAGGCGCCTGATCTCACGCTGACTCCTTTCCGCTTCGTCGACACGATTTTTCAAGCGAGCCGAAAGTTGTCCGGCGGTTAAAGCGACAGCCAGAAAAGCGATGAGAGCGATCCAGTTTTCGGGGTCGGCAATTGTCCAGGTTCCGACCGGGGGAGAAAGAAATAATTAAAAGAAAGCATCCCGAGGATCGACGAGACGAATGCCGGCCGACTGCCCCAGACAGTCGCCACGAACAAGACGACCAGAAGCAGGGACAATGCAACAGTAGTCGAGCTGATCTGCGGCCTAATGGGTCCGAACAACGCAGTAACAAATAAAATACCGAGAAACGCCGCAAGGTAACCGACAAGTCGATTTGAATTCGATTTTCCAAAGAGAATAATGGAAATTTCTTTCAACTGCATAAACGCAATAATTTCTATACAAATACGCCTTCAATTTTAACCCGCCGAAAAAGCAGCCTTGATGATCATCGATCCTTTGAGGAATTGTGAAAAGCTATTCAGCAAATCAAACATTCTTCATTGAACTAAGACTGCCGAAACCAGATTCGTCTTTGGCATTTGATCTATCCCGCGCGGTCCGGACACTTAGATCTCAACCTGCTCACCTAATTCTACTACTCTATCGGGCGGAATATTGAAGTATGAAGTCGCGCTTCTGGCGTTCTTCGTCAATAAGCCGAACAATTTCTCGCGCCATCGCATCATACCCGAATATTTACGAGTAGAAATGATCGTTTCACGCCCGAGAAAAAATGTCGTTTCTTCTGGTTTGAATATATGACCCGGCTGGTCAATATGGGATAAAACAAGCGGTATATTTGGGTCTTCCATGTAGCCGTAATATATTTTGATCCGCGTAAAACCGTCGCCTAAAGGTTCATATTTGATTCGTTCTTCGGTATCAACGTATGGGATCTGTCTCGTTTTAACGGTAATAAATAAAACTCGCTCGTGCAACACTTTGTTATGTTCGAGGTTATGGAGCATCGCGGGCGGCGTTCTCGAAGCATTACCGTTCATAAAAACGGCCGTGCCGGGAACGCGGGAGATGGGGCGTCGAACAATTTCCTGAAGGAATTCTTTGAGTGGCTGCGTTTCATTTTGAATACGGGTTTGAAGAATGCTTCGTCCTTTCTTCCACGTCAGCATCAGAACAAAAATTCCGGCGGCAAGGAGGAGCGGGAACCAACCGCCGTCAAGAAACTTGATGATATTCGCGCCAAAAAAAGATAGGTCAATGATCACAAAAAAGAAACATAATGCGGCAGTAGGTAAAAACCTCCAATTCCAGCGGTCTCGGGCAACAAAATAAAATAAGGCGGTCGTAATAACCATTGTTGTGGTAACGGCAATGCCGTAAGCCGCAGCGAGATTACTTGATGTTTGAAAGCCGAGGACGACGACTATGCAACCTGCCATTAGAGCCCAATTGACCGCCGGAAGATAGATCTGCCCGTATTCTTCGCTCGAAGTGTGGGTGATCTGCATGCGGGGAACGAAACCAAGTTGGACGGCCTGCATTGTTAGTGAGAATGCACCAGAAATGACGGCTTGCGAGGCGATTATCGCTGCCATCGTAGCCAACACGATCATCGGATACAAAGCCCAAGCCGGTGCGAGCCTATAGAATGGATTAACCGCATTTTCGGGATGCTCCAGAAGCAGTGCGCCCTGCCCAAAATAGTTTAGGAGTAAAGCAGGAAGCACTACTGTAAACCAAGCCAAACGAATAGGGCGTGTTCCGAAATGTCCCATATCGGCATAAAGAGCTTCGCCGCCGGTGACGACAAGAAAAACGGAGCCTAGAATGACAAATGCAAACCAGCCCTCCTGTATGAAAAATTCGATCGCGTGAAACGGATTAACGGCCGACAAAATCTGCGGATAATGAAAGATCTGGTTGATCCCAAGTAATGCCAGAACGGAAAACCAAGTCAAAGTAACAGGTCCGAAGATCTTGCCGACTCCCGCGGTCCCGCGGCTCTGCAAAAGAAACAGCCCTATTAAGATCGCAATTGTGGTCGGCACAACGTACGGTGTCAGAACGGGCGTTGCAACCGTCAGACCTTCCATTGCGCCGAGGATTGAAATTGCAGGTGTCAAAACGCCGTCGCCATAAAGCAATGCCGCACCGAAAACGCCGAGTGCGATCAAAAACCATTTTTCTGTTCTTCCCGAGGGCTTTATCGGTGTCGCAAGCGCAGCCAGTGAGAGAATTCCACCTTCGCCATGGTTATCGGCACGAAGAATAAAAACCATATATTTGAGGGAAATAACAATTACGAGCGACCAGAAGATCAGCGATAATACGCCGAGGATATTGGCCGGGGTTGCTGCAATAGCGTGCGGGCCATGAAAACATTCACGGATCGCGTAAAGCGGGGACGTGCCGATGTCGCCGTAAACAACCCCCAGAGCCGCAAGCGATAAGATCCAAAGATACTTTCCGCGTGGCGGCTCTCTCGGAATATGTCTGTCTGCATATGTTGAATGAATATCGATTGATGTTGAGGATTCCGTCATAAAATATCTGTTGAAATTTAGCTCATTCTGAAGAATTGTAGGTATAGAACGTTCTTTTATGATTGCACACAAGTTATAAGTTTTTTATAAAGACAAGATCATTTAATTTTGCTTCCGGTCGATACTAGATCTTTTGTAAACGACGACACTTATAGGAAACCAGGGATCGCGAGAACTTTGTGCCGGCCCGATCCTGATGTTGAGCTCGGAAATCGGCCGGTTGGTAACTGCAACAGGATGCTATAGAAACTAGATCGGCTGGGATGATGGAGAAAATCCGTCGCTTTCGGTCGGCGATAAGAAGTCATGGTGAAAGTGAGGCAAGCAGGCAGTTCCTGTGCAGAACGCGACGTGACGGCGGTAGGTTTGGCGTTGCCGCCACATACGAGAAATTGATTCAATTGCACGTTTCATTGGAGAGCGGAGCAAATTCTACTGTCATAGATCCGACCGATCCAATAGATCAGCATAAAAGTGTATGTATTTTTGTAGGCGGCGGTCGGCATCGAACCGACGAATAAAGCTTTTGCGGAGCTGTGCCTCACAACTTCCCTACGCCGGCGTTGGAGACGAGATATTTTGGGGAGGTGCGGTATTTTACCGCATTTGAAATAAGTGAAACGACGATCCGGCCGGAAACCTCCACGTCGCTTCGAATTTTAATGGACCGGACGCACGAGAATTAACGCCTTCAACTTTTCGACCGTTCACGATCACGGCCGTTTTATATAAAGTCTTCCGGCCGCACTTCGTCAGATCGGCGAAGGTCACGCCACGCCTTCCATTGACCGCCCACCGCTTTTCTGCAACTCTGCGACAAAAGCATCCTTCGAGGTAAGCGGCTTTTAATTCGCGATCTGCTAAGCTGCTTAACTTTAACCATGACAAGTTTTTGAAGTATATCGCGGGTTAGCGAAAGTGATTCTCATTGTCCTGACGATAGCGAATGAGAAAAAAGATCGGATGTCTGCTAATCATAGTTTATATATTTGGGATCCAAAAAGCTCTGCCGCCTGAGGTTGTTTTCTTTAGGCCGAGCGAAGGCAGTTCGGATTCTTTCGTGCCAAGATAGGTGAAATGCGGCAGGTCGGAAACTACCGTTTGGAACCAGCCGTGGGCTGCCAAGATGTCTCTAACTTGTGCATTCTCGTTCTCTTTTACGTCCAGAGCGAGCATCGAAATATGCTGCGATGTTCCCGGCGGTGCGACGGAATAGATGATCGATTTGGAAAGGTCTTTGGCAAAATACATTCCCTGATCTTCGAGCTTTAACACCTCTGAAACTTGTTCAAAAGGCGACATCGCGCGGATCTTTGCAGCTTCATCTGCGGGGAGTTTTCCCAACGACGTCCAATGCTTCAAAGCAGGATCCACGCGGCTCTTCCACAGGCCAACAGTTTCATCGTAGCTTCGCTTTGCGGCATCGGCACCGCGAGGCGTGATCGAAACTCCTTTTGGTCTTGCTTCTTCGATCGCTTTTTTTAGGTCGTCCATAGCGGCGGTCTGCAATTGAACATTAAATCCACCGATGTTTTCACTCGATGTCTTTAGCGAATTTTGAAAAGCCGTAACCTCGGCCTGATCTTTGAACACAACTTTTGTCGGAGCAGTCGCACGTGTAACAAAAACAGCTCCGTATTCGCGAAGAAGTTTTTGTCCGACGGCGTCGGTCGGTTCGCTAAATCCGGCAGGCAAATTCGCGACAAAACCTTCGGGTTGCGTTTTCGTGTTCATAGGTTTATTTGACATTTTCGTTCGCAGATGCAACCGTCGGCGACGGCTTTGAGGAATTCAGTGATTCGTAAGTTTCCGGAGCGTTCCGGAGGTCGACGCAGTTTTTTCGGTCGGCTGATAACATGCCGCGAGTGAGAGAAGAATAGATCCGATCAATGTTAATAAAATTTCATTTTTCATTTTCTTTAATATTCGGCACCCAAAACTTGAACCCGCCGGACATTTCGGGCCGCAGGCCGCGTTTAGGCAATTCATCTTCTGCGTACCCGAGATAAGTAAAATGCGGTGTATCGTTCGCTATAGTTTGAAACCAACCGTGCTTATTTAATATTGCCCGAACACGTGCATCGGCAAATTGGGTTACATCCATTGCAAGCATCGATAAATGTTGAGAAGTTCCCGGAGCCGCAACGGATGAAAAGATCGTTCGCGAAAAATTCGTATTGAACCAGAGGCTGTCCTTTTCCCATTCCATTACCTGAACGACCTGATCCTGAGTCGTCATTTTCTTCGCGGCATCGGCATCCGCCGCAGAGATCTTGCCCCGCTTTTGCCAATATGCGAGTGCCGGAAAAAACCTCGAATCCCAGATCCGCGACGTGTCCTCATAGGAACGTTTACCGGCGGAAGATCTGCCGCGAGGCGTAATGTTCAGACCGGCTTTTTTGGCGTCAGCGATCGCTTCGAGCATATCTTTCATCGCGGCAGATTGCAGCTCGATCGTCGTGCCGCCAAAGTCGTAGGTAGCAGAAGGTGTCTTGCTTTGAAATGCCTCGACCTCAGCTTGATCGGCAAAAACGCATTTCGGCGGAAACTTCACCGTGTCTTTCGAAACATAAACGGCGCCATATTCGGCAAAGACACGCTTTGCAACCGGATCGGTGTCGGTTGGACAGATGGCCTCGAGTGTTAGATGTTTCTCCGTTTTCGCGATGCGTTTTTTAACCACAGAAACAAAATCCGCCGATCTTTGTGCAAATACCGTAAAAGCAAAAAAAAGCACAAACATCATCGCAAAAATTGTGTATCTCTTTCTCATTTATTCTTCATCTCCGCGTCGCCATTTTCGAGGCTTCTCTGAATTCAACCTGAGGCCTTTGTCAATCTCCAATTGTCCTATTCTATATTAAAATCTTTCACTATCTTGTGAATTTCGTTCATGTGTCCTTTCATATAAACGTCTTCCCGAATGAACGGGACTTTCGTTCTTATCGCCTGATAGATATCGCGAGTTCCGTTGCCGAGCTTTTTATCTTCGCCGATCGCTTGCTTTCGAAAATCAACACCTTGAGCCGCGGAGAAAAGTTCAAGTTCGATAATAGTCTCCAGATTTTCAACGATCTGTCTCAATTTTATTACTGAAGTTGCTCCCATAGAAACGTGATCTTCGACATTTGCCGAACTTGGGATCGTATCGACGCTGGCCGGATGCGAGAGAACTTTGTTCTCCGTACAAAGCGATGCGGCCGTATATTGCACGATCATAAAACCGGAATGCAGCCCGCCGTGCTCCGTCAAAAACGCCGGCAAAATATGGGCATTTGAAGCTTCGTCGGTGAGACGCATTATCCGGCGTTCGGAAATATTGCCAAGATCGGTCAGAGCGATCGCAAGATAATCGAATGACAATGCCAACGGTTCGCCGTGAAAATTTCCGCCTGAAACGACATCGATAGATCCATCTTCGCCTACGAATATCAGCGGATTATCCGTTACCGAATTGAGTTCCAAATTAACGACCCATTCGGCATAGGCGATCGCATCGCGGCAGGCTCCGTGAACCTGCGGCATGCATCTCAATGTATAGGCATCCTGCACATTTGCCGGATCGAATTTCCTGACGAAATCGCTGCCGCTCAGGATATTCGCGCAGATTTTCCGCACACATCATCTGGCGCGGATGCGGCCGCAGCGAGTGTATCCGAGCGTCAAAAGCCGAGTCGGTTCCGTTTAATGCTTCCAGACTCAAACAGCCTGAAATATCCGCAAGCTTTGCCAAACGTATCGCTTTCGCAGTTTCGAGCAAACCAACGGCTGCCATTATCGTCGTCCCGTTCGTGAGAGCCAAACCTTCTTTTGCCGCCAAAGTCAGCGGTTCAAAGCCGGCTTTTTTTAAGGCATCGGCTCCGGATATGATCTCGCCGCCAGATTCTGCTTCGCCTTCGCCGATCAGGACGCACGCAAAATGAGCTAAAGGAGCAAGATCTCCGCTCGCACCGAGGCTTCCCTTTTCAGGAATGACAGGATGAATGCCAAGATTAATAAAATCAAGAATGCGTTCCAGCGTCGTCAGCCTTATGCCGGAAAAACCGCGAGCCAACGTGTTCGCACGTATTAGCATTATTGCCCGAACCGTTGGCGTATCGAATGGCTTGCCAACACCGACCGCATGGCTGACTACGATGTTTCGCTGAAGCTCTTCGACCTGTTCGCGGCTGATGATCTTATCTTTGAATGCGCCGAACCCGGTCGTGATACCGTAAGCGATCTCACCGCGTTCCAGCAAGGTATCGACAGCCGCCGCGGCTTTGTTAACGTTCGCCTTTGCCGCATCCGACAGCACAACACGCGGCTCGCCCGGCTTGCCATAAGCAACTGCCAAAACTTGCTCGAACGTAAGGCTTTCGCCGTCTAAAATAATTTCATTCATTTCGTGGCTTTTCCACCTATTATTACGGAACTCACTATGCTCGCCCCAAATTCATAGATCGTTTCGCGGTAATCATTTGTATCGAAAACTAAAATGTCAGCATCCTTTCCGGCTTCCAGCGAACCTTTGCTATCGCCCATTCCGATAGCGAATGCAGCATTTATCGTCGCGGCATTGAACGCCTCTGCCGGTAAGAGTTTTTGATAACGGCAGGCGATCGCCATAGTCATTGGCTGCGACGGACATGGTGCCGAACCAGGATTGTAATCGGTCGATATTGCGATCGCACAACCGCTATCCAAAAGCTTTCTTGCATTTGCAAATTGGGTCATACCAAAATTGAAATTGACTGTCGGGGTTACGATACCTATTGTTTCCGAAGCCGCCAAGCTGTTCTATCTCAGCATCCGAAATTGTGTCCAAATGATCGATCGAAACGGCTCCCGATTCGATCAGCATTTTGCTTCCACCCATATTTGAAAATTCATCGACGTGACCTTTCAGTAAAAATCCGAGCTCTTTTGCTTTGGTCAAAACCCGAACAGACTGGTCGAGATCGAAAGCCAAGACTTCACAAAATACGTCTGCGTAAAACGAGCGTCTTAATAAAAAAATGCGACTTTTCGTACCATTCCCAAGCAAGCGGCAGCATTTCATCACAAACAAGATCGACGTATTCGTCCTTCTTACTCGAATACCCGAATGGAAAAGCGTGTGCGCCCAAGAATGTCGGTACAATGTCGATAGGATGTTCGGCGTCTAACCGCTCGATCGCCGCAAGCATTTTCATTTCGGTCGCGGTTTCGAGTCCATAACCGGTCTTGATCTCGCATGCCGTTGTACCGCAGGCAAGCATTTTATCTAATCGCTTTCGATCCTGACTCGACGAGTTCATCAAGCGAGGCTTTCTGCGTATATCCGACGGTGGTGTTTATCCCGCCGCCGTATTTCATAATCGAAATATAATCATCGCCATTTAGCCTCTGCTCGAATTCGTTCAGCCTATCCCCGGCGTAAACAATATGCGTATGCGGATCGACAAAACCCGGCGTTACCACACGGCCCTCGGCATCGATGATCTCAGTTGCAGAATATTCGCTCAGGATGTCTTCGGTGCTTCCAACGGCGACGATCTTTCCGTCCGCAACGGCAACCGCACCGTTTTCGATCAAACCAAGATCGAGCATTTCTTCAGCCCGTTTCGGTTTGTCGAGGAACAAGTCAAAAGTTGTCCGGCGTTTTTAATTATTAGGTCAAGATTCATTTTTTGTCGTTTTTCGTGTTGCTATCAACATCTTCTGCAAACTGACACAATCGGCCAAAATAGATTCGGCTTCATTTTCGCTTATGAAAGAAGTATCTCGAAGTAATCGTATCCAATAGTTGGTTTTGAAAGCTTCCTTGGCAGCCAAACCGATTCGTTGGCGAAAATCTATGCGGTCTTCACCCTGTCTCGCTTCTTCGATCAAAGCACCGATCGCCGTTCCGGAATCCAAGACCTTTTTTGATAAAACATACTCACGCTTTTCGTTGTTCAAATATTCGGATAAACGAACTATCCGAATTGCAAAAGCATATGACTGTTCCTGTAAAATGCTGTCACCCATATTTTCTCTCTATATAGATTCTAGATTATGGATTTTAGATTTTAGATCTATTGTCTTGAATCTAATATCTATCATCTATTCAGAAATTCTCCGTATAGATTTTAGATCATAGATGCTGGCTTATAGACGAGATCTATAATCTTGAATCTAATATCTATTATCTATTCAGAAATATTCTAAAAGCTCTTCTCAGCGATCTTTTCGTGTACCGAATTGACCTCCATCAGAGCCGCCGAGCCGTACCATGGAACGAATTCAACTATCAAAATTCCGGCTTTTATGGCCGGGTCGGTCGCGGCAAGCTTCTCCGCTTCCTCAACAGTATCGACCGCAAAGATAAATAACCCGCGAAACTGTTTGTCGTTCTTTCCAAATGGCCCGGCAACCGCAAGTTTGCCTTCTGCGGCGATGCGTTTGATATTCGCCAAGTGGCCGGCAAAAGCTTTGTCGCGTTCGGCACCTTTGATCTCGGCATCTTTCGGGCCGGTCTTTAAGATCGCCAAAACATAATTGCGCATGCCGTATTCATCTGCACCCAGTTTCGCTGCGAGCTTCTTATCGAACTTATTCTTTGTCTCGGGTTGTTCCTGTGCCGAAACTGAGACAGCACAAGCTAATAAGATCAGGGTGACAAACAAAGCCTTACAATTTATTTTCTTCATATTGATTCATCCTCTTTTGTCGAAAAGATCATCGATGCATATTTGTTATACAAGAAAGCCACGATCAATATCAAAACGCCGAGTGAAACGAAAACGACCGTTTTTGATATCGTGTCCATCTCTGATATGTCGTAGAAAAAGACTTTCATCAATGTGATCGCAAACAGGCCGATCGCCCCGATGCGAAGATATTTCTTTGCCTGATAGATCCCGATACTGACCACGGCCAATGCGAAAATTCCCCACAAAATACTGAGGCCGAGTTTGAATGATTCGTTGAAACCGAATATCGACAGCCAATTCACCAATTCGCTGCTCATCACGATCCAGAGCAATGTATAAAAGAAGCAGTCAAAGGCGAATGTGGCGTATTTTTCGATGCCGCCGATAAAGACCTCGTCACGTTTTGAGTATCCATAAAGAGCAACTACGGCAACGGCAAGACAGGCAAGAGAAATGTATCTGACAGATAAAATGACGAAGAGATAACTCGAATAACTTTCGCGAAGCTCACCTAACACAAATAAACCTGCTGTCGCGAAAGCGAAAACCGCCGCCAAGAGCAACCCGATATTCGCAAAAGAAACGATCGCGTCGCGCCAACGTTTTATGTCAATGAACGCGAAGATAGAGAGGAAAATCAATGTGTAATTGATCTGCCATATCGTGCTCAGCTTTCCCGGATCGCTGATCGCACCGGACGCATACTTGGCTTTCCGATTCCGATATTCCAACGGCCAGATTATGAAAATAATGCCCGATCTCCATTCGAAAGAGATTGTAAAAAGCTGCGGCCGCTGCAAAACCAAGAGCATAGCGTATGACAACGGCGATGTCTTCGTCGAGCGGTGAAACACATTCGTCGTCGCGATCAACCATCACGATCCCCGCCATGGCCAATACATAAAATATTGCCGCAATGAACGACGAATTGAGGAATACCGGATAGATCGAGCCGGGCGATGGAAGATAATAATGGACATAAACTTCCGACCAAAGCACGGCAAGATCTATCGAAGCAAGAATTATCACCGGATATGAAGCGATCTCGAAAACCGGAATACCCTTCTTGCGGCCTATCAAGAACAAAGCAAACGCTTCTGCCGACCAGAAGAGCGTAACTATATTGCCGTCAAATTGAAGCGGGATCGCAATGGTAATAAACGTCAGTACGAGAGCCGCGGAAAGATAAACAATATCGGTCGGAACTTTCTGTATTCGATCCGCAGCAACGGCAAATATAAAATGGATCGCGGCATTTATGATGGCAAATGCTCCTAAGCTATCAGCGTATTCGGGCTGTCCATTCAGGATCGCGGCAGCCGAGCCCGAAAAATATTGCAGAATTCGCGAGGATAAGTGAGACATTTTCAGCCGCCAAATTTTGATCCGACAGTAATTTGTAACCGATGAACGTGCAGTAAAAAATAAGAAAATAGATCGTTAGGAAAACCAACCCAAGCGTGAAATGTTGATCGGTTGAAAATCTATTCAAATACCAGCCGACATATATGATCCACGTAAAAAAGAACGACGTAAAGAACAACGGCTTCCAATATTTTTTGAGCGAAACGGCTAAGATACCGACATTGATGATCGCAATATATGTAAAAAGAAATTTATAATTTGCTGAACCCGTGCTGAGCAAAAACGGCACAGCGTATGCACCGACGAGGCCGATGTGAGCGATCACCTGTTTTGAATAGTTCCACGCTGCGGCTACCGTGAATGCGGTGAACAGAAGCATCAAGCTAAACGCTGCCATCTGGCTCATCAATCCGTAATATGCAAACGCAAAATACGTGATGAAATACATGATCGCCATTCCGCCGCTCAATAGAACGGCACTAAAGTTCAGATATTTCGCCTTTAATCGAACAGCCGTTCCGACCAGTATTAAACCGCAAACATATCCGAATATAATGCGGATCAGCGGACTGACCCAACCGTTGTCGATCGCGTATTTTCCACCTATGGCGACGCCGATAATGAGGACAACGATACCTATCTTACTCAGCAGATTTTCGCCGATGAATTTCTCAACGTCTGACTTTGCCGATTCTTTTACGGAGTCGAATTTCGCATCTACCCGCGAGCGTGCTCGCTCTTGATAGCCAAAGGTCGGAGAAGACGGCTGCCGGGCTTGAGTTTCGGCCGTCGGCGGTTGGTCTTGCTTGATAAAAGGTGCGGATCTAACATTTTCGACCGGCCATTCAACTGGTTTAGCGGCAGTCGGCGGAACTGCGGTTCCGGATCGTCGAAGCTCTTCGAGTTCCTCGCGAATGCGGCCTACTTCCGTCTGGAAATCGATCTGCGTCCGGACCAATCTATTTAATTGAGCCTGAAGTTCATCAATTCTATCTTTGGGTTCCGGCATAGACGATGTTTTCCCGTTGCGATATTATGCAGAGATAAATGTTAAGGAATTCTGACTGAGTTTAGCCTAAATCCGGCGAAATAAAAACCGCAACAATCTTATGACCAGAACTATCCACGCCCCGAAAGGAACCGAACTAACCTGTAAAAACTGGCTGATCGAAGCCGCTTATCGAATGATCCAAAATAATCTCGATCGCGGACGTCGCGTTCGATCCGGACAATTTGATCGTTTACGGCGGCCGCGGAAAAGCGGCGCGGAATTGGGAAAGTTACGACGCGATTTTGAAAAGTTTGAAAAATCTCGAACGAAGACGAAACGCTGCTGGTTCAATCGGGAAAACCGGTCGGCGATTTTCAAATAGCACACCGATGCGCCGAAGGTTTTGATCGCCAATACGAACATCGTGCCGCATTGGGCGACGCAGGAACAATTCGACAAATACGAGCCGAAGGCTTGATGATGTATGGACAGATGACCGCCGGAAGCTGGATTTACATCGGTACGCAAGGGATTTTGCAAGGAACTTATGAAACCTTCGGCTCACTTGCACGGCAGAACGGTTGGGGCGATTTGCAAGGAAAATTTGTTTTGACTGCCGGACTCGGCGAAATGGGCGGAGCACAGGCGCAGGCGATCACTTTTAACAGCGGCGTCGGATTGTTGGTCGAGGTTGATCAATGGCGCATCGAACGGCGGCTTGCAGTTGAAACAAGTTGATGTGGCGGCCGAATGATTTGGACGAAGCGATCGAGAATGGTCACCGAAGTTACCGCAGAAAGGCGAAGCGAAATCGATCGCGCTTTTGGGAAACGCAGCGGATGTTCATTGGCAGATTCTGAACCGACGGAATCATTCCCGATGTCGTTACCGATCAAACTTCTGCGCACGACGTTCTTTTCGGTTATATTCCGAAGGGTTTATCAATCGAAGAAGCGAACGAACTCCGAAAAGCAAATCAACCCGAATACGAAAAACGCGCGATGGATTCGATGGCTCATCACGTCAAAGCAATGCTCGAATTCAAAGACGCGGCGCGATCGTTTTCGATTACGGCAACAATCTGCGTCAGCGCGCCTAAGACAACGGCGTCGAAAACGCGTTCGATTATCCGGGTTTTGTTCCCGCTTACATTCGCCCGCTGTTTTGCGAAGGCAAAGGGCCTTTCCGCTGGGTCGCTTTGTCCGGCGAAAAGGAAGACATCTACAAAACCGACGAAGCGATAATGAATCTGTTTCCCGAAAACGATCATTTGATCAAATGGCTGACGATGGCGCAGAAAGAGGTCGAATTTCAAGGCTTGCCCGCGCGAATCTGCTGGCTCGGTTACGGCGAACGCGCCAAAGCCGGGCTCAAATTAAACGAAATGGTCGCGTCCGGCGAACTGAAAGCTCCGATCGTCATCGGCCGCGATCATCTCGACTGCGGCAGCGTCGCTTCGCCCAACCGCGAAACCGAATCGATGAAAGACGGCTCGGACGCCATCGCCGATTGGGTTTATCTCAACGCGATGATCAACGCCGTCGGCGGCGCAACGTGGGTTTCGCTCCACCACGGCGGCGGAGTCGGCATCGGCTATTCACTCCACGCCGGACAAGTCATCGTCGCCGACGGCACACCCGAAGCCGCCAAACGAATCGAAAGAGTTCTCACCACCGACCCCGGAATGGGCGTCGTCCGCCACGTTGACGCGGGTTATGAAGAAGCGATCGAATTTGCTGAGAAGAATGATGTAAAAATTCCGATTTAATTCTAATTTGTTCTCTCAAACCATAAATTTCGGACGCGACCGTTTGAAACGCGGATTCCGGTGATCTTGTTTTCGGCGTTTCTTTCAAATTTTACCTGTCCGAAAAACCAGACGTTTCCGGTGAATATATCTTTATCAACCGGTGTGATTTTTATATCGCTTAATCTTTGATGTTTGGCGATCAAGTTTCCGTCTTCGACAGTGAAAATATATTCGGTGCCGAGTTCTTCACTGTAGAAATTTCCTTTGAAATCGTTGAGATTGACGGTTTTCGGATCGAAAGGCTGGATCCGGTTTGCATCTATGGTTTGCCCGTTTTGAAAAAGTTTTAAGACATTGACTTTGCCGTCTTCATCTCTTTGAAATGTGAATTCCGCTTCCACGCCCTGGGCTTTGAATTTTGTTTTCGATAATGGAATCAAACCGCCTCTGGGCTGTCCGGTTGCCTGACCGTATAATTGCCCGTTTTCTTGCGTTATCGTGATTACAAAGTTGGGAAATAGTTGATAACTTCCGACGTAATCTCTGAGCGTTTCGACCGGAACTTTTACTTCTTCGTTTGCGGTTGTTTTTTGAGCAGTATTCTTATTTTCTTCGATCTTAAATTTATCGTTGAGATAAATGTCTGTAACGCCGAGAGCCAACGCCTGCGGATTAACCGAACCGTCATTGCTCAAGACGATGACGGAAAATTTTTCGTCGGGGAATCTTCCAAGATACGATCTGAAACCGGCATCGCCGCCGCTGTGACTGATCTGGTTCAAGCCTTTGTAAATCCCTACTTCCTGACCGAGCGCGTAATTAATTTTTCTGCCGTTATTAAGCACGCCCTGGGTTTTCATTTTGTTAAAGATCTCTCTGTCGCCGACTTTCGGATCTTCAAAATTCATCGCCCAAAGACTTAAATCTTCGACGGTTGTAAAAAGACTCGTCGCGCCGACATTGGCGTAATTTAGAACGAGTTTTATGTAACCGTCATTCGCCGGAGCGTAAGAGTAAGCACGGTTTTTGACGATCTTTTGATGATCGTCGTAAAACAGCGAATTTTTCATTCCGAGAGGTTTGAAAATTCGATCATCGGTAAATTCGGGAAACGATTTCCCTGAAACCCTTGCAACAATTTCGGCGAGAAGCGTGTAACCCGTATTGGAATACATATATTCATCGCCGGGATCGAAATTCAATTCTTTTTGTCGGCTGACCATTTTCAGAATGTGCTCTTTCGTAATTACGTCATCGAGCCGCCAGCCAGCCATTGCCAGCAGACTCCATTGATCGCGTAAACCGCTCGTGTGATTAGCGAGATGTCTGAGAGTTATCTTTTTGCCGAAATCGGGAAGTTCGGGAATGTATTTTCTAACATCGTCATCAAGCGAGAGTTTGCCGTCTCTTTCCAGAAGAAGAATTGAAAAGACCGTAAATTGTTTTGAAACCGAAGCGATGTGAAAAATAGTGTCTGGACGAATCGGAATGTCATATTCGAGATTCGCCATACCGTAGCCCTTTTTAAAAACGATCTTCCCGTCTTCGACGACGGCAACAGCCGCGCCCGGAGATACTTTTCTGTCCCAAGCCGCGAAAAGCTGGTCAACCAATTTTTCATTAGTTTTTCCTTTCGGCTCGATTTTTTCGATGTTTAAGTTATAACTGCCTTTCGCTGAATCGTTATTGACAGGTTGAACTTCGAGCGTATAAACGCCCTTATTTCCAGAAGTGATCGAGAAAAATTCAAAACCCCTGTCTCCGTTGGGACTGTCGAACTCTGTGATTTTATTGCCGTTCGGATCGAAGGTCGTGATAAGAACATCGATCCCGTTTTGCATTAGTTTGAGAAAGGCGAATTGATCTTTTTCAAGTTTTATGGCGTATTGATGCTTTTCTCCCGATTCGATCTCACCGGAAAAAGTTTTGTTAAAAACCAATTCGGCCTTTTTCGTTTGAGCGTGAAGTTGATTGATCTGGATAAAAAATGCAATACACAATAGCAGCAAAAATCTTAATTCTTTCGTCATAATCAATTTTTTGTTTGTAGAAATAAGCAGCGAAAACGCGATTACGTAGAAGGATTTTAACACGATTTCGACGTAACTCTTAAGGATTCTGGAAATACTAAAGCAGATCGCTTGTGCCGGCGAAACTTGAACGATTCCCTCAAACATTTTCGCACGATTCAAACTACGCTTTTGGCATTTGTACGCTCCTCGGAAGGTTAACGGCTTTTTAGCTTTCGGATCTACGAAACGATGACATATTTTTTTTGATGACCGTTACCTCAACGGGCACGATCATCTCAATTGCAGCGTCGCTTCGCCGATTCGAATTCGCCGAGAAGAACGATGTTACAATACGATGAGTAATTTAGATCAGTTGTATCAACCTGTCAGAAAAGCTTTGGAGGTTTTTACAAAATGATGAAATTACCTTTACTCGCACTTTTGGTCGTATGTTTTCTTTGTCTGGGCGTTACCGCTCAGCAAAAAATGACAGACAAAGACCTTGAAGGGCTGAAAGGACCGGTTCGATCCGTAATAGAAGAATTCAAAATAGTTCGAGGGCCGAATCCGGATGGCAAGAAAGAAAACATACGAGTTTCCAAAACCTATTTCAATAAAGACGGTCAGACTGAAAGGATCGTTTATCTGAAAGACGATACTGAATTAACTTTCAGCATCATTGATGACTTTAAAACATTTAAAACGACCAAAAAGCCCGATGTAGATGAAAATAGTAAATTTCGAGTTTCATTTCCCGACCAATTGCCCATTGAACCAAATGAAAAACTTACGAAGCCTGATTCGCGTTACGAATTGCGTTATGTTTATGAATATGATGAAAAAGGCAGAGTCATTTCCGAACGTGAATTCACGAATACCGGAAAGCTTACCCAACTAGAAAGCTTCACGTATGACGAAGACGGACACCTTATAAAACTGAGATCCGAAACCACCGGAGCAATAGAAACAAATACTTATACCTATGACGAAGAAGGCATGGTTGTCGAGCAAAAGAAAGATCGTAAAATAAAGGTTGCCGGTAAAGACAGCAATGATCGAACGGTTTATAGCGACTACAAAACGGACGAAAAGGAAACTGGATCGAGCGAAGGAGGATAATCCACTATCAGACAGACGGTGAACCGAAATTCAAACTTTCATCAGAATATATCGACTATCGAACAATTACGTACTATTAAAATACCTATAGTCCGATAATTCTTACCAACCCGATGTCGGCTATTAAATGAGTGATCGGGTCGTTAGTGTTCGAAGGAGTAAATAAGAAGTTTTAGAAGAATTATGTTTTGTCCAAAATGTGGAGTAGAAAATCCGAGTAATGTTAAATTTTGCCGTAAGTGCGGGTGCGATCTGAGTCTTGTTTCGGATGCAATATCAGGGAAATTAACAGTCAGCGGCGAGGATAAGCTTAAGAAAAATAAAAAGAAAGCGAATTGGGAAGAAGCTTTAACTCTGCTTTCTATATCGGTAGCTTTTTTTATAGTTTCTGCAATTTTGGCGTTTCAGCCGATGGCGGCATTCTGGTGGTTTTGGCTCTTGATCCCGGCTTTTGTTACATTGGCAACCGGAATCGGGAAAGTTATAACTCTGAAACAAGACCAGCGAAATGACATCAATATCGGCTCAGGCGAAAACGCCGCACTTCCCAGATCGGAAACCACAACCGCATTGCCGCCAAAGCAGACGGAATTTGTCTCCGACCCTGTTCACACAACCCGTCAACCGGAATTTGCACCGCCCAGCGTTGTCGAAGGAACAACCCGGAATCTTGAACTCGACACCGAAGGCGAGACGATCAATCTACCGAAAACTGACGCG
Source organism: uncultured Acidobacteriota bacterium (assembly GCA_963720905.1). Classification (GTDB taxonomy): domain Bacteria; phylum Acidobacteriota; class Blastocatellia; order Pyrinomonadales; family Pyrinomonadaceae; genus OLB17. The sequence goes on from CAVRHB010000008.1 coordinate 140,991, forward strand.
TAATTTTTAGGAACCGTTCACTATTAACTGTTAAATGATCACTCTGTAATGTCAGACACCGGTGAAATGGTATTCATACAAAAGGATATTTAATCTTTCAAATTTCTGCCCTTAATAATCACTTATAGTAGCGAGGCCATTATAGTAAAATCCGTGATCTCATCGTCAACGAAAACGCTTCGGTCATTGAAATTCAAACCTTTTGCTCTGGTTGAGATGGAGTAGTTTTGACCGGATTCAACATTTTGAAAACGGAAATAACCAAATTGATTTGTCCGACCTACCTTGATCGTCTTGCCATCGCTTCGAAGTTCAAGAAATGCATTTGCAATTGGCATGCTGTTCGAACGAATTACCCTACCTGTAAATCCAACGTTTTGTATGGGCGACGCTATAAACCGAGCGACCGAGAATGATGGCGTTTGCCAACCACCGAACAGGATCTCGCTTCCGGATAGACCACCAACAACAACTTTTCCGCCGCGTGTCAAGAACCGCAGAAGTGGCTCCGCAAGCAGCGGGGCCCTGCGGTGCAAAATCAAGAAATCCATCATCGCTGAAACTTAGATCAGGTGAGCCGTCCTGCAAATATCGAGCCACGCGGAATTTGGGAGTGAAGTTTGGGAATCTTTGTGTATGGGGTAAATTCCGATAGCCAACTACTGTGGTCTTGCCGCTTGCTGTAACTACTAGATCATAAGGATCGGTGAGTCCGTCGCTTGCATTCAAAGCTTGACGTGAGCCGTCGCCGTCATAACTAATATCGAGTGAGCCATCAGAATCAAAACGGTAAAGAATATTTGTACTGCCTAACGCAAGTATTCGCCCATCACTTTGTAGTGCGATTGATAAGAAACCCTGCTCTCTTTTAATAGCGGCTGGTAATTCAAAACCAATGGTTAAGTAACCATTACTATCAAATGTTGTATCGGGCGAACCGTCCGGGTTCAAACGTACCAACAAAAATGATGCAGACCCGTCAAACAAATATCCGCCTGTCAATATTTTACCGTCAGGCTGAAGAGCAATGGATAAACCTAACGAAACTGCTCCAGGAATTTCGAGGGTCGCAATCCCATTATTTCCAAAAGAAGTGTCAATTATTCCGTCGGGAGAATAGCGGGCAACCAAATGCTTCGAATTGGATGACTCATCACTCCCAACAATTAGAAATTTGCCATCAGGTAAATTCACAATCTCGAATGCTCTACCGAGTATGGGCGAGATAATAATGCCATCTTGCCCGAAATCGGCGTCTAAAATTCCGTCCGCACTATAACGAGCAAATACGGGGTGTGTCTGACCTTGAATTGTCGCATAGCCAACGGCAAGTATCTTATTGTCATTCTGAATAACGATACCGGTGCTCGGGCTTAGTGAATTTGAATCGGCGCTTGGCACCCTTGTTATTACGTAACCTGATTGAAAAATCTGGCCAAAAGTATCATCCAGCGAACCGTCTTCATTTAGGCGGCTAATACAAAATGTGTGAGAAAAGGGTTCATTTATATTATAACAAGATCCTAGGGTAAGAATTTTACCGTCGGGCTGGATCGCCAGGTCTGCGGTGATACCAGAGTTTGGACTTGGCACGGTAAAACCACCTGTTCCTCCAAAAGTAAGATCCAATTCCGGTTGAGCCAAAACCTGAGCACTCAAAACAATACCGATGAGCAGGAATATATAGAATGAACTTCTAATCATGATTGTCTCCAAACTTTTTAGGTTTCTGAATTTACTTTATCAATGAGATTGTGCGCGTTTAGAGTATGTCAGATGTCGGATATATGTCAATTTTTTTCTAGTTTTGTATATTTCTTCGTTTGTCCTGAGCATGAACTAATATTGTCCTGAGCATGCACTAATGAAGGAGAGACTAAAAGACACTGACGATTATGAGAATAAACTTTTTCATATCTGCTGTATTATCTCACGCGATCGGGTTTTGTCGATCATAAGCTAAAAAGCATAAAAGGTTACTATTTGATTTGTGCTAAAATCTATATAAAGACGAGGTGATATTTCATGACGGTTGAAGAAGTTCTGCTTGAAAAGATCAAATCCCTACCTATGAAGCAAAAGCCGCTTCACCGAGCAGCTATACCGCTTCGCCGTGCCGAAAAGTCATTCTTTTACGAATATACGTTATAGAACTTGCCGTTTCGCCGCCAACTATGGGAAATAGTTTGGCGTGGGTTTTGGAATGTCGCCGCCTGCGGGAACGATCCACATTTCGACGCTGCCGATGGCGTCTCGATAGCCGGAGTTTTTGATCGTGATACGCGAACCGTCGATGCCTGCTGTGCTCAGAATACTCTTTGCCTGTGTTGACGTAGTTTTCGATGTTACTTTTCTTATCCAGTTTTCTTACTGTTCTCTCCCGGTCTTTCGAATCGCTTGTCCAATAAACGTTGGTTCCGCCATAAACAAAGATATAAGCCTGTGAATTCGGATATCTTTCAACAGATCAGCGAAAGCGTCCAATGAAGCAAGGTCTCAAACCGCCCAAAACTCGTCGATATGCAGCATGATCCTATAAGGATTAGTCCGCGTAAGGGCCGATATCGAATTTAGTGAGTCTCCGTGATGGGAACAACTTCCGGGGTCACACTCCTTAGCAGGCTTCGGCGGAAGTCAAAAGCCAGATCTGTATGTTTGTTCGGGTTTTGCCTCGCAGATAGTCATCGGTCAGAACAGCTCGATCTAAAGGTCTTACGATTCTAACTTAATATAAGATTGCGATCTTCGCAGAAGAATTGATGGGAACTTCCGAGCGACTCATTATCTCCTCTGTGATCAAAAACTGGATCTTTGCGTCCGGACGTTTCGATAAGTGACATTCAATGTATTAGTCAAATCTTCCCTCAATTCTTCTGAAGTTCAATCTCCCAAACTCATCGATCATCACCGGCTCCTGAGCATGCACTAATGAAGGAGAGACTAAAAAGACGCCGACTATTATAAGAATAAATTTTTTCATATCTGCTGTATTATCTCACGCGATCGGGTTTTGTCGATTATAATCTAAAAAGCACAAACATCGAGGCAAAAATATGAACAAAGACGTCGCTGTAATATTTCACGGATTTCTGAAGCTGCCGAATCTGGACAAGCTAAAGGTGGTCGAAGCCATCAACGAATATTTCGATTCCAACGACCGCGAACCGATCCGCGCCGCCAATGACGCCGAATTCGCCAACATAGACCTCACCGCCTCGCCCTGCATCTGCTGCGGAAATCTGAGCGGCAGTCGGGAACAGTAGTCAGTTGTAGTAGTCAGTTGTCCGTATGAATTATGACGACTAAAACAGCTGTCCAATAAAAATCCGGTAGCGATGCGAAAAATCTACCTCTCGCATTTGAGAATTCTCTTTTGTTCTTTATAATCGCAATCAGCCTTACGAAAACCAATTACAACTGAGAGTTAAATAATGCTTAAAAGCCCCTTTTTTGTCGTACTTTTTTTGTCTATTGCTCTATTCGCAGTTAGCTCGACTGCACAGATACCGATCACAGATTTCCAACCGATCACCGAAGATTTCGACTCGATGTCATCCGGATCTGCTCTTCCACCAAACTGGCTCGTTTCTGCACCGGGCGTGAACCCTGATTGGACCACGCCCTCGAATACTAACCTTGTCAGCTATTCGCGGACTTCAACGGAAATTATTCCTACATCAGTTCTTTCTGTAAATTGGACCTGTCTCAATTGCGGCTCAGATCGTTCGCCGGGATTTAAGCCAAATTCCACTCAACCGGGCACTAATGCACTGATAGCTCATTACCAAAATAATACCGGTTCTCCGCTTAGATTTGCGCGAGTAAGATATTCCGTAAAGCAATATTTTATTTCTAATCAATCGACCCAGATCGACGTCTCTTGGTCAAAAGATGGTACTACGTGGAATAGCGCCGGAAGTCTTTTAAGGATAACTGAAGGATCGAATCCGCAAAATCTTCCAACCAATGTCAGCGCTTCATATTTGGATACACCGAATTCCGCAACCGCTCCTTATTCTACTCCTGCCACCATTCCAACGCCGTGGTATGAGTTGCTTACAGAAGATATTCCCAACAATGGCGATCTTTATGTTCGCTGGACATTTACCCAGGAGGTCTCAGATGCTTCCCAAGGTGTAGGTTTGGATGACGTCTTTCTGCAGGCCTATAAATCCGACCCAAGTTGCCGGTCTATAACGACGCCAAACGCAGTTCTGGCGGAAAACTTTGATTCGCTCGGAGTTTCTGATTATAACGATACTCTTCCGATTGGATTTGGCTATTTCGCGAATCTTTCGCGAGCCCGATCTTTCTATACGGCAAATACTGGCAGCATTAGCGCCGGCGGCCTTTATAGTTTTGGCTCAAACGGAGCTTCGGATCGAGCTTTCGGGACTATTCGAGCTTCCACCTATGAGGGTCAGATCGGTGCTTGCTTCGTAAATAACACAGGCCGTCCAATAACATCTCTTGAAATAAAATACGACGGCGAACGCTGGCGAACAGGTGTGACAGGACGCAGCGACAAACTCCAATTCGAATACAGCACAAACGCTACCGACCTAACGAGCGGAACATGGACTCCATGATACAAATCTTGGATTTTACAATTGCCACCTACATCACCAACCGGGAGCAAAAGATGGCAACGCAGCCGGCTAATCGCGTCGCTGGGATTACCGATACAATCGACAGCTTAAGCATTCCCAACGGTTCAACTTTTTATCTCCGGTGGGTCGATTTTGACGCGAGTGGAAATGATGATGCTCTTGCGATCGATAATTTCGAAATCACCGCATTTGTTCCGACGGCGGCGGGCGTTTCGGTTTCGGGACGGGTTGCGGATGCGGGTGGGACGCCGATACGCGGTGCGGTTTTGACGATCAGCGGCGGTTCTTTGTCGGCTCCTCGAACTCTAAAGACAGGAACGTTTGGCCAATATCTTTTCGAAGGTTTACCTGCGGGCGAAACTTATTTCCTCAGCGTGCGTGCTCCGAAACATTCATTTGCCGAACCTACGCGTGTTGTGAATTTACCCGATTCGGTTTCGGATCTTGATTTTATTGCGATCTCAGACGGCGAGCGAGCAAGACGATAGGTCAGAACCGCCTGCGTAAGTGGGCGGTCGAACTTTTAGCATCCAAAGGCGTATGTTCACAATTGAGTTATTCGCCCACACGCCCGCAATAGCCCGACTAAATTCCGCCCACTGACGAAGGCGATCTTCCGCGAGCAGTCCAAGTTCGCGGCAAGATTCATCGAAGGAAACGATCCAGTCGGCGACTACTCAGCCATTGAATCAATCTCAACAATCCCGTAAGTGTTCAGAAATTTTGAGGCCGTAAGAAAGACAGGCGTTGCAGCTGTCTTTCTTGCTTCACTTTTTGGAAATATATGACTAAATCCTTGATAGTGAATTCCATAACCTCTCATTTATTCCTTAGCGGGTGGGTTCCATCGCAAAACGCCGCCGTGACCTAAACAGGTATCGCTCAGATCCATGGAGAAGCTGGATACACCGTCATTACAAATGGCTGTGGGTTCTTTTGTCAATTTGTTGTAAACATATTGCGGATTGTTTGGTGCAGGTAAGCTAGACCAAATCAGAATTACAGCAATAAGCCCAAATGAAACGATAAGCTCAATCTTATTACGTCTAAACCACCGGCGATATGGATGTCGTTTAGATTTGAAAGTTATTCGAACATTTGCGTCGTCCATAATTTTCGCGTATAGCCGAAATCTAACCCCGAAGATAACACAGAGACGACAATTGGCGAAAATAAATTGCTTGAGCAAGTTCAAGGAGATAGATCAGAACTGCCTGATCCAGCGGACAGTTCTGACGGATGGAATGAATAATATTTCCAACTACTTGTGCGAAACGATCCAGTGTTGCGGCATTCCGGGTATTGGCCGATGTTCGTTGCGGGTGAAACCGGCGGCTTTTAGCATTGCATCGAGTTGGGCAAAAGTATATGCGTCGCCGGCAGGAGTTGCCGCGAGCATCACCAGCGAGAACAAAGCTTCTCCCGGCGGCGACACGCGGTCGTCATTCGGGATGAATTCCAGCGTACACAGTTGGCCGTCGTCCTTTAACACGCCATACAAACGCTTTAGAAATGTTTCGCACGTCGCGGCGTCGAAATGATGTAGAAAGTTCGGGTTCAGAATAACGTCATAACCGCTGCCAAGATCCGCTTCGAACGCACTGCCTTCTATTTTGTGAAAGCGTTCGGCAACGCCCGCTTTCTCAGCGTTCTCTTCGGCTACAACCAATACGCTTTTCCAATCAACCGCGTAGATCTGTGCATTCGGATAGGCTTGGGCGACAGCAATGCCGAACATTCCGTGGCCGGCGGCGATATCCAGAACCTTTATCGGAGCATCGTTCGGCAGCCCAAGTTCCGCCGCCATCTTTCGCGACGAAGGGATCATCATCGGCGCCATACTGCGTGCAAATATCGCCCACATCGGACTGTCCGGATCGAGCGAGTGATTCGTATCGGCGACGGCTCCGCCATTTCGCACGGCTTCGGTCAAATTCGTAAAGCCCGCCACTTGCTGCGGCGAGGTCAGGAAATCCGCGATGCTTCCCAAATACGCAGGCGAAGTTCTCACCAAAAAAAGAGCCGTGTCGTCCGCTGCCGAATATTCATCGCCGCTCTTTTTAAGAAACTCCAGAACAGTAAGCGTGTCGCACAATATCCTTATTCCGCGCTCAGCCGCTCCGGTCGAAGCAGCCAGTTTCGAAGCGGTCGTTTCTCCCTCGACGATCTTTGTAAAAAGGTCGAGTTCTAAGGCCGACTTTAGGGCAGCCGTCATCTGAAAACCGGATATGATCCGCATGAATTTTTCGGGTGTAACCGATGTTTGATCGTGCATAAGATTAGCCTCGCAAAATATTTATAGGGTGTAAGAACGCTATGAATATATTCCTTTTTCCGATCAAATCAAAACACCGTCGATTCCCTGACGGACATACGGACTTTGCGCGGCGGCGGTTCTGAGTTGATCGGGTTTTGGAGTAGAATGTGCGTATGTCAGAACTATTTAGAAACACAACGCGTCCGGATATGGGTCTTTTTCATTCGCGCGGCGACCGAAATGATCCGCGTATGGGCGAGATCATTCACCACGAAGAGAAAGATTACGAATCCGCTCATGTCGTCATTATCGGCTGTCCGCAGGACGAAGGCGTAAGGCGTAACGGCGGACGCATCGGTGCGGCCGAAGCACCGGACAAGATCCGCGAACAGTTCTATAAACTAACGACCTTTGGCGTACGCCGAAAGATCTTTGATGCCGGCAACGTAAATGTCGAAGGCTCGCTGGAAGAAACGCACGATCGTATGTGCGCCGCCGTAAAACAAGCCTTGGGCGACGGCAAATTGGTGATAACGCTTGGCGGCGGTAACGACATTTCCTATCCGGACGGCAAAGCGATGGCGGAAACATTCGGCGCACCTGAATGGATCGGCATCAACATCGACGCTCACCTCGATGTCCGCGCCGACGAACCCCGAAACAGCGGCACGCCTTATCGCCAATTGCTGGAAGAAGGCTTGCTGATGCCGCAGGCTTTTTATGAGGTCGGCTTTCAATCGCATTTTCTGTCGCCGGTCTATTACGATTACATCCGCGATCTCGGCGTTAACCGCATCAGCCTGGAACTGCTGCGTTCGCAGGATCACGTCGAACAAGAGATCAAACAACGCATCCGCGAAAAATTCATTAACCACAGCAAATCTCTGAGCACGTTCTTCGGCTTTGATCTTGACGCCGTCAGGTCTTCGGACGCACCCGGAACTTCGGCACCTTCGCCTCTGGGTTTGCCGCCGGCGAATTTATCGAGCTTGTGAAATACGCCGCCGGACTTGCCAACACCCGCCTCGTCGAATTTAGCGAAGTAAACCCGAAATACGACCAAGACGACCGCACAACAAAACTCGTCGCGATCGCCATGCACCGGATATGTGCGGTGGGAAAAGCATAAATTCTTATGAACGATAAAATGTTTTGTTCAAAATGCGGAGCCGCCGATCAATCGCCAGATTCTTATTGCCGAAAATGCGGTACCTGGCTGATCGATCCTAATGAGAACCGACGTCACGGCCCTTTTGGACGTAAACGCAGCCGCGGCCAACGCATAAGGTCGATCCGTATTTTGCAAATAATAAGCATCGGGCTTTCGATCACGTCAACGTTGATCATCGTTCATGTGATCTCGAACGGCGTCGATCAGGAAATGCTCCCGCTCGCGGCGTTTTGCGCGTTCCTGGTTGCGGTCTATCAGACAATAAGCCTTCTTATTGGAAACAAAGTGCTGATACCAAAAAATGATCGCCAAAACGAAACAATTGTCGAGACAAAACCGCTGGATGCCGCACAACCAAACGTGCTGAGAGCCGCCGACACCGGCGAATTCGTCACGCCCGGAAGCGTGACCGACAACACAACCGAACTGCTCGAACCGGTTCCGCGATACAAGGCTCCGAACGATAGACAAAATTAAAAACACCTGGAGAAAACTAATGAAAACACCCTCAATTGCCTTTTTGATCTTCGTCATGTTTGCCGCTGCAGCTTTCGGTCAGCAAAAGAACGACCAACCAACCATTTCAGTTGTCGGAACCGCCGAGATCATGGTCGAACCGGATGAAGTATCGATCTCACTCGATATATCCAAACTGAATAAAAATCTCGATATCGCACGTTCGGAAGCAGAAACGGCTCGGGAAAAAGTTTTTGCCGCAACCCGAAAATTTAATATTAAACCCGAAGACGTTAAAACAAATCAGATCTCGGTCGAGATGAAATATCAATCGGTTCGCGACCCTAAGAATCGTATTTTCGACGATGACGGCGATGAGATCGGCACACGAACTTTTATTGGATATCAGGTTAAGATCAGCGTTAATATTCGTCTCAAAGACATTAAACGGTTCAACGAGTTCTTCGCAGAGCTTCTCAAATCCGGTGTTTCGGAGGTCGATGATGTTTCTTTCGAATCGTCAAAAAGCATCGAATACGTAAAGGAAGCTCGAATTATGGCAATGAAAGCTGCGTTTGATAAAGCAACCGCAATGGCCGGGGCAATTGGTCAGACCATTGGAAAAGCTATTTCTATAACCGAAGGCACGGGAAATACCTATCGAGTTTCGGCCGGTGTATTAGGTTCAAATAATACAACTAGTTTTAGGTTAGGCGAAGGTTCGTCATCTGAATCCGTCGCTTCATTTTCGCCCGGTGCGATAAAGATCTCATCGCAAGTTTCGGTGACGTTTTTGCTTAACTAAAGCCCAAAATCTGATATCGATACTCAACCGCCAAACTAGTGATGATCGGTATGAATCGATTTTACTCGGGAGTGGCCTAAATATGAACATAAATCGCATTGGATTCATCTTGCTTTTCGTTATCTTAGCCTATGCACCTTCTTGTGCTCAGAAAAAGGCTGGCAGCTGGCTCATGAATGGAATTCCTGCAACAGACTCTCCCGATCATAAGACCGTAAATGGATTTGGTGGAGTCATTATTGTTGTAAGAGATCCAAAGGCATTTGTCGAAATGTGGAATAAGCCTGATTTCCCTGACTTTGACACAGTAAAAGACGTCGGACCATCAATACAAATAGGCACTTTTGTTATGTTCGCTGGTTGCAAACCTGGTTCCAACGGTAAGTGCGATACCACAGTAGATTATTCATTAATAGACCCTGCAGGAAAGGTTTCTCAAACGCCTCCCGACCAAGTGATCTGGAATGAAGTTCCGCCACCTAAGCAAAACACTCATATAAGCAAGGCGTCCATGGTACTAAAGTTTCGTGAAAGTGATCAACGGGGAACGTACACAGTCAAAGCCGTAGTACATGATAAAAATGCGGACATATCATTTGAGTTGGAAACCAAGTTCGAGCTTAAATGACTATC
>CAVRHB010000009.1:0-11589 GCA_963720905.1 uncultured Acidobacteriota bacterium
ATTGCTCTCTCCAGGCTCGAATACCGGCCTAAAGTATATTATTAACACCGGTTCTTATCCAAAACGCATAAGCATATGACGTGTGTGTTATAATCCGGACACATAAAAAGGAGAAACCCATGAAAACTCTGAACCTACTGATCTTATTGGCAGTCATACTGCTTCGCCGGAAGCGTTTCGGCGCAAAAGAAGCCGGCAATGATAAAAGTTTGCGGCGATCCGGCGGCGGCTTGCGCGGCAGCGGGCGATGTTTGACGACGACGATCTGCCGTTCGTTTACAACGAAGGCACTCCCGTCGCGGAAAGTGCTCCTTTCTACGTCGTAATACTCAAAAGCGTGAAGTTGACCGAGGGCCAGATGTGCGAAAAGGTTCCCGAAGGTTTTTCGCGAAAGCAGTATCAATGGAATTTCCCCAATAACAAGGTCTTCATCGCACGCGGCTGTTATTCGCTCGAGAACAACTATTACACCAAGATCGGCGACAATGTGATCGCACTCGCGATCTATGCCGGCACGACCAAGGTTGAGGCCGACAAATTTCTGAAGAAGGTAAAAGCTCTCGAGTACATCGACGCCAGCGATGCTTACTTACTCCGCATCGCGACGGGTTTCAACGGCACCTAAGATCCCGCATTGGTCCAACGAGCTCAAATAATTTCATCGATAACGTCGCCGAATTCGAATACACCTTTTTTATCGGCGATCCATTCCGCGGCGGTGATCGCACCGATGGCGAAGCCTTCGCGTGAGCGTGCGGTGTGTTCCAGCAAAATTTGATCGGCCGGGCCGTCAAAGCCGACGCGATGCGTTCCGGGAATGCTTCCGGCACGCGTAGAAGCGGCCGGTATTTCCTTGCCGACAGCTTCCTGCACAATATCTTTTAGCTTCAGCGGAGTTCCGCTCGGTGCATCTTTTTTTCGCGAATGGTGCTGTTCTTCGATAAAAGGTTCGTATTCGGGAAACTTTGCAAAAAGTTCGGCGGCGAACGCCGTTATCTTATAGAACAGATTCACGCCGATCGAAAAGTTCGCACCAAAAACCATCGCACCGTTATTTTCTCTGACATACGCTTCTATTTCTTCGCGGTCCGCCGCCCAACCGGTCGTACCTTCGGCCAGCGGCACGCCTGCCAATACGCATGCTTCGACGTTTCGCCGGACGGCTTCGGCGGACGAAAGATCGATCGCCGCGTCGCAGCCCTTCAGCTTTTCCGCCAGCTCAGCCGCCGAAAGTCCCGCGTCGCCTTCATCCACAACCAAGCCGATCTCATGCAACCGCTCCACCGCCAGCCGCTCGATCAACTTCCCCATCGCTCCATAACCTATCAACGCGATCTTCATAATTTCATTGAAACACATCGATATATAGAAAAGAAGCTTTTTGACTGCTTAATTTTTGCAGATGGCCCGATCGATTGTTCCCAGCTCCATTTCAAAACGGCGACGGCAGCAACACGCTCCTACAGGCACTTTCTTTATATCTGAAGAAGAAACTATTTTAAGTCTCGGATCGTTAACCACAGCCGACTTTTTTTACAAGCTGATCAAATCTTGGGTCAACGCGAAGGCCGTCGTAGAAGGGGTCGCCGGCTATCAGAAGCGGAAAGACATTCAGCTCGTCACATGCTTTGGCGAGCCATTCGAAAGCATTTTCTTTGTCGTTCATAACAATGTATTGACGGACGAACCGAATAGACGGAACATATTCAACCAACCTCGATTCCTCGAAAAGCCGCTCTAATCGTTTGCCGGCCTCGGCCAACATGATTTTCTGAAGCGTTGCGTTTTGTTCTAAGAGATTCGCCGCATTTTGATCTTGGCTACCGCCTTCGAGACGCGCGGCCATTTGCCACGAAACAAGCGCCTCTTCGGTAGATCCCATCTTCAAATAGATCTCGGACATCATACTGTGCGTTAAGTAATTGTTCGGGTCGAGTTCGAGAGCTTCTCTCAATTGGCTGATCGCTTCACTATACTTACGAGCAAAATATAAACATTGAGCTAACATCCGGCTGAAGAGGACCGACAACGGATCTAGATAAAGAGCCCGTCGTGCCTCAGCCGCAGCCTCATTAAACTTTCCTATGGTCAGTAAATAAAATGAATACAGATGATGTATCTCTGCAAAATTCGGGCTTGCTGCAGCAATATCTGCTATAGCGGCGCCGGCTTCGGTGAACTTTCGATATTTGACCAGCGAAAAAGCCGCAAGGGAAAGCTTTGCTTCAACCAGTGAATCATCGATCTCGAGAGCTTTTGCTATTGCAGATTCTGCCAAGGCCCATCCTTGGCTTGGGTTGATCGGAATCAATCCCCATGCCGTACCATAGCCGTAATAGGTTGAAACGCCGAAGTATCCCAAAGCAAATGAAGGATCGACCTCGACCGACCGTTCTAAATATTTTAGCGAATGAGCGAATTCGGGCCCCGAGCCCTTCCAACGGTAATACTGACCCTTCATATAACAAAAATATGCTTCGGTGTTGGCAGTATGACGTTTCAAAACCGCATCGCGTTCTTCGCTAAACCAGTCAACTTTCAACGAATCTACGACGGCGAGTGCGATTTCGTCCTGTATGTCGAAAATATCTTGCACTGCGCGGTCGTAGTTCTCCGACCATATTAAATAGCCGCTCGGCGCATCAATCAGGCGAACGGCTATTCTTAGACGATCGTTAGAGCGCCTCACGCTGCCTTCAAGAATCGTTCGGACCTGCAGGATATCAGCGATCTCACTGATCCGAACATCTTTTTCCTTAAACGAAAATGCCGAAGTGCGGGCCGCAACTTTTAGATTTCTTATCTTAGAAAGCGAATTTAAAAGTTCTTCGGCCAGACCTTCGCAGAAATACTCGTTCTCTTTTTCCGTGCTTAGATTTTCAAACGCCAGGACAGCGATCGAATTCGCGGGAATCGAAAAACTGTCAGTTCCCGAGACGTGTGAATAGCCCGACGTGGAATTCTTCACGGAAGCGATGAACCGGTAGCCATGACCGCGTACGGTCTCGATGAATTGGGGGCTGCTTTTTTCTTCGCCAAGCGTCGGCCGGATAAGTGATATGCACTTATCCAGATTGTTACCTTCAACCGCACAATCGTGCCAAATCTCGTCAAAAAAGCGATCTTTTGTGACCAACGAGCCATGTTCTCGGACCAAGAGGCACAAAACCTCAAAGGCTTTTTCGGTAAGTGGAAGCCGCTCCCCATTTTGGAATAAGAGCCTTTCTCCGGTATCCACCCGAAAATCTAAGAAGGTGTATGACTCTTTATCAAGAAGGGACATTGGTCACCATTTTACAGCTGTTTCTTAAGTCTTTCAGAAATGATTCAGAAATCTTTCAGAAACTTCGAAGTATCGATTAAACAGCTAGTAGTAGTATTCGGATACCAAAAAAAATGTCGGATCGACACAATAATGATCCTAACGAATGCTCAGATTTTAGCACTTTAATTGGACGAAAGTAAACGAAAACGACCGTCATAGAACGAACCATGTCGAATAAATCAAAGGAGACCAAATTATGAAACAAATTTACGCTTTAGCAACGATTTTAATCTTTCTTTCCGCCGCGGCCGCAGCACAATCCCAAGCGGTCATAACCGTTGGATTGAATCATCCCAATAAAGTTATACTCGCTCCGGGGAATGCCCTTTTGGTCAGTGAGGACGGCTACAGTGCACCAAATTCAGGCCGTATTTCAATTATCGACCAATCGAGTGGCGAGCGGAGATCATTGGTCGAGGGACTTCCTTCCGCCGTTGCGACACTTGGCGGCGGTGCCGATCCAGATGGCGTAACCGGATTGTACCTCGACGGTTTTACGCTTTTCGCGACGATCGGAGTTGGCGATGCTGCAGTTCCCGGTGCAGGCCCGGGCTTAGAGCTTCCGAACCCCCGCCGTCATCGCCGCTGTTCGATTCTGTCCTGGAATTTGAGTTCCCTTTCGGCCTGGGATTTCGCCGCGGTGGTTTTACGATGACAGCGGCAGATCAGGAAAGACTCGCTGCCGGACACACCGTGTGGCTTGGAAACGGACATTTCGGATTTATGCGGGTTCGAATGATCGTAAATCTTCCAAATTATATTGCAGCTCCGACACCCGATCATCCAGAAAATGTGAAAGCGTCACATATTTACGGAATTACAAGATACCGCCGCGATATTTATGTGGCTGACGCCGGTTTGAATCGGATAACTCGAGTCGATTTATCGGGAAATAATGTCGCGACCGTTGTTCAATTCCCAATTATGCCAAACCCTACCCCGATCGGTCCTCCGGTCGTAGAAGCCGTGCCTGATAATCTGCATTTGATCGACGGTAATTTGCTGGTTCCTACACTAACTGGATTTCCGTTCGTTTCCGGACTCGCCGATATCAGAACGGTAGATCCGAATACCGGATCGTCGTCGTCTTTTATCTCCGGACTAAGCTCCGCGATCGACGTCGCGGAAACTGATTGCGGCCGCCGTTGGTTCTTTAGTCATCATCCGTGGCCAAATCAAAATCATGGCTACCTGACCCTCGAATTTAGTACAAATCAGCTTGCGGGCGCACCTGGAAGACTTCGATACTATCGGACTCGAACTTCCGCGGCCGTGGATATCGCAACGGACCTGATCACGCCCGCCGGAATGGCAGTCAATGATCGTACTGATATGATCTTCGTCACCAATCTCGGTCCGGGAACGCTGACTCGTATCTCGATGCATTGAATTATAACAATTAGAACTTTGTCGAGATCGGACCGCCAGCTAAAGCGAGCGGTCCGATCTCAACAGGTAGGGTTCCGATCACTCGGCTTACGCAGAGGTTCTGAAGTGCATAAAAGTGGAAAGGATGTCGAATCCGTCTCCCACACCGTCTTCGTCATCCTTTCCGGTTTTCGGGAAAGACCGTGGAGATCCGTCCCGAAATTGATACTATTTTTCTAACTTCCCAGAGAATATACACGAAGCTATCGCGCACATCAAGGAAAATCTTTCTTTTTTATTCAGCCGCGGCGGCCATCGGCCAAACATTGTCCTTCGGGTTGTAGTCCATATAGATGCCGCCGTCGAGATTTACGCTTTTGATCGTCTTCGCGGAGGCAATGTTTACCGAAGCTTCCTTCATATTTGCCTTCCAAATGGCCGGCGTTTGATGAAGCGTCTCGGTCGTATCGTCATCGTAGGTCACGACAACATCGACAGGTGCCGGGAAACCTCCAAGGTTCTTGATCTTAACGATCGAACCGCTACCGTTCTTTTCAACACCGGCAACCGAATAGTCGATATAACCGTAGGTAAAGAACCAGGCGTTCCAGAACCAGTTCAGATCCTTTCCGGTTCCGGCATTAAAGCTGTTGAACATATCCCAAGGCGTCGGGTGTTTGCCGTGCCAATTGTCGATGAACGTGTGCAGACCCTTTTTGAACTCCGCGTCCCCAAGAAGATCTTTTACAGCCAGATAACCGAGCGCCGAACGTCCGTATTTATTGTCGCCATAGCCGTTTCCGCGTAGAACATTTTCCGGCGTCATGATCGGAATGTCCGCATCGGAATCCATATTTCGCACCCATCCGCCGACGCGAAAGCCTTTGAACCAAGCATCCGCCGTCGGTTTTCCGAACGTTGCGGTGTTGAACATATATTCGAAAGCCGTCGTCCAGCCTTCTTCCATAAAGGCATATCTCCGCTCGTTGATTCCCATGTAGAACGGAAAATATGTATGCATGATCTCGTGTGCCGCAATGAATTCCTGTATGTCGCCGCGATCCTGCGAACTGTCGTTCGCCATCATCGGATATTCCATATCGGCGAAACCGCGGAAGATCGTCATCTTCGGATACGGATAAGGAATGCCCGGCCATTGGTTCGAAGAAAAATCGAGCGAGGTTTTTACGTATTTGACCATGTTCGCAAAATTTTTCGAAGGTTCGTCATAGGCCGCTTGCGTGCTCGCACGGCGGCCGGTCTTTTTATCGACGACCAGACTTCCCGCATCCCAAATGTAATGATCGCTCAAACCGAACGCCACGTCCGAAACATTTTCCGCTTTCCATTTCCATGTGTTCGTTGCGTTCTGCGCCGTGACCTTGCCGGACTTAACTTCGTCCAAGCTCGCGATATTCACGACATCGTCGCTGGTAAAAGACTTCTTCAGCCGTTCCGCGATCTTTGGCTGCAGAACTTCGTCGGCGTTCACAAGATCGCCGGTCGCCCACACAATGTAATTTTTCGGAACGGTGACATCCAGCGTGTAATCGTTAAAATCGCCAAAGAATTCGTGCGAAAGCATATGCGAAATATCGTCCCAGCCGTTCACATCATCAAGCACGGCAACACGCGGATAAAAATACGCGATGTAAAAAGACGTCGGATCGATAACGCCTTCGCGGCCCGATTCGAGAACGAGTTCGTAATGCCATTTGAACGAAAGCTTGATCGAAGCACCCGGCGCAAGCGGTTGGTCCAGCTTGATCGCGTTGTAGGTCATTCCTTTTTGTCCGATGAGCGGCGTCCAGGGTTTAACTTTTCCGTTCTCGGCAAATTCGTCGATCGTAACGTCCGAGGTCAGTTGATCGGCACTTACCGGACGCTCGCGCATCGCTTCCGGCGTATGCACATTCAGCTCGAAACGCAAGATCAGCGTCGGCAAAGGTTTCGCGCTGTTATTTGTGTATGTAATGTCTTCCGATCCACTTATCGTCCGGTTCGGCGGCGCGATATTCATCCGAATGTGATGGACAGATCTGTTCTGCGAATAATTCGGTCCGGGCTTTCCGTCCATACTCCGCGTGCCGTTAGCATAAGCCGCCTTTACATTTCGCGGCATAAAAAGATCCTGTCCAAAAACCGGCAATGTAAAAAGGACAACGAACAGCAAAAAAATGATTTGTTTTTTCATATCGATTCCAACTTTATTAGGTTTGTAGCAAGTATTATACGCCGACGGACGGAAAAAGGTTTGGCCGGAGTTCACGCGGCGAGCAGCGTTCTCACCAAGTTCGCATAAAGATCGATGGCTTTTTCAAGGTCTTTCTTTATGACGAATTCATTTTTTGTGTGTGCATCGAGGATCGGAGCCGGGGCCGAGCAGCATCGGTTTGCCCCAGTTCGGCATATGTGGAATGTCGGTGGTGAACCTGACGACCTTTGTGGAAAAGCCTTCGACTTCGTGTAGTTTGACGGGTTCGCTGCAGGAAAGAACTTCGATCTCTCCGCGGCCGCGAACGATATTTTCGAGAGCCTTTTCGATCGGCTCGCGTTTCGTCGTCATACGGATCAGCAAGCTCGCTTCGGCTTTCGGCGGAATGATGTTAAGTGCCAAACCGCCTTCGATTACGCCAATGTTCACGGTCGTTTCGCCAAAGAAATCATCGTTCGGAAATTTTGTGTGGCGGATCTCGTCCAAAATATCGAGCAGCTTTTCTATCGCCGAATCGCCTTCTTCCGGATACGCCGAATGCGCCGCTTTGCCGCTCGTTTTTATCTTCAAACGAAACGACCCTTTCGAACCGATCGCAAGGTCGTTGTCGGTCGGTTCGCCGTTGATCATATATTCGCATTTTGCCGCCAGCGGATGCAGATTCGCAGCTTTTGCTCCGGTCGATGAACGTTCTTCTTCGACCGTATAGATCAAACCGATGTCTTCGATGGCCTCTTTCCGCAACCGCTCCGCGGCAGTGATCTGTGCCGCGATTATTCCCTTCGCATCGCAAGCTCCGCGGCCATAGATCTTTTCGTCGTCCTCTGTCGGCTCGATGAACGGCGGAACCGTGTCCATATGCGTCGAAAGCCAAACACGCGGGCTTCGTTCAAATAAGCGATAACATTCCGCTGATCGGCCGAAACTTCCTGCATCTCAACCGTCCACCCAAGCGATTTCAAATGGTCCCGCAAATAAAACCCGACCGCTTCCTCTTCGCCCGAAACGGAAGGAATATTCATTAAACTTTTTGTCAGTTCGAATACGTTCATTTAATTTCGGTCAATGAATAAGCCTCAGAAATAATAACTTTCCGATCCAATTGTTCCGGTTTGTTGTTAACGAATATCGAAAGTGCGTGTTGACCTTTGCGAGTGCTTTGGTCACTGAAACCAAATTCGATCGAGGCATTCGGTAAGAGCTCCCGCCAATCTGAGGCACTGCCCAACCGCTCTGTTTTCCCTCGCCTAACATTCATCGTGACCCAGCCTTCGGTTTCGCTCGCTCGAGACAAGATCGCCCCTATCAGTTCATTTGTATCGTGATCTACCAAGTAAAAGATCGGCTCCTTCGATGTGTTCACCAACTTAAAACGAACCATTCGATCATCTGGTTCACCGATAAATACCACGTCGTCGTCAGGCAATCGAAGTGCCTTTCCAAATTCTTTTTCCAGTTCGCTTTGATGCATTCTCAGCTGGGAGAATTTCTTTTTTCGGGAGCACAATTTCCAATTTTTCCACCGACACTACCGAAAGAACGACAGCGCGACGATCTGGCCATTGGCATTGAAAGCCAACTGCATCATGATCAAAACGATCGGGAAAATAAATTTACGAGTCTTGATCATCATAATCGTTACCGTTCCGCCAGCCACTGAAAAGATCTGCATCATCGAACGCGTCATTCAGCGAGACGTGGCTGTGTTTTTGAGTTTAGTGAAGTGAACGTCTTTCTTCTTAGTTCTAATGAACACTCGGCTCATTATTTCCAGCGTTGGATCTCGGAATCATAAGTAACCGATTCTCCTAAGGTCGTGCCATACCAAAGCTAATATCGATTGTCGTCAATCTTCTTATAATAGATCGGACCTTCTAATTTATCTTCCGATCCGATATCACTTAGAGAATTTGGCAATTTCCCTTCTTTGGTCAGGAACTGGCCGATCTTTATATTTATTTCATCGCCCATCGCCTGCTTTTCCGCATTTCGCTTAGTTGCTTTGATCGAGGCTTCAGAAAAGGCTTCAATATTACATGTCTTCCATGCACCATCTATTTTGATTAGGCTAAAGATCTGCGGTGTCGTTTCTTGGTCTGGCAGATCTGATAAATATGTAACCAAAACTTTCGCTTTTTCTTCGGAGGATTCTAAGGTTCTTATTTCGAAGGTTTTTAACTTAGAAAGAAAAATCAATGTTGGTCGCTCTATCTCGAGCTTTTCCTGAATCAATTCTTCTTCGTTGAGTTTCAATAGCGATCCGCGAAGAGATTCGATCGAATCGTTGCTTAGGCTTTTAATAACGTGCGTAATAGTTTTTAATTCTTCAAATTTTCCTATCCGAGCAAATTCGTTATATAAAAAAACAGCCTTCTCAACATCATCATAATTAGAAGGTGCGGGCCGACCTTCGGCGCATGACTTTATTGTAAAATTCAGTTCATCAGCATTAATAGAACCGACCCAAGGTTTGATACCTTCCGTAGATCTTTTAATAAATTGCCCATATCCGTAGGTTATTGAAAATCTGCCCGGAAGCCGGAAGAAATCGTCTGCCTCAGGATCGATCTCAATAAGGTCGGTGAACGATTCACCGGGTTTCAGACGCATAAGATTTTCATCTTCCGAGCCGTCAATATAGAACGAATCGCCCTTGCTCGACCTCATTAAGGGCATTCTCAGAATTGGAATATTGGAAGAACCAAATTGATCTAGCGCTTTTTCGATGGAATATCGCCACATCTGGGTTCTTTCGATCCAAACGTCTTTATCACTAATGTTTGAAAGTGTACCTTCGATCTCAAGCTTATCGCCCAAGCACGGTACACTGATCAATCTCGTTGTATATGTTAAAGGAACCTTTTGAGCTACAACCGTACTGGAGCTCAATAGCATGACCATCAACACAATGAAAATATTTCTATGAGTTAGCATCTTGGTATTGGTTGCCGACCGAGCAAAAGAAGTTGGTTTATGCCGACAATTAGATTTTACAATAATAGCATGGTGTGTTTAATGGTCGTTCATCGGAGAACGTTGCGATTCGTACAAAGGTGTTCCTGCCATTTACGATTCACGATTTACTATTTACCGTTCTGCGGCTCGCGGCAAAACCCAACCGCCGCCTCCTCGCCCGAAACAGAAGGAATATTCATTAAACTTTTTGTCAGTTCGAATACGTTCATTATGGGAAATCTGTTATCGATATACATCTTTTCGATGTCCGACTTTTGCGACCAAGACTACCAATACTTCATCGTCTATTGAGTAAACTATTCTATAGTCGCCTACGCGGACTCGATGAAGGCCGGCTTCGCCGATAAGTTGTTTCGATCGTGCCGGACGCGGATCTGATGCAAGCGATTCTATTTTGTTCAAGATCCTGATCTTGTCCTTTTTTGGCAACGGCTTGATCTGCTTACGTGCAGCTGGTGTGATCTGAACGGCGTATTGGGTCATTTCAAACCGAATTCTTTGCGAAGATCTTCTACCGTGAAACTCTCACCGGTTTTCTGCATTTCCTCAAGCGCATCGCGCACATCCAATGAGTCTTGAATATCTTCAAATTCCTGAGCCGAAATATGATCGGGACCGCTGCTAAGCGGCATAGCCCCGCGATCGAGTATCTTTATGAGTGCTTTAACACGCTTTGCATCTGGCAATGCATATCGCCGAGTTTTCCCTTTCGGAATATCTATGATTATCTGTGCCATAATTAACTAATAATACCACGACTCACCGTTCCGCCAGCCACTTGAAAAGATCTGAATCTTCAAACGCCGCATTCAAAGAAACATGTCCGGTATTTTTAAGCTCGGTGTAATGTGCGTTCGTATTTCCGGCTTCTTTCAGAGCTTTTTCCATATTACGCGAATTCGCGACCGGAACGATCGGGTCGTTCTCACCGTGAAATATCCAGATCGGCGTATTTTTAAGTTTACCCGCAAACGCACGATACGGATCTTTGGCATCGACTAGTTCGATTATTTGAGGAGCGATTTGGTTGCGTTCACGCGGCCTCGGTAATACCCAGCCGGACATCGGAATTACTGCCGCAAATTTTTCAGGATACATTGCTGCCGTGTGCCACACTCCATAACCGCCGAGCGAAAATCCGGCCAAATATAACCGCGTTTCGTCTCCGTTAAATTCTTTGACGGTTTGATCAAGCTCAGCGACCGACCGTTCGATCATTTCCTTATCCCAAAATCTATCGGCCGGACACTGTGGGAATACGATAATAAAATTAAACCTTGCCGGATCGTTAAGAATTATCGGAGCCGGACCACTCAATTGTCCGTCGTTATCGTTGCCGCGTTCATCCGAACCGTGCAAGTACAACATCACCGGCAATTTCTCACCGTCCTTTTTGCCTTTCGGCACAAAAACCGGAATCGAACCTTCTCGATTCCAAAGCTCATTTCGCGAACCAAAAAATCCTCTTTCGAATACGAGATCTGTCGTCGCTCAGTCCGCTGACAGCCGATCGACAACAGGATAATGAAAACGCCAACGTACTTTATACTTGTTTTCAGCAATTTTCGGCTCATTTAAGTCTAAAATATATCTATGATCATTTTTCCAAGTTTCACGAAAACTGATTCGTAAAACAATGCGGACGAGTGTCCGCCTTCCGTTTGCCCGCCGATTCTTCTGCATTCTCCGTTTATCCGGAGGGTTC
>CAVRHB010000010.1:0-19502 GCA_963720905.1 uncultured Acidobacteriota bacterium
AAGCTTTGAAGATGGAGCCGGAGCATTTATCGCTCTATTTGCTCGAAATACACGAAGCGACGCCGCTCGCCGAACAGATCCGCAGCAAGCGTCAGCCGATGCCGGACGAAGAATTGGCAGCCGAAATGTACGAAGTCATGCTCGACCGCATCGCCGCCGCAGGCTACGAGCAATACGAGATCTCCAATTTTTCAAAGCCGGGTTTCTGGTCAAGACACAACAACAAATATTGGCGGCTCGATCCGGTTTTCGGCTTTGGTGTTTCGGCACATTCTTTTGACGGTGCCGACCGATATGCAAATGAACGGGACACGGCGAAATACGTTTCTTTGATCGAAAATAATGATTCTGCCGAGGTCATGCGCGAAAAAATAGACGCGGCTTCTGAATTTGTTTTTTTGGGTTTGCGGCTGAATCGCGGGATCGATCTCGGTGAATTCCGCAAGCGGTTTGATATGGATCTCACCGATCGTTACGCGAGAGAGATAGATCAGCTGATCGCAGACGGATTGATAGAACGGTCAGTTAATACGATAAGACTCACAAAAAAAGGAATGCTTTTTTCGAATGAAGTGTTTGCTGTGTTTGTTTGAACTGACAGAGCAAGACATGGCGATCTGATCATAGCCGCCGGCAGGTCGCGTCTCTGCCGCTAATTCAACCGCTTAATCCGTCCTTCCAGCAGGGGCGAAATTGTAGCGTTTTGCGATGATTTGATCGCCTCTTCGAAAACTTCAGAGTCTTTGCGAGCGTTCTCCGCGGGTATCAAAACCTTTGCGTCTTTAAACATCGTATATCCGTCGCCTGATTTTGCGACGAGGAAATCCGAGGTTGCAAGCGTATATGTTGCGTCTTCGACCAAACGTTTTCCTCCCACGAAAACTTCCAGAACACGCTGTCCCGGCAAACGCCCGGCATCGAACGTAAATGACATTCCCGAAACCTGCGGAAATCTACCGGGTTCGTTATCTTCAGCGCTTCGAGCAACTCCGTGTTCCAAAACTTCTAAAAGCGTTTTGCCTGATATCTCTACTTTTACGATCGGATTATTAAAAGGCAGCATTGAAAGCACATCGCGTTTCGTCAGCGGGCCCGGATTGTAACTCAGATCGGCGCGGATCGATCCGCCGTTAACTAGAGCAACATCTGCGTCTGCAGCTTTCCGATACGCATCAGCTATGAAATTTCCGATATTTGTTTCCTTGGTGCGGTTCGATTCGGAAAGAGCGTCGAGCGGAACAGATGTCGCACCGACCTTTACCGCAAGCTCTTCGACAATGTCCTTGTATTTGTCGGCGACCGGTTCGAATTCGCGAGCTTCGGCGATGTCCGATGTGACCGGAATTATCTCCCAATCCATGCTTTCGAACTTGCCCGTTCTTTTATCGAAATAAAGGTCGAATTTGCCGACCTCACGGGCGTCAGCGGTCATTTTGAAGATCGGCGTTCCGTGTGCTGACGATTGCAAAAGTGTGTGTTCGTGGCCACCCAAGATAAGATCAAAATCGGCACAGCCGGCGAGGCGTTTGTCTTCCCACATGAACATATGCGTTAGGCCTATGATCGCGTTTGCACCGGCCGCCTTCATCTTCGGAACGAGTTCGCGGGCCGTTTCGCAATAATCGCGGACCTCGAGCGTGTCATCCATTGAGGAAGTTTCTTTTGCTTCAGGCAGCAGCAAACCGATAAAGCCGATCTTTACACCGCCGACCGATCTGATAATGAAAGGCGGTGTATCGGCAAAGATCTTTCCTGTCGCTTTGTCGTAAACATTTGCACCGAGCCATGCGAATCTTGATTCGGCGATACGGCTTTTGAGCTCGTCTTTCTTTACGTCGAATTCATGATTTCCCAAAACAGAATAATCCAGCCCTAGGGCGTTCCAGGCATCGATCATCTGCTTGCCGCGAAACGTTCGCGTTTCGACCGAAGGCGATATGGTGTCGCCGCCAAGCGTGAAGATCGTGTAAGGATTTTCAGCCCTCACTTTTTTCTTTATGGTTAGAACGCGAGCCAAGCCGCCGCGTGCTCCACCGTCAACCGGAGAAAATTGATATGTATCGTTAACGTGAAGGATAGTTATCTTTACCTTTCCGTCCGTCTGTGCAAATGCTGAAACGGTAAGGATAAAAATTACGACGGGCAAGATCTGTGCGAGTTTTTTCATCTTAAAATTCAAATTTCAAATGCGTACGTGCTTCCCAAAGTTCGGGAAAGAATTTCTTTGTAAGTGTTGTCGCAAGGTAACCTACGCCTTCCGAACCGCCGGTTCCGCGTTTCATCCCGAGCATTCTTTCGACCATCAAAATATGATGAAAACGCCACAGTAAGATGTTCTTGTCGTGCTCGATCAGCAGATCCTGCATATTGTATTCCTCCGGATATTTGTCGGGATGGTTGATGACCTCTACTATCGCCGCGACCTTTTCTTCGTGTGTGCCGACGGGAAAGCCGGCCCGTTCGAGCAGCGACCAAAATGAATCGGCCAGCGACGGGCCGTTAAATCTTTCGGTCAGTTTCGGATATGCAAAATCGTCGTTCTTGAAAGATTCTAGTA
This sequence comes from uncultured Acidobacteriota bacterium, assembly GCA_963720905.1. Taxonomy (GTDB): domain Bacteria; phylum Acidobacteriota; class Blastocatellia; order Pyrinomonadales; family Pyrinomonadaceae; genus OLB17. Next base: position 2,558 of record CAVRHB010000010.1, read on the forward strand.
ACTTTTCGTCTTTCGCACCCGAAGCAAATTCGAGTTCGCGAAACTGCATTGATTGGAAACCGCTTGCCGGATTGAGCTTGTCGCGAAATTCGAGAAAACCGATCGGCGCCATTGATTCGAGAATGTGGATCTGGGATACGAGTATCTTTTCGATCGTAATAACGGCCTTTAGGCTGTGGTTTGCCCGGAACGTGCGGCCTTCGTCAAGCCATTTGATCGTGGCATCCACTTCGTGCAGTATCTGCTTGAACCAAAGCTCATAGGTCTGGTGAATGACGATGAATAAAAGCTCATCGTGACTGACAGGATCGGACAAAGTTTCCTGCAATTGTATGAGTTCCGGAACCTTTAAGTATTTATTATAAGAAAGAGGAGCGTTTTTTCCGTAATCGTTAGGCATAAGCGTTTTTAAGAGAATTATTTGTCGAAATTATAACAATTTAGAGACAAACTGCCGAACGCACGAAAAAAATGCTTGACAGAAACGGAAAATATCGGTAAATTCGGGTTCGTCAACCGAAAAAACACATACAGTTAAATACCAGAAATCTTGCAGTTTAAGATCTTTTTTGTATCTGAAATGGATGGATCGCGTTGTGCTTTTTCATAACATTTTTGTTAGGCGAAAAACCCGACAGCGTTAGAGTTTGTGGGTGACATTTCATCAATGCCTTAGGGCGGCGATCTGATTTAGTATTTGAAGTTTGCAGGAGGAATTACGAAAGATGTCAAAAGCTATTGGTATGGTTAAATGGTTCAACAACGCGAAAGGATACGGTTTTATCGAACAGCCGGGTGAACAGGATATTTTTGTTCATTACAGCGCGATCACCGGCGATGGTTACCGGACGTTGATCCAAGGTCAAGAGGTAGAATTCGACGTTACCGATGGCCCAAAAGGTCCACAGGCTGAAAATGTGATGATGAAAGAGATCATGGAATAACTTCTATTTCCCATTTGAACATCAAAAAAGCGAACCTGAATTTCAGAGTTCGCTTTTTTTGTTTTAGATAAGTTCTTCGCCTTTGGCTTTCAGCGTTCGCCGCCATAATTCGCGATAGGCCGTGAACCGGGAAACCAGCGTGTTAAATTGATATCGCTGCGAATAGCTCATAGTCCGTTGGTCGGCAACCCGTTTTATCTGAGCTTCGAGCCTGGCTCTGGCTTCGAGCGGAGCGCGTTTCGTGGCTCCATTAAAATAAATATCGAAATCGACCTTTAGTTTACGGATGTCATCTTCTAATCGGGCGAGCTGTTTATCGATCTCGGCTGCCTGTTCTTTTTTAGAGTCGGTTTGACGGTAGAGTTTATTGCCGATCATTGCCATATTTTGAGTTGTCCTTTGATCTGAGGAATATGAGCGGGGTTTTCTCAAATAAATGATACCGCGAATCGATGGCTGACGGCAATCTTTTTATTCTGTGCGAAATTTGTACATAAACTCGACCAATTTTTCGACGCCTTCTTTTGGCATTGCGTTATATATCGAAGCCCGCAGGCCGCCGACACTTCGGTGACCTCGAAGCCCATCAAGGCCTTCGAGCGAAGCTTTTCGACAGAACTGTTCGGCAAGTTCTTCGGAAGCTAGGCGAAACGTAACATTCATCTTAGAACGCGATGCCGGTTCGGCTTGGCCGATATAGTAGCCGTCGCTCTGATCGATGGCATGATATAAAAGCTCGGCCTTAGCTGCGTTTTTATCGGCAATTACATCCAATCCGCCTTGACCGATCAGCCATTCGCAAACAAGCCCGATCATATAAATTCCCCAGGTATTTGGCGTATTTACCATCGAATCTTCCTTCGCCAAGCGGCGAAGATCCATCACGCCCGGCAAGCTTTGGTTCGAAACGGATTTCAGCATCTCATTACGGATGATCAGCACGGTAACGCCGCTTGGGCCGATATTTTTCTGAGCTCCCGCGTAGATGACGTCGTATTTTTCGATGTCGATAGGTTTTGAAAGAATGTTCGACGAAGCATCACAAACGACCGGAACGCTGCCGCCATTGAGATCATAATGGAACTCGACTCCGTCGATGGTTTCGTTCGAGGTGTAATGAACATATTTCACGCCGGAGGGAATATTGAGTTCGCCTCGCATAGGCGTTTTGCTGTAACCCGAATCTTTCCCGTTGTAGATGATCTCGGTATTTCCGTAACGCCTTGCTTCCGCAGCAGCTTTTTCGCCCCAAACACCGGTTATGATAAACGCTGCCGTTTCGCTCGAATTCAGAAAATTCATCGGTATCACAGAAAATTGCTGAGTTGCGCCGCCTTGCGAAAAAATGACGCTGTAATCATTTGGAATATTCAGTAAATGACGAATTCGCCGTTCGGAGTCCGCAAGAATTCCGCCGAAAAGATCAGATCGATGGCTGATCTCCATCACGCTCATTCCGCTGCCTTTGATCGAGAGCATCTCTTCGCGGGCCTTTTCGAGTACAGGCAAAGGCATGGTTGCCGGACCGGAGCTGAAATTAAATATTCGTTCGTTCATTTGTTCATTTTAACTTAGCGATCCGATCAAATACATCTGAAAAGCGATGGAACGGAGGTAAGCGGTTTCAAATTTGTCGTATTTATGAGTAAAATGAGAGAAAACATAAAACGTTTTTTGAACCTAAAGCATCTCAACTGTGCAAATTTGCGGTTCATAAATTTTTCGGAGGATTTCAATGCAACGTAGATCTTATTTTACCTTTATTTTAGCGGCGGCTTTTATTGTCGCTGGTTTTGTCGGTGCTAACGCTCAAAGTGCAAAAATTACCGGCAAAGTAACCATCAAGAAAACGGACGGCACAACTGCTCCAGCCGCGGGTGCGACGATCACAGGTTATCGCACGGACGTGGACAAAGGCTCGATCTCACCTGTTAAGACGAACGACAAAGGCGAATTTACGTTCATCGGCGTTGGGCCGGCACAGAAATTTGCGTTGCTGATAAGCGGGCCTGGAATTACGCCGGCTATCCAGCCTGGCATCGAAGCAGGAATGGAAGATATTCCGATCGAAGTTTCCGAAGGCGATGGTTCGACATTTACGGAAGAAGAGGTCAGAACGACGATCAAATCTGCTGCCGAGATGACGCCGGAAGAACGTGAAAAACGTAAAAAAATGATCGCGGAAAATGAAGCCGCACGAAAAAAGGCCGAGGATAACTATAAGGTCGTTAACGCAGCTTTGAAAGCAGGCGATGCGGCTTATAAAGCGAAAAATTATGATGAAGCGGTCGCGAAATTTGATGAAGGCATCAATGCTGATCCGGATTTTGCCGGCAGTGCACCTACGCTTCTCAACTACAAAGGCGTTGCATTGAAAGAGCTTGGTTATGCCGCATATCAACGATCATTAAAAGGCGACAAGGCGACAGAGCTCGCGGCAGCAAAAGATAAATGGGATCAGGCAGCGAAGTCATTTGATAGAGGCCTGGAAGTTTTGGCAGCCGCAAAATCTACGGATCCCAAAGACGTCGAACTTTATGCCGATACAAAGAAAAAGATACTGACAAACTACGTCGAAGTTATACGCCTGGGATTTTTGACCAAAGCGGATGATGCAATGGCTGCAACAGCCGGACCGATCTATAAACAATATTTCGAAGTAGAGAAGGACCCGGCCGCTAAGGCAAAAGCACAAGTGGTTTATTCCGACATGATGTTCGCTTCAGGTGATATGGACAGTGCCGTCGCCGGATATCGCGCAGTCATAAAAGAGCAACCGAACAACCCGGATGCTTTGTGGGGATTAGGATTGGCGTTGTATTCGAATGCCGACCTTAGCGATGACAAGGCTATGTTCCAGGAATCGGCAAATTTACTTAGCAAATACTTAAAGGCGGCACCGTCGGATCATAAATATAGAGACGACGCGACTAATCTTTTGGCTAGCCTGAAGGCGGACAAGAAGATATCGCCGCAGAAATAGTGTTGAAATTGTTTTAGCAATTGGCCGCGATTGTCACAGATCAATTGCGGCCATTTTTTATGAATATCGAGATAAGAAAAGCAGAGCCCGAAGACGCCGCAGCGATCGTAGAGTTGATGCGTGAATTTGCCGAATTCGAAAATCTCAGCGCATATTTTGAGGTGACCGAGGAAAAGCTTCACGCTGCGATGTTCGGCCCGGGGTCTTTTGTTGAAGGTGTTGTCGCCTACGCCGGCGGCCAAACCGTTGCGTATGCACTTTTTTATCCGAATTTCGCTAGCTTTCGCGGACAGGTTGGCTATTATCTCGAAGATCTTTACATCCACGACAGTTTTCGCGGACTCGGCCTTGGCGACCGCATCCTTCGTTCAATAGCCAGATACGGAAAGCCTCAAGGCTACCGACGCATTGATTTCCAGGTGCTGGAATGGAACGAATCAGCCATCAAATTTTACGAAAAACGCGGAGCCATCCGCGATCAGGACGAACGCCATTTCCGCTTCATCGACGAAGCCTTCGAAAAACTCGCCGAATAATTCCGACAACATTTTTGTCACAAACAAGCATACGGTGGTGTTTTCATTTTGTAACGCAATTACGCGTAGAAAATCTAAAACACTGGAGATCATTATGCTTTTTTCAAAACATCATTCTGCGGCTGCGGCCTTTTTTACTCTTATCATCTTTATATTCGGTTCTTATGTCATCGTCGCTCAATCGCCGCTGACCGGCACCTGGAGATCTAACGTCGTCGATAGCGGAGACAAAATTCAGATCTCTTTTGAACGCTCGCGAGATAAGGGGAAAAATATGAATTCGCAAACGTTTTCATATTCCGATCTGCAAGGCTTGAACGGGTCGAACGCCGAGAACGGCTCTGCGCAATTTTCGCTCGTCCGCGAAGCCGGCACGATCCAATGTTCCGGAGCGTTCAAAAACGGAAAAGGGTCGGGGACTTTCACGTTCACGCCGGATCAGAATTTCATTAGTGCGATGAGATCACGAGGGTTCGATTTTCTCAAGGCCGACACAAATTCCAACAATCCTGATCAAGCAAGCGAACGGCTTTTTAGTGCGGCGATGCTAAAGGTAACTACTGCTGTCGCCGATGATCTTAACAGTGCGAATTTTGGCCCGCTTGAAACCGATGATCTTTTTAAGGCCGTAATATTCAAGATCGATGGTGCGTTTATGGCGGAAATGAAAGCGACCGGATTTCCGAATCTGTCGATGGAAGATCTGGTCAAGGCACGTATTTTTAAGATCGATGCATCGTACGTTCGAGATATGAAGAACGCCGGATTGCCGGTCGATAGATTCGAAGATCTCGTCAAATATTCGATCTTTAAGGTAACTCCTGAATATTTATCCGAACTCCGAAACGCAGGTTTGACCGACCTTTCAACTGAAGATGTGGTGAAGCTTAGAATATTCAAGATCGACGCGGAGTATGTAAAAAACGCTCGAGCTGCGGACCCTAATATATCGGTCGGAAAGATCGTAGAGAAAAAGATCGGCGTTAATGTAGAAGATGTAGATGTCGATTAACGTCTCCCTCCCTCCTCCTGAAAAACGAAGAACCGCTGCGAAAGTCGGCGGTTCTTTTTTTGTTTACGGCTAATTCCGCTAAATGTTAGTATTGGTATGTCAGCCCCCCAAATTTCTTCGATCGATCACTTTAAGAAAATAATAAATGAGATATTTAGCGATCCCGATCTTCATCCTGTCATTTGCGGGCTTTATCAACGCAGCGATCTACGAAGTAAAACCGAACACTCCGTTGGATACAATTGCCGAAGTCCCATGGGCGACACTTCAGCCGGGCGACAGCGTTTTGATCTATTGGAGATCGACGCCATACAAAGAAAAATGGGTCATCTGCCGTCAAGGAACCGAGCAACTGCCTATAACGATCAGCGGCGTTCCCGGACCGAATGGCGAACTTCCCGTGATCGACGGGAACGGTGCGACGACACCGACCAATCTGAACTATTGGAACGAAAATCGAGGCACGATAAAGATCGGCGGAGCGAACGTTCCGGCGGACACGATGCCGAAATATATAACGATCGAAAATCTCGAAGTCCGCGGTGCGTATCAGAGTTACCAATTCACACGATCTAATGGCCAAGCACAAAGCTATGCGCAAAACGCGGCTCCGATCTACGTCGAAAAAGCTGAAAATTTAACGATCAGAAACTGCATCATCACCGATGGCGGCAACGGACTTTTTATCGGTTCGCTTGATGAAACGCCGACGCGAAATGTGCTTGTCGAAAGCAATTATATTTACGGTAACGGAAATGTCGGCAGCGCGTTCGAACATAATAATTATACGGCGGCGCTTGGAATTACCTTTCAATACAATCGCTTTGGGCCGCTTCGCAGCCGGCGCGAACGGCAATAATTTAAAGGACCGCTCGGCCGGATTTATCGCACGGTATAATTGGATCGAAGGCGGCAACCGCAATTTCGATCTCGTCGATGCTGAAGACAGCAGCGTTATCCGCAACTCGCCGGAATATCACAAGACCTTTGTTTACGGAAATATTCTGATCAAACAAAACGGCGGCAACAATCAGATAACGCATTACGGCGGCGACAGCGGCGACGAGCCGAATTACCGCAAAGGCAAACTCTATTTTTACAACAACACGATCTATTCCGAACGCACCGGAAATTCGGTCGTCTTTCGTTTATCGACGAACGATGAGCAATGCGATCGCGCGAAACAATATTCTTTACACGACGGCGGCAGGAACGAGCCTTGCGATGCTTTCCGAATCTGGAACGCTCAACCTCGTAAACAACTGGTCGAAAAGCGGTTGGCGAAATTCTTTTGAAGGGGCGTTTGACGGAAGTGTAACCGGCGGCGGAACGATGATCATCGGAACAGCTCCCGGGTTTGCCGATGCATCTGCCCAAGATTTTCATCTTATCGAAGGTTCAGGAGCGATCGACACGGGAACCGTTTTGAATTCCGATGTATTGCCCGCAAACGCTCTTTTGCGGCAATACGTAAAACACTTATCAAGCGAGATACGTCCGGTGGTTGGCCCATTTGATCTTGGTGCTTTCGAATATTCAGTTTCGTTGCCACCTGTGATAACGACAGTTTCGCTACCACATTCGGTGCGTATGCGTTGGTACGATCAAACTCTTCAATATACCGGTGGAACCGGACAGGTCACCTGGTCGGTTAGTTCGGGCAGTTTACCGCGCGGAATGACGCTAGATCCGGTATCGGGCACGATATACGGCCGTGCGAGATTGAAAGGAACGTCGACGTTTACGATCGCCGTGACGGACAGCTTGAATCTAACGAGCACAAAACAATTCACGGTCGAATCGCGTCTGCATTTCTAATTATTCGAATTGTTTTCTGAATTCGGCAAATTCTTCGCGCAAAGCTTTTACTTCATTTTCGAGTGCTTCAATGCGTTCGTTCACGGCTCCGCTTAATACGGCCGCTTTCGGTGCCGCAGCGGATGCGGCAAGAGCTTCGATATCTATGTCGCCGAACAGGAGATGCGCGTAACGCGGCTCTTTTTGACCGGGCTGTTTGGGCAGCGCAATAACGAGAGGTTCATCGCGTTTGGCGAGACCGTCGATGGTTTCCTGAACTTCGCCGATACCCCCGAATTCATGCAATCTATCTGAGCGGCCGCGAAGTTCGCCGACGGTTTGCGGGCCGCGTAAAAAGAGCAAAGCCATTATCGCGACCTGTGCTTCATCCAGTTCGTAAACGCTCGCGAGCATGTGTTTATATTTAACCGTCCGGCTCGAGCTTCCGTAATACAAATAAACAAGATTTTTATCGCGAAGAACGTCTATCGCCGCGAGCAGCGATGTTTCATCGAGCGACATCACCGGATCGCGGTTGCTTTTTTGATTGCACGCGGCGGTCAACGCATTCATCGTCAGCGGATAATATTCCGGCGTAGTAAGTTGTTTTTCGACAAGGCTGCCGAGTACGCGGGCTTCGATCTCTGTCAGGGTTGTGAGCATAATAATTGATTTAGATTATTACATTTTTGGCGGGTTATCCAAGAGGCGAAACCATCGGGTGAATGTTAGAATTTATTCGTGAAAGTTTTTGTTGCCCGAACCGAAGATGAGATAGCCGAAGCTGCCATGCGTTTATCGAACGCCGATGTTTTGGGCTGCGATACGGAAACTTCCGGCCTAAGCGCGCGTTTTGGAAAGCTTTATTCGGTGCAGTTTTCCGATGGCGAATATAATGTTCTGGTTCCGATCAGCGAAGGCATCGCTTTGGGCAAGCTCGAGGATATTATGTCATCGACAGAAGTTACAAAGATCTTTCACAACGCCCGTTTCGATATCGAATTTCTTCGCGAAAACGGCTACGCGGTAGCAAATGTTTTTGACACAATGATCGCCGAAAAGGTTCTAACCCGCGGAGCGAACCAATCCGCCTCGCTTGCAGAAACACTTTACCGCTACTTTGCCGTCGATCTCGACAAATCCCAACGCACCAAATTTCACAAGAACTGGGACGGCATCTGGACCGAAGAGCTAGTCGACTATGCACTCTCCGACGTCGTGCATCTACCAAAACTCATGCGCGAGCAGATCGATTGGATGACGAAACTAAATTTGAATACTGAGTTCGAAGACGCAGATGTTGAAAATAACTGGCTAGTTATTCAATTACCACCGATGAAAAGCCGGATGGCCTTCTTTTACGGCGACGAATGTTCCGCGGCATGTGTCGCAGACTTTGCCGTTGGCGATGAGTTCGGCTTCCACGGTTGCGCGGTCTTCGGCTGATTCGACAACGCGGGCTTTCAATGTGATAAGAGCATCGCTCGGCGTCGGACGCAGAAGTTTAACGTGAAAATCTGCGGTGACAGTGCACGGAGCTTCGGTTTTGCCGTCGCGTTTCATCAGAAAATATGCGGCTGCCCAGTTCGAATGACAATCAAGCAAAGCTCCGATGATGCCGCCATTTAGAACTCCGGGAAAAGCTTCGTGGTGCTTTTCCGCACGCCATTCGGCAATGAATTCGTCGCCATCGGCAAAACTGCGTATACGCAAACCTTTCTCATTCATCGGCCCGCAGCCGAAGCACATTCCTTTTGGAGAATAGATCTCCTGTATCGATCTTTCGTCAGCCATATTAATTATTTTAGCGGTCCGATCTTTTCTTCGAGCCAGTTTGTCAGATCGTCGATCGCAGCGATATGGACAGGTTTTCCTTTCCAAGCTTTGAGCGCGAAAATGATTAGCATTATCGTCGCAGCGATCTTGAACGCCAGGTTACCGATATTTGCGAGATCCGTAAAGGCACCGACACCACCCAATAGAGCCATCACAACTAATATTGCGAGTTGTGCCGCTAGGCCTTGTGCTGCGTGAAAACGAACTTTATTCTCTTCTTTCGGAATGACGAGAAGCATTATAAAACCGGCAATGAGGCCGATATAGAACGGAACGTAAGGCAAACCGATCAGCCAGCGCTCCGGCAAGCCGACTTTTGCAACCTTGTGCTCATCCGCACGGTTCATTCTGGCGTTATGCGGATGATACATCGCGGCAGCTTCGGGCGAACTGTATGCGTATGCATTGAATTCCGAATCCGAAAAACGCCGCGTTTCGTCCTCCGTAATGCTCGGCGGAGCAAACGGCCGCTTCGTCTCATTCGGCAAACGAACCGTTTCCGGCGCAGCCTCACCTGTCGCCGAAGCCGCCCTCGCTTTTTCCGGAAAATCAGGATCTAGTGGGTTTGTATCAAATTTATTAGCCATCGCTAACTATATTTTACGACAAAACGTATCTGAATTGTTCAATGAGTCGACAAAGCTTATGCTATTGCTCAGTTGGTTCTGCGTTATCGCCACACACCTAAAAGATTTGGGTTTCTGTAAATCATTTTTCGGACCTTCTTAACATAATGCCTCCGACGGTTGCTCCAATAGCGGCGACTAAAATTACAAAGCTCACATAGTGAGCCCAGTTTAAGTACGGGCCGATGTCTAATGTTCGACCCCCAAAAGGGCGACTTCCGCAAGCGTTCAAGATCGTCATTCCAAATTCTAGCGCATAAATATATACGATCAAGCTCGCCAGAAGTATAGATCCGGAAAGTACGAACGCTTTGGTTGAACTTCTCATATAATAGCTAGACCAATCGCTTACGCAGGCGGTTTTGCTTGCGCTTGCTTGAGTGGTTCCGACACTTCAATACCTAATTCATGCAGCTGACCATCGTCCACAATTCCCGGCGAGTCCATCATTAGGTCTTGTGCTGAGGCGGTTTTGGGGAACGCCATTACGTCGCGTATGTTTTCGGTTCCGCATAGTATCATGCAGGTGCGTTCGATGCCGGCAGCAAATCCGCCGTGTGGCGGCGTGCCGAATTCGAGCGCATCCAGAAAAAAGCCGAACTGCGAACGTGCCGATTCCGGCGACATTCCGAGTGCTTTGAAATTCAGAGCTTGGACGTCTTTTTGGTGAATACGGATCGAACCTCCGGCGCATTCATAACCATTGATGACCGCGTCGTAAGCCTTAGCGCGAACCTTGCCTAGCAGATGATGCTGCGATGGATCATTTACCGCTGTTTTAAAAAGTTCGAGGTCCTCGTCCATCGGCGATGTGAACGGATGATGAGCGGCGACAAATGTGTCGGTCTCTTCGTCATGTTCGAACATCGGAAATTCGGTTACGATCAGAACTTCGTATCTGCTTCTGTCGATCAGATCTTCGCGGCGTGCGATCTCATTGCGTAAAGCTCCTAAGGAGGCGGCAACGACCGACTTTCTTCCGGCGACGATCAAGACGGCGTCGCCTTTTTCGGCTTCGGCTGCTGCTGCCATTTCGGCGATCTTTTCTTCTCCGAGGACTTTTAGCAGCGAAGATGTGGTTTCATCGCCTGATTTTATCCAGGCCATCGCACCTGCACCGTAACGTTTTACGTATTCCTGAAGTTCATCAAGCTGTTTCCGTGAATAATCTGCTTTGCCTTTTACGACGATGCATTTTATCTCGCCGCCGTTGGCGATGGTGTCAGCAAATGGAGCAAAATCAGTTTCTTTCAAAACAGATGTCAGATCGCGAAGTTCCATTCCGAAACGCAGATCGGGTTTGTCGCTGCCGTAACGCCGCATTGCTTCTGCATGTGTCATTCGCGGCCATTCGGCAGGCAGTTCAACGCCGATCAATTTGAAGACATTCGCAAACATTCCTTCCATTTCGCGATAGACCTGTTCGCGGTTTACGAACGACATCTCCATATCGAGCTGCGTAAATTCCGGCTGACGGTCGGCACGAAGATCTTCGTCGCGAAAGCATCGGGCGATCTGATAGTACTTATCAAAACCGGCGATCATGGTGATCTGTTTCAATATCTGCGGCGATTGCGGCAGTGCAAAAAATTTGCCGGTGTGTATTCGCGATGGCACGACAAAATCGCGTGCTCCTTCGGGCGTCGATTTAAGCAGGATCGGTGTTTCGATCTCGATAAAATCACGGTTATCGAAATATTCGCGGATCGCACGCACGGCTTTTGCACGCATGCGTATGTTGTTCTGAAGCTTTGGCCTGCGCAGGTCAAGGTAGCGATATTTTAGCCGCGTGTCCTCGCTCGCCAAGTTTTCGGAACCCGCGACCTCGAGTTGAAACGGCGGAACATTCGCATCGTTGAGTATCAAGCAGTTCCGAAACTTTTACCTCTATATCACCGGTAGCAAGCTTTGCATTGTGTGCATTCTCGTCACGAGCTACGACCTCACCTTTGACCGCGATGACAAACTCGCCGCGAATATTTTTGGCCTTCGAATGAGCCTCCGCAGCGGTTTCCTCGCTCACGACAACCTGTGTCAAACCTTCGCGGTCACGCAGATCGATAAACGTAAAAACGCCGAAATCACGCTTCTTCGCAACCCAACCCATCAACACGACCTGATCGCCAACATCCGTTTCGCGCAACTCACCGCAGGTGTGTGTCCGTTCCAAAGTTCCAAAAGTATCTAACATAAAAGTGAATGGTAAACAGTATAAACCTATAAGCAAATAAAAACGCCTTTCGATCTGCGACAAACGAAAGGCGGAACGCTAAGCAATTTTGCGCTCACGCCCGTCAATTATCGTCGCTATTTGATCGAAAAGCTTTCATAATCTCTAAAAGTAAAACCGAGCAAAATAATACAAGATAGGCGCGTTGAAAAGCAAACTGTCGAGTCTGTCGAGCAGGCCGCCGTGTCCAGGCAGGATCGTGGCGGCGTCTTTTGTTTTTGAGCCTCGTTTTATGGAACTTTCCGCCAGGTCGCCGAGAACTCCGACGACGGCCATGACGATCGCAAGTGGTATCGAGAATTTATACGGAAGCTCCGCGAAAAAAATAAGAGTCGATAAAGCGGCAAATCCGGCAGCGGCGATGATACCGCCGATAAGACCTTCGATCGTTTTGCCGGGCGAGATATTCGGTGCGAGTTTGTGTTTGCCGAATGCACGGCCTGCGAAATACGCTCCCGAATCAGAACCGAAAATAACCACAAAGAAAAACAGCAAAAGCTTTGTCGAAAGTCCCGGAGAATTTTCGAAACCGACGCGCGTTGCGATCAAAAATCCGCCGAGAAAGGCGACATACATTACACCCAAAAGTGTTACGCCCACGCCGGCCAACAATTTGGCAAAGTCTTTCTGAAAGCGAAACATCTGCGTTACAAACAGCAGCATCACGAAAAACGCGATGGAGATCAGCAACAGATCGGGAGCTTTTGTAGGGGCGTCAAATATAAACGCGACCGTCAAAAGAGCAGCTCCGAGATAACCAACGCCCGCGTCGGCTTTTAACTCGAGTTTTTTCGTCAGCGAATAGAATTCGAAAAGACCTGCCGCCAGAGCAAGCACCGCGATCGCAGTGAATAGCCAAACTGTCTGCGGAAAATATGCCGGCACGATGATGGATGCGACCAATATCGGCAATGCGACGAGAGCTGTTAAAAGTCTAACCTTCATAAATTATTAGTAGCAAGCGGCAGTAACTACTGACTACGGATCACCGCCTACTGACTACTGATCGCGCCGAAACGCCGGTCGCGTTTTTGGAAGTCGACGATCGCTTCGAAAATATCTTTGCGGCGAAAATCCGGAAACAGCGTGGGCGTTACATATATTTCGCTGTAAGCGAGCTGCCAGAGCAAAAAATTAGAGATGCGCATTTCTCCGCTGGTTCTGATCATCAGATCGACATCGGGCAAACCGTGTGTATACAGGTTTCGTTCGATATCTGCTTCGGTCAGGTCCTCGGGCGTTTGGCCGTTTTCGCTCAACTGCATCATAGCTTTCTTGCAGGCTTCGAGTATCTCGGCACGACCGCCATAATTTAGGGCGACGTTCAAGACTGTTCCGGTATTCGCCTCAGTCTTCCTCATCGCAGCGGCTAATTCTTTTTGGACGGTCTTGTCTAAACCGGCGATGTCGCCGATGGCCTGAAAGCGAATGTTATTTTTGTGAACCGTTCATTTCTTTTTTCAAATAAACTTTTCAGCATCTGCATCAAACCGGAGACTTCGATCCGCGGACGTTTCCAATTTTCGGTAGAGAACGCGTAAAGCGTAACGGCCTTTATCTCCAGCCGAGTCACCGTATCAACGATCGCGCGGACTGATTCGGCACCGGCTCGATGGCCGAAGATGCGTGGTTTTCCGCGTTGTTTTGCCCAGCGGCCGTTGCCGTCCATAATGATGGCGACATGCTGCGGCAAACGTTCGGCATCAATGCCGCGCAAAAGCTCGTCTTCGGCAGAACCAGGCGTTATTACTTCGGCAAAGTTTTCGATCATAGTTAGCGAAGTTTTCGGGTTTCGGCAGAAACGACCGCGTTGTGATTCAGCCGTCCGTAGATGTGCGGATATATCTCGCCGCCGGTCGAAGGTTCTTCGACAAGTTTTGCTAAAACTTTTTCCGTATCTATGGATAGGATCACGACCCGTTCCGCATCTTTATAATATCGATCAAGCACAGCGTCAAGCTGGTGATCGTAGCTGCAATGAATAAAGCCTTCGGTTGCCAAACTTTCGGCTTGGTATGATGGCCTTGTCTTGGAATGCTCCCAGACGTCGGGTAAAACTATGTGGTAGATGATCATAAAATCAATAGACGACCTTGTGAAGCGTCAAGCCCTGAGCCGGAGCCGTAACGCCGGCGAGGTCGCGGTCGCCGCCGACGATCGCCGCCTGAATTGTATCAAAATCTTTCTCACCGCGTCCGACCTCGAGCAATGTGCCGACGATCGACCGCACCATGTATCGCAAAAACCCATTCGCACTGATGCGAAACTCTATGATCGAAGAGTTTGCGGTTGCATCCCAAACCGACGCCACCGAGAATTCGGTTATGGTTCTGATGCGGTTCTCACCGTCCATTTTTTTTGAAGAAAAAGCTGTCCAATCGTGCTCGCCTAAAAAGAATCTTGCTGCGTCGTTCATTCGACCGACATCGAGCGGCCGGCCTTCGTGATGAGCGAACCGCCGCCAAAAAGGCGACAGAACAGGCGCGTTCACTACGCGGTAAATGTAAGTCTTATTCTTTGCCAAAAAGCGTGCGTGAAAATCGTCGTCCGCAACTTCGGCGTGCATAATGCGTATGTCGCGCCAGAGGTTTCCGTTGATCGCCGAACGCAGTCTTCCAGGCGTAAATTCCCTGTGCAGTACTACATTCGCGACCTGGCCTTCGGCATGAACACCGGCGTCGGTGCGGCCCGAACCGATGACCTTTACCGGAGCATCTTCGAGCATCGAAATTACACGTTCCAATTCGCCCTGGATCGAACGGGCGTTCTCCTGAACCTGCCAGCCGTGAAAATCGGTGCCGTCGTATTGTATAAGCAGCTTATAGTTCATTCATTCGCTTGTTCAATTTTGATACGAACATCGACGCGGCTTTGTCATCAAACCGAAAATACAGCGAAGGTTCGATAAGTTCGAGTTCCATCAACTGAAATTTACCATTGTTACCGCGGATCAGGTCGACCCGCGCGTAAAGCGGTGTTTCGTCAAGTTCCTGTATAACCGCTTCGGCGCACGAAAGCAGTTCTTCGTTCGCGGTAAAAGTTTTTATCACACCGCCGTGTTCTTCCTGAACACGAAAATCATCAAGCTTCGGGCGTTTATTTATCGCGTGGCTAAACTCGCCGTCAAAATAAAAAAGTGAAAATTCTCCTTCGTCGATGATCGATCTCAAAAACGGCTGCACCATATATTCGCGCAGCCGCAGAGCATTTTCAGCTTCGGGTGAGATTTCCGATAAAAGAAAAGTGTTGTCCGAATTGGCGCTTATCACCGGTTTTAATATCAGACTTTTGCTCGCAAGATCGTTTTGCCAGGAAGCCAGGCCCGCCGCGTCTACATTTTTTCCCAAAAATATCGTCGGCACGATATCGACGCCGCGATCTGCCAATTCACGTAAATATGTCTTGCTAATATTCCATTTTATTAGGTTTGCGGAATTTTCAAGTCTCGCCCGTGACGCATCGATGTCGTCGATAACACCCACGAACTCCTTCGGAAAAAGATGATAATCCCACGTTGTGCGAACCAATACGATATCAAAGTTATTCCAATCGGCTGAAGGCGTTTTCCAAGAGACGGTTTCCGTTTCCCAGTTATTGGCTGCAAGTTCTGAATTCAATATTTGGTCATCCGATACAAAGCCGGCGAGATCGTCCATCGAAAGTAAACAGCATTTTTTCATCGGGCTTTGCGTCTATTTTCGACTGCCGGGCTTTACCGGTTCGCTACTTCGGCGCACATTGGGCACTCGGCGGCTGAATAGGACGGCACTTCAAGGCTGAGAAGCGATATCCGCGGAACGCCAACGTCTGCTTTGCCATTTGAACGATCAACGATCGATGCTGCCGCGAAAACATCGCCCCCGAGCTTTTCAAGAGCCGAGATGCATTCGCGGGTCGATCCGCCGGTCGTTATCACGTCTTCGACAACAAGAATTCGTTCATTTGGTTTTACCGTAAAGCCGCGGCGGACGACCATTTCGCCGTCCTGCCGTTCTGTCCAAATGAACCTTACGTTCAACGCAGAGGCGACTGCAAACCCGATGACAAGCCCACCGATCGCTGGTGAGGCGACGGTTTCGATCCGATCGTTAACAAAACGCGACGCGATCGCTTCGCCAAAACGAGCGGCGTCGGCGGTGTATTGCAAAGCAAGTGCGCACTGCAAATATTCGGACTGTGAAGTCCGCTCGATAACAAAAAATGGCCTTCGAGAAGTGCTTCGGTCTCGGCAAAATGTGCCAAAGCGGATTCCGCGGAAATATCTTTCATTGAATAAAGTTTTAGCCAAAAACCGGCCGCGGGTCAAAATAAGCTTTCATTTCTACGATAAGGCCCTTTTCGATACGGTAAATTTCCATAACTGAAACGATCCCGAAAGCACCGTCGACTTCCCATTCGGTGGCGACCAGATCGCCTTCTGCGACGTGGCGGATGATCTTATTTCGTTGATCGCGGATAAAAAGCCGGTCAAAAAGGCCGAATATGCTTCTTTTCCTTCGCCTTTGCCGGAGATCGGATTGTCGAATTTAATATCGTCCGAGATCGGCGTCTGCGACAGGTCGCGTTCGCTCAGAGCCTTTAAATTTTTTCGACGACATCGATGTTCTTATTACTCATATAACCCGTCCAGAGGCTATTCTAAACCTTATTTTTCCTTTTGGGTAAGGTTGCGGTTTCATATTTTACAGTTAGAATATATAGGAAATGCCGCAGTTCCCAAATCTTATTTCTGATTCTTTCTTGGTCACCTCAACGATCGAATTTTTACAGTCCATCGGCGGACGTGCTTCCGCCGTGAGCGTTGTCGATCGCGTGATGAAGATAAACAAACCCGAACCGAACCTGGCTCGGCTTTTGGTTTCGGATCTGACCGAACGCGATTCGCGTTTGAGGTTGAACGAAGATTTTGTCGAATTTATTGCTCCTGATCACGAAGCGATCGAACTTTCAAAGACGGGATTTGTCGTTTTCGATCTAGAAA
>CAVRHB010000011.1:0-33555 GCA_963720905.1 uncultured Acidobacteriota bacterium
CCCCACCAAATGGACAGCCCAACGGCCGCCACCACGGTCTCAACGCCTTGCATCCCCCCACCTCCGGCACCCACTGACCACGAGCAGGAAGCAGAACGATGGCCCCCGACGAGCCCACGCGGTCACGGCCCCTCCGGTCGTACGACGACCCCGCAGCAACGGCCGCCCCGGCGGGATCGCCGCGCGGACCCGGCGTCGAAGCCGTCGCGCGGCACGCGGGGCGGCCCAGCTGCGGGTTGCGGACCGGGTTCGTGTTCATCGCCGTCGTGCTGTCGTTCTTCGGTGCTCGGCTGGTGCAGCTCCAGAGGAGACGTACAGGCGAAGTGACGCATGTGGTAACGATCGGCGAAGATGTTACAAAACGCGTCGAAGCAATTCATGCGGTTCGAGCGCAGAAAAACTGGCAGCCGTCGGCAGGTTGGCCGCAGGCGTCGTCACGAGATAAATAATCCGCTCGCGACAATTTCCGCTCTCCACCAAAGACGCTCGAACATCGGGTCGAGGACGGTGTGTTCGACGGCAGCGAGGCGATCGAAGATATTAACGAATATCTCGGTTTGATAAAAGAGCGAAGCCTTTCGCTGCAAATCGATCACGACCGGCTTGCTTGATTTCGGCCCAATACGAACAGGCGACCGGCATCCGCTCGACATTCGCCGAGGTGATAAATTCTTCGGCACGGCTCATTTCGCATCAGATCCGCGGCAACCGGATCCAGATACAGCTCGATATTGCAAAAGACATTCCGCCCGTTCACGCGGATAGCGGACATATACAACAGGCGATAATCGCGCTCGCGACAAATGCGATCGACGCGATGCCTGACGGCGGAACATTGACCTTGCATGCGTCGTCGCAAATGAACCGGATCGCGATAGAGATCGAAGATACCGGCGTCGGGATCCCGCCCGAAGATCTTTCAAAAATATTCGAACCGTTCTTTACGACCAAAGAGGTCGGCGAAGGAACGGGACTCGGACTTGCGGTTTGTTACGGCATCGTGACGGACCATGGCGGACGCTTAAGCGTTCGATCAAATGTCGGCAAAGGAACGATCTTTACGATCTATTTGCCGGTAAAATCCTAATTCCCCCAAACTGAATTATGGCGAAACTACTCGTAGTAGACGATGAAAAAAACCTAAGGCTTGTCGTGCAGAAAGAAATGACGCGGCAAGGCCACGAGGTCAAAACTCCGCCTGATGGCGAAGCGGCTTGGGAAATGATGGAAGCACAGGATTTTGATGTCTTGCTTTGCGATATAAATATGCCGCGGTTGGACGGGATCGAACTGCTCCGACGAACGCAGGAAAAATCCGCAACAGCTCCGGAGATCATAATGCTTACCGGACAGGCGACAGTCGAAACCGCGATCGAAGCAATGAAACTTGGCGCGTATGATTATCTGACAAAGCCGTATCGCATAACCGAGCTTTCGGTTCTGGTAACGCAGGCGGCCGAAAAACAAGGATTAAAACTTGAGAATCAAAGGCTTAGAGCTCAAATAGACCGGACGCAGAAACATGTGCCGGAAATGATCGCCGAATCGCCCCAGATGAAGGAAGTGATCAGGCTGATCCGCCGCGTTGCGCCTTCGGATACGTCTGTTTTGATAACGGGTGAATCGGGCACAGGAAAAGAATTGGTCGCACAGGCCGTTCACGATCTGAGTCCGCGACGCGACAAACCTTTTATAGATCTGAACTGTGCCGCTTTGCAGGACACCCTTCTCGAATCAGAATTATTCGGCCACGAAGCCGGTGCTTTTTCCGGTGCGAGAACACGCAAGCTTGGGCTTTTTGAACTCGCTCACGGCGGAACTTTGTTTTTGGATGAAATAATGGAAATGCCGGCTCCGCTGCAGTCAAAACTATTGCGGGCTTTGGAAACGCGTTCGTTCTTTCGTGTCGGCGGTGTAAAAAAGGTTGAGGTTGATGTGCGGCTTGTGGCTGCGACAAACCGAAATACGGTACAAGCGGTTGGCGATGGAACTTTTCGCTCTGATCTTTTGTATCGCATAAACAGTTTTGAAATAAACATTCCTCCGCTTCGCGAACGCCGGGAAGATGTCGAACCGCTCGCCGAACATTTGCTCGAAAAGATCGCCGGTTCGAACGCTCCGACGCTTACACAGCCGGTCATTGATGCTCTTTGTGAATTTCACTGGTCGGGAAATGTTCGCCAGCTGCGAAACTGTCTGGAGCGTGCCGTTCTGCTGGGCGATAACGGCAAGATCACGCTGAAGGAACTCCCGCCCGAAATTGTGAACAGGGTTCCGCAGCAGAATATCTCTATGAGTTATAACTCGCCGGGCATCGAGAACGCTTCGAATTTTAATGGCTCGGTCCCGTCGGCCAATCTGCGCGATGTCGAACGCGAACAGATAATCCACGCCCTCGAAAAAACCGGTTGGCATCGCGGAAAGACGGCTGAACTCCTCGGCATTTCACCGTCGACGCTTTACCGACGCCTGCGCGAATACGACCTCAACGCACGCTAACCGGCCGCCGCCTTTTTAAGACTTAAAGCTTGCTCCAGATCTTCGATAAGATCATCAACGTCTTCGATACCGATCGAAAGACGGACGAGATCTTTCGGCGGAGCGAGCTTTTCTTTTAGCGCGTCGGGAATGCTCAAATGCGACATTCGGCACGGCAAACTCACGGTCGAATTTACAGAACCAAAACTTACCGCAATAGAAAATAAATTGAGCGATTCGGCTATCTGTTTTGAATGTTGAGCATCACCGGTTGTAAAGCTGACCACACCGCCGCCGCCGCGAGCTTGGGTTTTTTGTATCTCGCTGCCGACATGATCGGCTAAGGTCGGATAATAGACTCGTTCGACAGCCGGATGTTTTTCAAGAAACCCGGCGATCTTTTCTGCATTCGAATTTTGTTTTTCTACCCGCAAAGCCAAAGTTTTCAAACCGCGAAACAGCAGCCAGGCATCGAACGGCCCGAGCGCGTTTCCTTCGGCGTTTTGTGTAAATGCGATCTTTTTATGAAGGTCGAAGTCATTTGTGACGATCACACCGCCGGTCACATCGCTATGGCCAGATAGATATTTTGTCGCGGAATGAATAACAATATCGGCGCTAAGATCGAGCGGATTTTGCAGCGTCGGTGACAGCATTGAATTATCAACAGCGAGCAAAATATTATTTTCATTAGCGATCTCAGCGACAGCTTTTAGATCGGTGATTCGCAGCGTCGGGTTCGATGGTGTTTCGATCAATATCAACCGAGTTTTTGATGAAACGGCGGCCGAAACTGCGTCTGCATCGGTCGAATCGACATAGCGAACAGTTACCCCGAGCTTTGGTGCGATCTGTGCCAACAGCCGAACCGTTCCGCCATAGAGCTCGTCGCCGGCTATTACTTCATCGCCCGAATCAAGCAGCCGAATGACCGAAGATATGGCAGCCATTCCGCTTGCGAAAGCGGCAGCGAAATTTCCATGTTCGAGCTGCGCGAGCTTTCTTTCGAGGATCGATCGGGTCGGGTTTCCGCTTCGCGAATAATCGAATTCGCCAAATTCTTCGGCCGATTCCTGCAGAAAAGTCGCCGTTTGATAGATCGGCGGCGACATCGCGTTGTATCGATCTGCCGGTTCAAAATTTACGCATTGTGTCGAATGTTTCATATTCCTGCCTCCGCTGTTTTTGCCAGGTTTGCCGGAGCTTCTTGATGACGCCGATAAAGATCGAATAGATCGGCGATTACGGCTTCGGTCGTCGGATAACGTCCTGCTCCGGTTGCCGAAACAAAGCGTTGCCGTCCGTCCTTTTCTTTAATGAGCAGGCAATTGCCGGCGCCATTGATCGAGGCGAATGCGTGGTTCAGAGAGATCTCGCGCGGTTCGACCGTAGCTTCAAATCCGGTTTCCGTCTTTTTGATCTCGGCGATAAGTCGGATCGTTTTGGATCTCGCACGAGCTTTCTTCAGATCAATTGGCGTTAGGTGTTCGATGCCTTTTCGGTTTATTGATCCGAAGGGTAATTCAAGACCAAAAGTCGACCTTGCGAGCAGGCCGAGCTTTTGTGCGGCGTCGGTTCCGTCGATGTCGAGAGTCGGATCGGCTTCGGCAAAGCCGGAGTTTTGCGCGAGCCGAACCGCTTCGTCGAACTCGATCCCTTCGGACAATTTATCGCAGATAAAATTACAGGTTCCATTCAGAATTCCGCTGATCGCGACAATTTCTTCGGCCGAATTATTTACAAATTCAAAAGCCGGCAGTGCACCGCCAACCGATGCTCCATAAAGAAGCGATACGCCATTTTCCTTTGCAATGAAATTTAGTTCGTCTATGTTTTCTGAGAGCAAGGCTTTATTCGCTGTGATCACGTGACGCCGATTTCGCAGAGAACTTTTGATAAATTCATATGCGGCATCTGTCCCGCCGACCAATTCAATAACGACGTCAGTATCTTTTACCAGCAAAGTTTTCGCCTCATTTTCGATAAGATGTTGCGGAATTCCAGCGGCGAGAGCTTTTTCGCGATGACGATTTAGCACGCCGACGAGCTCGAAATGCTCAGGATAATTTGAAATATATTCGAAAACGCCCTTGCCGACGGTTCCGCAGCCGAGTAGTGCGATCTTTAATGGCTGTTTGTTGCTCTCCTTTTCAGCAAAGGAATTTGGAAGATCTGAAATGATAGTTCCCGTTTTTGCATTCAGCGATCTGAGCTCAACGGTCAGCGAATTTTCTTCGGCATATTCGACGGCCTTTTTCTGTATCAAACAACCACCGATCTCGGTTGCGGTTTGGTAAGAAGCGGTCGCGAATCTGCGCGGTTCGACCGAAATAGCCGGATCGGATTCGTAAAGACCTTCGACATCCTTTACCAAAATACAGCGTGCATCTAAACGCTCAGCCAAAAACAACGCGGTCATGTCAGAACCGCCGCGGCCGAGCAAGGTCGGATCGCCGTTTCTGTCGATGCCGCCAAATCCCGAAACAACGACGATCGCATTTTCCAGTTCGGTTCTTAGTCTTACTGTGTCGGCCCAGATCGGTTCGGCGTCGTGCGTTTCGCCGCGTGTTAAAAGTCCGATCTGCCGCGGGGTAAGGATCTTTGCCGGCAAACCGGCACGGCCCAGAGCCAACGCCAGCAAGGCCGCAGATTCTGTTTCGCCGGATAAAAGCAGCGAAGCGAGCGGAACACCGCCGCTGTTATCAAAAAAGTTTTGCCTTTGAAAGCAGCTCATCTGTTCTTCCGTTGAAAGCCGAAACGACCGCCAAAACTTTCGTACCGCTTCGCCAATTTCGATAGATCTCATTGACCGCTTTCGGCAGATCATTCTCATCGCGAAGCACCGAACCGCCAAATTTCAATACCGTAATTTCTTTGCTCATTTTGCCGCTCCTTCCGCTTTTTCATTTCCCAAAGCGGCGTCGAGATCGGCGATTATGTCCAAAGGATTTTCGAGGCCGACAGAAAGCCTTACGAGGCCGTCGGTAATTCCGGCAGCAATACGTTGCTCTTTCGGAACGTCGCCGTGTGTCATCGAAGCCGGATGTGTGATCAGAGTTTCTGCAGAGCCGAGATTTTCGGCGAGTGCGCAAAGCTTTACTGAATTCATCAATTTCTTACCGGCTTCGACACCGCCGATGACCTCAAATGCGATCAACGCTCCGCCGCCGGTTTGTTGTTTTTGCGCGAGAGAGAATTGTCGAAACGATTCGAGGCCGGGATAACTGACCGACGCGATCTGCGGATGCGTTTCGAGAAATTCGGCGATGGCTTTGGCGTTCTCACAATGCTGACGGATGCGCAGCGGCAGAGTTTTTACGCCCTGCAAAGTGAGCCACGCATCGAACGGAGCTTGGATCGTTCCGGTCGATTTTCTTACAAGGTCAAAGCGGGCGTCTAAATGTTTGTCGTTCGTGATCAACGCACCGCCGATCGTCGAATTGTGGCCTTCGATAAATTTGGTCGTCGAATGAAGCGAAACGTGCGCGCCGAGAGCAATCGGCTGCTGAAGGGCCGGCGAAAGTAATGTGTTATCAACTACCAAAACCGCACCGGCGGCATTAGCGAGTTTGGCGGCAAGCTCTATGTCGGTCAAACAAAGTGTCGGGTTCGCCGGCGTTTCGATGAAAACAAGCCGTGCAGGTCTTCGCAGAGCTTCGCGGAACGCGGCTTCATTTGAGGTATCGACAAACTCGGCGTCGATACCGAATGCGCTGAATATCTGCTGAAGAAGGCGAACAGTTCCGCCGTAACAAGTTTGCGAAACAACGACGCGGTCGCCGGCTTTTAGCAAAGCGAGAAATAAGGTGGTCGTTGCGGAAAGTCCCGACGAAAAACACCTTGCGAATTCTGCGTTTTCGAGCGACGCAAGGCGTTTTTCAAGCGCCGTCACGGTCGGATTTCCGGCACGGCTGTATGTGTAGCCATTGTCGTTGCCGACAGAGCTTTGCCGGTAAGTTGTTGTTTGATAGATCGGCGTTAAAGTGTGCCGGTTGTCGGATCGGGTTCGGCTCCCGCGTGGAGCGCCCGTGTTTCTATGTAATTTTTTTGATCTGCCATCGCTAATCTCCTTTTGGGTTAAAGTGCGGCACGTTCAAGGTGTGCTCAAAATAGCTAGAAGTTTTTACAGGTGCGGGTCAAAAAGAAAAACCCGAACACCTGTAAAGATGCTCGGGTCTTACAAAAAATCCGTCGCAGTTCTTTAGCAGTTTTTATCGTGGAGCAAGTCGCCTTAAATCGCCACGTTGAAATTTTCAAATTCGGCCAAGCCGGCCAAAGACAGATTCACACATCTGTTCTATTTTTGTCAAACGCATTATGCGTTGACGCGAAAAAGAAAACGCTGTTCGGACATCGGCATCAATTCTTCTTTAAAGTCGCAGCCCTGTTTTATTAGGGCTTCGCGAAGATTCGGCCCGCCAAAAAAAAGCCTTCGCCGGCCTTTGGACCAACGCAAAATCTTAGGAAGCTTTTGCGTAAATTTATCAAGCGCCCGGCACGTAACAATATCCGCACCGCCGATATCGGCTTCCTCAAATTGTTTATTTGTGATCTTTACGCGGTCGGTCAGGCCGAGCTTTTCGCACACCTCGAGCAAAAAAACGGTCTTCTTTTCTTTCGATTCGATCAGGTTCGCCCGCAAACCTTCGCGAACGAGCAAACAAGGTATCGACGGTAATCCGGCTCCGGCTCCGATATCCGCGATCAGAGCTTTCTCGGGCAAATGATGGAGCAGTGTCAGCGATTCTAAAATATGCCGCCGCGCGAAATCTTCGGCCGAACACGGCCCGACCAGATGCAGGATCGGATTATGTTCGAGCACAAATTCGTAATATGCGCCGAGCTTTTCGACCTGCTCCGGCGAAAGATCAACCCCATATTGGCTTTGATCCGCGAGAAGCGATTTTTGTATTTCTGTTATCACGTTAAATCAAAAAGCCCCGAATCAACGAAATTCGAGGCTGATCTTGGTGCGGACGAGAAGAATCGAACTTCCACTGCCGTAAGGCAACAGGCTTCTGAGACCTGCGCGTCTACCAGTTCCGCCACGTCCGCGAGCGAACTTTGATAATACGAATTTGGCCGCGGGATTACAAGAATGACGGTACAGTTTCATAGCCTCGCGACTTAAACGCATATTTCTCCGGCAAGGTCCTTTGTAATCATTCTCTTTATTCCGCACTCCGAATTCCGCACTCCACATTTAAAGCGCTTTCGCCTGTCAACTCAAATAAAACCGCGTAATTTGTTATATTTAGAATGTGCAAAAAACTTTGAAGAAGAACCTTGGATCCGTCCGCGAAAGGATCGAGCAAGCGGCGAAGCGTTCGGGCAGGTCGGCGGACGAGATAAAACTCGTTGCCGTAAGCAAGACCTATCCGGCCAAAACCTTGCTTGATGCGATCGCCATTGGGCTGAATGTTTTTGGAGAAAATAAGGTTCAGGAAGCCGAGGCGAAGATCGATAAAGTCGGGCGTGACAAAGCGGAATGGCATTTGATCGGCCATTTGCAAAAAAATAAGGTTCGCAAGGCTGTTCAATATTTTGATGCGATCCATTCGATAGATTCGGTGGAGATCTGCCATCGGCTTGAACGGATCTGCGAAGAAGAAGGCCGCGGAATCTTGCCGGTTCTGATCCAGTTGAATTTGGGAAGGCGAGGCATCGAAAATCGGGCGTCGAAAGAAACGGAACTTCAAATAATCGTCGAAACACTCAAACGCTGTATGCACCTGAATCTTGCCGGATTGATGTGTTTGCCGCCGTTTTCAGATGATCCGGAAGAAACTCGACCGTATTTCGCACGGCTTCGCGGGATCCGCGACAGGCTGGCAGAAGAAGGAGCTTTCGGCCGCGGCATCGGCGAACTTTCGATGGGAATGAGCAATGACCTTGAGGTCGCGATCGAAGAAGGAGCAACCGTCGTTCGCGTCGGCACCGATATCTTCGGCACAGCGCAAAAAGAAATAATTTATGCTGACAGGAACTGTTTATCCGATCGTCCGGCTCGTTATTTGGGGCATATTCTTGCTCTTTTTGGCGTTCATGATCCTGCGGCTGATCTTTAATTACGCCGATCCAAATCCATTTGGCAAAATAGGCCGCTTTGGCTTCCGCATACGCAAAATGACCGAAAAATTTGTTTATCCGGCGGCTAGATTTTTCGCTACATATCGTTTTGATACGCGGCTTGCGCCAATATTGACGATCTTGATCGCTCTGATCATCACCTATTTTTTGAGCCAGATCGTCGGCAATACATTCTTTGTTATCGACGGCCTGACGCTTGGCGTTATCAGCGGCGAACACAAAGCTATTTATCGGTTTTGTGCTTTATGGCCTGCTTAGCATTTTGATCTTGTTCATATTCATACGTTTTCTGGCGAGCTGGTTCGTGTTCGCGCCGAACACTTTCCTCGGCTTTGTTCGCCGCGTGACCGATCCGATAATGTTGCCGGTTCAGAAAGTGATCCCGCGGGTCGGCATGTTCGATATTTCGGCGATGATCGTTCTGGTCGTCATCGGGCTTCTGCAAGGGTTGGTTATGAACACGTTGATCCTTCAGTAAATGGCCATTCATTTTTCGTTAAAAGATGGAGTTTTGAACCTCGCGGTTCGAGCTGTGCCGCGAGCTTCGCGGACGGAGATCGTCGGTGAACACAACGGTTCTCTGAAAATACGCGTTTCTTCACCGCCGGTTGATGGGGCCGCGAATGATGAGATCGTCAAAGCTGCTGGCGAAAGCCTTTGGCACATCGCGCGGAATGTTTCGATAACTGCCGGACAAACATCGAAGTTAAAACGAGTTTCGATCGTAGGGGCGGACGTGAGCAAGATCGACGATATTCTCAAGAGCTAGGTGCGGCTATTGGCTGACCGTGTTCATTTTGCAAGCAAAAAACCAGCGTGATATATTTCAAAGGCAGATGTATCAGAGATCAGGGAACAGGGTTGAGGGAAGAGTCGGAAGAGCAAAACGTCTTCCGAGAAAGAAAGACAGGCAGAAGTCCGGCCGTTAGGAAGGACGAACAAATCAAATAATCAAGGACTTATCATAACCAATGTCAGGACATTCCAAGTGGCACACTATCAAGCACAAAAAAGGTGCGCTTGGATGCAAAACGCGGCAAGATATTTACGAAATTGATCAAAGAGATCACGGTCGCCGCACGAACCGGCGGCAGCGGCGATGTCGATGCCAATGCGCGTCTTCGCAAAGCCGTTACGGACGCCAAAAGGCAAAATATGCCGAACGACACGATCGACCGTGCGATAAAACGCGGCACCGGCGAGCTCGAAGGCGTTAATTACGACGAGATCACATACGAAGGCTACGGCCCGAACGGCGTTGCTGTGCTGGTCGAAACAATGACCGACAACCGCAACCGAACGGTCGCCGAACTTCGGCACATTTTTTCAAAGAACGGCGGCAATCTGGGCGAAGCCGGTTCGGTCGCGTGGATGTTCGATAAGAAAGGCTATTTCGTCGTTGATAAAGAACCGTAAAGGCGAAGACGAGCTTTTTGAGATCGCCATCGAAGCCGGGGCCGAGGACCTGAAAGACGAAGGCGATGTTTTTGAAATTTATGTCCGCACCCGAAAATTTCGACGCCGTTCAATGACGCCGTCAAATCCGCCGGCATAGAACCGCAAGCAGCCGAAGTTTCGATGATCCCGCAAAACTACATCGAACTGACAGGCAACGACGCCAAAACGATGATGAAACTCTACGACGCCATCGACGACAACGAAGACGTCCAAAAAGTCTATGCCAATTTCGATATAGACGAAAGCGAGATGGAATAATTTGGACGAGAGAAAAGCATTTGAAGATCTTGACCCAGGTTTTTTATGTCGATTTGCTCCGGCAGTTCCTCAACGTAGCCAATATATCCTTCAGGGACTTTTTGAAATACTGCTGTTAAAGTTACGTCCATAATTAATCAATATTATCTATCGAAAAATTCTCACGTCGGCTAGGTTGCCGGCATTGCAACCTCAAGAACTTCAGAATTTTCGCCGATGGCTGCGGTGATATTGTGATTCGAAGGAACTGTGCAGGAATCGTTTGGGCCTAGCGTGTGTTTGTGCGATGCGGCATCGTGGATCTCGATGCTGCCCTTGAGAACGAACCAGAATCGAAATTCTAGGTCTTTTTCAGAGGTTGTCATTTGCTGTGATGAGGTTGAGCGAAGGACACGAGCTGTCGCCAAACCGTTAGTTGCGTCTTTGAATCCAAGATCTCTGAATTTAATATTTTCGGCATCCTTCCATTCGGCTTTGGCGGCGATGTGATGGACGAAGCGTTGGCCGTTGAAAATACGATCGGGATCCAGAGTCTTGTTCGGCAGAATCATTTCGTGATCGGCGAGTGTTTCGTGTATTGCCGGTGAGCTTATTTCGACAACCTCGAATGCAGAGGAAGTTTCGAGAACGCGGTGGCGGATCTCCGGCGGCTGCAAAACGCAATCGCCGGATTGCATCAGAAACGGCTCGCCTTGGTCTTCGTAAACCAGTTTCGCCCAACCTTTTACGCAGTAGATCATCTGAAAGCGAACTTTGTGATAATGAACATAATCGGGAACCGGCCCGCCTTCTTTAATGCGAATATGCGACGCGATAAAGCGGCCGCCGTATCGTCCCGGGATCAGATCGCGATATTCCATTCCGGCGCGTCCGCGGATCCACCCGGTGTCGGTTTTGCATTTTGAAACGGTAAATTCCGGGATCGGTTCGGGCAGAAGGTAAGGAACGTTTATGTCGCCTAATTCGACAATGACGCCGCCGGGAATTTCGTATCTGATCGGGAACGGACGAATTACTCTATTCGTTCTACCTGAATAAAAATGCGTCCAGGTTCGTGAGTGTTCAAATTTTCAATTAACCTTATCGCCGTTCCAAAACCAGAGATAACAGCAGTCGTCGGCGAATCTGCCGGAAATATCGCATCAAGCCGAAAACCGATATTTTCCGTTAAAAACTCCAATGCCGCCGCTATGTCCGAACATTCGACAACTGCGGCAGCTGACTTTGTAGAAAATGGAAATTCTGCATTTTCGATCATCGGGAACTATTTACTGCGGGTCTGCGTCCGAAAGTCGAACGTCTGCTTTGATCGGACCGCTGGCCATTACGTTTGTTCCGGTTACAACCGAATGGGTTATATAAACTGTTTGTTCACCGGCCGTATAAGCGGTCGTATATCCGTCCGGCCCGTTAGATCGCTCTGAGGTCGCGGTTTTTATATCCATGTCGAACGCCTCAAGAATTTGTCCGTCGCTCATCTCCGAATTGATCGTTTTGCCATTCACAGTTTGATCGCCGGTCGATCTAAGTTTTGGGCCAGACGATGTTCGTGTCGGCGTAGGTAGATCCCGCCTGCTGCTGTTATTTGACGGCGGCGGAACGGTCGAGCACGAGAACAGGGCAGAGGTTAAGCTGATCATTAGCGTGGCAAGAACAACTCTTTTCATTGTTTCTCCTTATTTCAGAGCCTGTAATTGTTTTACGGCGAAAGCACGGTCGCCGACGGTTTGTTTATCGCTAGCGGTTGTTGTTTGTGTCAGAAATTCCTGAAGATCGGCGCGGGCTTCGTCTTTGCGGCCGATCTCGGCGTAGAGCATGCCGAGCCGTAGAAAGACCATTTTCGAATCCGGGAGCAATTCCGTTCGGGCAACATCTTTGACGCTTTCGAGTTCCGACAAAGCTTTTGCTTTTTGTCCGCTTTGATAAAGAACGACGGCGAGTTTTGCGGTGATCGCGGCCTTATAGATCGGTAACTTTTCGCGAGCCTCTTCGAAATTCGCTATCGCGGCTGCGTAATTCTTTTGTTCGCTGTAAGAAAGTCCGAGCGATTCGTAAGCCTGATAAAGCGCATAGGCTTCGATCTTATCGAGCGGTTCGGCAACAACTTTTTTCAGATCGGCCTGCGCTTCAGGATGTTTGTGAAGCAAAACGTAGGCCTGTCCGCGGCTTAGATAGGTTCGCGGCCGCGGATCGGTTTCGAGCGACGCGGTGAAAGCATCGATCGCATTTTCATTGCGTCCGGCTGATACAAGTGCGCTTCCATATTGAGCAGAACTGAATGCCGAACCATCGACCGAAACCGCGTTTGCCCAGAGTGTAATATCGCTATGGAAAGTTTCGTTATACAAAAAGGTTTGAAACCCGAAAACAAGCGCGATCATTCCTGCTGCGATCATCAGGCTGCGTTCACTCAAAAATTTTCCGGCAAAAGTGAATACAACTATCAGAATACCGAGCAGCGGCAGATATAAATATCGATCGTGAACGATCTGCTCAGGCGTGAACGCACCGGCATACATCGCCGGAAGCAGCGGCAAAAAGAAAATTAATGCTCCGATAAGAATGATCCGATCTTTGACCGCCGCGTAACAGATCGCACCGAACGCGATAAGTGAAACGATAAGCGGAAGCACAAATGAACCGAAGCCGATCTGCGATACCGGAGCCAGCGGATAATTTATCGAAAGCGTTACGGGAAAGACGATCTGCTTCAGGTAAAAAACGAAGATCGCGGGTGCGCTTAATATGGATTCAACAAAACCAACCGCGTTTTCCGGCGGTCTGCTGACAGAGCCTAAGACAGCAAGCCGCAGAAGAAAATAACCGATCGCGGCACCACCTAAAATAAACAAAGAAAAATTATTTTCGCCGGGTTTTTTGTTTTCGTCTTTATTCGCGATAACAAAATAATAGATAGGCAGACACAGAATGCCGATCTCTTTTGCACCGAGTGCCACGGCATAAAAAGCGGCTGCGATCAGAATGTTTTTGGTATCTCGCGATTCGGAATAATTTTGAGCGAACCAAAGCGAAGCCAAGAACGCCAAGGCAAAAAGCAGATCCGGCGAACCGGATATCCACGCGACACTTTCTACATGAACCGGGTGAATGGCAAAGATCAGCGTTATCGCAAACGCCACGATCGCCGAAACTTTCCAACGCCGCAGTAAACCGAAAGCGAGTACGCAAACTCCACTGTGAAGCAAAATATTCGAAACATGCCAACCGAAAGGTTCGGCACCGAACAGACGAAAATTTATAATATGCCAGAGTGTAAACGTCGGCCGCCAATAATTGCTTGCCGCGATCGCACCGCCGCCTTTGAATGCCCAAACATCCGAAGTGAGAGCCTGCCAGATCAAACTGTTATTCTGGATCAGCGGGTTTAGAATTATTTGCCGGTTGTCGTCGTAAACAAATGCGCCGCCGGTCGAATTTGCATAAACGACGACGCAAACCGCCGTAAGTGCGAGCATCCATTTCCATTCATTACGAATTTTCATTAAAAATTTCCGGGAATAATTTCTGCTTCAAAATATGGTTGTTCGTTGATCGGCGAGCCGAACATCCGCCGCAATAAAACGATCTGACCAATATGTGTAAGTGCGTCGCCGATCGGGCCTTGGATAAATTTTTCGACCGGAAATGCAAGCTCCGCATCGCTTTCGAGATAAGCATCAAGTTCGCGAATACCGCTGAACAACCGGTCTGTTTCGTCGTTCCATGAGATCGGTTTGGAATCGAGCATGACCATTTCGCCTTTCATCAAAAAATGCGAACCATATATAAGATCGCCGATATGAGCGAGTATTTCGCCCGGCGTGCGAACGGTTTTGCCGACCCGAAAATTTGCAAAATCATCGGCGACATCAGCTACGGCGATCTGAGCGCGAAAGCCGACCGTTGCAAGCATGTGACGCAGCATCGCGCGTTTTGGATCTATCATTTCATATTCCCGTATAGACGGTCTGTGAATCAACAAAACAAAGCCCATTTCCAAATGGATCGCGGACATAAAATGAACGCTCGCCCCATGGGCGTGTGATGATCTCGCCGGCCGCCGCTCCGTGAACTTCTTTATCGGATAAGCAGCCTAGTTCATTCGCCCGTTCATAGATGGCTTCGATATTTGTGGACGAAAAATAAATATTATCGGGCAGCGGCTTTTGATCCTCGCCTCCGGTCGTTACATCGACCAATGCCAATATGACGGCTCCGCAATCAAAATAATGTCTTGCTCCGCGTAAACGGCGGCCTTCTGACGCTAACAATTTGGAATAGAAAGCAGATGCTGCATCCAGATCGGAAACTTGCAGAATTATACGGAAAAGATCGATCGAATCATTCATATTTTCACCTATATCATGCTCTGCCAAACCGCACGGCACTTCGCTGTTTCGCACGTTCGGCTTCGATCTCGCGATCCTTCGGCGGTGCGTTCGTTGTCAACGAATTTAGCATTTCCTGCCGCGGCGGCCGAAACACGTTCGACGGCGAGATGGAACGCTTCTTCGTTCGCTTTTGCGGGCTTATTCATTCCAGACAGTTTTCGCACAAATTGCAGTGCCGATGCCTGAACCTCGTCGGTCGTCGCCGGCGGATCGAAATTGAACAATGTTTTTATATTTCTGCACATAACGCCCCCTTTCTGTTTATTTGTTTAGCGGGTACCATTCATTTCTTATCAATCCGTCGCTGATCTCGTAGATAACTGTTCCGAAAAACTCGACCGGCTTGCCATCAGAAGTTCCGCTGATCTTTTCTTTATCAATGACAAATTTGCCGTCCACGATGCGGTTGATGATCTCAACTTTCAGCTTCATCTTTAGGGTCAAGAATGGGCGCAAATTTCTTGCGTATCGCGTCGTGGCCCTTGAGCATAACTTTGCCGTCGGGCAGCGAATACGCCGTAGAATCGGAAGCGTACGCCTTTAAGATACCGTCCATATCGCGCGCGTTATACGCATCGACCAATGACTGAGCCACTTGTTCGGGAGTTTTTATGGTTTGCTGCGCCGAAACGGGCATGATGCCGACGAACAGAAATACAGCGAAAGCAACGCTGCCGGTTTTGAGGCTTCTCATTTATGATCTCCTCGAGATAGTGAAAAACTAAAATTCTTTGTCGAGCCATTCGCGTGCGACCCGGGCCGCTTCCGCAAAAACGTCTTCGCTCGAAGTTCGCGTGCGTTTTAATATCTTAAAGCTGTGATCGGCTGTGTCAAGCAAATGAAGTGTCGCGTTTTTGCCGAGCCTTTTAACAACAGGTTCTAAAAGGTCGAGTTCCGCAAGAGCGTCGCGTGTGCCGCTTAGAAAAAGCATCGGAATTTTTACATTGAAAAGATGATCGGCTCGTTTTGTGTCCGGAACTCCGGCCGGATGCAGCGGAAACGAGAAGAAGATCACGCCGGAAACGCTTTCGATCGGGCGATTCGGATTGCGCCGTCGAAGTCATACGTCCGCTGAACGAATGTCCGCCCGCAAGGATCCGCAGATCAGGCGCCGCTTTTCGCGCGGCTTTCACCGCACTACGGATCGTTTCGGTGCAGGTCGCCTGCGAATTTCGTCCGCCGCCTTTTTCTGAATACGGAAAATTATAGCGAAAGGTCGCGATTTTCTGTTCGGCAAGATGTTCGGCGATCGTCGTCAACATCGGCGTTCGCATGTTCGAACTCGCTCCGTGGCCGAGCACAAGCAGATGCGTCGCATCATCCGGCCGCATCAAGAGTGCCGAAACCTCGCCTTTCTCTTGTGTCGCGAGAAATTTTAGTTCTTCTAGCATATTGCTCATAACTCTTAACCCACTGCGGAGAGTGCCTGTGCGATATCTTCAATTATATCTTCGGCATCTTCACAGCCGACGCTTAGCCTTATAAAACCTTCGGCCACGTCATCGCCGCCCCAGCGGGCACGGCGTTCGGCTGTCGTGTGCATTCCGCCGAAACTCGTGGCGGATGCGATAAGTTTGCATGATGCTAAAAATTTATCTGCCGCTTCTTTGTCTTTTAATTCGAAACCGATGATCGGCCCGAAATGATCCATCTGTTTTGCGGCGATGGCGTGTGATGGATCTTCCGGCAAGCCGGGATAGCGGATGCTGGAAATTTCCGTGCGCGTTTTTAGAAATTCGGCGGCCTTCATTGCGTTAGCACCTTGGCGTTCCATGCGCATTTCGAGCGTCGAAAGTGAACGGTGCGCGAGCCAAACTTCCATCGGGCCGGGAACGGCGCCGGTTTGTGTTCGCCATGCCAAAATTTTATCGGCGATGTCCGGATCGCTCATCGAAACATATCCTAGAATAAGATCGGAATGTCCGGTTAAAGCTTTGGTTGCGGAAGCGACAGAAATGTCAGCACCGAGTTCTAGCGGGCGTTGGCCAAGCGGGGTCGCGGTAGAATTATCGACGACTGACAAAACGCCGTGTTCGCGGGCAAGCTCTGTAATTACGCTGAGATCGCAGACATCGAGTTTCGGATTAGAAGGTGTTTCCAGCCAAAGCATTTTTGCTCCTTCTAATTTCTGATCAAGATCTTCATCGGCTATGTTAATTGGACGAACATCAACGCCCATTTCGGCCAGATAATTTCCCGCAAATTTCCGCACACCAAAATAGCAATCGTCCTGAATAAGAAGAACATCATTCGGTCGAAGCAACGATCCCAAAACCGCAGTAACCGCAGCCATTCCCGAAGCAAATGCGATCGTGCGTCCGCATTCGAGTTCGGCGACCGCTGCTTCGAAATGCGTGAACGTCGGATTGTCATAACGCCCGTAAACATATTCGGCCGCCGCCGGATCGCCTTCGGTATAGAACGGCCCCGCAAAAACAACCGCGGGTGAAAATGCTCCGCCCTGTTTCACGTCTTTACCGGCGTGGATGAGTTTTGTTCCGATCTTCATTACGCTGAACCTTTCATCTTTGTAGAGGCAAAATTCGAACACGCTTTTTCGTTGCGTCGATCGTCACTAAAGCCCCCATTTCCAAGACAGCTTCATTTTCTACCAGAACACTGGCGACTATTTCAACTAATCTCTCAGAAAGCAAAGATTGTGTTCTGACCTGGATCACACTTGGCCCCTCAGCCTGAGTGGCGGCGAGTATGGCGCCAAAATCAAGATCGTGTGTAAAGACCACATAATCATTCTCGAGTGCGAATGTCATTATTTCAGAATCTTTGGCTTTTGGTCTTCCTATTGATATCCAATGCTTCGCTTCTATATTATATGCGGTAAATCTATCGACCAGATCTGGTGATAGATTCATGTCGAGGAGTAACTTCATGCGGCAAGTGGGGCTTCAGATTCTTCGGAACGCCAAGCGGCATACGACAGGGCTTCCGTTACATCCTCTTTTTCGAGATAAGGATACGCTTTCAAGATTTCTGCGAATGTATTGCCAGAAGCAACCAAGCCAACGATCGTGCCAACCGTCACGCGCATTCCGCGTATGCAAGGCTTGCCCCCCATCACATCCGAATCAAAAGTTATTCGCTCCAATCCTTTCATAACCATAGGATAACTCACATGCTATATGTGTCAAGAAAATAGTCAATTCCAAACTCAGCTAGCCGCTCTTGACAATGAGAAGAAAGAATTGAAACTTTATTTGGCTCGTCTAGGAAATGACCACACCACCATATACATTCATGCTGCTTTGAAAGATCTCGTATCGTTTCTAGTTTGCCTTCTAGTTTTGACATCACAAAATTCAACCCTTCTTCGAGATCCTTCCAATAGATCGGTTTGTCATATTCGTCGGTCCCATTGTAGCCCCAGACGAATTTATCGTCGTAATATCTTTCATGAGATGCGGTCAGCCCCATGCGAGAGAGCACGGAATCAGCAAACTCGGCTCTGCATCTAATTCTAAATTCGACACTGAATTCACTCATTACACATTTCAAGAAGACTTCATATCCAAATGTCATTTTCGGCGGTCAGTTCGCCGCCGGCGGTTCCGGTGTTTGTAACTCCGCGGGGTTCTATCAGAAGCATTTTGACCTCATTTTCGGCAAACGGTTTGTGCTCGACGCCTTTCGGCACGACATACATTTCACCTTTACCAACGTTTACCGAACCGTCACGAAGATCGATCCGCAAATTTCCTTCCAACACAATAAACGTTTCGTCCGTTTCCGGATGATCGTGCCAAACAAAATCGCCCTTGATCTTAACGATCTTGAACTGATAATCGTTCATTTCCGCAACGACCTTCGGCGACCAAAGCTCATCAAAAAGCCCGAATTTGCTTTC
The DNA here is from genome assembly GCA_963720905.1 of uncultured Acidobacteriota bacterium. Taxonomy (GTDB): domain Bacteria; phylum Acidobacteriota; class Blastocatellia; order Pyrinomonadales; family Pyrinomonadaceae; genus OLB17. Next base: position 18,538 of record CAVRHB010000011.1, read on the forward strand.
AAAATTTATCGGTTCGTATTTCATAGCAGATCGACCAAAGACCAGATCAAAAGTACCCAAATTTTCCATTTGCCATTTCTCCTTGAAATTTAATCTCTAAAGTTCTTTTTTAGCTTTTGCCAGACCTCAGAGTATTCGTGCTGGAGCTGAGCTGTTTCCATGGCGAATTTTGTCGGGCGGATGATGTAGCGTGATTCGAACATAAATGCCAGTGTGCCGGAAAGCTTTTGCGGAGCGAGATCGGCATTCGAAGCTTTTTCGAAAGCGTCGAGGTCAGGGCCGTGTGCTGACATTTGGTTGTGGAGCGAGCCGCCGCCGGGAACAAAGCCTTCTTCTTTGGCGTCGTAGGCGCCGTAAACCAGACCCATGTATTCACTCATCGTATTGCGGTGAAACCACGGCGGCCGGAATGTATCTTCGGCAACGAGCCAGCGGTCGGGGAAGATAACGAAATCGCAATTTGCAGTGCCCTGAATATCGCTGGGTGATGTCAGCACGGTAAAGATCGAGGGATCGGGATGATCGAATGAAATGCTGCCGATGGTGTTAAATCGGCGAAGGTCGTATCGATACGGCGCATAGTTGCCGTGCCATGCGACGACATCCAGCGGCGAATGATCGATCGCACACGACCAAAGATTGCCGCCAAACTTTGCGACGAGTTCGTATTCGCCTTCGCGGTCTTCGTACCAAGCGGCCGGTGTTTCGAAATCACGCGAATTAGCGAGGCCATTCGCACCTATCGGACCAAGATCAGGAAGACGAAACTGCTGGCCGTAATTTTCGCAGATGTAACCGCGAAGTTCTTTATCGTCCGCGTGTGGTTCAACTTTGAATTTTAAACCTCGCGGAATGACCGCAACGGAACCCGGCCCAACCTGCATTGCACCAAGTTCAGTCAGAATTCCTAAGCGGCCCATTTCAGGCACGATCAGCATTTCGCCGTCGGCGTTGTAAAAATAGCGGTCGCCCATGCCTTTGTTGCAGGCATAAATATGCACCGCAATTCCCGTTTGTGCGAACAGGTCGCCGTTGCCGGCGATGGTCGTGATGCCGTCGATAAAATCGGTCGGTTCATCGGGGAACGGCAGTGGATCCCAACGAAGCTGGTTCGGCGTTGTGATTACTTCGTCAAACGGTGACGACCTAAATGTTGTGTGTGCGTAAGGAGCGAACGGTTTGTGCAAAACGCTGGGCCGGATGCGGTAAGTCCAAGTCCGTTTGTTCACGGCACGCGGCGCGGTAAACGCCGTGCCCGAAAACTGCTCGGCATAAAGCCCAAGCGGCGCCTTCTGCGGCGAATTTCGCCCGACCGGCAACGCACCTTCGATCGCCTCAGTAGCAAAATCGTTTCCAAATCCTGTTTGATATTTGAGGTTCATAGCGTTATCAGCCTACCAGGAAAGACCCTTCTTTCTTATCCAATCACGTTGTTTCTTTTCGACTGCATCATCATACTTCAATCCGCCTGCTACTATGTCTGCCTCTTCTTTCATCGCATGATCAGCAAACCGCTTGATTTTTTTCGGGTCTGATCCGTCGACTATGTTCAAGGCTGCTTTGTTCATGATGGTCGATCGGTATTCCATAACATAGCGGCCGTAGTCTGCTGTCGCTCGACGAGGTGTGCCAAAATATCCGAGCCAGTCGGATCTAGAGGCCACTTTTGAAAAATCATCTGGGTCAGAAATGGTAAAAGGTTTTGCGGTTGAATATGCGACATCTACCAGATTTGGCCTGATAAATAAGATCCTGCTTGTCTCCGATAATCCGGCATGAATATCAATCCCGCTCTCTTTCACGAATTCTGCAGCGGGCGGGGCTTCATCCTCTGATCCGGTAGGCTCGAGGCCAAAAAGATTGATCATCTGCCCACCATAAGTATCATGAAAAAAGTCACCCGCCTGATCGAGAGCCAAATTGTGTAAGGAAGAACCATGATTTTGTATAACAAATATCCAGCGAAATCCCTGGTTGCCGAGCTCTGTCCCCAGATCCATATAGACTGCCCTAAGGGTTTTTACCCGAACGCCATAAGTTCCTGCGAAGGAATACTTAAACCCGATCTCATTTGCCCCGCCGTCACCGAGTGGAATAGTTGGATATATAACAGCGCTCCAACCCGGCCGCTTAGCCACTGCCTCGGCCAGACGATCGGCCCACCACTCATTCATAAAACCATCAGTAAAGGTGGGCAAATACGGGCCATGTTCTTCCATTGTTCCGCCGGGCATGATAACGACAGTTTTTTGTCGGTCAAGTTCGGTGATCTGACGTGAATTCAACTCTGCGAGTCTAATCACCTGAGCCTGTCCGAACGAAGTGAAAAGAGCAAGTGATAAAAGCAACCAGATATGTTTCATAGTAAGAATGATTTTGTCACGAATAACTAGAATAGTATGCTCGGTGCGATCTTAAGATCGGCGATTCGATTATACTCTCATCAGTCATAATCTAACCTAGCCGCATTTCGCAGATGTCGATTCCCGGGCCGAAGCCATCGGGTTTGTGGCTTGTCATGCGAAAGCCGAATTTTTCGTAAAAGCCTTGTGTAAGCTGTGATGTACTGATCACGATCGGCCGGTCACCGTGTTTTTCGCGGGCTTGCGTTATGCGATATTGCGTCAGTTTTTTGCCAAGGCCCGTGCCAAGATGTTCCTCGCGGATCATTCCCCAACAAAGCGAAACCGTCTCGTCGTCATTCAACGCAAAACCGCCCGAACCCACAACCTCGCCATCGATCTCCGCGACAAAATAATCATCCGGATGTTCTGCCAAATACCCACGCAAACCACCTTCTTCTTCGGAGCCGAAATATTTTGGAATATTCGAACGGAAGACAGCAATGACATTTTCCAGATCGCGCCGATCGTAAGATCTATAGTTCATTTCTTGAGGTTCAAGCCAGGCTCGTACGGTTCGTAGGTCAACTTTTTCCAGGAACGCACACCGCACTTCGGACAAACCATCTTCTTTCGCGGCTCACCCGAAGCTTTCCAACGAATTCCGCCGATATCCCAGATCGATCTTTCAAATCCGCAATCGCATAGTATCATCCAAGACCTTGACTCAGATTCCATCGACTCGGCCAAACGCCGGGGCAAAACCGCACGAAATATTCTTTGGATGATACTCACGTATTTTCTTTAAGTTATCTATTAATTACCTTTTGGAAAGAACCAAAAACTTGCAAACGTAATTCCAACTGTCAGTGCGTTTGCCAAAAAAAGCCATCGGAAACCTGACTTAGTTCGTTCCAATTTAAACATTTTTCGCAAGACGAAATATTCAATTGTTGTATTAATTAGAACCGCCAATATAAAGGTTGCTATCCAAGCAACATAACTAAACGAACCGATATTGACCTGATCATAAAGCAACTGGCCAGCGCTAAATTCCCAGGCAAGGCCGGCTAAAGGAATTAAAACGATTCCAAATAACAAAGAAGTTGCATTCATCGCAACGTCAGCAATTATAGAACGCTTTACGCTGAAACCTGTCAATCGCTTTACAAAGAAATATTCAATGACCAAACCAGCCAAGATTATTGGTATAGCAAGCAAACGACCTTCCAAAAAAAGAGCCGCCCAAACGAAATCAGCAAATATGGGATTGAGTAATTTCATGCAACCACGAGAAATTAGACCACAGATTTTATAATGATAGATTCAGAAATAGGAGAAAGTGAATGTTTATCTGAGCCTATCTGTGATTTCGAACGCTTAAAGATTTCCGCGTCGCCGTTGTTCTTCTTCGATCGAAACGAACAGCGCTTTGAAATTTCCTTTGCCGAAGCCTTTGCAGCCTTTGCGTTGGAGAATTTCGTAGAAAACGGTCGGGCGGTCTTCGACCGGTTTGGTGAAGATCTGCAGCAGATAGCCTTCGTCGTCGCGGTCAACGAGGATGCCGAGTTCCTTCAGGCTTTCGACGTCTTCATCGATCTCGCCGACACGTTCGGGAATTTCGTCATAATACGTATCCGGCACACGCAGGAATTCGACGCCGTTTGCCGCAAGTTTGTTTAACGGTTTCACGGATGTCTTTGCAAAGCAGAGCGACGTGTTGAGCTCCGGCCGAACGGTAAAAATCTATGTATTCCTGAATCTGCGATTTGCCGCCTTTGCCGTTCGCCGGTTCGTTGATCGGGAATTTGATGTTGTGTCCGCCGTCGCTCATAACGATCGACATCAGCGACGAATATTCGGTCGAAATATCTTTGTCGTCAAAGGTAATGTAGCGTTCAAAACCCATCACGTCGCGGTAAAAATCGCACCATTCATTCATTTTGCCGAGCTCGACATTGCCGACGATATGATCGACCAAAACAATGCCGACATCGGTTCGCCTTCGACTTCCTGAGCCGTAAATCCGGGCAGGAACGCGACCGGAATAATTATGGCCGTTGTTATTGTTGTATGAGATAAACGAATGGATCGTGTCGCCGTAAGTCGCGATCGCCGCGTGGCGAACCGTGCCGTTCTCGTCCGACCAATCGTGCGGTTCGATGACCGCTTTTGCTCCGCGTTTTACGGCTTCGTTAAATGCCTGATCGGCATTTTCAACCTGAAACGCAATATCGCGAACGCCGTCGCCGTGTTGTTTGATATGCTCCGCAGCCGGATGTTCGGGATTGAGCGGCGTCGTCAAAACAAAATTAACGCGGTTCTGCTTTATTACATACGAGGTCGTCTCGCGATTGCCCGTCTCCAAACCGGAATAAGCCGCGCGCGAAAACCCAAAAGCCTTGCGGTAATAAAACTCCGCCTGCTTCGCATTCCCGACATAAAACTCAACGTGATGTATCTTCTTTAGTCCTAATGGATTTTTCACTGCTGCTTCTGTATTTATTGCTGTATTTGTTTCTGTGATCATATTTTTATAAATTCTCCTGGATAGCATTATTTATATACCCCAAAGCTTTACTTCCTTAATAACAAATTTATCCTGAAATGGATCAAATTCGATCTCAGCGTGACATCCACCTTCTAAACTCCGTGTGAACATGAGTTTTCTGCGTGTAAAAAACCCGCCCTTTTCGGAGTAAGTAATCTCAAAATCTCTCGCGAATAGGAACTCGCTTTTTATTACCGGTTTGCCGAACATTATCTTTGGGTTCGATTCAATTAATGTTTCCATACATCTCAACCTCTAAATCATTCTTATTAAGCCGACATAATGCTACTTATTTCAAAGCCAATTGGGGTACATTATCGTTTTCATAGTTTTCAATAAGGGCCGAAAGAACATCCATCATCGAAGCGAGCGGGTGCGATTCATCTTCGCCAACGCGGTCGATCAAATCATCAAGCATTTCAACCAGACGTTCGTATTCTGCCTCCGTATGAGGTACGAAAACAGTAGCAGAAACATTTTTCCATGATTGTATATCTACTGATTGCATTATTTTTCTCTCCATTTTCCCGCGTCGTATTCCCGATGAGTCAAGACCGCCCGAATGTAAATCTTTCTCCGATTATAATGTATAGCGGCTATTAGCCTTATCTTATTTCCACCGATATTAAAAACCGTCAGCTTGCCAACTTTGTCGGCTGCCGGAAAGACTTTACGGATCTCTTCTATCGAGCTGAAGTCCCTCTTTCTAAGTTCCTGATACCATTTTGCCAATGCATTCACCGAATCAGGATGCTTTGCAGCAAAATCATTCAAGCGCTTTCGTGTGATTATATGCATATTCCTATGAGGTAAGCCTCATAAAACCCTAGCCTAGCTTTGAATTCGTTTTTCAACACTTTCGATCATCGAAAGCTTTCTTACATCGATGGAGATCGGTTCGTCTTCTTCGATCTCGTTATAGATGCGGGCAAATTTATAGCCGACCTTTATTTCATCTGCTTTATAAGATGAACGAGTGTGGACGACGGATGCAAAAGTTTCGTCAGTGGCTTTTAATAGCACCAAAAATTCTGCTTCCGAATCGGCCAGTTCCTGCTGCGTAATACCGCAAAGCGGCGAATCGTCGTTGATCGGATGCACGATCGTCCACGACAGCGGCAGAAAATTTACTTCGCTTCGTTCCAGTTCGAGGTTGTCAAAACGCCTGACACGGGCTCCGTTTTCTTCGACAAACCGCGAATACAAAACGTTTGCGGTCATTTCAAATAGCTGATTGTTGCGCCCGTTCACAATGCGGAACATCAAACCCTGAATTCCGCGATACGGTGCGACGACGGCGTATTTGCTGTAAATGATCTTTGCCGTCGGCCGTGCAAAACGTGCGAAGACCAAACCGGTTATCAACGCATTTGCCAATAGGCTGTAATACGATTCGATCGTTACCAGCAGGTTCGGAATAATGCCGACCGGATGTATCGTGCCGTAGCCGATCGTCGCGAATGTCTGCACGCTGAAAAAGAACGACCGAACGAAAATGTTTGCCATCGGCGTGCTCGATGTATCGACGATCGCTTCCGGACCGAAACCGGAATACAGCAGCCCGAAAAATATATTGCTCGAAAAATAAAGCAACAGAACGAGCCCGAGAAAAACTTTCCACGACATCGATATCAACGTGTGATAAAGATTCAGCGAATTCAGAAAATTTCGCCCTGTCCGCCGAACGTTGAATGAACCGTCCTTATTCAAAAATCTCTGCCGGCTCTCACGAGCAACCACCGACCCAAAACCAAGATCGCGAGTATCCGGTTCGCCCGCTTTTGCAATAGGAAAATTCGCTTCAACTCTGTCTGCTGATTCCGACATAAAGTAGGTCTTTAAAACTTCACCGCAAGCTCCAGTTCGCCGCCCAAACCAACTTCGACGATCTTTCGCAGCGTCGAAAGCCGCACGTCTTTGATATCGTTTTCCACGCGGGAAATATATGCTTTATTCGTGCCGCATTTATCTGCAAGTTCTTGTTGCGTTAAGCCTTTCTTCTTTCGAGCTTCCTGGATCAGAACGCCAAGCTTGAATTCTTCGAAACCATGTTCGATCCTGTCTCGATCAGATGTACCAAGTTTGCCAAATTTTTCATCAGCAAATTCATCAATCGTTCTAATGTCACCCTTTTTCGGCATAATATTCGTCTCTAATTTTCAGCGCACGTTTTATTTCGCTCTTTGGAGTTTTTTGTGTCTTCTTCTGGAATCCGTTCATCAAAATGATCAGATTGCCGGCATCGAAGAAGCAAAAGACCCGATAGATATTTCCGCCTAGTTGCGTTCGCATTTCCATCAGTCCGTCTGAGCCGTGCAGAGGCTTCAGATGATTCTGCGGAACATTTTGAACCGTCTGCAGCAATTTGATCGACCAATATAATTTTTCTTGAACGTTTTTCGGCTGTTTATCAAAAAAATCATCAAAATAACGCTTAAAGAAAACGATCTCTCTTACGTACTGACTCATATTTAATCATATCAAAAGTTGTCCGATAAGACAACTATTTTCCAAAGCTTTCTATGTATTTTCGCGTAACTTCCTTAAGCTCGGCGTATGACGGAATTACGTATAAGATCGGCTGCATTTCGGAATATGTATATTCGGTGTTGATGGCGCGTTTCAGATCGAACGGGCGGCGTTCGACGTTGTCGGTGAAGGCGTGTTCGAGTTCGCCGTAGCTGGACAAAAGTCCGGCGCCGTAGGCTTTGATATCGCCTTCGTGTTCGACCATGCCGTATTCGACCGTGAACCAATAGAGCCGTCCGAGTTCTTCGAGTTGATCGTCGGTCGCGATGCGCGCACCGTGGCCGATGAACTGCGAGAAATCGGCAAAATTCGGGTTTGTGAACATCGGAATATGGCCGATCGCTTCATGAACAATGTCGGGTTCGGGCGTGTATTCGGGCCGCGAATGATGGCGAATATATTGTGTCGAAAGCATCGTTCGGTATGACAGCCAGGAAAGAAAACCGCGTGTTTCGACAAGGCCTTCGATCGGCAGCAAGCCGGAAATTTGAAAGCTCTTTTAGGCGACGGTTCATTTCTGTCAATTGCGGAATGCGTTCGTTCGAAATGCCGAGGTCTTTTTTCGCACGCAGATAAAATGGGCTCGCGTGTTTTTCGTGCATCTCGGCCAATGTTCCGGCAACGTGCCGCCAAATGTCCTGTTCCTGTTCGTTGTATTCCACATCGGTGATGACACCGGTTTCGCGAAATTTTTTCGCAAGACTTGCAATATAATCGCGGCGTGTGCGATATTCTTCGTCGCTCGCACCCGGATGATCAAGTGCCAACTGGTTTATGTCTTCGAATTCCAGATCGCTGAATGTCGGAATATCAGAATCGGTAATGTGAAAATTATCCAGCGGAAAGTCGGTTTCGGACGATCTCTTTGCGGTTTCGGTCGGCATTTTTGCGGCTCCTTTATCTTGTGAACAGGCCAGATTATATTGAGATAACTAATTATAATGGAAATAACAATTATTTTGAATAAGATTTATGAGTAAAACTCTACAGAATTCTTTATAAAGTTAGGTTAAGGTATAATTTGAGATTAGAAAGTATGGCTTAGTGCGAAAGATCTATTTTCGATCACAGGGCTAGCCGGCTTTTCGGAGCGGAGCAAGTTGGAGATGTCAACGTAATGTCGGCGGCAACCGCCGATCACGCGAGGGCGCGTGCGTTCCAGTCGAAAATGCCGACCACTAGCAACTGACAACCGACTACTGAAAACCGAATCTATGGATGAGATCGATAAGAATACTATTAAAAGAATTACAAGACGATGCCGGACAAGTTTTGCAGAGCTTGGCCGAGCACGTCGGGCTGACCACACCGGCGGTCATTGAGCGTGTGCGAAAACTCGAAGATGCAGGAATCATTCTCGGTTATCGTGCGGAGATCGATACGGCAAAGGTTGGATTGCCGATAATGGCTTTTGTGCGGATGAGCATAACCGGCGTCGATTACAGCCATATAATCGAAGTTGCGGAAAAGTTCGGCCGAAGTGCTCGAATGCCATCGCGGAACAGGCGGCGATTCTTTCATAATGAAGGTCGCCGTCGCATCCGTCGAACACCTACAAGAAGTGATCGACCGCCTCGTCCCATACGGCATTACGACCACAACGATCGTTCTCTCATCGCCGGTAAAACGCCGGGTCATCGATATCTAAAATGCAAAAAGACGCCGATCGAATAATAAAGACTTACGTTACGCTGACATTGTTGTCGACTCTTGCTTCGTCTTTTATTTGGGGTATCAACACGCTTTTCTTGCTCGATGCAAAGCTGAGTATCACAGAGGCATTTGCGGCAAATGCATTCTTTACGGCCGGGCAGGTTTTGTTTGAGATCCCTACGGGAATTGTCGCTGACACACGCGGCCGTCGAATTTCCTTTCTGCTCGGCACGGCAACATTATTTGTAACTACACTGGCGTATTTGGGTTTGTGGATGACGAGCGGGCCTTTTTGGGCGTGGGCGTTGGTTTCGATCTTCTTGGGATTGGGCTTTACGTTTTTTAGCGGTGCGACGGAAGCGTGGTTGGTTGACGGATTGGACGCGGCGGATTTCAAAGGCGAGCTTGACGATGTATTTGCAAAAGGTTCGATCGCAACCGGAGCCGCGATGCTAACCGGAACGGTTGCGGGCGGTGTGATCGCGGAGTTCACCAGTCTCGGCGTGCCTTACGCGGTTCGCGCGGTCGTATTGGGGCTGACATTCGTTATTGCTCTGATAATGATGCACGACGAAGGCTTCGCACCGCAGAGAAGCGGCTCGCTCGTAAAAGAGATGAAAGGCGTTCTGAAGGAATCTTTCGATTTCGGTCTGCGAAAAGCTCCGATCAGATGGATGATGATCTCAGCTATTTTCAGCGGCGGCGTAATGGCATACGCTTTTTACGCAATGCAGCCATATTTGCTTGAGTTATACGGCAACAGCGGAACTTACGCGATCGCCGGCATCGCCGCTGCTATATTTGCCGGAGCGGACATCTTCGGCGGATTTTTGGTGCCGCACCTTCGCAGAATTTTCAAATTCCGAACTTCGGTCGTTCTCACCGGAACAGCCGCAAGCGTCGCCGCACTTTTTCTAATAGGAATTGTCGGAAATTTCTGGGTCGTGCTCGTGCTGCTTGCCGTCTGGTCGATAGTTTTTGCGGCAACCGGGCCGGTTCGTCAGTCTTACATAAACGGCCTTGTGCCTTCAAAACAGCGGGCGACGGTGCTGTCTTCGGATAACCTTTTTAACTCCGCCGGCGGTGTCGTTTCGCAACCGGCCCTAGGCAAAGTCGCCGACGTCTGGGGCTATCCGATCTCTTACATAGCCAGCTCGATCTTCCAGTTATTTGCATTGCCTTTCCTGATCTTAGCTCGTCGCGAGAATGCTACGTCAGATCAGATAACAACATCCGATCAGGAAAACGAAACCGTCGCTGCGGAGGGTCGGTGACAACCCACAACCTCTAAATAATCACAAAGCGGTATGGTTGGTCTTGAGTTTCCAAAAATTGAAAATACAGACGAGGGTTGCCGAAGCCCACACATTCGGTCGGTCCAAATGGGTGGGCTAACAAGCTTTGTTGCAAACAAAACGAATTTTACGATAGCTCGCAAACCTTTAGTCTGCGATAAAATCTACATTGGTTAATTCGTCAACTAATGAGATGATCCGTGTCGGTTGGGGAAAATTATAGCGTGTGTTCCTCACATCAATTATAACTGTCTGCCCCACCACTATGTCTTCGAAATTGTAGTAACCGAAAGTACCTGTATAAGTTTTCCGGACTGTTCCCGAACCGTCCCTCAAGGTGATCATCGTACGGGGAACGCCTCCACCCTGGGCTGTGGTTACACGTCCACCAACGTGTACGGCTGCGGCTGTCGACCCGAGATTACATCTGGTGACACTGTTCGTATCTAGTGTAACTGCGCCGTTTAGCGCGATCGCTCGACCTAATATACTTGCTCCGGTAGTTATCGTTATACTTGTAAACGCGATAATACTTCCTTGAAACGCTGTACCCGATCCGAGCGTCGCGGAGCTGCCCACTTGATAAAACACGTTGCAGGCGGTTGTTGCATTAATTAAGACAACGGAGGAGCCGGGTGACGTTGTAAGCGTGGAGCCAACTTGAAAGACAAAAACCGAGTTAGGATCGCCTTGCCCGTCGAGGGTCAAAGTTCCAGTCAATTGAGCCGATGTATCAAAACAATAAACTCCCGGTATGAGGACAAGCCCGCCTAAGTCTGTTCCGCTTAAATCGAAATCACAAACCTGGCCTGCCAGATCGTTATAAGCGACAAGAGAATCAGCTTGAGCTTGGGCCGCAGGCGCTGTACCAGCCTCGATCGTTCCAGTGACAATGCCGGGCGGAAAGCCTGTGATCGAGGTACCTGGACTAACTCCTAAATTTCCTACTAATTCAGTTAATCCTGAACTGGTCACAGTGGAGCTTCCCAAGACCGCATAATTTGCAGCGGAGCCCAAACTTGGTGCATTAGCGAGGTCTGTCTGACAGCTAACACAATCAGTTGGTGTGCTATTTTTCAACTTGGCTGAAAAGGTTAATAGAGAATCCTGAGCAGGGGTGTTTAGGGAAATGCTCAATATTATTGAGGCAATAAATAAAAACGCGGAAAATCTGAAAGTGTTGTGGCAGATCATTTTACTTGTATCCTTATTCTGTTGAGAAAGATCCGAAGGCGTATTCCTATTTCGGTAATGCGCAAGCTTTATCTTATTATTGTATAATGTCAAGCTGATACAACTACAGCAAAAAAGATGAAGCTAAAAGCCGTGGCGCCCAATAAACCATTAGTTGTCATTACAATCGTTTCTATTCAGTCATTTTGTTTATCTGGAACTTCTTAGCTTCCTAGGTGAAGGAATTTCCGGTTGGGATGCTTCTGACTCGGTTCTCCGATTCTGTCATTAATCAATAGCTCACTTTGTTCAAAATAGGATCAATCAAACTTCCCGGCCGCCCGCTGACGCAGGCGGTTCTGATAGAAGAAGTTGAGTGTTAAGCTCCTGCTGACGCGCGAGCTTCTGCATTCGAGCCGATTTTGGCACAAAAAAAGCCGCCGTTGACAGGCGACCTTTTTGAAGATTGGTGGAGTCGAGGGGGATCGAACCCCTGACCTCTGCAATGCCATTGCAGCGCTCTCCCAGCTGAGCTACGACCCCATTGGAGCAATCATTGAATTTAGCGAATAAAGCATATAGCGTCAAGGCCGTTTACTTGCCTTGAAAATTCGGCTTACGTTTTTCGAGAAAAGCGGCGACGCCTTCGGTTTTATCTTCGGTCGAAAAACATATTGCGAAAAGATCGACCTCGCGTCTGAGGCCTTCGTCCAGATTTGAGCGTGAAGCGAATTTCACGGCTTCTTTACAAAGCTGCAATGCGATCGGTGCTTTTTCGGCGATCTTTGCGGCGATTTCGAGCGTGCGTTCTTCGAGCTCTGCTGCCGGATGAATATGATTCACAAGTCCGAATTGCAGAGCCGTTTCGGCGTCGATCATATCGCCGGAAAGTATCATTTCCATCGCGCGGCCTTCGCCGATCAAGTTAGTCAAACGCTGAGTTCCGCCGCCGCCGGGAATGATGCCGAGGTTTATTTCGGGCTGCGAAAATTTTGCGTTCGGGCTGCAGATGCGCAGATCGCAGGCGAGTGCCAGCTCATTTCCGCCGCCGAGACAAAAGCCGTTGATCATCGCGATTACCGGTTTTGGAAAATTGTCGATCGTATTGAACAGCGAAGGTTGATGAAAAAGGTCACGCTGCGTAACCGGCGTTTGGCCGGCAAATTCGCTGATGTCCGCACCCGCGACGAACGATCTTTCGCCCGAACCCGTAATGACAAGCACACGCACCGAATCGTCGGCCCGAAGTTCGCCCAGAGCGGCGACGCCTTCGGAATGAACGGAGCTGTTGAGTGCATTGAGTTTATCGGGCCGGTTGATCGTCAATATCGCGACCTTGCCGCGTTTTTCGACGGTTATAGTTTCGTAATTTGGCATACGAAAATCTTACAAAAACTTGTGGTTTGTGTCGATGCGGAAAATGGTTTGAGTCTGTGGTCTATTCTTCGAGGCCTTCGGCGACGTTGTCATCGGCGATCCACGCGACAAAAAGTCGTAGCCAATTGTCCTGCGATTCGATGATCTGAACGCCGACGCGTGTCGCACCGTAATTTGCTGCGGAGATGCGGATTACTTTCGCCTTTGCCTCAACCGGAACGCCGTCCGGCCGGTGCGAACGTATATACAACGTGTCGCCCTGGACGATCTTCTGATTAAGTTGAAAGAGAGCACCGATGGTTGAAATATCATCGGTCTCGGTGGGTTCGCTCCAAGCCGCACCTTCATCGGCTCGTCCCGATACTACGATCGGGAGGCGGAATGCCATGCGAAGTGCAAAACGTTTTTCCTCAAATTGAGGGTTTGTGGTGGTTGACATCTAAGATGTAATTATAAAACTTTAGCGAGCTTTAATGCGAGCATTTTAACACGAATGATTTTAATTTTGTAGCAAGACCCAAAAATTGTGGAATATTCGACTTAGGCTTGGCCATATAGCTATAATGTATCGAACAAAGAAAAAATTATGTCAGAACAAATTCTCAAACGAAAGGTCGTTATTTTAGGTTCCGGCCCGGCCGGCTTTACGGCCGCAATATACGCTTCGCGGGCACAACTAGAACCGATGGTTATCGACGGCCCGCAGCCCGGCGGTCAATTGACCATCACGACCGATGTCGAAAATTATCCGGGTTTTGCCGAAGGCATCATGGGCCCTGAATTGATGGAAGAATTTCGCCAACAGGCACAGCGATTCGGTACAGAATTTTTGAATGTCTGGATCGATCAGATCGATTTCAGCTCGCGGCCGTTTACGCTTTACGGCAAAGCCAGCGAAGACGCCGAAGAGATCACAACCATCGTTAAGGCGGAAACGCTGATCATTTCAACAGGCGCGTCGGCCAAATGGCTCGGCATTCCGGGCGAAGAACCGATGCCGGTCGGGCTTGGCGGCAACGGCGTTTCGGCGTGTGCGACCTGTGACGGATTTTTCTTTCGCGGAAAACCGGTCGTCATTGTCGGCGGCGGCGACACGGCGATGGAAGAAGCTTTTTCCAGACAGTTTGCTTCAAAGGTGACCTTGGTTCATCGACGCGATGAATTTCGCGCTTCGAAAATCATGCAGGAACGGGTCTTGAATCATGAAAAAATCGAGGTTCTCTGGAACACCGAAGGTCAAAGAAATACTCGGAACCAAAGAAGGGCGTTGAAGGCATCAGATTTTACAATAACGAAACGAAGAAACTAATTTTCCCGACCGAAGGCGTCTTTATCGCGATCGGGCATAAACCGAACACCGATCTTTTCGCAGGCGTTCTCGAAATGGACGATGTCGGCTATCTCAAAACCGAAGGTCGCACGATGAAAACCAACATCGCCGGCGTTTTCGCCTGCGGTGACGCGCAGGATTCTTATTATCGCCAGGCAATCACTGCCGCCGGAACAGGCTGTATGGCGGCGATCGATGCCGAAAGATTTTTGGTAGAGAAGGATTCAGACGTAGAAGTAGAGATCGTTTTTAATTGGTAAGAGAATTTAATTCTCATTGTGGTTCCGCGGATCGAATCCAGATTCTGCGGAGTTTTTATGAGCTTTGCCGGATTGTAACCTTTTTCTTTGACTCGGCGGAGAATGTTCTGATATTGTGCGTCGGTCATTTCAGGCTTGCGGCTTAAGATCCAAAGATATTCGCGGTTCTGGTTCGCCGATGACGGCGTAATCGTAGTCTTCACCGAGGTCGATGATCCAGTAATTCGCCCAAACTGCTCCGATAAATGAAAGAAAACTTGGAGCGAAACGGACTTTTAGTTTTGCGTTCGTCGTTTTATCCGCAACCTTTCCGGCACCTTTTGCGTCCTTGACCGTGCCGTCTTTTTCAAGACATTTATTGAGTACCTCGAATTTGCCATCGCCTTTTAATGTATAGGTCGCCGACGTATTACCGACGCAGTCCTTTTGGAATTTATTTGGATATTTTGCGATCTCATACCAAACACCGGCATATTTATTCAGGTCAACAGAAGGAACGGTCGTAAGT
>CAVRHB010000012.1:0-62400 GCA_963720905.1 uncultured Acidobacteriota bacterium
TTCCGCTGGCTCGCCTTCCGCCTCATGTTCTTCAGCGGCGTTGTAAAGCTGAGCAGCCACGACGCGGTTTGGCGCGACCTCACCGCCCTTCGCTATCACTACCAAACCCAGCCCCTCCCTACACCCCTCGCCTGGTTCATGCACCAGTTGCCCGCCGGCATGCTGAAGGCGCAGACCGCGGCCGTCTTCGTCCTCGAACTGCTTGTTCCCCTCCTGTTCCTCGGCCCTGCGATCGTGCGGCGCCCCGCCGCCCTCGCCACCATCGCCTTCCAGTTCCTCATCCTGCTGACCGGCAATTACGCCTACTTCAACTGGCTCGCGATCCTCCTCGCCCTGTGGCTCTTCGTCGAACCCCAACACCGCGCCGCACTCCCGCAGCCACCGCGCCGTCAGCGCAGCCCTGCTCGCGTTTCTCGCCGTCGCCACCGGAGTTCGCTCGCTCGAGCAGTTAGGCATACCGCTGCCGCCGGGCGGCGCCCGGGGTTCTGCACCTCACCGCGCCGCTCAACGTCGTCAACACCTACGGCCTGTTCGCCAACATGACCACGCTGCGGCCCGAGATCGTGGTGGAAGGTTCGAACGATGGCGAGCACTGGGCAGCGTACGAGTTCCCCTACAAGCCCGGGGACGTGCGCCGTCCGCCGCCCGTCGTAGCGCCACACCAGCCCCACCTCGACTGGCAAATGTGGTTCGCCGCCCTCGGCACCTACCAGGAGAACCGCTGGTTCGTGAACTTCATGGTGCGCTTGTTACAAGGCGAGCCCGCCGTGCTGCGCCTGCTCGCCTGGAACCCGTTCCCCAAGGCCCCGCCGCGCTACATCCGCGCCCGCCTCTTCGAATATCGCTTCACCACCTGGGGCGCCCGCGCCTGGTGGCGCCGCGAGGAGCTTGGCATGTACTTTCCGCCGGTGAGTTTGAAGTGAATGTCTCTGATGGGGTAGACTCAGCCCGTACAACCAAATGCCGGTCTCCACAGCCGATGATGAGACTCTGTGCCGGGCGGACGGAGGGTCCTTTGTTAGATACCAGCGCGGATCGTGCGAGATGGAGCAGTGCTGTCCCTGGTGGCGTCGACTTTCTTGCTTCTTTTGCTGCGGTTCAACCCCCGCATATTCTTAAGCCACTATCCCAAGGAGATCCGAGAGGTCGTCCCACCCAAATCGCGGAAAGAGCGGCGGACGTCCATCCTGCTCGGACTGCTCCTCGGGGCTCCCTTTGCGTCCGCATTGCTTTGGCGAACCGCTACCCTGGGAAGTCGCCACTCCTCTCGGGAACTCTTCGCCTACGCCTTCGGCGTTCTTTTCATCTTCAACCTCGTTGACTTGCTCATCGTCGATTGGCTCATCGTGTGCTGGATCAAGCCACACTGGGTCACCCTCCCCGGCACCGGGAATATCGCGATTCCGAATCCCTACATCCATCACTTCAAAGAATTCTTGATGGGAACGGTCGGCTTGGGGATGGTTGGTCTTGGCGTAGCTGCTCTCCTGAGTATCCGGTCCTGACCTGCAAACTCAACTCCCGCAGACCGCCGCGTCTGACACAGTCCCGCGCCGCTACTCCAACGCCGAATGGCGGGCGCGCTGCTCGTCGATCCGGAGCATGTAGAAAAGGCCCAGCACGAACAGCGGCAAAAGCGAAAACTCGGCCATCCGCTGGCTCCCCGTCCGGCTCGAAACCAACCCGAATATCAGCGGCCCGAACATCGACGCGAACTTGCCGGAGAAAACACATAAAAGCCGAAGAACTCGGCCGATCGCGACGGCGGCGTGAATCTGCGACATAAACGACCGTCCCACCGCCTGCGTGCTGCCCATACCCACGGCCGCACCCACCGCCACCGCCCAGAACGACGCTTTGCCGTTCGCCATGGCGGCCCGCAAACCACCGCCAGCCACAGAATCAGCGTGGCAATCGCGGGTCCGCTTCGGCCCGATCCAGTCGGCCACATAGCCCGCCGCGAGCAAGCCCGGAAACGCGGCGATGTTGAGCACCAGGAACAGCAGCACCAGTTCGCTGTTCGTGAACCCCATAGTCGTGGTCGCGTAAATGCCGGCGAACCCGATCACCGTCGTGATGCCGTCGGTGAAGAACAGGGAGGCGAGAATGAACCTCGCCGTGTCGCGGTAGTTCCGCAAATGCCGGAGCGTGTCCGCCACCCGGCGGAAGCCGGTCGCGGCATACCCGGACAGCGCGCGAGCCTCGCCCTGAGCCGGCGACTCGCGAAGCAGAAAGAATGCGGGCAGCGCAAACACCAGGTAAAAACCGGCGACCACCAGAAACGACCACTGATAAGCTGCGATTCCGCCGAGGTCGAGAGCGCCCGATGGCGCCTTGTAGGCGTGGCTGATCAGCGGCCGGCACGCCATCAGGCAGACCAGGCCGCCCACATCCCGTCGCCCACCCCCAACCGCTCACCCGGCCCACGTTTTCCGGCGTCGAGACCTCCGGCAGAAACGAGTTATAGAAGACGTACCCGACCTCGAAGCCGAAGTTGCCGGTGATGAACATCGCCATGTCGAGCGCGATATCGCCGGGGCCCAGCAACCGGCGTTTTACGGCCAGGTGACGTGGTGGGGCATGCTTGCCCTTGTGGCGATTTGCCAGGGCCACTCCTCAGGAGTGGCCGCCAGGCCCGCCGAAACCGGATTCTCTTCGATATACGATGCACTCCGGTGGCGTTCGTTTTGCGACCTCACCCGTGATCGTAGGACTCATGCTGCCAGAATGGTGCGCCTGCCCGGCCCAGCAAACGATTCGCATCCCTGGCCGTTCTCCCTTTGATGCAATCCGTGATTCTGGGAAGCTCCACCTGCCGCAATATCAGCTGGTGTACATAATTCGGCATGATCACCCAAGCCTCGGATTCGTAAAACCGCTGCCGGCGCTCGCCGTACGGATGGTATCCGCCACATGCAGCGCGACTCTCGTATCGCTCAGCCAGAGCGTCCCACGGCCCGGGGCCAGAGTCCGATCTGCGCGGCGAAAGCATGACCGGGCGTCGCATAAATGATGTCAGCCGGGCGCGACCCGGCTAAGACCCATTGGAGGCGCCACGTCACAAACAGATACTAAACGTCCGGTTGAAAGTGCGGCAACCTCCTTCGATACTCTGCCATTACCGTGACAGATAGTCTACAGAGTGTCCGGGATTTTTCGCTCTTTTGATGGCTGCAGGGCAAGTATGCCCCCCAGCTCACATGAGCGTACAGCCGCCTTCTCGTGGGACCGCGTTGGTCGTCCGGGCTGTTCGGTCACGCTTCCCCGAGACATGCTCCTCTCTGGGCCAATTATTTGGACGCGGGCGGGCGCTTGACTTGTTCCAGAATTCGTCGACCCAGCTGTTCGGCCGGCGCAAGAGCACCCGATGAACTGTCCGCCTGAACCACCGAGACCTGGAAGTAGAACGATTCAAAAAAGACGCACACCACTACGGCACCTTTTCGAAGCTCGTAAACGAAAGCCTGTTCGCCCAGTCCAGGTGCCGGACGAAAGCTGCCGGCCATTGTCATCCTCTGGGACTGGGAGTTGGTCCAATCGGGCTCGACGCTGCGGCGCAAGACGATCATGACCCGGCTGCCGCTCCCTGTCACAAAGGAGCAAAGGGTTGCGTCAGGTCCAATTATGACCGCACGACGATCGGAAACGGAGTCGCCCAAGGCTTGGGCAACGTCTGAAT
Organism: uncultured Acidobacteriota bacterium; assembly: GCA_963720905.1. GTDB lineage: Bacteria > Acidobacteriota > Blastocatellia > Pyrinomonadales > Pyrinomonadaceae > OLB17. The sequence goes on from CAVRHB010000012.1 coordinate 3,680, forward strand.
TCGCGATGGCATCGCAACCGGAAAGTGGCGCGGACCGTGTGCCGGCGAACGTGGAGCCGCAGATGACGGCGGTGATCGCGGCTACTCGAAACAGCATGCTGAACGAATTCTGGTGTCGCATAACGTAGCTCCAGCCGGATCACTCCGGCTTCGAATTCTCTTCCGTCGCGGTTTATGCCACTATTCGGCGTCAACACGTGGCGGACGGTGTCCGGCCCGGCGCCGGATGCGTCGGGCCGGTCGGTCTTTCATTAGGTTCTTACCGCACCGCGGCCAAACCGCGGGCGCGAATCGCTGTTAACGGCTGATCAGTCTCAGGCTGCAGATGATGTTGTTCCCGGTAGATCGGCATGCCCAGGATTTCATTGCCATTGTCCAAAACGTGGTAGCTGATGTTGATCTGCCCGGCCGGCTGGCCATTGAACGTCTGGTCGTACGTGATGGTGCCGGTGCGTCGCTGTTGAGATTCTGCGTGCCGGTCACGTTCCAATTCAGGATGGTCCCCCCGATGCTGGCTTGCGCGCCCCCTGTGAAGACGCCGCCAAAGCTAGCGGTCACACTTCCCAGGGCGGAAAAAGGAACCTGCGGCGCACTTGGCGCCGGGCTGATAAATCCCGAACACACAAAGCCATACGTGCCGTGGGTGGTGTGATTCGAGCACGTCTGTCCCCACGCCGGCGCCCAGGCCGACACGATCAAAATTGCCAAAACGGTGAAACGCATTTCTTGTCTCCTTTTCTTCGGCTGTTGCCGATTCTTCAGACATAACGCGCAGCCGCCGGAAAATCGGGGCAAATCATCTGAAATGGAGTAAAATGGTCGGCAAGGATGACCAGCCCTTCCGGGGAATCGCCAGGTTGCTGGCGGAAATGAAGCTCGGCCGGGAGGCTGCCTTCACCGAAATCTTTCCGCTGATTTATGCGGAACTGCGGCGCCTCGCCGGTGCCTATCTCCGAAAAGAGCGCGACGGGCACACGCTGCAGGCTACTGCCTTGGTCCACGAGGCTTACCTGCGGTTGGTCGAGCAGAGGACTGACTGGCGTAACCGTTCTCAATTTATGGGCGTATCCGCGCGGGTGATGCGCCGAATCCTCGTGGATCATGCCCGCGGCGCGCTGCGTTGAAGCGCGGAGGACCTCGCGATCGGTCCGCCGGTATTCGGCCCGAACTGTGCGCCAGGACTGTCCGGTTTGAGGACGTGTTGGTGGTGAACGAAGTTCTGACCCGGCTGGCGCGGTTGGACGCGCGGCAGGCTCAAATCGTCGAGATGCGTTATTTCGGCGGCCTCTCGGTCGAAGAGACGGCAGAGGCCATGGGCGTCTCGCCGCGCACCGTAAAGGGCAGAGTGGGCAATGGCTCGCGCCTGCGTCTGCTTTGCCATTTGAACGATCAACGATAGATGCTGCCGCGACAACATTGCCCCCGAGCTTTTCAAGAGCCGAGATGCATTCGCGGGTCGATCCGCCGGTCGTTATCACGTCTTCGACAACAAGAATTCGTTCATTTGGTTTTACCGTAAAGCCGCGGCGGACGACCATTTCGCTGTCCTGCCGTTCTGTCCAAATGAACCTTACGTTCAACGCAGAGGCGACTGCAAACCCGATGACAAGCCCACCGATCGCTGGTGAGGCGACGGTTTCGATCCGATCGTTAACAAAACGCGACGCGATCGCTTCGCCAAAACGAGCGGCGTCGGCGGTGTATTGCAAAGCAAGTCCACACTGCAAATATCTCGGACTGTGAAGTCCGCTCGATAACAAAAAATGGCCTTCGAGAAGTGCTTCGGTCTCGGCAAAATGTGCCAAAGCGGATTCCGCGGAAATATCTTTCATTGAATAAAGTTTTAGCCAAAAACCGGCCGCGGGTCAAAATAAGCTTTCATTTCTACGATAAGGCCCTTTTCGATACGGTAAATTTCCATAACTGAAACGATCCCGAAAGCACCGTCGACTTCCCATTCGGTGGCGACCAGATCGCCTTCTGCGACGTGGCGGATGATCTCTATTTCGTTGATCGCGGATAAAAAGCCGGTCAAAAAGGCCGAATATGCTTCTTTTCCTTCGCCTTTGCCGGAGATCGGATTGTCGAATTTAATATCGTCCGAGATCGGCGTCTGCGACAGGTCGCGTTCGCTCAGAGCCTTTAAATATTTTTCGACGACATCGATGTTCTTATTACTCATATAACCCGTCCAGAGGCTATTCTAAACCTTATTTTTCCTTTTGGGTAAGGTTGCGGTTTCATATTTTACAGTTAGAATATATAGGAAATGCCGCAGTTCCCAAATCTTATTTCTGATTCTTTCTTGGTCACCTCAACGATCGAATTTTTACAGTCCATCGGCGGACGTGCTTCCGCCGTGAGCGTTGTCGATCGCGTGATGAAGATAAACAAACCCGAACCGAACCTGGCTCGGCTTTTCGTTTCGGATCTGACCGAACGCGATTCGCGTTTGAGGTTGAACGAAGATTTTGTCGAATTTATTGCTCCTGATCACGAAGCGATCGAACTTTCAAAGACGGGATTTGTCGTTTTCGATCTAGAAACGACGGTACAAAGCTTCGCCGTGCCGGATAACTGAGATCGGCACATATCGCGTTACGGACGGAAAAGTAGCCGAGGAATTTCATTCGTTGATAAATCCGGATTCGCCCATTCCGGAATTTATCACAATGCTTACCGGCATCAATTACGACATGGTGAAGAATGCTCCGCGTTTTGCTGACGTCGCGGCGGATCTTCTGGATTTTATTGGCGATTCGGTTTTGGTCGCGCACAATGCCCGGTTCGATATGGGCTTTTTGAATCACGAGATCGGCCGCGTTTATCCGGATTACCGGATCGCAAATCCATCGCTTTGTACGGTTCAATTAGCTCGGCGTTTGTTGCCGGATATTGAAAATCACAAACTCAATACGGTCGCCAACTATTATTCGATAGACCTCGTAAATCATCACCGTGCAACCGACGACGCCCGCGCGACGGCTCATATATTCGTGAATCTTTTGGCTTTGCTTCAAGGCCGCGGGATCAATAATTTTGGGGCCGCAAGGAATTTTAGTTTTAAGAGATCTGTGAAAAAAGTATGTTAGACGATTACGAATTACCGCCTGAAAATCAACAGGGATTGGACATAAGATCAACGCCGCGTTCCGAAATGGATCTATATAAATTAGATTCGTTCGGTTATGAATTTGCCGGACGCGAGATATGGATCGATTTTGAGATCCCGGAATTTACGGCGATCTGTCCTTTTTCGGATTTTCCGGATTTTGCGGTGATAAAACTCAAATATGTTCCGAACGAACGCTGCATCGAACTCAAAAGTTTGAAGCTCTACATCAATTCGTTCCGAAACATAAAAGTATTTCACGAACATGTCATCAATATAATTATGGATGATTTTGTGAATGCTTGTGATCCGCTGCGGGTAGAGATCGAGGGAGATTTTCACGTTCGCGGAAATATAAAAACAATTGTTCGGGCAAGTTACACCAAGGCTTAGTGGGCCGCGGCGGAGGCTGTTTCTTCGGGTGGATTGGCGATAAGGTGTTTTGAACAAGCACATTCAACACGATCAACGACTTGTGAATCTACCTTGAGCTCGTCCGATGAACTCTTATGAACACTGCATATCTCCGAAACGATCAGGAATTTTGCTTTGTCTAGCAACGACTGTTCGCGGAAAGAAAGTTTTTTCTCGTGGCTTAAAAAAGTAAGCTTTTTCAGAACATCGGCCGCTTCGAAAACATCCCCGGTTTGCAGCTTTTCTGTGAACTGACGCGATCGGGTTTTCCAGTCGCCCGAAACAGGTTCAAAATCTGCTTCGAGTTCGCTCCAAAGAGATTTACATTGCTTGTTGGAGATTATAGGCCTTACTCCGATGTTTTCAGCATTTGCGGTCGGAACCAATATCACCGAATCATCGCTCAAAACGCGCAGAGAATAAAACTGCATCTTATTACCGGCGATCGTTTTTTTCTCGATATCTTCGATCTTACAAATTCCCTGGTTCGGATACGATACTTTCTGTCCTTTTGTTAGCTGCATAATTTTTATTCTTCTTTGGCCGGTAAACTGCAATGATGGCCGAACGCGAAATGTCGACCTATATCTCGTAGCGAATACATCTATTATACCACAAAATAGCCGAATTTTATAAGAAAAATTGGAACACTCGTAAGTGCTTGTTAATTAGGCAGTTCGATTGAAAAGGTTGTTCCGGAACCAAGCTTTGAAGTGACGTAAACCTTGCCGCCGTGGAGACGCGCCAGATGTTTGACTATGGCTAGGCCGAGCCCGGTTCCGCCTATTTCTCTCGCTCGCGAGCGATCGACGCGGTAGAATCTTTCGAATATACGCTTGGCTTGATCCGGGCGAATGCCTTCGCCGGTGTCGATCACTTCGATAATGCTGCGGCCGTCCTGTTCGTTAACACGAACTTCTACCGTGCCGCTTTCGCGGTTGAACTTGATGGCATTGTCCACAAGATTCGTGAGCATTTGTTCGAGCCTACCGTGATCAGCAAACACTGTCAGATCTTTCGGTACGTCGTTTATCAATCCGACATTTTTCGCTTCAGCCGCCGATGTAAGGTCTCCAAAAACCTCATCTATGCAGTGAGCTATCCTAACATTCCTTTTGTCGAGCGATGTGTTTCCTGATTCGATAAAAGAAAGTTCGAGAATGTCATCGATCAGAGATCGCATCCGCTCGGCATTGCGCCTTACTGAACTAAGAAAACGGAGGCTGGCTTCTTCGTCATCGATAGCTCCGTCTTCGAGCGTTTCGACAAAAGCGAGTATCGAGGTCAAAGGTGTTCGGAGTTCGTGCGAGATGTTTGCCAGAAATTCCTGCCGAACACGTTCGAGCCTTTCGATCTTTGTAATGTCGCGGAAAACACCGATGGCATATTTACCGCTCTCTGCCGAAAGCGGACTGATCATCGCATCGAATATGTGACGTTTTCCGGATATCAATTCCAATCGAACAGATGAACGTGAGCCTTTATTGATAGCATCTGCAAAAGCTTCGTGTATCTCAGGATAGCGAAGAACTTCGCTGAGACGTCGGTCTTCGAGGCTTTCTTCGAGCCTGCCGAACTCGGTCAATGCCGCTGCGTTAGCAATGCGTATCCGCAGATCGGCAGAAACGACGACAACCGGATCGTTCTCTGTTTCGATAAGAGAGCGAACGATCGCTCGCCATTGCTCTGTACTGCCGTTAGTGCTAGTTGCGGGCAAATTCATTTGGAACCCAAAAATCTATAGCCGACTCCGACGACCGTTTCGATCGCTCCGCCGCAATCGCCGAGCTTTTGCCGCAGCCTGCGTATATGAACATCGAGCGTTCGCGTATCGCCGAAATAACTGTAACCCCAAACATTATCGAGCAGTTGCTGCCGTGTCGAAACACGCCCGATATTCTTTATCAGATGTTCGAGCAAGGCAAATTCCTTACGCGTAAGTTTAACATCGTCGCCTGTGCATGAAACGCGCATATCGTCAAAATCGACGATCATCCGCGCATCTTCGTATCGCGGGCTCGATTCTTTTTCGGTTCGCCTCAGAACTGCACGAACACGAGCGACGACCTCTTTTACCGAAAAAGGTTTGATGATGTAATCGTCCGCACCGGTTTCGAGTCCGGCGATCTTATCGGTTTCGGCGGCTTTTGCGGTAAGCATTATGATCGGCGTTTGTTCGATCGAAGGTTCACGCCGGATCCGGCGGCAAAGTTCCATCCCGCTCATTCCGGGCAGCATAAGATCTAAGATCATCAGCGAAACTGCATTCTTTTCATCGAGCGCAAGCCGTAATCCTTTTTCTCCGGATTCGGCAATAAGCACGCGAAAACCTTCGCGTTTCAGATTGTATTGAAGGCTTTCGGCGATATCGGCGTCGTCTTCGACAATTAAAATGTTTTGGAGCATAGATTATTTTTGTATCGTCAAACACTGCGGATCAAACCTATATCTTATTTCGCCTATCTGAATTGGATGTAAACAAAATGTTACCAAAATGTTAAATGCCGCGACCTTGTAAAATTTATTTTAGGTCTTGTCAAATAAAACAAAGCCGTGTTTCGGTGTACGGAAACCGCGAAGAGTACATTCGTGTCGCGGGATCGAATTCCAGTGCTCACATTCGCTCTCGACGATCGCTAACGCGGATGTCGGCATCGCGATCGCCTCGCCGGTAAGATATTCAACGAGCCCTTCGAAGCCCGGATTGTGGCCGACGAGCATAGCACAACCAACATTTATCGGTATCTCGCTTACGATATCGACTAGAGTACTTGTGCTTGCTTCGTAAATGCGCGGCTCGAACCTTGTTTCAGCCTGCACCTGCAAATTCGCGGCGTCAGTCGTTTCGCGGGCTCTGACGGCGGACGACGAAATAATTAGCTGAGGCTGTGGCTCGATCGCTGACATAAATTCACCAAGCAATTCAGCATCGCAAACGCCGCGTTCGGCAAGAGTTCGGTCAAAATCTCGGCCGGTCGGACTTTCATGGTTCGTTTTCGAGTGTCTGAGAATATAGAGTGTTTTCATCATGCTCACGCTTCCATTCATTGTCATTTTTGCACGTTTGTATAACGATTGTAACGCTTCATTTTATTTCTATTGAAGTTCGGCGGCTTTTGACCGAAAATACGAAAACGGCATGGAAACATTAAACGCAGCGGCACTTATTAATCTGATCGGCTTTGCGGTCGGGATCGCGCTGTATCTGATGATCGCCGTGATGGTAATTCGTCATCGAATTTCGCCTTTATTGCGCGGAGTGAATCTGCTGCTGCTTGTGACATCTGCTCTCGGCCTTTTATGGAATATCGGCGAGCTTTTTTTATTTGTCCAACGCGATCTCACACTAGTCGAAGTTCCGCCGATACTTACGGCGATCTCTTATTCGGCACTTGGTTTTTTGCCGTCGGTTGTTGTTCATTCTGCGCAGTCCGATGAAAGCGGTTCGCATTGGCCAAAATACGCGGCTTATTCGTTGAGTTCCGCGGCAGCTATTCTGCATATTTATGACGCTATAATTCTCGGAACAGCACCGTCGCAGTCGGCATTAATGCTGATGACTTTCGGCGCAGCCGCAATGGCGATCGGTTTGCTAATTTTGAGTCTGACGCAAAAACTGGAGAAAAAGCTGATCTGGGCAGGAGCTTTGCTGATCTTTGCTGCTTCGGCGCTTCATTTGGGCGGCGGCCGCGAAGGGAATTCGTGGGTTATTGAACTTGCCGCTCATCAATCTTCACTGCCGTTGGCTCTTGCTATTCTTTATCAAAACTATCGTTTCGGTTTTGGCGATCTGTTTCTGAAGCGTGCGATATCGCTGATTCTTTTGGCTGGTTTTGCTTTTGGATTGTACGTATTTGTTGCGAATCCGCTTTTGAAATTTCACGAAACGCACGACCGGAACGATGTTCAGGCGATCAGTTTGATAATTGTTCTTTGGATGGTGACTGCGCTTATTTATCCGATTCTGCATAAGTTTGCCGATTGGTTCGTAGACAAAGCTATCTTGCGGCGAGCCGATTACGCAAAATTACAGCTCGACCTGGCACGCGATTTTGAGGTAACTGATACACCGAAAGAAATACTTGATGATCTAACGCAAAAGGTCGCGAGCGTTTTGACCGCGACGGATCACAAATGGTCAGAAACAACGCGCCCGATAGCCGAGCGAAATTTCGCAACCGTTTCGATAGATCCGAACCGAACAACGCTCCATTTGCCGACGGCTGAACCGCCATTTTATAAGATAGACATCGGCGGTTTTCAGGGCGGCCGCAGACTTCTCTCCGATGAAATTTCGATGCTCGAAAATGTGACTTTTTCTGCCGCTCGCCGTATCGACGCTTTGCGGGTTATCCACGAAAGGTGTGTTCAAGAAGTTCGTGAAGAAGAATTTTCAAAACTTGCCGCCGAAGCTCAACTGACAGCCCTTCGTTCGCAGGTCAACCCGCATTTTTTGTTCAATGCTTTGACGACGATCGGCTATTTGATCAAAACCTCGCCTGAAAAAGCGGGGCAAACTTTGCTGCAATTAACACGTTTGCTGCGCGGCGTTTTGAGCGATTCGGTAGAATTTTGGACGCTCGCTGACGAGATGCGGCTTATTGACGATTATTTGATCATCGAACGTGCGCGTTTCGAAGAGCGTTTGAATGTTGACATCGATCTGCCCGAAGATCTGAAAAACCTCTCGGTGCCATCGCTGATCCTTCAGCCGCTGGTCGAAAATGCCATAAAGCACGCCGTTTCCGAAAACGTCGCGGGCGGAACGATCAAAATAAAGGTTCGGCGCGAGGAGTTTGACGGCGAGGAAAGCGTAAAGATAACGATCGCAGATTCGGGTCCGGGAAAGAAGCATGCGATCACATACCAACCCGAAGGTATCGGCATAAGGAACGTTCGCGAACGCATTGCTTCTTATTACCACGGCCGCGGTGATTTTCGTGTCAGACATAAAGATCACGGAACCGAATGCACGATCGAAATTCCGCTGGGCGAAAGTTCGCCGCACACTTCGGCAATACGCGCTGCCGTACAATTAAATTATGAACAAGATCAGATCGATCATCGCCGATGACGAACGTCCGGCCCGTGAATATCTAAAATCCATACTCCGCGAGATCGAGAATGTCGAGCTCGTCGGCGAAGCCGAAAACGGTGCCGAAGCGATCGAACTTATCAAGAGGGTCAAGCCCGATCTTGCTCTTTTGGATCTGCAGATGCCGGAAGTTTCCGGTCTAGACGTAGTTCGGATATTGCGCAAAGATCAGATGCCGCAGGTCGCTTTTGTTACGGCCTTTGATGAATATGCCGTAAAAGCTTTCGAACTCAATGCCGTCGATTATTTATTAAAACCGGTGGAAAAAGTGCGTCTGATGGAAACGATCTCGCGTGCGGCGGATAGGCTTGAACGTGCAGATTGGCGATCGACCGAAACCGCAAACGTCCGCAACGCGGCGAAAGTTTTCGATACCATCTCCGGCCGTGATCTGCTCGAACGAATCCCCGTAAAAAAGCGAAACGAGATATTGTTAGTCCCGGTCGCCGACGTCGTCTCGATCGTGGCAGATGGCGAGCTGCTGATAATTACGGCCGCTGACGGCGAAAAACATGTCATAAATTTTCGCCTCAAAGATCTTGAATCGAGATTGGATGACAGCAAGTTCGTTCGCCTTTCGCGTGGTGCGATCGTAAATATCGATTCGATCAAACAAGTGTCGCCGCTTCCCGGCGGAACGTATTTGATTCAGCTAAAGAACGGACAGGAAATCGCGTCTAGCCGTCTTCAATCGAAACTCCTCAGAGGAAAATTACTAAAGATCTAAGGGAATCGTCACCGCCCATTGCCGCGAAACTTCCATTCATTGAAAAGTATTAAGAATACAAAACTTTTCCAAATATCATTGCGTTTATATTCGATCAGGAAAAAGTTTATGAACGCAATAAGATCAATAATATTCCTATTCATCTTCGCCGCCGCCGGGTTTGCCCAAACGGGTACGATCACCGGCGTTGTTCAGGTCAACGACAATACGATCCTAAAGGGAGCGACCGTTTCGATCGACCGAACGCGGCAAACCGCTCAGACGGACGAAACCGGAACATTTACAATGACCAATATCGCTCCCGGCAAATATGTCTTGCGGGCGCATATCGAAGGGTTTTCCGACGAAACAAAAACAGTAACAGTAACGGCCGGAGGTGAAACGAAAGTTGATTTCCAGCTTTCGATCGCTGCGCTGTCAGAACAGGTTACGGTGACGGCTTCGGGTTCGGAGCAATCGGTGCTCGAATCTTTTCAATCAGTAAATTCCGTCGGTTCGACACGGATCGCTGAAAAAGGTTCAACATCGCTCGGCGAAGCGCTCGACGGAGAAAGCGGTGTCGCCAAACGAAGTTTCGGTCCCGGAACCGCTCGTCCGGTCATACGCGGCTTTGACGGCGATCGTGTGCTTGTTCTGCAAGACGGTGTAAAGGTCGGTTCGGTCGGTTCGCAATCAGGCGATCATGCCGAGCCGATAGATCCGCTCGCGGCCGAACGCATCGAGGTCATCAAAGGGCCGGGAACGCTTCTGTACAGCAGTAATGCCATCGGCGGTATTGTAAATGTCATCGGTCATCACGACGACGATTACCACGACGGATTTCGCGGTTACGCGAGCGGCATCGGTGGAACGGCTGATAAACAAGCCGGATTTTCCGGCGGCGTCGAATATGGATATAAGAATTGGCTGTTTCGCGGAAGTGCCGGAGCTCAGCGTTCGGGCGATTATTCGACGCCGATCGGCGAGATCCCAAATTCCGCGTCGCGCTCGAATAGCGGCTCATTCGGCGCCGGATATTACGGCGAAAAAGCATATGCTGCCGCAGCTTTTAATACGGACATTAGGCGTTACGGCGTTCCGTTTTCTTCAGTTTTCGAAGCCGGCCGTCCGGACGGTTCGGGTCAGATCCCGAATCCGGGCGAAGATGTGGACATCCGCCAACGAACTTATAACTACAAGATCAATGGCGGCCTTCGTGATCTGGCGAATCCGTTCTTGAGCGGAATGCAGTTCGATATAAATTACTCTAATTATCGCCACAAAGAGCTCGAGGTCGCCGACGGCATCGACAATATCGGCACCATCTTTGACAACAAAGTTCTGTCGTTCCGCACTCTTTTTGAACAGCAGAAATATAAAAAGCTGACCGGGCGTTTTGGTGCCGAAGGTTTCACGCGTGATTATCAGGTAAATGGCGCAGAGCAATTGATCCGCGGCAAAGTTAACCACGATTCATTTTCGGCATTCGGCCTTGAGGACATCGATCTCGGCCGCGTCAAATTGCAGTTCGGCGGACGGCTGGAAAATCATCGCTATAATCCCGAAGATCCGGAGTTGATCGCCCGAAGCTTTACAGGTTTTTCAGGTGGTGCTGGTATTAACGTTGGACTTTGGGAAGGCGGTTCGTTCGTCACTAACTACACATTTTCATCGCGGGCTCCTTCGCTCGAAGAGCTTTATAACAATGGCCCTCACGTTGGGAACGTGATGTTTGAGGTAGGAAATCAAGATCTCGTAAAAGAAACTTCGAACGGATTAGATCTTTCGCTTCGCCATCAACTTGGCAAATTCAAGTTCCGTCTGGATGGATATTATTATCGCATCAACAATTTTGTTTTCCTCGCGCTTCAAGACGAAGATGGCGACGGCCAGCCGGATTTCAGAGACGGTTTGCCGCTCGGACGATATGAACAGGCAGACGCCGAATATTTCGGCGGCGAAGCTTCTGCAGAATATTCGTTCACGAATAATATTGGTGCATTCATCAATCTCGATACGGTTCGAGCAAAACTGACCGACGGCACCAACTTGCCGAGAATTCCGCCGGCTCGTGCACGCGTCGGGCTCGATCTGAATCACGGGCCATTTAGCGTCCGGCCGGAACTCGTTTTTGCCGCCGCTCAGAATAAAACATTTCCGCTCGAAACACCGACAGCCGGTTACGGGCTTATTAATGTAGCCGGTTCATACACGCTTGCCCGATCGCACTATGCACACATCGTTTCGGTAAACGCATATAATCTGACGAATAAACTCTATCGAAATCACCTGAATTTTGTAAAAGAATTCATGCCTGAGATCGGCCGAGGCATACGCGTCGGCTACACGATCAGGTTCTTTTAATTTTTGTTCGCTGATCCCTACAATTCGCCCTTCTGTTCATTTCGTCTATAATTAACCAAACGGAATGAACAGGAGGGATCTTTACTTATGAGCGAAATACTGGATTTTGAAACAGCTAATGGACCAACGACGGCCTATGTGGCGAAACCCGCGGAAGACACACAGAAATGCGTTATCGTGACACAGGAATATTGGGGGCTGAACGATCATATCAAAGATATCGCGAACCGTTTTGCCGACGAAGGTTTTCTGGCGATCGCACCCGATCTTTATCGCGGAAAGGTAGCGAAAGATGCCGAAGAAGCCGGCAAATTTATGTCCCAACTCCGGCTCGAAGACGGTTTGGATACGATCAACAATGCAATGGATGCGGCTCGTGAAAAATACGGTGTTTCGCACTTTGGCATTATCGGTTTTTGCATGGGCGGAACTTACGCACTCAGTTCAGCATGCGAGATCGAAGGCATTAGCGCCGCCGCCGCTTTTTATGGCGACATTCCCGAAGAAGAAGTTCTGAAAAAACTCACTGCACCGACGATCTTCGTTTCGGCAAAAGAAGACAAATGGATCGACGCGGAAAAGGTCGCCACGCTCGAAGACGCGGTCGAACGCTTCGAACTGCCGGTAACGTCCATCAAATACGAAGCCGACCACGCCTTCTTTAACGACACGCGTCCGGCAGTTTATAACAAAACCGCTGCCGAAGACGCCTGGGCACTCGTCGTCGGCCTGTTCAGCGACAAACTTTAAAACGGGAACGCGGATAGGAGTGTGTTCGCGTTCCGGTGGTGTTACCAACGTTTTCTTATTTTCATGGCGCGTTCTATTAGGTCGGCGTTCTCTAGTATCTTTAGTCGCAGGTCGTTGTCGAGGTTGGGGTTGTCGGCTAGGAATTTGTTGATGATGTTGAGTGCTTCTTCGCTCCGCTGGCCGCTGATGAACGCTCCGAGCCAGCCGTTGACAAAAAATATCTTGCGGTCGCGTTTTAGGTTCGGGAGTTCCTTGAGAGCTTTCTCGAGATACGGCAGCGTCAGCTTTGATTGCTCTAGCGAATTGAAAGGGCCCACCGCCGATTCGAGCCAGCTTTCGCTGATCTCTTTGTTTTCCGTCAGGTCTTTCCAATATTTTGCCTTGTTCTCTGCAGTTGCGATGCCGGCCTTCGCGGCGTATGCATAGCGTTTCGCATCGTCGCTAGTCTCGGTCTTTTCCAGTTCGGCAAGAAGCTTCAGAGCATCCGGATCACCCAAGATCAAAAGCCGCGTGACTATATCGAATTTATCCTTGGTCTTCAGAGGGAGCTTTCGGAGCATTTCTTCGAATCGAAGGATTCTCTCCATATCTGCCGACAAGTATATACCCGGAGCGAATGTCGACTTTGGCCCGACATTCCCGCGCGGCTGCATACTTGCTTTAAGCATTGCTTTTAAGGCTCCTCGGGCATTATCGCTCGAGGCGATATTCAGAAATGCACGATAATATGTGATCCTCATTCCCTGAGTTTTCGCGTCCTCCATCCGTTCGATAAATAAATTTTCAAATCGCTCACGCAGATCGGACCACGGCAGTAGTTTTCACCGCGTTGGATGTGATCAATGTTGAGCCCTTACTTACGTGCGGGCTACGGACACTCTCGGACATGTAATAATTCATCGCCGTCGATGCACGGCCAAGCAAAGTCGCGATAGTCGTTTCGTCTTCGCCGGTAAAACTCCCCTCCTGGACAGGAGGGGTGGCAGCCGCTTCGGCTGACGGGGTGGTAGATGGCTTTTGGATATCGGACTGAGCGGATAGCACTTTCAATACCAATTCAACATATTCCTTCGGGTCGAGCTCGCCTTCGCGGACGCTGTCCCAGAGGCTGCCCCACATCATCGAACGCAGAAAATCGTCCTTTTCGCTCCAGACATTTTTCAGAACATAATCGCGGCTTTTATCGTCGAGAAGAAAGATGCCGTAGCCGTAGTCTTGGTAGTTTGGAAAAATGAACAGACGATCGTGCTGTTTCTATTGGATCTCGTCGTACTCATGGAACTCATTGCGTTCGACCGTCTTAGGCTTCCTTCTTCATCTGGTTGGAAATCGATTGATTAGTAATCTCCGAGCTCTTTCCCGATCGCATTGTCATAAGCATTCGAGTCTTTCATGCACCAACTGTAACCGCCGTTGCCTTCGAGCAATCTGTCCATCTGAAATTGGAGCCTGATCGAACCAGTCCAAGATTTAACTCTTATCGTTCGAATTCCATTTTCGTAGTCCAGAATTCACCCAATCTGTGAATATGCTTAAGCTCGCATTCCGAGCTCTTTCTTCGCCATGCTTTCTCTCACTCGCGTTAAATCCTCTGTCGAGCTCGTCGCTTCTCAAACTCCTTCACCAGATCTTCCCAATCGGCATTCGCGAATTCGTGTTTCTTCAAAAATGCTCGGACGGCGGTTTGAAATTTTTCTTCGCCGATGTAGAACTCGGCTTGTCGCAAAAACGAAGGGGCTTTGCGATAGACGATGTTGCCGTAGGCGGATTTTGCGGCCGAAAGATTATCTATTTCCTGATAGATCGGCGTTGTGCCTCTCGTCGAATCGGTCAGATAGGCGGCTCGTTTGTTGCGTTCGTAAAAGACTTTCCACGCATTGGCTTCGGGCATGACATGTTCGAGCGTCTTATACGCCATAAATTCGGCAAAGCCTTCTTTCAGCCACAGATCGTCAAACCATTTCATCGTCACCGTGTCGCCGAACCATTGATGCGCGGCTTCGTGAAAAATGACATTGGCCCGCGTGATGTAGTCGTTTTTTGTCGGCTCGGTCGGGAAAATAATGCGAAGATTCTTTTAGGAAAGTCGCACCCGCGTGTTCCATCCCGCCAAACGGAAATTCGGGTATCAAAACAAGATCGTATTTCGGAAACGGGAATTTGTAATCAAAATATTGCTCGAGATATTTAATGCCCTCACGATTAAGCCGAAAGACCTCCGCAGCATGGGGTTTGAATTTTTCAGCTTGGGATTTTCTGACGTAGATGGATGTCTGCAGCGGTTTTTGATTCTGTTTTTTGAATGATTTCGTCTCTTCTTTTGAAAAAATGCCGCAGCAATCATTATTCAGCCATCTCTTGTAGATTTCGTTAAGCTCTACTTTTGTTTTGGAGGCAGAAACACGACCGGTAGGGAGTGTGTTCTTAGCTTGAGCATCTGTTGCGTTGAGTTCACGCTCGCTACCGCTTGCGTTTCCGCCTGTATCGGCAAACGCCTCGAATGGCCCGGCCGCGAACGCGAATACATAGGTGCTGATCGGTTTGGTTTCGGGAAAAGATGTGACCGTCTGATCTCGCCGAAAACTCCTCGACGAGCATTCACCCGTTGTCTCTTTCGATTGGTGAGCTTTTGCTAGCCCAGGATCGAACGTGTTGGACCCGTCTCTCGTGCCGAGCACCACCTCATGAACAGACATGCAGGTTAGATTCTCATTTGATAGAATCTTCCATTGCCTTGGGGCGACCACGTTCAACGTAAACTTCGCCTTCAGATCCGGCTGGTCAAAGACCGGGAACGCAGTGCTGGCGTCGCTTGGGACAAACAGCGAATAGATATATTCCGCACCGTCCTCTTTATCGACATACCGCGTGATCGCCGAACCGCTCGTCAATATCGGCGATGTGAAATCCAGCTTAATAACATTCTCGCCGATCGTCACACCATCGCGAAAGATGAGGTGGTCATTGGATTCGAAATAACTCCCCTCCTTATAAGTAGGGGTGGACGCCACTTCGGCGCACGGGTCTGGTTCAAACATCTCGGCCGTTGAGGAAACGTTTGAGATCGTCGACAAACTCTTCGCTGTCCCCTGTATCTTTCGCCAATCCAAGTACGTATTGGCTTTGATTGCGATTCGTCTAGGTTCCATGCTGAGATCCTTTTAGCCCACGCGAATTCTCAACACTTTGACGCTAATTTCCATCGTGCCTTTCAGAACCGGCGACATCTTCTCAAGCGTCAGGTTCAGCTTGTACCGGACATCGCTGTAACGAGCCGCACGCCATTTCGCAAGGTCATGAGAAACGCCCGGCTCCGACGGCGGCACCTGCGAATACGCCGCCCCGCCAGGATAAGTATCATGCAAAGTCTGGAGATCATGTTTTTCTCAGTGAAGCACCAATATGATGGTACAAAACCCCATTACGTTGCAACACGGACAAACGGAACGCGGACACTCCTCTCCCGAATCGCCCGCTCCTCCAGCGAAGCAAGTCGTACAGTCAAAAGTGAACCGCTGCGGAACACGGAAAATATTCACGCCGGCCGGTTTCGGCCAT
Organism: uncultured Acidobacteriota bacterium; assembly: GCA_963720905.1. Lineage (GTDB taxonomy): Bacteria > Acidobacteriota > Blastocatellia > Pyrinomonadales > Pyrinomonadaceae > OLB17. The sequence continues at coordinate 19,679 of CAVRHB010000012.1, forward strand.
CGGACAGGACTAAAATGGTAAAAGATAGCTGTTGCATACATAAAAACCTTTACTATTGTCGCAATTTTTGGTATATTTTGTATCGGCTCGGAAATATTCTCAGCCAATGAGATACGCGGTTCTTTGAAAATATGCGCGAGTGGGACAGTGGGACAGTCATGGAGCCCCTATTTACACGGCTCCAGGCTTTAGGCGTGACAAATGAATATGCAGCTCTTGAAAATATGCGCGAGTGGGACACTGGGACAGCGGGACAAACCCGGGACAGCGGGACAGTCCATGAGCCCCTATTTACAAGGCTTCAAGCTCTAGACGCGACAAATGAGTATGCAGCTCTTTGAAAATAGGTGCGAGTGGGACACTGGGACAGCGGGACAGCGGGACAGATGGGACAGTCATGAGGCCCTATTTACAAGGCTCCAGGCTGACAAGAGAGTATGCAGCTCTTGAAAATATGCGCGAGTGGGACACTGGGACAGCGGGACACCGGGACAGTAAATGACTTTTGCTGTACAAATGCCGAGAGGTTGGCGTACGACAGCTTCATTTTAGGTATTAGCCAATGAGTTCGGCCAATTCGGCTTCGGTTGGCAGGGCGGTTCTGGCACCGACCTGGCGGCATTTGAGCGAGGCGACGGCGTTTGCCATTCGGGCGGCTTCTTCGATGGATTCGCCTTTTAGCATTCCGTAGATCAGGCCGACGCGAAACGAATCTCCGGCACCGGTCGTGTCTTTGCAGCCGCCGGGAACGGCAAAGCCGGGTGTTTCGATGAAAGTGTTCTCGCACAACAGCATCGAACCGGATTCGCCCAGCGTTACGCCGACCACGCCGCAGCCGTAACGCTTCTTCATTTCGGCGAGCGCTCCGATCGGTTCGATGTCGCCGAGCAGTTTTTTGGGGAATTCGGCCGATGTGATCAGAATATCGACGAACGGCAGAAGCTCTTCGATGCCGTCGAAAACGTTATCGACGTCCGAGGAAACGATCACACCTTGGGCCTTGGCTTCGCGGGCAAGCACGATACAGGCATCGACATCGTGCGGTGTGAAATGAAGAACCTTTGTCCGCGACATTGCTTCGGTCGGTGCTTCCGCTTCGCCGAACGCGAGCTTGGCATCACGCTGCCAGATGACGGTTCGCTCACCGCCGCGTTCGTCGATTATGATGAATGCGATCTGCGTATTCACGCCTTCGATGGTTTTCGAAAGGGAAACATCGACACCTTCGTCGGTCAGCGACTTGAGCCCAAATTCACCGGCTGAATCATCGCCGAACTTTCCGACATAAGATGTTTTAAGCCCGAGCCGCTGAAGCCCAACCATTGTCGTCGCAGCTTCGCCGCCGGCCGCACGAACATAATCGGTCAACTCGACCTTTGAGTTGAATTCGGGATATTCGGGAACACGGACAAGAAAATCGACAGCGTTGGTGCCAAAGCCGATGGTGTCAAATTCTCTGTCGGCTAAAATGGTGAATGGAAATCGCATGTGAAAAAAGTTGCTCGCTTGGGACAAGATCGCTTGCCTTGATATTGTCAGTAAGGTTAGATTTAATTGTTAGTGTATTTACTCACAAAATAAAAGTGGCTAGATAGAATTTATTAAATTTTTGGAGAAAAGAAAAAATGCCGACTGCGATTTGTCCAGAATGCGAAGAAGAAGTTTATGTTGATGCCGATTTGGAACAAGGCGACAAGGTGACCTGCGATGAATGCGGAACGAGGTTGGTTTTGGTAGGGCTCGATCCGATCGAAGTCGATGTCCAGGATGAAGATGACGATTATGACGACGACGATGACGATTATTGATCGCCGTTCGTGTAACCTGTCCGATTTTGAGCTACCTTCAGCCCGTTTTTTGATTCGATCCTCACGGTATGCGGCCCGGAGCCGTCGCTATCTTTCGGGTAGAAAGCAATTGCGTATGAAGCGGTTATTTCTTCCGCGAGATCTTTAAATAGCTGATCAATGTTTTCGCTTGTCGCGTAAAAGCTTTTCCCGCCTGTTCTCTCAACCAAACGGCTCGCATCAAACGGCGTCAAAAGCGGTTTTCGATCTCGCTGAGACCTTGAATAAGAAGGCAAGATCACACCGTAAACAGACGTTTCAGCCTCATTTGCCCGTTCGATGACCGTCGCCGGCGAAACGATATCACCGACAGGAAAACCATCCGTTATTACGACAACCGCACGCTTCGGCAGCCTTCCGCGAATTTCCTTTGGCGAATGCCGCGCCATCATTCTTATCGCGTCATCGACGGCATCATAAGCATGCGTGGAAAGGCCATCTTGGCGGCGGTTCAACTTTTCAAGTGACTTACGAAGTTTATTCGGATCATTGGTAAATGACTGAAGCTTTTTTACATCCATCGCAAATGCGATGACAGCAAAATACGAATTACGATCGGGAAGTTTTCCGGCAAAGTCCTGCACGGAATCCGAAAGTTTCCGGATCTCGTCCTTGGTCATACTACCTGAAACATCGAGAGCAAAAACGACTGCCAGCGGACGGTTCTTGTTCTTATCAACGACAGGTTGGAAAAAATCGATCGGCCTTTCGATCCCGTCAACGAAGATCCGAAAATCATCGGCAGTTAGACCGCGAACAGGCTCGCCTTTTTCGTTCGAAACAGCGGCTTCGAACGTGATCAATTCGGTGTTAACGCGGATCACATCATCCTGCGCGACCGCATTCGAGCTGCAAACTAAGAACACACAAAAAACCATGAAAATTTTCAGAAATTTAATCATAAGCAATCGGTCAAAATGACAAAAGCCATTCAAATTGAATCATCACATTGAGAGAATCTTAAACCTGATTCTATATGATGCCGATAAAGCGTTGAAATTTGTCGTTATTTTATACAGATCCTTGGCACGCAGGTTGTATAGATTGATCGTATTGGCACCGGAAGCCGAATAGACGCTCCTACAGTCTTCGCCGAGCGGAACCGGTGCCATTTACTTACGGGTGAAGAATGCAAGCGGTAAATAATTTCAAAAGTTTAAGATTCGAAGCGAAGGCTCTGTGGCTGATCGTGCTGATCGGTGCCGTCGCGGCCGTTGTTTTGGCTTCACTCGCGATGGCTTCCGCCTCGCTTTCCTCATTTGTTACTCTCGGCTCGGCAGCATTCGTTGCGATATTAGTTTGCCAATTTCATCCCAATCTTCCGTACACCAAGATCCGGGTATCGGCGAAAGCCATATTTACCTTTTGGGGAATAATATGGCTCGGACCGGCTGCAGGAATATTGCTTTCTCTGGCCGCCTCCATCTCGGATCGTAGTTCTTCGAACCGAGGGCTAACAGCAAAGATCTATGGTATCTCGTGTGATATTTCCGCGGCCTATGCATCTTCGATCACTTATTTTCTGACTTTTACGTTCGTCAACAACTATTTGTCAGATTCCGGATCGAGACAATTTTTAGTACCGAGTTCCGTCCTGATCGCGATAGCTGTAATGGCATTCACGAATTTCACTGTCCGCGGAATCCTCGCATTTCTTGGGCGAACGGCTGAGGAAAACTTTGTTCTAAGTGAAAATTTGTTTAAGTCTTTCGTCCGTCCGGTGGGAAATTATGTAAGCTGCTTGCTGGCAACATTGCTAATATATGCTGTTTTCAAACATTTCGGAATTGAACTTGGTCTAGTGCTCTTGCCGGCGGCGATCTTTGGCAACATTGCGAGCCGTATCCACCACAGAATGCTTGAGCAAAAAACTAAGGAGATAACTGAAGCGAGCCGGTTGCATTTGGCGACAGTGGAGGCTCTGGCATCCGCCATCGACGCGCGGGATCAGATCGGAGCTGGACACATACGGAGAACACAGATATTTGCCGTTGGACTTGGCCAGATCCTTGGTGTGCCGGAAGAGGATATCAACACGCTGCGCGAGCCTCGCTGCTTCATGACATTGGTAAGCTAGCTGTTCCTGATCATATTTTGAATAAACCGACTCGCCTGACCCAGGCTGAGTTAGAAAAAACGAAGATCCATGTTTCCGTCGGGGCTTCGATCCTAGAAAAAGCTGGTATGGGTAATTCGGTAGTGTCCACGGTTCGACATCATCACGAATGGTTCAACGGCAGCGGATATCCGGAAGGCTCGCGAGGTAGAAATATTCCTCTCACCGCACGAATTTTAACAATTGCCGATGTTTATGACACGTTGCGCGGGGCGCAGTCGTATCGTGATCCAATGTCCTGTGAAGACTCTTGCGCTTTGCTTCGCGAAAGAGCCGGAAGGCAATTTGATCCAAAACTTGTCGCGGCATTTCTTGCCAATGTGGATGCATTTGAAGAAGAAGTGATCGCCCAAGGTCTTTCTTACACTAGCGACGAAGAATTTCTTGAAGATCCACATCTATCCTTAGGCGGAAGGTCACGTACGAGTTTTACCTATGTGGACGAAATAAAACGTGCTAATCGCGAAGTGGTTTCACTCTATGAGATCGCTCGCGACCTGAGTTCTTCGGAAGATCTGGAAAGGACGCTTTCGCTATTTACAAAACAGATCGGTGAGTTTGTTCCTTATGACAACTGCATTGTTTATCTGATCGAAGAAATGGGCGGCTTCGCAACCGCTGTGCACGTGGACGGAAAGAACCATGCGGAACTAAAAGGCAAAAGAATAAAGGTAGGCGAAGGAGCGACCGGTTACGTTCTGGAAAAACGGAAACCGGTCGATCGCGTCGATCCTGCGCTTGATTTTGCTTTTTCCGAGACTGAATTCACTTCGAAATATATTGGAATGGCGTCGCTGCCACTGATCACTGAAGGCCGATTGCTTGGTGCCGTAACGCTCTACACCACCGAATTGTCTAATTACGAGGAAGAGCATCTGCGGTTACTGGAAACTGTTTCGCGGATCGCAGCCGACGCGATATCCCGGTCGCAGGCTCACGATCAGACGAGAAGTTTTGCTCTTACTGACCCGTTAACCGGACTTCCGAACGCTCGCAGTCTGCAGCAGCAATACGATAAGGAAACGGCTCGCGCGAGCCGCACCAATTCCAATTTTCAATTGTTAATGCTCGACCTGGATGGATTCAAGATCGTAAATGACACTTACGGACATCGTTCGGGCGATACAATGCTCAGGGAAGTTTCACAAGTCGTTCGTGGCCAGCTTCGGGACTACGATTTTCTCGCCCGTTATGGCGGCGATGAATTTGTTGCGCTTATCCCGGATACAGATTTTGAGTATGTCAAAGACCTTTGCCGCCGTATTGAAAAAGCTGTCTCGTCATTTCGCATGACATTTGGCGAAGAAGAACACGCCAGTGTTGGAATAAGCATTGGTTCGGCGAGCTTTCCAAAAGACGGCGAGCAAATGCATGATCTGATAGCCGTAGCGGACAAAGCAATGTACCGTGTAAAATCCGCCCACAGGGTCGTTGAGCTACTCCCATTGCAAACGGACGAATTAGAGAATGTTCCCGAGCTCGATGCTGATGATGTCATCGAGACGGTCATAGAATCCGCCTTCGCGGCTAAATAGTTTACTTTTGGACAACTTAGAATGCTTGAGAAAAGCGGAAATGAAACCTTCCTTGCGGAAGCTGATAGATCGCGTTCGGACCCATCGTTTGCGGTATCTGGAATCGGGGCGGATTCAATAAATATCCGTAATCGACACCAACCTCACCGCCGAACGGAGTTTTTACGCGAATTCCCAACCCGACCGTATGAGTCCAAAGAACGCGCAGGTTTTGCAGGTTCGTGTCGTTTGCCGGAGCATCCGCAGGATTAAAAATATCCTTAACCTTTGTAAAAACATTTCCGCCATCGTAGAAGGGAACGAGCCGAAATGATCTTGTGATCGGAACACGAGCTTCGAGATTTACGATTGCCAAAGCATTGCCGCCGAACGGGATGCTGAATGGCTGTAAATAAACAGGGTCGCCATTACTGTTGCGGAAAATGCCGGTTGGCACGACAACATAGCGAGGGCCCGCGGATTCGAAATCGAAACCGCGAAGCGTATTCGATCCGCCTGCAAAAAATCTTTCGCTTATCGGCAGCAGTCCGTTAAATCCTGGAAACTGAACCGGATCGAAACGATTTCCCTCAGAAAACACATTGGCTGCGCCGAGTATGCCCCGGCTGGCGAAAGTCGTGTTGTTTAAAAACTTAAAGGTCTTGTAATAATTAAAAGAAGCTTGAAATTTATTGAAGCCAATATTTGCTCCCAAAACGGGCAGTGAAACATTATATTCAAGAGTAAGGTAGCTGCCGTCCGTCGGATCACTCGCGTTATATTTGCAAGGTTCACCCGGCTCGCCACGGGCGATGATATCGAGGATAGTGTATTTGATGCCGCACCTTTCGCGTGTGTCGCGAACGAATGTCGCCCCGAATCCGGATATTCGAATCTTCTTATCGGGAATCAACAGATCTTTGATCAAGAGGCTATCGACGTTATACAGCCGTACGTCTTCGTATCGGTATTTAACGAACAAAACACTACGATCTCTGCGGCTGATCGTTTTATTTGTTTCTGCTGAGATCGTTAAGCGATTCAGAGTTGGGGCACCTTTTGCGTTTCCAAACTCATCGATCGGATTTCCATTTTCATCAACGCGCTGAACGATGCCGTTGGTTCCTTTATCGAATTCGGAACGGAAGAAACGCGTCACAGTTGTGTCGCGTCGATAAGATGCAGACAAGGTAAGCGGCGGAAAGGTTTTCTTACCATCAGAAATGAACCATGGATCTATAAAGTCCAGTTGAACAAGCTGCTGTCTTCGACTTGCTCGAACACGTGCCCCGCCTTGCCAAAGCTTGCCGAACAAATTCAAATATCGCAGATCAACAAAACCATTAGGACCAAAATCCGTCGAAAAACCACCGCCGTAACTTAGTATTCGAGACGGCTGTTCCTGAACATCTACGATCAGATCCCGCTCAACGGAACCGTCCGGCCGCCGAGTTTCGGGCTGCGGCTTAATTTCGACGCGGGAAAAAACATCGGCGCCATAAAGATTCTGCTCGCTTTGATAAATGTCCGTTGAGCGAAGCAATTCTCCCGGCGTCAGTGTAACGGCCCGTTCGATCGCTGCTGGTTTTTGTCTTTTCATTTCCCGTTACCAAAACACGGTCAACGAAGACTTTCTCACCCTCGTTTTCAATATCGAAGCGGATCTTAAAATAATTCTCTCCATTCGGATCGTTCGTCCGTTCGTCAACTGCAAATCTGACACTTGCATCGAAATATCCCTGCTTCGAATAAAATTCAGCGAGCTTTCGCTGAGCGATGGTAGCCTTGGTCCGCGAAAAATGTTCGCCGACTAGGTTTGGAATTTCTTTAAGAAGTTCGTCGTCCGAAAAAGCCTTGTTGCCGGCGATCTCTACGCCAGAGACTATCGTTGGATCACCTTGATCAACGATAAAAGTAATTATTAGATTTTCGCCATCTATCGAAACACCCTGGTTGACGCGGACGGTGGCCTGACGATAGCCAAGCTCGCGCAATAATGAACGAATGGTACCCGCATCTTCCTGCAAGAGAGTTTCGCTGGTATAACCTTTGCCGTAACCAAAGATCGGTATGAAACCCAAGATATTGGCTTCCTGCGAATCGAGAACAGTCTTTATCTCATCAATAGTAAACTTATCGGTTCCCTTCAGTCTTATATCGATCAGTTTCAATTTTCGGTTAAGATCAACCTTATATTTTACTGTAACCTTCTTATCTGCCAGATCGGCACTACTCAAGGCTGCGGATAACGACGATGTATCGTTTCGAGTTGTACTCGCTTCGTTTTCGAGCAGTTCGGGTTCCACCGAACAAACGGACATTACGTTTACAAAGAAATAACCAATTTCCTGAAAGTGATTTTCAAGTCGTCGTTCGCCTTCGATGATCGCCGCAAAATCGAGTGTGCCTTCCCGCTTTATCGGTAATAATTTTCTCTGGGTTCCCTCGCCTGGTTTATCATGCTCAGCTTCGACGACGACCTCGACAGTGGGGCCTTTTGTGCCGTCTAGTGTGATCTCGATAGTATTGACCTCGCTGTCATAGATCACACGAGGTTCGTCCAGTCGCGGAGCTAAAAACCCCTCGTCTCTCAGACCCTTTCGTATTCTTTCAAGATCCGCCGATAATTTATCCCGCGAAAAGCCTTCGCCCGGTTTTAGCTTGATAACCTCGAGTAATTGGCGATTATCGAAATCCGGAATGTTTATATCAAAGGTTTTCACAGTCGCTTGCTCATTTGGCGTTACCCGAAAAGTCACCAAAACCTCCGATTCCGAGAGCATTGGTTTTTGATCAAATGTAACTTCAGCTTTGAAATAACCGCGATCGCGTAAATATTCCAATATGCGCGTGGCATTTGAATTTAACGTTGCCTCGCTAATGGCTTTGCCGGGTTCTAGCAGGTTCAGTCGGTTAAGAATTTCTTGTTCGGTGACGGATTTTTTGTCGCCGATGATTTCGATCATTACCTTCGAAGCCTGTGTTTTTCTTTTTACCAGAAAATTCAGAGTAACTGTATTGGAGCCTGCGTTCGCCGCAGTAACCGTGACCGAAGCGACTCGGTCGGTTCCGTAGAGTTTCTCGATAGCGTCGCGGATTCGAACGGCGGTGTATGTCGGGCCGATCGCGTTCTGTGCGATTATTCGAAATTCTTCGGCTTCGGTTTCGTTCCGTTCAACCGAGTCGAAGGTGATCTCAAGTGCAGAGATAGATTTTCCATCAAATTCCGACTGGGCAGAGCAGGGAACACAGAAGATAAAAAATGTTGCAGCCAATAAAAAGACTGCGGCGAAAAATTGGCGCACTGAGATTTTAGTTCGCTTTAAAATTGGCTGGATTTTCCCCGAAACAGTTGACGTCATTCCTAATGTTCGTATTTTTAGAATCGTTTTCTAAAGCGAAATTCGATGCTGAAATTATTTCTATTACCTGTAATGTTCGACAAAGGGCTTTGCTCGTATTGCGCCACTACTGAAAGCTTATTAGAAACGCGATATTCAAGTGCAATTATCTGGTTTTGATCCTGAGAAAGATTTGTCGCATATGTAACGCGTAAATTATTGTTTATTTGGCGGCCTACCGTTAAACGAGCCGTCGGATTCGTGCGTGTACCGGAAATGATCGGATCGATCTCGAATACGTTAAGTCCAAATAATTTGTCGGTTGCTTTGCGCGCCGGATTATTAATGATCGAATCAGTTATCACCTCAGCGGCCGTGTTAATGCCCGATTGAGCAAGCGTCGGCAACCCGGATTCCGAACTCGATAAACTTCCGGTAGTGATCAATGAAACAACATCGGCCTGTGGCAAAGCCGGGCTTGAACGCACCGATGCGTTCAAGGTTTCCGTATCTGAAAGCGAACCCGAAACATTCACGAATATCTGATAGCCACCGATCTCAGATTCTGCCTGTAGGCTAATGACCGGATCTATCTCTGTATTTGGTGGAAATTCGACCGCCAGCCGCTGAACATCGTATCGGTCCTTTCGGAAAAATACGGTTCCGCTAGTCGCTGTGATGCGGCCCGATAAAATCGGCTTGTTAGTATTTCCGGTCAACCGTAGCGATGCTGAGGCGGTCAGGTCAGCAATGTTGTTGCGGACGACAAGTGCATCGCGGCCTTCAATTAAAAGATCGAATCTTGGGGCACGCAGCGAGGAAACGCCGCTTGAAAGGGACGCTTCGCTTCTTGAACCGACTATGTTCGCTAAGTCGATGTCTTTCGTGTACAGGCTGCGGCGGGCAATTATCTGTCCGGATAAAAGCGTTGAAAGTCCATTGCCCATCTGTCTGCCTGAAATTTCCAACCGTGCGTCGCCGGTCGTAATGAAATCTTCAGGCAACGGAACAGTTACATTCGTTCCATTTATGTTTATCCGGAAAGAATCCAATCCCAAATTATCTGAGAGCAACGCACCACCGGTCGCAACAAATTTGCCGCCGCCAAGATAACCGGTCGCATTTTCGATCTGAACCTGATTGGAAGTAAATAAGATCTTGCCTTCGAGTCTATCGAAAGTAAGACGCTGCGAACCGATAAATGTCGCGAGCGATGCATTCTGAATACTCGCTGTTCCCGAAACACGCGAGGTTTTGTTGACACCAACAAGGCGGCATCGAAACATCGGCAAAGCCGGCAAAAAATGTATCACTGGCGGAAATACCTGGTACGACGTTTAGCAAACTCAGATTTACTCGACCGTCGATCGAAAGGTCGTTGTTGCCTTCGTCTGTGAGGGCCTTTGTGCCGGCAATTGTCAAATTTGACCCGCCGCCTGAAAATCGAGCAGATTCGAAAATGATCTCACGCGTGCTAAAAAGCACGACGACCGGTTCGGTAGCGACAAGCGGAGTTCCTTCGAGCGACAGTGACAATTTCGAAAGCCTCGCGCTTCCTTTCAGACCGTCGGTGGAATAGACAAGATTACCTTCGCCGTCGCGGCTGGCGAGATTTCCGCCAAACTCGATATTTCCGGTCGCGTTGCCACCTATTTTTATTCCTTTTAATTGCGGTATCAAAGCAAGCAGCGGGCCGAGGGAACCATTATCAAGTTCATTTGTAACCTTGAAGGGAAGCTGTTCATCGGCAAAGTTGACCGACGCATTTATCACCTGAGGCTGGCCGTCAAGCGTTGCTGTGAGAGCCGCGTTAAGTTGTGAATTTGCGGTCGTTCCGTTGAATTGTATATTTCCTACAGCGCTATCGTTAACCGTAACATTATTTGCTGAGCCGTTAAAAGCAACATCGAATGTCGAAGTTCTGTCGGCACGTCCGATTGCTTTTGCCGTCATATCTACCGTTCCTGTCAAAAGTGGGATTGATGGATTCTCCGGTAAGAACGAAGCTAGAAGTTGGACCGGAAGTTTGTTCGCCGTCAGGTCCAGATCGAAGGCGGTCGAATCGTAATCGTAGGAACCTTTTGCCGAAGCGGAGCCTTCACCCACCGTGATCTCCGCAGTTTGCAGGTCAACTACCGTGTCTGCAAAAACAGCCTTGGCAGTTAGCGAATCAAAAGACTGCCCGGCGACTGTTCCGTTCTTAGAAGAAATGTCGATAGATCCCGCCGATTCATTCGGTAATCCGCGCAGATCAACCGTACCGCTGGTCGTTCCGCCAAAATCGCGCAGGCGTTCGGGCAATGTAAACGGCAGGGCCGACAGCAAATTGCCGGCATTTACATTGTTCAGTTTTGCATTGACCGCGAGGTTGTTTACACCGTAGCTCGGCACGTTTACCTCAAAATCGATCGTGCCGCCGGCGATCTCAGTGAGCTTTCCTTGAGTTAATAAAACAAGCGTCGGATCCCGATGCAGATCGGTCGAAAGCGAACCAACGTCGCGACCGCGAACGCTCAGTTTGGCGAGGGATGTCGAACCATCAATTATCGGATCTAAAAGATTTCCCGTGAAAGTCCCGTCGAAATTAAGATCCCCGGATACCGCAAGCTGCATCGAATCAAATTGTTGTTCGAATGCTGGCGAGATGTTGGAGATCCGAACAAGTCTTTCTATCTCTGCCGCATCGCTTGAATTAAGTGTGACTTTAAGTTTCGAATCGTTCCCTCGAATATCGAATCTGCCGGTTGCTGAGAGTCCGCTTTTATCGGTGTTAAGTTGTGCAAGGTCAACATTAAATAAACCGTCCTGTGCTGTGAGGCGAACGTTGCCAACAATGGGAATGGTCTCTTTATCACTATCTTTCTCCCCGGCTTTGGCAGTAATGTCCACATTCACATTTCCGCTAAGCGTTCGATAGTCAGTCCCGTTAAGTGTTAGATCAACGTCGCCTGATGTACGGCCCTCTAAGGGAAGTATACGTCCGCCTTGAAGAGCTACCAGCTTTGACAGATCTAACCCTGAAAAACCGGCGTTGATCGAAGATCTTTGTTTATTGTTAAAGGCGATCTGTGCATTTCCTGCTAAGGTGCCGTCCATCACCTTTGCTGTAAGTTCCGAAAGATCTACGCGGTCATTATTTAACTCAACCTTAGCTTGCGCGTTTCCGAGAGGAATATTTCCAATGATGCCGCCGCCTAAGCTCATATCCGCGGTGGCTCGATATCTGCCGGAGGGCTCGAGCACGAATACAGGAGCTGCGATAACAACATCATTGAGCTTTCCGCCGTCTTTCAGAGTCGAGTTTTTATTTAAGGCGATCGTGCCGGCATTGATATCTTTGGATCGAACTTCAACACGGCCCTGTTTTATTGTCAGTCTGACGCCAGCGATATTTAATGAGCCAAGGGTCGCGGCGTCAGTGTCTAACTTCGCAACGCGAAGCTGATCCGAATAAATAACTGTATCCGCCGGAGTGTCGACCAAATCGATCTGCGGTGCTTCGAGTCCGTCTATTCGAACACCGTCGGCATTCAGCCTTTCTGCCCTGAGGTTTTTTGCCGTCAGCTCGGTAGAATTTGGCAAGTCTTTGAATTGAAAATTATCTGCTTTTATATTCTTAAGCTCGGTGTTTTTAACAGTTGCACTTTCCGCATTGAGCGATGCGACATCAACATCGGTTTGTTTCTTAACGTTCGTCACCTTAAGGTCACGGCCTTTTACTCCGCGAAGCTGATAATCTTCAGTTGTAAACGAATCCGCCGATGCATTCGGTGAAGTAAGCGTTATCTTGCCGTCAACCAATTTGAAACGCATATCCCGTGCTACAAGATTCTCAAATTCATTTTCGGCTATCGAAAATTTCTTTGCACGTCCGTTCGTTGTGCTTGCCGTAAGCTGTTTGTCCTTGTATTCGGCGACGGCATCGGAAAGAAAAAGGCCGCCAAGCGTAAGCGAGTTTGATTTTGCAGCAACAGCTTCGAGTTCGCCTACCCAACGAAAATCAGTTCCCGTTCCTCTGACGTTACCGACGATTTTCGGGAATTCGACACGAAAGTCTTCGAATGTAAAAAGCTCGGCGACGGCGGTTCCATTTGCTTCGTAAGTCGAATTTGTTCCGGCGACCGTGCCAGCTACGTTCACACCTCTTAAATAAATACCGTCGGCGGCCAATGTATCTGAAGCTATCTTCCCATCGACTTTATAATTCTCGCCTTCACCTGCTACCGTTCCTTTGAAATTGCCGACACCGCGAAGGGTAGTTCCAAGCGGAAAAATATTGGATGTCTGCGTAAGATCAACACTCGAGTCGATATTAAAGGTATATTTGAATGAAGCCCAATCACTGACCGTGCCGCTGAGAAGCGATTCGCCGATCGGGGTCGTAAGTTTTAATTCGCTGATCTCAGCGCCTTGCCTGTCAGCGATGCCTTTAGCATGAATGCCGATCGGTTTTAACGGATTACCGTCGTAAACAAATTTAGATTCGCTCGATGTCAGTTCAAATTTGTAACGCTTTTGATCGTCCGGAATTTCATAGTTCTCCGGCTCCAGGAAAAACATAACGTTGTTGGCGTCGGCGTCGATCTTCCGCGAAAGATCACCAAAATGGACAACGCTATCGCGAAGGGAAAAATTTATCGATTCGTATTTGAAATTAACAGCGCCGCCCGCTTCGTCTTGTACAAGTTTTAGATTTGAAAAATTCGATTTTCCGTTCTCGTCAAACTTTACCCAAGCTTCAGCTCCGTTTATTTCCGTCGTATCTATGCTGATGTCGCGACTCAGTTGCCAAGCGAACAAATTGTTCACGGAAAGGTGAAGCCGAGCATCGCGTACAAAAAAGAGCTTATCGCCGGTAACGCGGTCGTTAAATGTCGCGTTGCGAAGTTCCAGTTCGAGCGGATTTACCGTAAGCCGAAAAACGTCTGCGTCAAAATCTACACCAATGTCCTGCATCTTTGCACGAAATTGATTCTTGACGTATGTATCACCAACACCTGTTTTATAAAGAACAACGGCGAGAAGAGACACGAGGACTAGAAGTATCGCAATACCGCCTAAAACTAACCCAACATTGCGCCGCGAAAAATAACCGCGACGCTTTTCGGGCGTTTCGGTTTTCTGCGTGTCAGGTGACTCGTTTTCGGTCGGATCTTTTTGTTCGATCTCTTCGTCCGGCATATTTATACGCTGCGGGAGCGTTCTTATAAACTAACTGTTTCTGTTATTTCCAGATCAAATGCTTCGATGGCGTTCACGCGGGGCGGGTGATTCGTCAGGAGCCTTATTCTTTTTACACCAAGGTCGTGCAATATTTGGGCGCCGATCCCATAATCATGCAACTTTCCATAGCCTGTAGCTGCTTTTGCGTTTGCGAAGTCGATCCCTTGTTCGTGCATCATCGCGTAAGTTCGCAATTGATTTACGAGGTCGAGATCGTTCTCACGCTGGCGCAAATAAAGCACCAGTCCGCGCCCGGCCTCAGATATCTTTGCGAGTGACTTCTGAATAGCCGGCGCCGCTTCGCCAAGTGTCGACCCAAACATCGCAAACGTGATGTTCTCCGTTTGGACGCGAACAAGGACTGGTTCGGTTGCATCAGAAACGTCACCCATGATCATCGCCAAGTGAGTTTCACCGTTCATCTCGTTCTCATACATGATCGCATGAAAGGTTCCATATTCCGTGGGCAGGTCCGTTTCTACGATCCGCTTGACCAGCATTTCTTTTTCTATCCGATAGCGGACGAGATCGGCAACGGAAACTATTTTTAATTTATGCTTTTCAGCAAAAACTTCCAGTTCGGGCATTCGTGCCATCGAACCATCGTCATTCATTATTTCGCAAATGACCGCTGCAGGCCTTAAACCTGCGATTCGAGCGATATCAACACTTGCCTCTGTTTGCCCAACCCGAACAAGAACACCTCCGCGTTTGGCTCGCAAGGGAAAAACGTGTCCAGGCTGAGCCAGATCGATGGGACGTGTCTTCGGATCGACCGCGGTAAGAATAGTTCGTGCCCTATCCGCCGCTGAAATTCCGGTCGTTACGCCTTCGCGAGCCTCGATCGAGATCGTAAATGCCGTTCCCATGCTCGAGGTATTATGTGAGGTTTGCGGCAACAAGTGGAGTTCATCACAGCGTTCTTCGGTCATCGGCAGACAAATAAGTCCGCGGCCATGAACGGCCATAAAACTGATTATCTCCGGCGTGACAAGTTCGGCCGCGCAGGCAAGATCACCTTCGTTTTCGCGATCTTCGTCGTCTACGATAATGATCATTTTGCCGTTCTTAATATCTTCAACAGCGTCTTCTATTTTTGCTAAAGGCATTTTGAAATTTGCTTTTGGCAACTATTCGCCAAGTCTTTTGTATTGAATAAATTCTAACGAAAATAAGCGTTTTTTGCGAGTAATAGGCGCGATTAACAATCTAGCCACAAGCAACTACAATAGGTTTGTGCTTTTCGCTATAAAATTATCACGGCGTTCGTTCCGGGCTGGGAAACGAAGCCTGACGCGTTTCACCGCGATCGTATCCATTGTCGGGATAGCTGCCGGGATCGCTGCGTTTATCGTTGCTTACGCGATCGGCAATGGTTTTAGAGTCGAAATGCAGGAAAAACTCATCGCGAGCACACCGAATATTTCTATTTTCTTGACCGATCGTAGTGACATAGTTGATTCGTCGGCATTAGCTGGAAAAATTCAAAATTTAGAAAATGTATCCGGGATAACTCCGTTTCGCATCGAAAGAGTGATACTCGCAGGTTCGAGTGAGATCGGTTCGGCAATGATGCACGTTCGTGCGGATTCCAGCGGATCATCGATCGATATTGGAAGCGAACTCGCAAAGCGTCTTAGTATCAACGAAAATTCGATCGTCGAAGTCATCACTGTCGAGGGTGATGATCCTGGCAGACGAACTCGGTTGAAAGTTGGTTCGATCATCAAAACAGGCTTGTTTGATCAAGATTCACAGTTGGTTGATGCTTCCCCAAGAGTCTTTTCCGCCCTCACCGGAAACGACTTTGTTCCGAATACGCTAAATGTTTCCGTGAATCAAGTATTCAGATCCAATAGGACGGCAGATCTGATACGAAATACGATCGGAGAGCAATATCGGGTAATAGATTGGCAGGAAGCAAATCAGCCGCTTTTTGCCGCACTCGAACTTGAACGCAAAGGCGGCTTTGTCGTCATATCTCTAATAATTTTCATCGCTGTTTTGGGAATTACTACAACACTTACTCTTTTGGTCAACGACCGGCGGCATGACATAGCGGTTCTGCGTGCGTGCGGTGCGAAGTCACGGCATATTTTAGAAATATTTATTTTCGAGGGTATGTTTTTGGGAGCCGTCGGAACTGCGATCGGTGTCGTGATCGGGTTAGCGTTATGTTTTCTGTCTAATCGATTTCGCTTTTTGTCGCTTGATGCAGAGGTCTATTTGATTAACTATATTCCGCTAACACCAACCGCTTCGATGATCGCTGCGGTATGCGCGTTCGCCTTGTTGTTGTGTTTATCCGCAACGCTCTATCCGGCATTTTTAGCAACGCGAACGAGGCCTATTGAGGATCTTCGTAGATGAAAATTAGCCGAGATCGATCGAGCGCAGATATTGACGAAACTCGTCCCTAAGGTCGCTGCGTTTTAACGCAAATTCTACAGTTGCTATAAGAAACCCGAGTTTGTCGCCGGCGTCATGTCGCTTTCCCTCAAGCTTTACGGCGTAGAAAGGCCTTTCTTTCAATAAGATCCGCATTGCATCCGTGATCTGTATTTCGCCGCCCGATCCGGGCTTTGTATTTTCGATAGCCTCAAAAATATCTGGCGTGAAAATATATCGCCCAATTATCGCTAGGTCCGAAGGAGCATCAGCGAACGCCGGCTTCTCCACCATATCTTTGATCTTAAAAACCCCGGGTTCGACCTCGTCCGCATCAATTACACCAAATCTTGAGATCGCTTCACCATCAACCTGCATCGTTGCGATCACAGGGGCATTGTATCGTTCAAAAACCTCG
Source organism: uncultured Acidobacteriota bacterium (assembly GCA_963720905.1). Lineage (GTDB taxonomy): Bacteria > Acidobacteriota > Blastocatellia > Pyrinomonadales > Pyrinomonadaceae > OLB17. The sequence continues at coordinate 36,526 of CAVRHB010000012.1, forward strand.
ATCATTTGCGCGAGTGCCGGCTTTTCAGCATCGACAATATCATCGGCCAGCAAAGCGGCAAATGGTTCATTGCCGACGAAATCTTTTGCCTGATAGATCGCATGGCCGAGACCTAGAGCCTGTTTCTGCCGAGTGTAACTAATGTTAGCTATCTCGGATATCGAGCGAACCATTTCAAACATTTCGCCTTTATCTTTGTCGCGCAAAAGCTGTTCAAGTTCGAACGAAATATCGAAGTGATTCTCGATCGCCGCTTTATCACGCCCAGTAATGATGAGAATTGATTCGATACCAGAGGCAACCGCTTCTTCAACCGAATACTGAATAAGTGGCTTATCTACGAGCGGAAGCATCTCCTTTGGTGAAGACTTCGTAGCGGGAAGAAACCTTGTCCCGAGACCGGCGGCCGGAAAAACAGCTTTGCGAACTTTGTTTGACATACCTATTCTGATAATTTCACACTAAATGCGTGAACATTAGATATTAGGTTAAAAATGTCAGAGAAACAAACATTCGAAGTCGTGCTCGAAAAGCATCCGAAAATGGATGCGGCCGGAATAACCATACCGTTTGATGTCGAAAAGATATTTGGAGCAAAGCGTGTTCCTGTAATAGTTACAATAAATGGAGCGAAGCATCTTTCTACAATTGTTAAAATGGCTGGCAAATATATGGTCGGTGTACCAAAAGTATTTCGTGAAGCCGCCGGGATCACAGCCGGTGATAACATTGTAGTTACAATTGAGCGCGACACGTCCGAAAGAACAGTGGATTTACCGCTGGATCTCGCGAAAGAGCTTTCGAAAAGATCAGAATTAAAAACAATGTGGGAAAAGCTTAGCTACACTCATAGAAAAGAGCATGTCCGGGCTATCGAAGAAGCAAAACGCCCTGAAACGAGAGCGAAAAGAATTGCGGCAACCATCGAAATGATCGCAGAAAAAATAAAATAATTAAATTTAGTTTATGTTGGATTTAAATTACGTAAGAGAAAATCTTGAACAAGTAAGAAAAGCATTGGGCGATAGAAACTTTCCGCCTGAGGCTTTGGATAAATTTATTGAGCTAGATGCGGAACGACGTAAGGTGATCGCTGAAGCCGATGAAGTGAATCGGAAACGAAATGTTTTTAGCAAAGAGATCGGCGCATTGATCCAATCAGGCAAAAAAGACGAGGCGGCGACAATAAAAGCCGAAGTTTCGGGACTGAAAGAACGGCAAAGTGTTTTGGAAAAGCTTCGCGATGATGCTGAAGAGGAAATGCGTGAACTTCTTTCGGGTTTACCCAATTTGCCTGCCGAAGATGTCCCGGTCGGGCCCGATGAAGCCGCAAACGTCGAGGTTAGAAAATGGGGCGATCCGAAAGAGTTCGATTTCGTACCCAAAGATCACGTCGATCTCGGCGAGGCGTTAGGCATTTTGGATATCGAACGCGCAACGAAAATCACAGGTTCCAGGTTTGCAATATTGAACGGAGCAGGAGCAAGGCTTGAGCGGGCGTTGGTAAATTTCATGCTCGATGTTCACACAAGAGAACATGGATATACAGAAACTTTGCCGCCGTTTTTAGTCAATAGAAAAGCCCTTTTCGGCACGAATCAATTGCCGAAATTCGAAGACGACCTTTTCCATATTAAGGACGATCGCGGATTTGCGTTGATACCGACGGCGGAGGTTCCGCTAACAAATTATCACTCCGGAGAAATACTCGAGGCTTCCCTGTTGCCCAAGTATCTGACGGCCTATACACCGTGTTTTCGATCTGAAGCCGGAAGTTACGGCCGCGACACTCGCGGGCTTATTCGCCAACATCAATTTGAAAAGGTCGAGCTTGTAAAACTTTCTCTGCCCGAAAATTCAGAGGAAGAGCATGAGAAATTGACTGCGGATGCCGAGCGAATATTGCAGCTTCTCGGCCTGCCATATCGCACAATGCTGCTTTCGACCGGCGACATGGGGTTTGGGGCACGAAAAACTTATGATCTAGAGGTTTGGCTTCCTTCCCAGAAAACATACAGAGAAATTTCAAGCTGTTCGAACTGCGGCGATTTCCAAGCGCGAAGAATGGAACTTCGATTTCGGCGTGCAGGCGGAACAAAACCGGAATTCGTGCATACATTGAACGGCAGCGGACTTGCGGTCGGTAGAACATGGATCGCGATCCTTGAAAACTATCAGCAGGCCGATGGTTCGATCAATATTCCCGAAATTCTGCATCCGTATATGAACGGAATTACAAAAATAGGTTGACGAAACTGTTCACTGTAATTACGATGTAATTATGAAAGCTCAGATAATTCAGATCGGAAACTCTCAGGGCATCAGAATTCCGAAGGTTTTACTCGAAGAAACCAATATGTCAGGTGAGGTTGACCTCGTGGCGGTTGATGAAGGCATTTTGATCAAAAATATCTCAAAGCCGCGTGGCGATTGGGACGCGATCTTTGCAGAATTGGGAGAAACAGATGAGGATACGGCACAATTCGACCAGCCCGCAACAAATTTTGAAGCAAAAGAATGGCAATGGTAAAAAGATTTGAAATTTATTTGGTCAATTTGGACGAGGAGGTATCGGACGATCCTAAAAATACACGTCCGGCTTTGGTCATTTCACCAAATGAAATGAACGACCATCTTGAAAACGTCCTGATCGCACCGATCTCATCGACCAAACTTAAATATCCAACCCGCGTTCCCATCCAATTCCTCAATTCCGAAAGAGCCGTAATTCTCGATCAAATTCGTTCTGTCGAAACGATGCGGCTTACCAAAAAAGTCGGCGAAGCAGATAAAGAATCCAAAAAAGCAGTCGTGAGTAAAATCGCCGAGATGTTTGCTGAATAAAAGGGCCACGAGCGTCATCAGTAAGTGGTTCTGGTCAGCGGAGCCTTTTTATTAAAAACATTCGCGTCATTTTGCTATTGATCTTCATCAATTTCGATGTCAAATTTTTTCGCGGCATTTTTAATTCGCTTTTTGATTAGCTCGACCTCATCTTTGTCATATTTTGCGGCATTGTCTTTGTGATTAATGTAGCTCCAGGCTCGCGGACATGTTTTTCGCTGTCGATCGGATATTTATTATTTACCGGATCGGCAAATTTAACATCGCCGTATTCTTTCTCGCCGCGGTCCGGATTTACGTCATCACGTCTGTCAATTTTTGTTGTAGCCATTTCTTTCTTCCTCCTTGATCATTGTTTCTTGATAGTTGCCGAAGAGATATGCCACTTCATTTGCTCGGCGGTCGCGCCGTCGACGACCGTTCGGCGCAAAATGTACTCTCCTGTAAAGTTTTGTGTCTTTCCGTTCTTCATCACCGATCTGATCTTTACCGGTATCGTAATAAAACGCGAACCGGCAGCTCCTTCTACGAACAGATCTTCTGATGTGATAGTTATCTCGACCGATCTAGTTTCGGCAAAGCCTTTTTTGAACTGATCGAAAGTTTGATTGCTCGCTTCGCCTTCGTTCGACCACAGTTTGTAGGCCTTCTCGTATTCTTTCGCATTTATTGCGGCGTAATAATTCTTTATCACATCGACAGCGGCTTTCTGATCGTCGTCCAAACTCGATTCGCGCTCGGGAGTGTTCTCTGAGGCCGGTTTTGAGGTATTTGAAAGTGTTTGGCTCTTTTGCTCAACGGGTACAAGCCGTAAAATGCGGTCATCATTTTCAGCCGGATTACCGCGGCCGTCCTGATTTGAGGTAGAAAAATAAATAAAGCCGTCAGGTCCTTCGGCGACGTCGCGAATGCGCCCGAAATTTCCTGATAAAAGATCTTCCTGACTAACGACTTTTCTGCCATCCAGCACGACGCGAATTATCCGCGTTCCGGCGAGGCATCCAAAAAATAAATTCCCCTTGAATGAAGGAAAAACTGAACCGTTATAAAACGCCGCGCTTGCCGGAGCACACGCAGGCGAATATTCCAGCAGCGGAGATTCCATTCCTTCTCGCGTTTCGCGATGATGTATTTCCGGCCAGCCGTAATTTTTTCCAGCTTCAATTATATTAACTTCATCGCCGCCGCTGCCTTTGCCCTCGAAACTGCTTGGGCCGTGTTCTGTTTCAAAAAGTAGCCCGGAACCGGGTTGAAAGGCTAAACCTTGAGGATTCCGCTGCCCGATCGTCCAGATTTCCGGACGATAATCTTTGTTTTCAACAAACGGATTGTCTTTTGGAATTGTGCCGTCATCATTTAGCCGCAAAACTTTTCCTGCAAGCGAATCAGTAACCTGTGCGAGCTTCCAATCAGTCGAATCGCCGGTTGCAACGTAAAGTTTTCCGTCCGGTCCAAAGCGTGCTCTTGTTCCGGCATGGTTTGGAGCTGCCGGAATCTTATCGACAATTATCTTTGGTTCGGTGAAGGTTTTCCCGTCGAATTTATAGCGAACTACCTTTACAAATTTGTCGCCGTCATTATAGGCATATGCCAAGTAAATATATTTATTGGTTGCGAAATCTGGATGCAGAGTTATGTCCATCAATCCGCTTTCGCCGGAAGGTTCGACATCGGGAACAACGAAAACAGGTTCGGCCTTTAGCTTTCCATTTTCGATAATGCGGATTCGTCCGGGTCGCTCGGTAAATATCAGATCTTTATTGGGCAGCCAGGCAAGAGCCCACGGAACTTCTAAACCTTCCGCAACTGTTTCGACGCGAAAGCGCGTTTCCTTATCTTGTGTCTCAAAGTTTTGGCCGTCCTTTACTCCTGTAGGTGCGGCGCTGTTACAGCCTGTTACCAATACGCGCCAAACAAAGAGCCGCATGCGACAAAAAATGAACGTGTTTCATATTCAAATATTATCACTTGCGGAAAGTTTTTATAATTTTTTTAGGATATTGACGCCTTTCAATCGGCGCGGTCGGCTAATTCCGCCCAGCGTTCCAGGTGTCCGGCAAGTTTTTCGCTTAGCGAAGTTTGTTCTTTGAAAAGCAAACCGACTTTGCCGGCGTCGCTGGCATTATCCGCCATTTCCTTATCAATCAACGGCAGACGCGTTTCTATCTCGGCGATCTCTTTTTCTATAGTTTCGAGTTCACGTTTCTCCTTGAAACTGAGCTTTTGCGACTTACCATCAGACCTCGGTGCTTCGTTGACCGGAATTTTCTGACTGTCGGCCGCGATGGTTACAGCCTCTTCGGCGGAACTTTTTTCGGCTTCGATTCGATCCAAATACGCCGAATAATTTCCGGCGAATTCACGAATAATTCCATTGGGTTCAAATTTAAAGATGTTGTCGATCGTCCGATCAAGAAAGTAACGATCATGGCTAACCACGATCAATGCTCCGCCAAAATCATCAAGGTATTCTTCCAGGGCAACGAGCGTCGGTATATCCAGATCGTTCGTTGGTTCGTCGAGCAGCAGAACGTTCGGCGTGTTCATTAAAATTCTAAGCAGATATAACCGCCGCCTTTCTCCGCCCGAAAGTTTGCCAATGACGGCATACTGCATCGCCGGCGTGAACAAAAAACGCTCGAGCATTTTCCCTGCAGTGATCTGAACACCTTCGGCTGTCGTTACAAATTCGGCAACGTCGCGGATGTAATCTATTACGCGTTGTTCGTCGTTAAGAGCCCTACTTTCCTGATCGTAATAGCCGATCACGACTGTTGTGCCGACATCGACAACACCGGCGTCAGGTTTAACGCGTCCAGTGATTATTTCAAGCAGTGTCGTTTTGCCTGAACCGTTCGGGCCGATTATCCCGATCCGATCGGAGCGTTTGATCAAATAACTAAGATCTTTTATCAGCGGCGTTCCATCATAGCTTTTTGAAATACTTTCTATCTCAACAATTTTTGAGCCTAGGCGGCGAGAACCGATGGCAATATCAACCTCGGCCTTTGCCTGTTCCTTGGGCTGAGCCATCAGATCGTGTGCGGCGGCTATTCTGTGTTTAGATTTACGAGTGCGCGCCTTTGCTCCGCGGCGAAGCCAAGCCAGCTCTTTCTTTATCAACTGTTCGCGTTTATGGCCTTCTACCACGCGGAGTTCGTCCTGTTCGGCTTTCCGTTCAAGATAATACGCGTAATTTCCGGCGAAAGTTTGTATCGTTCCGCGGTCGATCTCTAAAATTCGGTTTGTAACTCTATCCAAAAAATAGCGGTCATGCGTTACTAGCAACAGGACGCCTTTATATCGAGTGAGATAATCTTCGAGCCATTCTATGGTATCGGCGTCAAGATGGTTAGTCGGTTCATCAAGAATGAGAACATCGGGTTCGACGATAAGCTGGTGAGCCAAAGCTACTCGTTTTCGCTGGCCGCCGGACAGCGTTTTCATTTTCGCAGCGGTATCGGTTATTCCGAGCTTCGTCAAAATTGTCCGTGCGTTCGTTTCGATATCCCAACCGCCGGAAATTTCCAGCTCGTGTTGAAGCTCGGAAACTTTTCGTAAGATCTTTTCGTTAGATCCGCCGCATTGCAGCTAATTCCGTGCAAAGAGATTCGTATTCGGCGATCATTTTCATCACGCCGTTTTCCGAAGAGAAAATAGTGTCGATAACAGATAATTCGTCGTCAAATTGTGGATTTTGTGCAAGGTAAGCAACCGATCTGCCGTTGGCACGTATGATCCGGCCCGTATCGGTTTGTTCTAGTTCTGCAATTAATTTTAGAAAAGTGCTTTTGCCGGAGCCGTTAGCTCCGATAATGCCGATCCGGTCGCGTTCTTCGAAACCGAGTGTCACGTTCGCGAACAATGGCCTAAATCCGTAATCTTTGCTGACATTTTCAAGCGAGAGAATATTCATAAAAATCGATATCGATCTTCAATTGTATCTCATGGTGCTCAGCTAGACATCTTAAGTTATTCACAACCGGCGCTGAAAAAGGACAGCTATCATTTACTAAGCGAATAGCTGCCCTTCGATTTTTAGACGGCGGAAAACGTCTGTTTATCCTGACGTCGGACCAAACCGCCTATATGTTTGACACCGGAAAATTCGATGCACCATCTGCTAAGCAGATTTCGTCTGGTGTTTCATCGTCGGTTCGTTAGACGTTGTGTCACGGCTTTCGATCCGTATCCGGTTCTCGACATTTTTCACTCCGAGAACATCGTGGGCGAGATCTTCGGCTAAACGTTTGTCATAGCGGCTTTCGGCCTTTCCTGACAATGTAACGTCTCCGCCGGAAACACTGACTTCAATGTCCGAAGCATCTAAATAATGATAGTCCGTCAGACGATCATTTATATCTTCTGTGATCCGATCATCGGATCGCGTATAACCTTTTGGTCCGCGGCCGCGATGTGATTCGTTTCTTTCGTCCATTCTTCGCCGTCGGGCGGCATCTTCGTCGCCAAACCACGAGGAAACTTCATCGGCAGTTTTGTCCCACCAGCCGCGATCGTTCTCACGAAGGTCAAAACCTTCTTCGGACGCCGGATATTCTCTCAGGCGGCTCGGGCCATAATTAAAGCGCGTGCCGGTTGCCGGATCGTAGAAATTAGAACGCGTATTGTAATACGGCGAATCCTGGCGATCGTATCCGGCTTTGTCATAATCTCCGTAAGCTCTGTCTTGGGTATATCGCGGTCTGTCGCTTCCATAGCGATCTTGCCGACGTGTAGTTCCGCTTCTCCGCGTGAACGGATGATATGCCGGATCGTCCGATTCATATCCTTGCCCAAAATTTTGTCCGCCGCCACCAAAATATCTTTGATCCTCGTCAAAACTTTCTCTTCGAAAGCGTCCCGATTCATTCTCTTCTTCCGGACGCCAATTTTCATTTCTGCGTCTGTTTTCGCTGTCTCTGTAATAATTTCTTCGTCTGTTTCCCATAATTCTCCCTCCTTATTCTTTTAAAACTTACTTGCATTGCGGATGTCCGCATTGGCAATTCATTTCCGATCCGCCCTGCGGAGCAGTTTTGCAATGGTCGCTGCAATATTCTTGTCCGTCTGGCGTCGCGCAATTGCAGCTGGAATGCTTACATGACTGTGGTTGTTCTGTATTATTCATAATTATTCTCCTTAACATAGTTTCCTTGCGGCCATATCTGCCGCCTGCCATTTATAAATGCAATTTACGTTCCGTGTACGCTAACCGCACATAAAAGTGCTTCAGAGCCTTAAAAACATTGATTGGTAGATATTCCCGTGTGTGCTTTATATACATTATTGGCACCGCGGGTAATCTTGTTTATGAATGTAAATATCCGATGATTTCAGCTACACCTTTTGGCCGCAGGAGAATAAAATATAAGGGAAAGACTTTTTTCGGGAACTCTGAAGGCGGTTGGAGGCCGTGAATGATAGTCAGCAATAACCGCGGTCTTATCACGGATGGGTGATTAATAAAGGCTCGTAAAAAAATTATGGTGCTAGCAAAACGTTTTTTTCTGTTGTTTACATTTTCATTTTGGGCAGTGTGCGTAAATGCTCAGACATCGTCTAATTTTCCACAGGGACATTGGACCCTTACCTTTGAAAGATCGGACGGCGCCGTAAACCTACCTGTGGATATTAGTGTCACTGACGGCAAGATCTCTGCCGTCGTTTTGAAGGGTGGATTAAAGATCAACGAAGCTATATATAGCGATGACCGTATCGTATTCAAAGGAGATTACGGTTCGGATCAGATCGAAATCAAAGCGCGTGTTGAAGGTTTTAGATTGCTAGGCGATTGGCAAACTCGCGATTCAAAGGGAAAAATATTCGGAGAATTCGAGCCAACGGCCCGTCGGATCAAATTATTTGATGAGATCTGGCAGACAGTTGGTAAAGAGTTTTATACTCCCAGTCTAAATGGAGTTGATTGGAGATCGATCGGCGCAAGATATAGAAAAGAGACCGAAAGCATGACGAACGACGGACAATTTTATGTTCTTATCAACAAAATGCTCGAAGAACTAAAAAGTTCGCACGTGGGATTTTGGACCGTCAGCAAAAAAGTTTCATTTGCCGCTCAAACTAAGATCACGAAAGGCAGCAACACCGATAGAGCGGACGAAAAAGTGATCAGTTGGAAAAAATTGAATTCCAAAGTTGGTTATCTTAGGATCAGCAGCTTCGCGGAAGGTAAAAACTTTGTCGAAGATGTTGATAAAGCGTTCGCCGAGATCGGCGATCTGCCCGGGTTGATAATCGATTTGCGCGGAAATGAGGGCGGCACGCTCAGCATAGCAATGCGGATTGCCGATTATATTTATGACAAGCCGCAATTGTTAGGAGTGTTGGCAACACGGCACGGATTGGATACATATAAAGTAGATTCGATCATAGATCTAAAATTTGACGAACTGCCAACGTTTTCTGGCTATGACGTTTCGGAGTTTCTCGACGTGATGCACAAGAACGGAACTGTTGCTCTTGTTTCGGGCGGCCGCGCGAAAAAGCAGTATCGTGGAAAGATAGTTATTCTCGCCGACGCAAATTCCGCCAGCGCCAGCGAAGGATTTATCAGTTCGATAAAGGAAACAAAGATCGCAACAATAATCGGAAGAACGACCGAAGGTGCATTGCTTTCATCAAAAGACTTTCAACTGTCCGATGGCTGGACCTTGCGATTGCCGGAAGCCGACTTCTGCACAGCGAAAGGATTTCGTCCTGAAGCTGTCGGGATCACACCGGATATTGAAGTTAAAAAAGTCGAGGGAAAAGATGCTGATATCGAGAGAGCACTGGAGTTTTTACTGCAAAATAAATAGTCCAGTGACTTCTGAATTCAGTCGCCAGACTTAAATTTGATAAACTGATTCTATAACTAAATGTAATTTGCAAAAGTTTTCAGGGGAGCTATTTCTAGCTGAGAGTTGTTCAGAGGCAGGACATGACCCTAAAAACCTGATGCGGATAATACCGACGAAGGGAGAAAAACAATGGAAAAAGAGTTTTCAGCAGAAATGAGCAGCGATCAGGTGGAATTACCTGCTTCGCGCAAGACCTATGTCAAAATAAACGGCGGCGAACACGATCTCCGCGTTCCTTTTCGCGAGATATCGCTTTCCGATTCTAAAGACTTTAATGGAAAGATCGAGCAGAACGACCCGGTTCGCGTTTATGATACGAGCGGGCCGTGGACAGATCCGAGCCAAAAACATAACGTTCGCGACGGGCTTCCGGCGCTTCGGCGTGAATGGATAGTCGGCCGCGGCGATGTCGAAGAATACGAAGGCCGAGAGATCGTGCCGCAGGACAACGGCTATCTCACTAAAGGTGCCGAAGAGATCGCAAAAGCGAATGACCGCGGAACTTTGGAAGAATTTCCGGGACTGAAAAGAAACCCGCTGCGTGCAAAACCGGGGAAATGCGTTACGCAGATGCATTATGCCCGCCGGGGAATTATCACGCCGGAGATGGAATACGTCGCGATGCGGGAAAATCTCGGCCGCGAGCAGGAAAGTCTTGTCCGCAAATCAGAACGCAGCGACAGAAGCTCGCTTAATCATCAGCATCGCGGAGAATCTTTCGGTGCCGCCATTCCCGAATTCGTCACGCCGGAATTTGTCCGCGACGAGGTCGCACGCGGCCGGGCAATTATCCCGAACAATATTAACCACCCCGAATCCGAGCCGATGGCGATCGGCAGAAATTTTCTTGTTAAAATAAACGCCAACATCGGAAATTCGGCGATAGCATCTTCGATCGAAGAAGAGGTCGAAAAAATGCGTTGGTCGACGCTCTGGGGAGCCGATACCGTGATGGATCTTTCGACCGGAAAGAACATCCACGCAACGCGCGAATGGATACTTCGCAATTCGCCTGTGCCGATCGGAACCGTACCTATTTATCAGGCTCTGGAAAAGGTGAACGGAAAAGCCGAAGATCTCACATGGGAAATTTACCGCGATACTTTGATCGAACAAGCCGAACAAGGCGTCGATTATTTCACGATCCACGCCGGAGTTCGCCTGCCTTATATTCCGATGACGGCGAAAAGAACAACGGGGATCGTCAGCCGCGGCGGATCTATCATGGCAAAGTGGTGTCTGGCTCATCACGAAGAAAGTTTTCTTTACACGCGTTTCAGAGAGATCTGCGAAATAATGGCGGCGTATGACGTGGCTTTTAGTCTCGGCGACGGGCTTCGGCCGGGCAGCATCGCCGACGCGAACGACGAAGCTCAATTTGCGGAGCTGGACACGCTCGGGGAACTTACGAAGATCGCCTGGGAAATGGATTGTCAGACCATGATCGAAGGGCCGGGCCACGTGCCGATGCACCTTATAAAAGAGAACATGGACAAGCAATTGGAGATCTGCGGCGAGGCTCCTTTTTACACGCTCGGGCCTTTGACCACCGATATTGCTCCGGGCTACGACCATATAACTTCCGGGATCGGTGCGGCCATGATCGGCTGGTTCGGCACGGCGATGCTATGTTATGTAACTCCGAAAGAACATCTCGGGCTTCCAAATAAACAAGACGTAAAAGAAGGCGTGATCACATATAAGCTCGCGGCACACGCGGCGGATCTCGCGAAAGGCCATCCGGGAGCTCAGTATCGCGACAACGCTTTGTCGAAAGCCAGATTTGAATTCCGATGGGAAGATCAATTCAATCTCGGCCTCGATCCGGAAAAAGCAAAGGAATTTCACGACGAGACGCTCCCGGCCGAAGGCGCGAAACTCGCCCATTTTTGCTCAATGTGCGGGCCGCATTTCTGCTCAATGAAAATAACCCAAGACGTCCGCGAATATGCGAAAGAGCAAGATATTGCGGAAGAAAAAGCACTTGCAGTTGGAATGGCCGAGAAGGCGAAGGAATTCACCGAAAGAGGTTCAGAGATTTATCAGGGGAATCTTCCCGCGGGTATAGGTACCGACCATCATTAAACAAAAGCGGCTCAAAACGCTAAAGAGCCAGAGATTAAAACCGTTGTCTTCTTTGCACTTTTAAACAGTTGTCTTCTTAAATGAAATCTTCACACTTTGCAATTGAGACAGGAAATAAGGTACTTTCGCTTCACGGCGTCAATTCGGGCAGCAAATACGTTTGAAAAAACGTATTCCGCATTTTTTAGTTTTTTTAGCGGAAATTTTCCATCATGAATAAATCATTCTATTTAATTGCTCTCATTTTAGTTGTGTTTTTCTCATCCGAGATATTTGCGGTGGACAAAACTGTTACCAAAACAGCAGACACCAATGATGGGGTCTGTGACGCCGACTGTAGTTTACGCGAAGCGATCATCACGAGCACGGCAGGCGATACGGTTGTTTTTTCGGGACTTTTTAGTTCGGCTCAGACAATTACCTTGACACTTGGTGAAATAAATATTCTGGCAGACCTAACCATCAACGGTACGGGAGCAGGTTTATTGACGATCAGCGGAAATAATCTGAGCAGAGTGTTTATTGTTCCGGCGGGCGTCATAGTCTCATTTAATGATCTGACCATCGCTGATGGAAACACCTCGGATCTTCTAGGCGGCGGAGCGGTAAACAGCCGGGGAACGGTTACGATTTCGAATTCGATAATCACCAACAATATCGCGATAGAAGCTGGCGGCGGAATTTTTAGTCGTGGGACCTTAACAGTGAATAATTCAACCATCAGGAATAATACTGCTAGCGATATGGGTTTAGGTTCGTCGGGCGGTGGCATCTTTACACGCGGAACGGCAACCATAACAAATTCAACGATAAGCAACAACCAGGCAACCGATATTGGAGGCGGCAGCGAAGCCGGCGGAATTTTTTCAAGAGATATGATCACGGTTCACAATTCGACCATAAGCGGAAATTCGGCAACAAGCGGCGGAGGAATTTTTGTTCGGGATACCGGAGATCTGGTCAATGTTACGATCACAAATAATTCGGCGACCGACGGCGGCGGAATTTACGATAACGGCGGCTCGGTGATAAATTGCCGGAACGCAATAATTGCGGGAAATACCGCAACAGTATCATCGCCGGATTTCTTTGGTGTCGCAACGTCTCAGGGCTCTAATCTTATTGGAAATACGAGCGGAAGTTCGGGCTGGATCATCAGCGATAAGCTTGATATGTCGCCTGTTTTGGGTGTTTTGGCAAACAACGGCGGACGGACCCTGACTCATGCTCTTTTAGCTGGAAGTCCGGCGATCGATGCGGGAGACAATTGTGTCGTTTCGAGCTGTATTTCACCGCCCTTTACGACCGATCAGCGAGGCTTTCCGAGACAATTCGAAGGCGGAACATTCTCCTTATTATTAAATGTTGATATTGGTGCATTTGAATATCGGCTGGGCCCGACCGCTGCGGCGGTTACGATTAGCGGACGCGTATTCTCGCCGGATGGACGGGGCGTGCCACATGCATTGGTTCTACTCACTAATCCGCACGGCGAAACGAAGACCGCCCGGACATCGTCGTTTGGTTACTACCGAATTGACGGAATCCCCGCCGGGGAAACTCAGGTTGTTTCGGTCCTTTCAAAAAGTTTTCAATTTGCTTCGGTGGTGATCTCAGCGAACGAAGATCTGTTCGATCTTAACTTCGTTGGAATTTCAGATTCGAAAGGACATTAAAGAATTTCGAACATTGTATTGAGAACTTAACTTGGCAGATCTCGCCAAAGGCCATCCCGGAGCTCAGTATCGCGACAACGCTTTATCGAAAGCCAGATCTGATTTCGCTGGGAAGATCAATTCAATCTCGGCCTCGATCCGGAAAAAGCAAAAGAATTTCACGACGAGGCGCTACCGGCCGAAGGCGCGAAACTCGCCCATTTCTGCTCGATGTGCGGGCCGCATTTCTGCTCAATGAAAATAACCCAAGACGTCCGCGAATATGCCGAAAAACAAGGATTAGAAGAAGAAAAAGCCCTAGCCGTCGGAATGAGTGAAAAAGCAAAAGAATTTATCGACAAAGGCAGAGAAATTTACCACGGGAACAAACCTGAAGGTTCAGATGGACATCATTAAATAATAAAAGACTTTCGGATCGGCAGTTATTCTTGTATTTTGCTGAGCGGATGTTGACGGCGGTTCACAAAATATAATTCAGTTGTGATCACCTCTCTTTAGACGGCTTCGGCCGTCTTTTTCTTGTTTGAGGTATTTAAGTGTGATAAGGTCAGCTTCTTTTGGGAAAACCTAAAGAACACTCACCCTACTAATACAAACACTGGATCAATTTAAGGAGAATATACTGAATGAAAAAAACCGTAATACTTGTATCAGCGGCGATTCTATTATTATCAACCCTTGCGGCGGCGCAATTTCCGAAGATAAAACTTCCGGATCTTAAAACTCCGAAGGTGCCGAAAGTTGCGGATCAAGCTAAAAACAGCTCCGGAATGTCCGGCGGTAAGAACCGGCAAAATGTGATCGACGACGGATACACATTTTTTGATGCGACGCCGGTAACGGAACGAAGCGAGAAATACCGCGGCGATATTGCGAAAGGTTGGACCTTGACCTCGTATCTGAGAGCTTTTGGAACTTACCCTGATTCAAGCGGTTTTAGCGTTGTGGTTAGTAAAGCAGGCAAAACTTTGGCTAAATTTTCCTGCGAAGCAAAGGTTTATCGCAAAGCCGATGATTACAGCCCGAACGCGAAAAATGCGCCCGACGATGATTATATAATGGTCAATCAGGGTTGCACTGACCGTAACAAATTTGTCGCGGGAACAGGAAAATTTGATGTTCAGGTGTATTCGATCAATGGCGACAACGACGAAGAAAAACTTTTGCGAACTTACAAGATCGACGTACACGAAGCGAAGAAAGTTCGTCCCGGTAATATTCCCGGCGTGTCAGATTTTTATATCCAACGCCACGCAGAGGCCACAGCAAGCATTCTCTATTTGCGGCCGGACAAGTGGAAACAGTGTTAAGCACAATTATCACAACATAACCGGCGGTGGATCTCTTGCGGGAAATGTAGAGATCTATTTTAATGTGGCGATGCCAACGAGCAGTATGAATTTTTCGGGGATCCCGAAAGTGCGCTGTTCTGTGAACGGAGCCCGGCAGAAATTTGTTAACGGCGGAACGGTTAAAGAGAGATCTGTTCTCGGTGATTCCGCAAAATGGGAACGCGATGGAAAGCCGACAGAGTATTTAGGTTTTTACAATTATGTAATAAATATGCCGATCCAATGGAAAGCGAGCGGACAAAGCGAAAATCCCGATATGACAAGTCTTTCCGGAAATTGGGAATGTGAGCTTCGCGATGGAACCGAAACGATCCGAACATTTCGCTGGACGGTCGGGAATGATGGCTTTCCGGTCGAAAATGCCGAACAGAAAAGCGGAAATATAAATCTGCATTGGGGAGCGTATCTAATCGAAACGGAAATTTCGACAGATAACTCTTTGGAAGAAAGTCTAATGGCAATGCCGAACGCAGGGTTGTTCTATGGAATTCCAATGAAAACCGAAGAAGGCAAAAAAATAGCCGCCGGAATCCCGACAAAAGGAAAACCGTATTTGATGCCATAGCTCATAAAATAGAGCAGATTCGAAAAGCAGATCGTAATATGAGATCCGCTGTCAGAACCGCCTGCGTAAGTGGGCGGTTTTAATTTGTAGCTCTGAACAGCCCGGGACATGAATTATTGAATCTGTCGGGAACGACATTTTAAGTCTTGTCGGGAATGATCTTTTCAGTCTCGTCGGGAATGACTTTTCAGTCTACTGGGAATGACTTTTTGGTCTCTCGGAATGAGTTTTTCGGTCTCCTGGGAATGAGTTTTTGGTCTCTCGGAATGAGTTTTCGGTCTCTGGGAATGACTTTTTCGGTCTCCGGGAATGAGTTTTTAGTCTCCGGGAATGAGTTTTTGGTCTCCGGGAATGAGTTTTTGGTCTCCGGAATGAGTTTTTGGTTCTCGGAATGACTTTCTGGTCTCTCAGAATGACTTTCTGGTCTCTCAGAATGACTTTCAGTTAACTGAGAATGATTCTCAGTTCTCCAAATATGGTTCCCGGAGAGCTGCGAAGCGATCTCTGAGGCTGCTAAATCTTTCCTGATCAGTGGTTTACGCGGAAATGTATTGAAATAATACGCCCGAAGCGTCAAAAAATGTGACCAATATCAGAGAAAACAGCGGCAAATATCCCGACTCTTCTCCTAAATCGCGATAAAAACCTCTCAACCGCCGGACTTCTATTTACTATTCCCGTCTAACCATTTACTATAAGTTCTTTGCCCATCGACCAAATTCGTGAACCCAGATCCGACCCAAAACACCGCACCCGAAGCGATAATCGCTCCATCGACCGCCGGCATGACCACCAAGGTCGTCAAAGGCAGCCTATGGACGCTCGCCGGCCAGGTCGCACCGCTGGGCGTTTCTCTGTTCGCCACGCCTTTTGTCATACGGCTTTTGGGCAGCGAAGGCTATGGCGTACTGATCCTGGTCGGTCTGATACCAAGTTATTTCGGTTTTGCGGATTTTGGAATGTCCATCGCTTCGACCAAATTTGCCAGCGAAGCATATGCCGCCGGCGACAAGGAAAAAGAAGCGCGGATCGTCCGCACAGCCGCTTTTGTCGCATTTTGTGCGAGCCTGCCGATCGGTCTGGCTCTGTTGGCTTTTTCCGGTAAGATAGTCGGGCTTTTTAATGTGCCGGCCGAATACCAACCGCAGGCATCTATCGCATTGAAGATCGCCGCAGTTACCTTTGTCGTCAGGTTTCTAAACGGAGTTTTCAACACGCCGCAGCTAACGCGGCTGCGGATGGACCTGAACACATTTGTAAATTCGGGCTTTCGCATACTCGGCCTGGCCGCCACACCGATCGTTATCTATCTGGGCTACGGCATCGTCGGCGCAGTCTCCGTCCTGCTCGCCGCCGGCCTGCTCACACTCGCCGGCCACATCTACATCTCCGGAAAACTCCTCCCAACCCTCTACACCCCAACCCTAGACCGCCAATCCCTCCGCCCAATGCTAAAATTCGGCGGAGCGTTAGTGATTGCAAGTATTGCTGGAATATTTTTAGTAAATACAGAGAAAGGAGTGCTTTCCGCCCTTATTTCCACGAAGGCCCTTGCATATTATTCTGTAGCTTTTACATTAGCAAACATAATCACAATGTTTTCTCGGCAATGGTACAGTCGTTGTTGCCGGCATTTTCGCAACTCAAGAGCGACCAAAACCAACAACATTTAAGTTCTTTGTATTCTCGAGGAATAAAGGTAAATATTTTATGGCTTATACCAACTGTCTATATTCTCGCTTTAATCGCGAAGCCATTCTTTACGGTCTGGGCAGGAGAAGATTTCGGTAGAGAAAGTGTTGTTCCATTTTATATACTTTTGTCAGGGATTGTAGTAAATATAGTCGCATACTTTCCGCATACTGCTATTCTTGCATCAGGAAAAACTGAAGTTCTCGCAAAGCTTTATTGGCTTGAGCTCCCGTTCTATTTGATTTTAGTTTGGGGATTGACCAAGAGTCTTGGCATTTATGGAACTGCTATCGCGTGGACTTTTCGAGTTGTCGCAGACGCTGTGCTTATGTTTATTCTTGCAAACAAATTTACCGGACTTTCTTATAAGCAGCATAATTCTCTTCACCTCGTTTCCGCCGCCTTTATTATGGCCGTGGGCCTCTGCGTAAGCTTTTTATTTTCTCCTAATGTTTTTGTCGTGTTGGCGGCATCTTTCGCGGTATGGGTGATCTATGGGTTTATAGTCTATCGATGGCTCATTGACCAAAGTGAAATTGATTGGCTCTGGTCGATCCTCAAAGCAAGGCACGCGAGGTGAACATGGCACCAATCTCAAGCCCGAAATTTTCAATTGTTCTGCCTACTTATAATAGAGCAGAAATTCTGCCGTTAGCAATTCAGAGCGTGCTCAACCAGTGTTTCGGCGATTTTGAGCTTGTCATTTCGAATGGCGGATCAACAGACGCAACCCAAGAAGTTGTGGGAATCCTTTCATGACGAACGAATCCGCTATTTCGAAACTGGTCGACAGCTTAGCATGAGCGAGAATTATGAATTTCGCTCTCTCGAAGTCCGAGGGCGACTTCATCATATTCTTTTCAGATGACGATGCCCTCGTTCCAAGCATGTTGGAAAAAGATCGACGCTGTTCTTTCTGTTCAGAATCCCAAAATGCTAATTTTCCCCTTTGCAAAGTATTATCACGAGGACGATGCAGCGAATTCTATAGTGGGAAATTCTCTTTCGTTTGCGGAGTTTACGGGCGAAACTAGAATAGTGAGATCCGAAGACGATATAAAGCGAATGTCGGGGCGATTTTTCCTTTCTCATCAGCCGCCTTCGTACCAAGTGACGGTACCACTGATCGGAAACGTCGTTTTTCATAGATCAGTTTTACAATCGGTGCAAACTAAAGTTGCGCTCTTTTCGCGACGGTTCCCGTCGACGGGTATTTTATAACGCTGGTTCTTGGGGTCGTCGACGAATATATGATTTTAGATTACCCTTTGCTCGTATGGAGTCAATGGAGGAAAAATGCGTCAATTTCCGAGACGCAGGATCTTCGAGGGCATTATGAACGTTTGCTTGATGGTAAAACGCTGGAGCAGGTTCCGCTGAAATTTGCTTTACCTGTAAACTGTTCAGCAAATTCAATTTTGCAGGCAAATCGCGATATCGGAGGCATACCAACTGTTCCTTTCGACTTACGCTGGTACTTCTTTAAGATGTATGAGTATCTACTTAATCTTCAGCTTAGAGGAGTCGATACGACACAAGAGATTAAGGAACTTCAGGTTGAGCTTCTTCGTCAGCCGGAAGATATTAGGTCTTATTTTACTAAAGAATCCCTCAATATTAGGTTCGTAACCAAATTTATTGTAAAGAAAACTTTTCTCCGCCCTAGTTGGGCTTTTAAGAAATTTTCCGTCTTTTGCTAAATCTCGAGATGCATTGGAAACTGGAAGGGTGAGGAAGAGAAGGGTTCGAAGGGAAGGTCGGTGGATTTGGAAACGTACTCAAGAGTTCCGATTTCCTCGACACGCAACTATAGACATGGAACTATCACTTATTCGCACCTATAATTCGTCGATTGATAAATTCGGCCGTTTGGTCGGGGGCTACTGCCAGAAAAAGAATTGATAAAGAACGGCTTTATTTTCCTTATCTTTCTGAAATGCTGTCGAGAATTCCTTTCGCTTTTGGCTGGAAACTTCGGCGGGCAGTTTTTTCAAAAATCTTGCCGGCAATAGGTGAGGATGTAGTTTTACATCAAGGCGTAATGATCGATGATCCTCGGACATCTTTCGGAAAAGATATTTGGGTAAGTGTCGGAAGCTATATCGACTACGCAATAATCGAAGACCATGTTCTGATCGGTCAGCATGTTGTTTTGCTCGCCGGAAAAGGACACCACAATACCGACAGACTTGATATACCTATAAAACAGCAAGGCAATCCGCCAAAAGAACCGATTGTAATTGGACACGGAGCTTGGATAGGTGCAAACGCCACAGTAATGGCGGATGTTGGCCATGATGCAATTTCGGAGCCGGTTCGGTTGTTACAAAGCCGGTGCCGCCTTTTGCCGTTGTCGCAGGAAACCCGGCTCGCTTATTGCGGATGAGAAACGAGTAATGCTATCAGGAATTTCGGTAATAATTCCAACCTATAATTACGGGCGGTTTATTGGTGAGGCGATCGAGGGAGTTTTGTCGCAGACTTTGCCGGCGGCGGAGATAATTGTTGTTGATGACGGTTCGGTGGATGAGACGGCGGCTGAGGTTGCGAAGTTTGGCGACAGGGTTCGGTATATAAGACAAGAAAACGCCGGAGTGTGTGCCGCACGCAATAATGGTGTGGCGAATTCGACAGGAGAGTTTATTGCCTTTCTCGACGCCGATGATATTTGGGAACCGGAGAAGCTGGAAAAGCAGTTGGCGAAATTTGCCGAAGACGAAGAGATCGGATTGGTCCATTGCGGAATGCGCGAATTCGATTCGGAAACCGGCGAAACTGTTGCGATGCATCTGGAAGGCGGCGAAGGAAATGTCGCGGATGATCTTTTGCTTTGGGAAAAACCTGTGATAATTGGTCCCGGCGGAACGATCGTGGTGACACGAGAAGCCTTTAATAAAGCCGGCGGATTTGATACGGAAATGAAGGTGGGCGAAGATTGGGATTTTTGCTACCGTGTGGCTAGAAAATATAAGGTCGGGTTTGTGCCGGAGGCTTTGGTAAATTATCGCAGCCATTCGGCATCGGCTCACAGAAACGTCGCCGAAATGGAACGCGGCATGGCAAGGTTCTATGAAAAAGCATTTGCTTCCGCCGATACTGAAACATTGAAATTAAAAGCCAGATCTTACGGAAATTTCCACCGCGTGCTTTCCGGGTCTTATTTTCAGGCGGGAAATTATCCGCAGTTTATAAAGCATGCCGCGAAGAGCATCTGGAACCGCCCGGCGAATCTGGGATATTTTTTGAAGTTTCCGCTTAGGAAATTAGGAGAGTTAACCACCGCAAAGACGCAAGGAGGGAGTTTTGTGAAGGCTGAAAACATTATATATATGTTATTTCGGTGTGCGGGAATCGCTGGTGCAGACTCAGGTGATCCCATATTTGCGCGAATTGAACAAAGGGGAAAAGGGGAAAAGTGAAAAAGGGGAAAAGCTAGGGGTTGAGGTTTCGCTGTTGACGTTTGAGCCTGACTTTGCAGCAAAGTGGACGGCGGAGCAGATCGCGGAGAATAGAGAGAAGCTGAAAGAGCAGGGGATCGATTGGCATTATTTGCCCTATCACAAATGGCCTTCGGCGATAGCAACGGCTTGGGATATTTTTCGCGGAACGGTCAGAGTTTGGCGTCTGAATCGGAAAAAAAGGTTTGATGTTCTTCACGGCCGGGTTCATATACCGACTCTGATGGGTGCGATCGCACGGAAAGTTTCCTCGCACAAGCCTAAACTTTTGTTCGATATCCGCGGTTTTTTTCCCGAAGAATATACCGACGCCGGAATTTGGCCGGAAAACGGTTTGCTTTACCGCTCAGCAAAGCGAATAGAAAAATGGCTGATGAAAGAAGCCGACGGCTTTGTTGTCCTAACTGAAAAAGCAAGAGAAATATTGTTTCCGGAATCGTCGGAGAACGGCAAAGATAAATTAGGCAGGCCGGTCGAAGTTATTCCTTGCTGCGTGGATTTTGAAAGACGTTTTTCGGATGCGAAGGAAGATTCGCGTAAGGCGATCCGTGAGGAGCTCGGAATAGGCTGAAAGAAAGTTTATATTCTATGTCGGTTCTTTCGGCGGATTGTATCTGACGGAAAAAATTATAGATTTTCTCGCCGCCGCTCGGGAGCACGACCCAAAAAGCTTTGCACTAATTTTGACCCAGCGTGATCAACAAAAGATCTCCGTGCTTCTGACCGAACGCGGATTTAAGAAGAAAGATTATTATGTCGGCGGCGTTCCATCCGGAGAAGTTTCCAAATATCTTGCCGCCTCGGATGTCGCGTATATCTTTTATAAAGGCATGCTATTCAAAACAATCTTCTTCGCCGACCAAGCTCGCGGAATATTTAGCCTGCGGGCTGCCGATAATCGCAAATCGCGGTGTCGGCGACGTTGATAAATTGATCGAGGAAAATGGCGTCGGTGTTTTGCTCGAGGATTTTAGTAAGGAAAGTTACTTGCCGGCGATAAAGGAAATTGAGTCTCTCGGTGATATAAGCGAAAAATGCCGCGAAACTGCAAGCGGGAATTCGATCTCGAAACCGTCGGCGGGGAAAAGGTATCGGCGAACTTATAGTCGAATACTGGCTCAGTAATGTAAATGCGAATACTGGCTCTATGTTCCTATCCAATTGAGGCGGCGGCGACGCGGTTTCGGGTCTTGCAGTTCGTTAAACCTTTGGCTGAGAAAGGGATCGAGCTGGAGATAAGTCCGTTTTTAGATTCGAAAAACTTCGCGGAATTTTATTCAAAGCGAAATCCGATCCTGAAGGGTTTAGGTGTTCTGCGGCCGCTCGGTAAAAGAATATTGGAAGTGTTTCGTGCCGGTGAATACGACGCTGTTTTTATTCAACGAGAGGCGATGTTCTTCGGGCCCGCGATCTTCGAATGGCTGTTTCAGAAGATCGGAAGGCTTCCGCTGATCCTTGATCTTGACGACGCCACATATATCAAATATGTCAGCCCAAAATACGGAAAACTGGGAAGCTTACTAAAATTTTTTGGGAAAACGGACAATCTTATCAAAAACTCGAGTGCCGTCGTATGCGGAAACAGGTTTATCGCGGAATACGTAAGTTCCAAAGGCGGGCGGCCGGTTGTTATTCCGACAGTCGTTGATACTGATGAATTTAGGCCGTCAGAAAAAACCAACAAAATACCTGTTATCGGTTGGATCGGAACGCATTCAACCTTTCCCTTCCTAGAAACGATCTTTCCTGTTCTGGAAGATTGGCGAAAAAGCACAAATTTATATTAAAAGTTGTGGGAGCTGGAGATGTTCAAATATCATTGAAAGGAATCGAAGTTGAAAACCTCGAATGGAAGTTGGACAGCGAAGTTGAGGAGTTTAGATCTTTGGACATCGGGCTTTATCCGATGGCTGTAAGCAGTTCGGCGAGTAATGAATGGCTTTTGGGCAAATCCGGTTTTAAAGCGATCCAATATTTGGCGGTTGGCATTCCTTTTGTAATGTCTCCGATAGGCGTCGCCGGCGAGATCGGAACTAATGAATTGACCCATTTCAATGCGGAGACTGATGAAGATTGGTATAATTTTCTTGGATAGATTGCTTGCAGATGAAAAGCTTCGGCAAGAAATGGGAAAAGCCGGGCGTGCACACTCACTGGAAAATTATAGTGTCCAGAAACAATCGGATCTCCTAGCTGAGACATTTTTCAATTCCATAGAGCAACGATAAGCAATCTGATCACCCTAAATCTTAATGAATCGATCGAATATATTAGTTACAGGCGGTGCCGGGTTTATTGGGTCGCATTTGGTTGATGCGTTGGTGGAGAAAGGCCATCGAGTCAGGATCTTGGATTCCATTGTTGAGCAGGTTCACGGCGGAAAAGTACCGGAGCATTTGAACACTGAAGCGGAATTTATTCGCGGCGGATGTTTGTGATGCGGCGGCAGTTGCGAAGGCTCTGGACGGCATCGACGTTGTTTATCACCAAGCGGCCGAGGTCGGTGTGGGCCAATCAATGTACGAGATCGTCCGCTATGTAAAAGCGAATGATCTCGGAACGGCGGTTTTGCTTGAAGAGATGATCAAGCGAAAAGATCAATTCAAGAAATTGATCGTCGCGTCTTCGATGTCTATCTACGGCGAAGGTGCTTATAAAAACAGCCGCACGGGAGAAACAGAATATCCACAGCTTCGTTCGGACAGCCAGCTTGCATCGCACGATTGGGAATTGAGATCCGGCGACGACATTTTAGAACCGATCGGAACCACGGAAAACAAGCCGCTGTTCCCGACTTCGGTTTACGCCGTGACAAAGCAAGATCAAGAACAATATTGTTTGGCGGTCGGCCGGTCGTATAAGATCCCAACTGTTGCTTTTCGTTATTTTAATGTTTACGGAACGCGGCAGGCTCTGTCCAATCCTTACACCGGCGTGTGTGCGATATTTTCATCAAGATTGATGAACGATCAGTCGCCGATGATATTTGAGGACGGCGAACAGTCTCGCGACTTTGTCCATGTTTCTGATATCGTACAGGCAAATCTGCTCGCCCTGGAAACAGACAAAGGCGATTACGAAGCGATGAATGTCGGCACAGGAAGAGCGACCTCAGTTAAAGAGATCGCAGAGCTTTTGGCAAAAGGTTTGGGTAAAAATATCAATCCCCAGATCGTTGGAAAATACCGCGAAGGCGATATTCGCCATGTGTATCTGATATTACAAAGATCCGCGGGCTTTTGGGATATGAACCGAAAGTGACGCTCGAAGCCGGACTCGAAGAACTTCTCGCTTGGGTGTCGCAGCAAGAAGCCGACGACCGAGTAGAATCAGCAACCGCCGAACTCGCCGCTCATAGTTTGGTAAAATAAATACTAAGGCTCAACACTGACTCATGGCATCAAAAATAAAATTAGCTACCTTAGCTGCGATCGCGATTTTGCCATCGTTTTTAGCCTGTTTTTGTTACCGAGTTTTTTTGGCTATAAAATAGGAAGACGCGTAAAGATCGGGTTTTCGATAATTGACGCGAAAGAATGCAAAATCGGTGATGATGTTTCCATAGGCCATTTGAATGCATTTGTTGGTATAAAGAAACTCTCAATTGGCGAAAAGACAAAGATCGGAACTTAAATATATTTCGCGGCGGCGATGAGGTCCGGATCGGACGTTACTGCGAAATTTTGCGGCTAAATGAGATCAATTCGATACCTGAGCCTGATATTGTAAACCCGGCAGAGCCTGTCTTTATTCTGGGGGACGGCAGCATGATCGCGGCGTCACATAAGATCGATTTCACAGATCGTGTAGAGTTCGGAAAACGGGTGATCCTCGGCGGTCGAAATTCTTCGCTATGGACACAACGTCAAATGACTAAGCCCATAACGATCGGAGATTATAGTTATTTAGGATCAGAGATAAGGATCGCTCCCGGAGGAAACATACCTGAGAAATGCATCGTTGGAATGGGTTCTGTTGTCACGAAAAATTTTGAAAATCAGAATAAGTTGATAGCCGGAATGCCCGCCACAGAGATCAGGGAGTTGGATGAAGATGGGCTTTTTTTAACAGGACGTAAGACACGCGACGATCTTCCCGACGATATCTGAACGATCCAATTGACCCCGCAGTAAATGAACGAAAAGGTATTTCCAATCTTGGCAGCGATATTGATCTTGGCGTTCGGCGTCATTTCAATTCTGTATCCAGAATTAGGTTCCGCGATCTTGATCGTTACTGCTTTGTCGGTAATTTCGATGATCGTATTCCGTCGATACACGGACGATAAGAATTTTTTGACCTCGCTCTTTCTCATAGCTCTCGCAGTACGGCTTTCCTTCGGTATTTTTGTACATCTATTAGATATGCGCGATTTTTTTGGCGGTGATGCGATTTCTTACGATAACAATGGCTGGATATTGGCCCAGTATTGGTCGGGACAGATCGGAGCAGGTGATTTTGCCGTCGAAAAGGCAATTGCAACAAATGGTTCCGGCTGGGGAATGAATTATTTGGTTGGCGTAATTTTATCTGTTCGGCACGAAATATACTCGCCGCTCAATCGTTATGTGCGGGTTTTGGTGCGGCAACGGCACCAATGGTCTATTACTGTGCCGTAAATCTTTTCAGCAACAAACGCGTCGCAAAGATCTCTGCTTTTGCGATCGCTTTATTTCCGTCTTTTATAATTTGGTCTTCCCAATTAATGAAAGATGGATAATAATCGTTCTACTCGTTCTAGGAATGACAATGGTAATGCAGCTGCAAAAGAAATTTAACTATGCCGCATTATTACTGCTTATTTTTTCGATGGGCGGTATTATATCGCTTCGATTTTATATTTTTTACATGGCGGCTGCCGCTGTTGTCGGCAGCTTTGTCATTGGACTGAACAGCTCGCCGCAATCTATTATTCGCCGCTCGGCAATATTGATAATATTAGGTTTAAGCTCTCACTTATCTTGGGGTTATCCGAAACGCAAATGTTACTTACGAGCGTTTCGGCAAATAAATCGTATTCAGACGAGTAGGCAGGATCTCGCCGATCAGCGGAATCTGGCTATGCGGAGGATGTCGATGTTTCAACAACAACCGGAGCCATTAGCGCCATTCCGATCGGATTCGCTTATTTGATGTTAGCTCCTTTTCCATGGGAAGTTGAAAATTTTAGACAAGCTATCACGCTTCCCGAAGTTTTGATCTGGTGGGCGATGATACCGTTTATGATCGCGGGCCTTTGGTACAGCATCAGGCACCGATTGAGAAATACTGTTCCAATCCTGATCTTTTCTATAATGTTAACTTTAGCCTACTCAATATTTCAGGGCAATGTTGGGACCGCATACA
>CAVRHB010000013.1:0-43078 GCA_963720905.1 uncultured Acidobacteriota bacterium
ATGATGAGTTAAATGTTTTCATCATGGACAACCATCTTGCGGCTCTTTGCCTGGCTCGGATGTTTGAATCCGGACGATAGTTATCGTCTTTTTCACATAGACCATCATTGGGATATGACCGACATGCCCGACGACGATATTGACGTACTTGTGAGGTCTAACTTTTCCGACTTGGGCAGATTAGACGAGTTTACAGGGTACCCGCGGAGTACCCAAGGTGGGGTTAATTTTCCTTTAGTCGATTTCACCAATTATATCAGTCCGCTTCCGCAGCTTCGAAGAAACCTGAAAATTTCAGTTCTGGGAGCCGACCAAGATTCGTACACTGCGGAGATCGAAACTGATCCCCGGTTTCTCAAGGTTTCTGTGCCATGCTTTTTTGATGCCGTGGGTACTCTCATCGCAATGCCCTTTGAAGGGCGAACACTTTTCAATATAGACATTGATTTTCTATTTAGAGGCATGCACGACTATGCCCAGCGTGTTTATGATGACGGGATGATCGATTCTTTGGTTGGGCTCGTTGGGCAGAACTTTAATGAAGAACAAGACATTATGACAATTGCGCTTAGCCCTGAATTTTGTGGCCCAGGAAATGCTGAGAGGATATGTCAGCAACTTTGTGACAAACTTTCGATTGACCATCCTTTTTAATACTTAAACTTATGGAACTACCTGAACCCGCCGGACGACCCTTTTCCGCACTTATTGCCGAAATTGAAAAAGGGGAAATTAAAGACCCTCAATTCCAACGTGAATTTGTCTGGGATTTGAAAAAAGTCCGCGAAGCTAATGGACAGCATCGTAAAGGGCTATCCAATCGGAACCTTTATTTTTTGGCGTACAAAGGAAAGGCTTGAGTTGACTCCGTAATCTTGGAGCTTTTGAACTCCCTGAACTCGGCGAGGGCGAATTTCTTAATTTTGTCCTTGATGGACAACAACGCTTGACCACCCTTTTTGCGACTTTGAAGGCCCTAAAGATAAGCCGAAACGGAAAAGAAGACGACTACGGTGAAATTTATGTCGACTTAAACGCAAATGAGGACGAGGATGAAGACTTTGTCGTCCTTGAAGCTGATCCCGACCCAACATAGATTGCCCTACCGATCTACTTTACGGCGATCTCGAAATGCTTGCGGCTTTTGATAAAGAACTCCATCCAAAGATATCCAACTACAAATCCCGTATTCAGGCTTATAGCTACGCAATTATCACGATCAAGGATGCTCCGTTAGATGTAGCGACGGAAATCTTCACCCGAATCAATGAAGGCGGAAAACCTCTATCGGTTTTCGAGATAATGATTGCCAAAACTTTTGATTCAGAACGAGATTTCGACTTGGCAGAAAAGTATCAGGCGTTAGTGAATCGTCTTCGTGACATTGGTTACGAAACTGTCTCACGCAACCGTTTTACAGACCGTTGCGGTTCTTCTAGAAGGGGAATGCAAAAAGAAGACGATTCTTAGGCTCAAAAAAAGCTGCTTTCATCGATATTTGGGATGACGCTCAGAAATGCGATTGAGAATGCAGCCGAGTATTTTAGAAACCACTATCGTATTCCAGTCTCTCAACTATTACCTTATAAGGCCCTGATCGTGCCATTTGCATATTTTTTTCATAAATATGGAAAAAGCCGACGGGCATTCGGCAAAAGTATCTTCAAGATTTTTTTTCGTGAGTTTCTCTTGGTTCGCGATATTCTTCCTCGCTCGAAACGAAATTGGCTCAGGATATTAAGAGATCGATCTTATAATCCACGGAGAAGTTGCCGAAGTATGAATGGCCGATCGATACGTCAGCCGAGTTGATTGAACAGAACGGCCAGTTTAGTGCGAATCGGGCGTTTATCAAATCAATCCTATGTCTTTACGCCCACTATCAACCCAAATCGTTCGTCGATGATTCATTGGTAAATATCGACAATGCTGTGCCAAGCAAGCGAACAGCAAGAACTATCATCATTTTTTTCCTCGGGCTTTTCTGAACAAGAAGCTCGACTGGAAATAAGGACTTCTGGATAAACCATATTCTCAACATAACCATTGTTGATGACTTCTTGAATAAGCGTGAAGTAATGGGCAAAGCCGCCAGCTCAATATATGAAGACCTTTCGAAAAACGAATAAAGAGCTAGGCACGACGATGAAAGAGTCATTTTATTATTATTTTCTACCGCTTCGGCATATGGACCAATGACTACAATTCCTTTATCGAACAACGAGCGAAAGCGGTTAGCTCCGCTCTTAAGAAACGAATCATTTTTCAAGAGGTTGACCGAACCATGGCAGCAGCCGTTGCTGACGACGATTTCGAAGAGGAAGTAGAAAAAGATGAAGTGAACAATGGATAACAATACTCTCATTATTATTGCAATTGTCGCGGTCGCCGGAATTATTCTTGGGGCGATCATTGGGTATTTGCTCGGCGGCAAGAAAGATTCGGGAATGGAAGCCGAGAAAGCGGGGGCCGAATCACGAGCACGTGAACTTGAAAAGCAACTCAACCAGAAAGGCGTTGAGATATCGAGACGCGAGGATGAGATCAAACGACAGCAGCAGAGCCTGATCGAATCGCAAGCGGCAAAATCAGAGGCGGAGACAAAATTGGCGGAAGCTATAATGATATTATCGACCTGCGAAGCAGATCGAGGCGAAAGAACTGGAAGGTGTCTCTTACCGCAATGCATACAATGCCGCTGACAAGAAAAGCATAGAACTTCATGCGAAAAACGACTCAATTATTCAGCAACTTGCGGAGCAAAAACAGTTCATAGCCGAAGCCGATCAAAACTTCGTGAAGCCTTTGAATCGCTCTCTTCGGAGGCTCTTCGTCGTAACAATGCGACATTCCTGGAATCCGCAAAAGAAACCCTCGACGCAAAGGTAAAAGAGTCCGCCAACGAACTCGAGAATCGCAAAACTGCCATCGAAACCTTGGTCAAACCCCTTGGCGAAAGCCTTAGTAAATTCGATGAGAAATTGAATGATATTGAGATAAGGCGTGCAGGTGCTTACAAGGAAATGACGACGCTTCTCTATGCGATGAACTCTTCGACCGACAATCTCAATACTGGAACCAGTCAATTGTGTCCGCTCTCAAGACATCGCACGTTCGAGGTAAATACGGCGAAATAAGTTTACGGCGTGTTGTCGAAGTAGCCGGCCTTTCTCCTTACTGCGATTTTGACGAACAGGTCACGGTTAACACTGAGGGCGGCAAGCTTCGACCGGATATGACCATAAATCTACCTGGACATAGACAATTGATCCTTGACTCTAAAGTTCCGCTAGCCGCTTATATGCGGGCATACGGAACTGAAATTGAAGGCGAGAGGATAGAACTGATGCAAGTAACCATTGGCTGCGGTTAGAAAGCACTTGAAAGACCTGGAAAACCATAAATCATACTGGGATCAGTTTGAACAGGCTCCGGATTTTGTCATTATGTATCTCCAGATCGAATCATCGTTTGGAGCCGCTTTGATGGCCGACCCTTTACTTATCGAGGATGGAATTAATGCCCAAATAGTGATCGCAACGCCTTCTACCTTAATAACAATGCTTCGCACCGTTGGCTTTATGTGGCAGCAGGAGAGAGGGCGTTGGAGAGCATTTATGAGATGCGAGATGCAGGCGTCGAACTTGATAAACGTACGAATATCATGCTCGGACATTTCTCTAAGATTGGCACAAACCTAACCAACGCCGTAAATAGTTAGAACAGCGCGGTAGGTTCGATGGAATCGCGAGTCATTACCCAACTCGAAAAATAAAGGAGATCGGAGGCACGTTGACGAAGGATGATTTGACACCGACGAACCAATTGAAATCCTCCAATCCGGCAATTGACGAAAACTATTGCTCCGGGAGAAGTCGATGAAGGGGAAATGAACTAGGATATGGCTCCATCAAGAAAATTGAGTTCGAAAACAGTTGCAGTCCTATCCCTTATTGCGGAAGGTCACAGTTATTCTCAGATAGTTGAGGCTATTCAGCGGTTACATATGCCGACATCTTCGAGGCCGCCAGAGAAGCCCTGGAATTTGGAGTTTAATCCAAACCAAACTACGACGAGCGAATGGCCAAAATCAGAAGTATTCATCCAAACGCCTATACTAAATGGACCGACGAGGAAAACGAACGTTTAACCAAATTAAAGGCTGACGGAAGGTCTTTGAAGGAGATTAGTGAAAAGCTCGGTCGGCAACCTTCAGCAATTCGATCACAATTGATAAAGAAAGGCATCGAATAGCGAGACTGAAGAAGTTGGATTTTATCACAGCCAACAGACGTATGTTCTGGAAATTTCGGGGTCATCTTTTTCTTTGTAGAAGGATTCCCAATAATTGACAAATGAAAGATGAGAATTGTAGATGGGTTGGAAATCTCTGGGAATATTTTTGAAATCTCCGGAAAGGATCTTAGAGAATTCTGAGTGAATGTTTGGGTTCTCGGGAACAAGTACGGAATGGTTTTCAGTTAACTGGGAATGACTTTTCAGTTTGTGGGAACGGTTTTCAGTTAACTGGGAATGACTTTTCAGTTTGTGGGAACGGTTTTCAGTTAACTGGGAATGACTTTTCAGTTTGTGGGAATGGTTCTGAGTTAACTGAGAATGACTTTTTGGTCTCCGGGAATGGTTCTGAGTTAACTGAGAATGACATTTTGGTCTCCGGGAATGACTTTCTGGTCTCCGGGAATGGTTCTGAGTAACTGAGAATGACTTTCTGGTCTCCGGGAATGATTTTTTGGTCTCCAGGAATGACTTTTTGGTCTCCGGGAATGACATTTTGGGAACTGAGAATGATTCTCTGGTCTCAGAATATCGTTCCGGGAGATCTCGGAGCGGTTGGTTGGCGGGTCGCGGCGGAGTTGGCGGTTTTGGCGTAAGTGTTGGGAATAAAAATGTTAGCCGGAAGCGTCCGGGCAAAAACTGACAAAAGTTGTCAGGAGATCGGGCTGGTTGACGGAAATTGTGAAGCGGAGAATTGTGAATTGTGAATGGTGAGTGATGAATGGTGCAAAAAAAGAGAGATCTGTTTGAACAAACCACCCCGGCCGGAAGCCGGCCACCCCTCCTTGGCTAAGGAGGGGAGTTTTTGGAATTTAGGATTGTTTTGATCAAACCACCCCGTCAGCCCAAAGCGGCTGCCACCCCTCCTTAACCAAGGAGGGGAGTTTTTTAGGAATAAGATCTTGTTGATCAAACCACGCCGTCAGCCCAAGAGCAGGGAATATCAGGGTCGAGGGGACAGGGAAGAGGGGAGAGTTTGAGCGGAAAAGATGGTGTTGGGAAAGGAAGGTTCGCAAGCAGGGATGCTTGCGGGTCCAGTCGGGGGAGCGGCTGCGGCCGCCGTGTGAAAAGGTGAAAGAGTGAAAAAGTGAAAATGTCGGAAAAAGACAGAGCCCAAAGACCAAAAACCAAAAGCCAAAGACCAAAAACCAACGATCCAAGACCAAAAACCAAAGGTCAAAAAACCGCGGAAAAAAATGAAATAGACAGAAAATAAATTTTGCGTAAAAATAGCGAAAAATGCTGTGGGGCAATGAAACATTGGGTTAAACGAATAAAAAATGATGAAAAAAAAGTATTGAAATTAATAAATCAGATTTGCTAGAATAATTTCTGCCGAGCGGTCTTCCTGATCGTAAAGTCTTACGGCAACCCGATCCGCTTCCTGCGGAATCGGCAAATCCAAATAAAAATCCGATAGGAGAATTTCCCAATATGTCTAGAAAATACTGGTGGCCGGGACAAATGTCGGCCGAAGTAAGTTTGATGTCCAATTTCAGAGCGAAGATAAATTCTTACGCTACCCAACTCTCAATGACCCCGGAAGAGGTCGCGGCAGCGATCGCTTTGTGCGACACGTTCATCGCGGCTTATAACATCGCCGATCAGAGCAAAGCGACCATGCAGGCAATGACGCAATGGCGCGATCTGATCTTTAATGGCGATCCGGTCGGCTCGCCGGCTCCGAATCCGCCCGCGTTTCCCGAAGGCGATGATATAACCTACACACGAGGCGTCGTAACACAATTTTTCGAAGTCCGCGATCGTTTGGTTACCGCACCAGGTTATACAGACGCGATCGGCGAAGATCTGGGAATTATCGGCGCGGAAACGAACAATTTGGTGCCCGATAATGTTCAGCCCGAATTGAAAACGAAGACCGCACAAGGCTATCAGGTCAATCTGAGCGGCAGCATGCAGGGAATGGACGCTTTGCGTGTGGAATACGCACCCAAAGGCGGAAATTTCGCTCCGGTCGCTTTTCTGACAAACACTCCCGGAAGTTTTACCGTCATCCCGGCCGTCCCCGGCGAACCGGAATCCGGCCACATCCGCGCCGTTTTTATTAAGAAGAACGAAGAATTCGGCAGCTACTCGGCAGACTATCCGGTAACGCTGGCGTAGTAAATCGTAAATAGTAAATTGTAAATAGGATGATGGATGAAGAAGTTTGATCTCTTTATTCATCATTTTTCTTTAATTTAAACTCCCCTCCTGGACAGGAGGGGTGGCCGGCTCTGCGGCCGGGGTGGTTGATCAGAAAAAGTCGCATTTTGATGAATTAGAATTTTGCAGAACAAACCACCCCGTCAGCCCAAGGCGGCTGCCACCCCTCCTTGGCTAAGGAGGGGAGTTTTTTTGTCGGAAATTTTGTAGAACAAACCACCCCGTCAGCCGAAGGCGGCTGCCACCCCTCCTTAACCAAGGAGGGGAGTTTTTTTTGGATTAATTTAGGTCTGTTGGTGTTGGGACGAAGCGTTCGTCGATGTAGCACCAGGCCCAGTTTTCTCCGGGTTCGAGCGATGCCATCAGCGGATGTTCCTCGGCGTGAAAATGTTTTGTCGCGTGTGTATATTTTGAAGAATCGCAGCAGCCGACGTGTCCGCAGGACAAACAGAGCCGCAGGTGAACCCATTTATAATTATTTTTCACGCATTCTTCGCATTCGAGTTTCCCGGTTCGCGGTTTGAAAACTGTCGCCGCTGGTTCGTGAACGCAGGGCGTAATATGCGGTGCTTCTTCTTCGATAACCTTGTCAGATTCGACGTAGCGTCCCTCGATCCAGATACTCGCGGCCATCAAAAAGAACAGCAGCGTCATAACGATCACCGGCGGCAAAAATTGTCCGATGGGGATCATGGCGAGAGATATCAGTATCGCTGCGGCTCTTATCCAGAACAGGTTGCATATTCCGGTTACCATCCGAATTACTGTAACCGTGGCGAGATAAATGGCGACTCCGCCGCAGATCAGAGCGAGCGTCGCGAGATGCAGGTGAGGCTCGGCAGTTTCTATGATCGCATGTTCGACGCCGATGCCCGCGGCGACAATGCTCGCGACTATAAAGAAATGTCCGTAAAGATAGGTGAATCTTTTGATCAGCGAATTTGAACGAACAGCGTTCTCTTCGACAAACTCGAAATTTATCCACCAAATTCCCGCCGCCATTCCAAAGCCCAGCGACGCAACGACTGCCGCGGCCCATGAGAACGGGATCAGGCTGGCTCCGCGTGCGGCTCCGATCACAACTTCGCCGAGAACGATGATCGTAAAAAGCCCAAAGCGTTCCGGAATATGCGAACGGTCGATCGGTATCTGTCTGGTCGCAGGAATATTAAAGAACGGTATCGCAAATTCCGTCAGCATCGCTGCGGCCCAAAAATAGTATTTGACCGGTGCATCAAAGAAGTATGAGATCGCCACCAGTGCCACCGAAATGCCCAAGCCTTTTATGAATTGAACGCAATAGACTCTGGCAAGCGGTACGAAATATGCGGCCCTGGCGTAAAGTATCAAAAGGAAAGCACGGACGAGGATGAAGCAGATCAGAAACGCCGTATCGCCCGCCGCGGTAAAAGCTCCGCCGAAAGTTAGCGAAAAAGCCGTGACGGCGAGCATTCCGCCAAATGTGAGTATGCGATAGCTGGTTTCTTCGGTCTCAAAACGATCGGCATAGAACGTGAACCCGACCCAGGAATACCAGATAGAAATAAAAAGAACCGAATATTTCAGCAAACCGAAAAGATCACTGTTATTCAGAAGAATAACTGCGATCTGGCTAACGGCAAATACAAATACGAGATCGAAAAATAGCTCCAGCCAACTCGCGTGACGTTCGTTGGCGGTTGTCTGGAGCGTCCTTAATTGAGGAATGTTCCGACGGCGTCTTTTTCCGGGAATTTGTAAAGGCATTTTATTGCTGAGCTTTCTATTTTCTTAATACATGTTACGGAATAAAAAGAACGTCGGCGGATCGTTTGCTTTTCTTTATGCGGAAACCCGCTCGTCCAGCCAGGCCTGAATATCAGCCATAACCTCTTCTTTCC
The DNA here is from genome assembly GCA_963720905.1 of uncultured Acidobacteriota bacterium. GTDB lineage: Bacteria > Acidobacteriota > Blastocatellia > Pyrinomonadales > Pyrinomonadaceae > OLB17. The sequence continues at coordinate 8,343 of CAVRHB010000013.1, forward strand.
CAAGATCATTAAGAAGATCATGGAAATGGCCCTCGTATAATTTCAAGGTTTTATCCGTCGATGCGGCGTGGTCATAAAAATATTGACTGCCGGCCGATCTCGCGGCCTTGTCGGCAGTTCCGTGAATGATCAAAACTGGCGACGTGAATTCCGGAATGTTCTCTTTGAGGCGAGCCGCAGCTTTTAATAGTTCGGCAGCGGTTTCGGCGGGCTGAGCCTCTTTTGCTATTAGCGGATCGTTATTCATACGCTCCACAGCAGCCGGATCGCGGGAAAAATCTTCATTTTTTAACGAGAAAACATGGACGTGCGGCGCCAGAGCTCCGACTCCTTCTAAAGCAAGCTGAACCAGATGCGGCAAACCTACGTCGAAAGCAAAACTTTCGCAGATCAGTCCCGCGATCTCATCGTGATGATCAAAAACATAAGTCGCGCCGATCACGCCGCCCGCACTGTGACCTAGAACATAAACCGGTAGTCCCGGATTTTCATCCCGAGCTGTTCGAACAAGTGTGTCCACGTCATCAAGATAATCCTGGAACTTTTCGACATAGAAACGCTCGCCCTCGGATTCTCCGCGGCCCCGAAGATCAAGCGCGTAACAAGCAAAGCCTCTGGCGGCTAATTGTTCCGCCGGCCATTCCATATAACCGCTGTGAGCATTAAAACCGTGGATCAGGATCAAGATCGCACGAGCTTCGGAGGCCGGAGCCCATGATCTGGTCGCGATCTTTATTCCGCCAACACCAATAAAAGATGAACGCTGCATAAATTGTCTCCTGCGAAATACGAACCGGAGTCAGGAAACACCGGCCGCGGATATGAATAATGAAAACCTTTGCCCAAAGACCAGCAAAGTAGGGTAATTCTTAGAATTAAAATAAAAGTAACGCGAAACTTAATTATTGTAAAACGAAAAGGAGGTGTTAAATAATTGAAAAGTTTTGCGTGAAATTGAGCGGAGTTTTGGCGGCATGGGTGTAAAATAAATTCTTCGAAATAAGATCAGTGAGGTACATAAAATGGCGAATATAACCACCAAAGATGGCACGAATATTTTTTATAAAGATCTCGGCAGCGGGCAGCCGATAGTTTTTAGCCACGGATGGCCGCTGAGCGCAGACGATTGGGATATCCAAATATTTTATTTCGCTTCGCGGGGCTTTCGATGCATCGCGCATGACCGCCGCGGACACGGGCGTTCGGACGAAACTTGGGAAGGAAATGAAATGGATACTTATGCCGATGATCTTGCGGAATTGACCGCGGCATTGGATCTGAAGGATGCGATCCACGTCGGGCATTCTACCGGCGGCGGCGAAGTAGCCAGATATATCGGCCGTCACGGAACAAGCCGTGTGGCCAAAGCAGTTCTTATCGGAGCTATCCCGCCGGTAATGGTGAAAAGTGATTCGAATCCCGGCGGATTGCCGATGGAAGTTTTTGACGGATTTAGAGCAGATATGGAATCAGATCGTGCTCAGTTTTTCCTGAACGTCGCGGCAGGGCCTTTCTATGGGTTTAACCGTCCCGGGGCAAAAGTTTCGCAGGGAATAATTGATAATTGGTGGCGGCAGGGAATGATGGCCGGATTTAAGCCGGCCTACGATTGCATAAAAGCATTCTCGGAAACTGATTTTACTGAGGATCTTAAAAAATTTGATATTCCGACACTGGTAATGCATGGTGACGATGACCAGATCGTGCCGATAGCTGATTCGGCTATGATCTCGTCGAAAATAATTCCAAATGCGGAGCTAAAAGTCTTCGAAGGATTCCCGCACGGAATGTGCACTACACAGCACGAAGAAGTGAACAGCTATCTTCTTGAATTTTTCAAAAGATAAACGCTGAAAGGCTGCTCGGGATCTTTAATATAAAGATTCCGGGCACTTTTTATCTTAAATCAATTAACAATTTGTTCGGCAGGGTCGATCGGGAGCGTAATCGTAAATTTTGTGCCGCCCGTTTCGATGTTTTCGGCGTCGATGTTTCCGCCGTGGGCGGTGACGATGCCGTAGCAGACCGATAGGCCGAGTCCGGTTCCGCTGCCGGCGGGTTTTGTGGTGAAGAAAGGATCGAAGACGTTCTTTCGGATATTTTTGTCGATGCCGCTGCCGCTGTCGCTGATCCGGACGACTGCGTTGTTATCTTTGGTTTGTGATGTGATCTTGATATCGCCGCCGTCGGGCATGGCGTCGCGGGCGTTAAGCAAAAGGTTCAGGAAAACTTGCTGGAGTTGGTCTTCATTTGCAAAAAGTTCGGGAATGTCTTCGGCGAGTTCGGTGCGTATCTCCAGATCTTGAAACGATTTATCAAAACTCGCTAAGCGAAGGCTGGCGGAAATGATCTCGTTTATATCGACGAATTTTTTCTCTGCGGGCCGCGAGCGGGCGAAATCGGTCATATCTTTTGTGACCTGAGTTATTCGTTTGACCTGCTCGGCGATCAATTTAAGTTTCTCGGAAAGTTCCGGGTCGGCACCGTTCTTTGCCTGCATCATTTGAATAAGCGAAGAGATCGAAGCAAGCGGATTATTGACCTCATGAGCGACGCCGGCCGCCAAAGTTCCCATCGACGCTAACTTTTCCGTACGGACAAGCTGCTCATTTAATTGTTTTAGAAGCTGAATATCCGCCGCCATTTTCCGGCTCATTTCGTTGAAAGAATTTGCAAGAACGCCGATCTCGTCGTTGCTTTTTCGAAGATCGACCTCGGTTCCGTAAGAACCATTGGAAACTTCGACCGCCGCGACGGTGATCCGCTGAAGCGGACGAGAGATCGCACGAACTACCAGCAAAACCAGAAGCAGATTCGGAACAAGCGCAGATATCAAACTAAAAACCAGATAACGCCGCCAAGCATTTGCGTCCGCACCGTCGCGAAAAGCCCACCAAACAATTGGGATCTGAAACAAAACAAAACTCGCGACCGCAACGGAAGCAATGCTGAGTGCCACCTTAAAAGTTATTGGAAAAAGCCGGAATTGATCGAGAGCCGTTTGAAGCGAAAAGAGTTTGAAATTTGAGATCGCGTAAGCATAAATGAATACGCCGGGAAGAACGAATAAGGTGCTCAAAGGCAAAAAGGCGTAATTGCCGAAAAAGGGAAGTATTAATATCGTGATCAATTCCAGAATGCCGGTGATGACCAATCCCCAGAGGATCGCACCGACCTGCTGTGCTTCCTGAGAGCCTCGATACTTGCGGTATTTTCTTAATAGAACTGAAGCACCGTAAGAAAATACGAAAACAACGTAGGCGACGAACGCATAGGCAAGCGGCGTGAGTTCAATAAAAAAATTGCCGTCGCGAAAACCTATTCGGTGCCACAGCCAACCAAAAACAGCCGCCGGAATTAGAACCGCTCCCGGTGCAAAAAGAACCGCAGCTTTGCGCTTCGGCGTTCGGGCGTTCTCAGGAAAAACCCATGCGAATACGACCAAAGCCCATTGCATCAGAAGCGAATTGGTAAAGCTGGCCGCGGCCCAGAAACCTGCGTAATCGCGAAACTCTACGAAATTCCAAAATACAAGGTCATTAACCGTCCAGATGGCGAGAAAAGCAATAAAAGCAGCAAAAGTTTGATGCGCTGCGTTTTCGCGGATCGGCAACGAAGACGTAAAAGCCCAGCAGCACGAGCAGAAATACCGCGAAAAGATGGAGAAGCAAAAGCATCGGCTAAATGATAATTTTTATCTTGCCGATAATAAAGTTCGGCAGCCGTTAATCAAGCGTGATCGTGAAATTAGCTCCGAGGGCGTTGATATATTTCGGCGTGCCGCTGCGGTTTGCTTTATTAAGGTAATAAATATCCGTGCTGAAATTTTTCGTCCATTTTTTAGAGATGCCGGTTGAAAATTCGTTGCTCGAAAATTGGCTGCCGGTGAAATCAAAGAAAGGTTCGGTCGCAACGAACGGCGAGAAGATCTCTTTGCCGTCGCGTCGAACCGGGAATTTTGCCGTGATCTTGTTGCGGTAACGCGTGGAATCAGATTTATTATTTCTGATGCGATATTCGATGCGGTTGCGGTCTTTCAGAGAAAAATTCTTCCATTTCTTTTCCAGCGAAAGATCAAAACGGATCGCATGTTCATAGGATCTGTTTCCGCGAACCGGTTCGGTAAATTTGTAGAGATATGCTGAAGAATATGTAACGCCTTTGCGAATGTGCCAATTAAAACCTGCTCCGATGCGTTCATCGACTGCGGCTGAAACGTTCCGGCCGGAACGAAGCGTGCCGAAAGTGAAGACGGACAATTTAGTCGTGGTCTTTTGGTTCGCGTCAGTTTCTTTGATGACAGGAATAACGAGTGTCGTCTCCGTCCAGATCTGAAAATCTGTTCGATCCGGTGTCGTCTGTCCAAAAGCTGTCCCAACCGAGAGAGCCGCCAGAAATAGAATTAGAAAGATTATTTTGATTCGCATAGTTTTTGTTACAAAAACGTAAATTCTATGCAAATTTTCTGGAAAGTAAAGACGGGAACCGAAGCAAGTTAACAAAGATTTAACGTCCCAGTAACAAAGAACATAAGGACAGGATGATGCCAAAGGCTATAGGAGCGAACTTCGCGCGTTCGATCATGTCGCCGGTTTTGAGGTAGCGATGCAGCAACACGAATGGCGGAAGAGCAAGAGCTCCGGCGATGCCGCCAACGACCGCTCCCGGAATTGCACCGAGACCGAATAGTAAAAGTCCGCCGGCGGCACCAGTAAATATTCCCCAACCTAAGCCGAGAAGGACGGATAAGATGATGGTTGAAGGTAAAGGATATTCTTCGATCTTTCTGACTCCCCGGCCGATCGTTTTGCCGCTGAAATATCCGGTTAAGGTTGTTAACAGAATAATAGGAATTCCAAACGCCAAAACCGGACCCGCGAAACCTACGTCCTTTTGGGCCATGATCATTTTTATCATGATCGAAAGCGGCCCAAGCAATCCTAAAAGAAAACCGAAATAAGAAAGTGCTTTTTCGGTGTCGAGCGGATTCGACATTATCACTGATTCGATATTTTGAGTTTGGAAAAGAGGTGAGAGGGAGCTTTTTTCAAACGCCGGCCTAGTTTCAGGCTCAGCGGCTAGGTCATCTTCGAAGCCTACCGGATCGGCAAATCTATAGTAACCGGAGAGGTCGTTGGCGGTTTGGGTAATTCTGTCCATTGTTTCGTTTCGCTCTCTTGATGTTTAACGCTCAACGGCCGGGCAAGTTCCAAAATGGTTTGCGAATCGCCCAAAAGATCTGAGATATGTGAGATCAATTCGCGAATTCGCAAAGGTTCTTTACTTTCGGCGGTGAGCCGGCCTGTCAAATATACTAGATCGTGTGCCGCACTGGTTTGATGGCGAGAAATGCGTTCGCGGTTGCGTCTATTTAAACAAGCTATCGCAAGTTCGACATTTGTATGTTCGGCAACGTCGAAAATGGTTTCGTTCTCTTTTTTCTGGTTCGGCAGTTCCACGACCGTTAATGACCGAAGACCGACATATCTTTCGATCACGCGACGAATTTCAAAAACAGAGACCGAACCGGTATCGAGCTTTTCCAAGTCGATCTGAACGTCGGCTATCTTTTTGGCGAGCTTTTCCGACGCACTTCGCGGCCGGAGCAACTTTGCCAACGCGGTTAACGCAAATGGAACCCATAACACGAAATGGAACAGGGAAGTGACAACTCGTGTCATCATTCCTTCGCCGCGAGTGGTGAAAAATTGATGAACACCAAATGGTGCTCCTGCCGCCAGATAAATTATTGTTGCTTCGAACCACGTCATCGATATTTAATAGGGCAACAAACGTACCACGATAAGGCATCTAACGAAGTGAACTTGTAAATAGAAGAAAACAATAGAAATCGAATAGTTTTTGGAACTTAATACGGGTAAGTAGCGTTTAATATTATTAGCATAACGCGAAAATACCTCAGTTTAGTTTCGCATTTTGCGAATTTATTCGGCTATCTGCAAAAAAAACTTTGTGAAACGTCTTATCTGTGGCATCAGAATTGCTACATATATAACCGATAGCCGGAACAAAAGTTCGATACGAACGGTATTTATACATACAAGTTAAATAAATTAAAGAAGGAGGAAAGCACAAGATGAACAAAATTAAGATCATTAAGAAAGAAGACGCTGCGGTTAAGCAACCAAAAGTAAAGGCTGTAAAGCCCGATAAACAAAAAGCGGCACGAGAGATGGTTTCCACCGTAAGCTCTTGGGTAAACGACTTTCAGCAGCGAAAACGCGGCGAAACGAAAGTTGCCTTCAAAACACTTTTCGGAACACCACAACCGAGCGAATCGTAATAATTCGATACATACTCATAACTCGCACGCTCGGCGGAAAAACAAAATAATTTGGCATTATTCTTGAACGGCCCTTTTTGGGTCGTTTTTCTGTTGTGAGAAAATTCTGTTGACTGTTATTCTAAATTCACAACATTTCACTCGAAAAAGTTATGAAAGATAAGATTGCTATAGTTACCGGTGCCAGTAGCGGTATTGGTAAGGCTACGTCGATGGTTTTTGCGAAGAACGGGATGAAGGTCATCGCTGTCGGCAGAAATGAGGCGGAATTGAACAAACTGCGCGATGAGGCGGCGGACGCGGAAGGTTCGATCAAGATACATTTGGCCGATGTGACAAATGATTCGCAGACGGACCGCTTGATCTCGGACACTATCCAGCATTTTGACGGTATCGATGTTTTAGTGAACGCTGCCGGCATTCTGAAAACAGGATCGATAGAGAACACGACGGTCGACGAATGGGACAAGATGCTTAATATAAATCTGCGATCGGTGTTTATTCTTATGCAAAAATGTGTTCCTTATCTGGTCAAGTCAAAAGGAAACATTGTTAACGTTTCCAGCGTAACAGGCCCGAGATCTTTTCCGAACGTATTGGCATATTGTGTTTCCAAAGCCGGAGTCGATCAGTTGACGCGTTGTTCTGCGTTGGAACTTGCGGACCAAGGCGTGCGTGTAAATGCGGTAAATCCCGGCGTTGTTGTGACAAATCTTCACAAACGCGGCGGAATGTCCGAAGAAGCATACGAAACATTTTTAGAAAATACGGCCAATTCACATCCGCTTGGTCGGCCCGGGAAGCCCGAAGAGATCGCTGACCTTATTTATTTTTTGGCGTCGGAAAAAGCGGGTTGGATCACAGGTGTTACGTACGAAATTGACGGCGGAAGAGGCCAGACCTGTTTGCGATAGGTTTAGATAAGGACGTGAAATTTCAGTTATTGCCAAGCACTATAGATGAGAACGGACGAGCATCTGCGCGCCAGCATCTGACATGTTTTGTGATCGACGATCTTGTGGCATTTGACGCCGGAAGCTTGGCAATGTCGGCGACAGATCTCCATCGCGAGCAGATCCGCGATATTGTTTTGACTCACGCTCATCTCGATCACATCGCGGGTTTACCGCTCTTTGTTGACGATCTTTTTGCAACGCTCGAAACACCGATCCGCGTCCACGCTTCGCCCGAAGTCATCGAGATCGTCGAACGCGATGTCTTTAACTGGCACGTTTATCCAAGCTTTTCCGAATTAAAAAATGAATACGGATCGGTGCTTGAATATGTCCCTTTTACGATCGGCAAACCTTTCGATGTTCAGCATCTGATCGTCACACCATCATCAGTGAACCACAAAGTTCCGACCGCAGGTTTTGTCATAGACGATGGAAAAACGGCGATCGCTATCACGGGCGATACTGCTGAAACCAGCGAATTTTGGCCGTCTATATCTGACATCGATCGGCTTTCGGCAATATTTATCGAATGTGCATTTCCTGATGAAATGGCCGATCTTGCGGCTATCTCACATCACCTGACACCGGCGATGCTGAAGATCGAACTTTCAAAATTCAAAGGCCGGAACTGTCCGATCTATCTTATAAATCTGAAGCCCATGTATCGCGAACAGATCGCTGCCGAGATCGCGCAGCTTGATATCGCGGATCTATCGATCCTGGAAGTCGGTAAAATTTACGAGATCTAGATTATTTGGCGGGTTTTGGTGTGAAGCTGACAGGCTCGAACGAACCTTCGCGGTGCTCGCCTTCGAACTGGTGAAGTATCACGCGGCCGTTGTTTTTAACTGTTTCAATGCGAAAGGTGCGCTCTTCGCGTGAACGTCCGGGCATGATCTCGGCTCGAAATGTCACTTGCATTTCCGGCCGGGCCCAAACTTTTATTTTCTTAGCAGGTTCTTGTTTTTTTTTGAACATATAATTTAATCTTCGTCGCGGTCAGGCTTTTTATGTTTGACCTTTCTGCCGGCCGGATGGATCTTTTCCTCGGCTTTTTCGCTGCCGAATTTTTGACTCGGCGGAGCCGTCGGTTTTCGAAGCGAATCGAAAATCGGACGCTTTTCTTTGGGCTTTTTCTTTTTGCTTGGCATCGAACGGATTATAGCAAATCAATTCGGCTGCGGCATTAGCGAATTGACAACTCCGGTGCTTTAACGACAATATTAACGCTCGGACGATTTTGTTTTCTTTTTTTATCTTTTTATAGCGAAAGATCTTTATAACGAAGGACAGGAGCAACTTCTTGCCTGAACGATCAAGCCAAATTTCAAGGTTGAACAGATCGCGGAACGATGACCTAGACCGCCGCGGGCCGTTTTGGCTTCCGACGGTGAATTATTACCTGCTCGCGTTTGGTATTTCCGTTTGTTTGTTTTTTTTGATCTGGGGTGTCGGCCAGGAAGGCCGCGGCGAGAACAGCCAGACAATTGCGTTCGTGATCGCGATGACAGTTCTCGGTGCTGCAGTTGTTCTGCGCGAGTTTATTTTAAGGAACGCTCGAAGAAACTTTTATCGTGATCAAAAGCGGCTCGACCGAAGCCTTTCGGGATTTTCCCGCTCGAACGGCGAACGCCGCGAAAGCCAAAAGGTTACGCTCGATCAAAATGAGCTGATAATCCGCGAAATACGAAAAAAATCCGAAGCTGCCCGGGTTCTTTCAAAACTTTCCGCCGGACATAGAGAAGTTGTTGCGATGTGCTCGGAATATTTGTCGATGAACCAGCGTGAGATGCAAAACGTCGGCGTCGGTTCGCCGCGTATAGCAAGTTTTGCCCGCGGCCGCAAAATAGTGTCGAAACTTCACTATTATCATCTAATGAAGTGGGCCGAATTAGAAACGCGTGAATTTACCGAGATCGCCGTCGAGCGTGTTAAAATTGAAGACAAGTTGGGTCAGGCCCGGACAGCCCTTAACGTTGTTGATAGTGCGCTTGAATCGTATCCAACGGAGCCGAATTTGTTAGAATCAAAGCGAGCATTGCTCGCGGCCGCCGACTCATTAAATGTTTCGCGTCATTTGAAACATGCCGAAGAAGCTTCGGAGGCGGGCGATCATCGTGTTGCAGCCAAACATTATGAGCAGGCGTTGGAATTGATGGAAGAGATCAGCGGTTTTGAAGGCGGTGCATCTGAAACGGCTGAAAAGATCATCAAAGAGTTGGAAAAGGCACGGTCGTTGGCCGAAACGGCAAAATAGAATAAATTAATCAAATAGAGTGATATCCCAAAATTGCCCAAAATGCGGAAGCAGCAGAATCCGACGCGGTTACCGGCCCACACCAATTTGGTCTAAGGTCGTGTTTCGCTATAACTTGCTTTGTGACGGTTGTAACCTAGAATTTTGGGGCTTTGCCGTTCCGGGAACGGTTAAAAACAGGCCTTCGCGAAAAAAGAAAAAGACATCTGAGATCGTGGATCCGGATTGAGATGTAATTATTTTCCTTCTGCTCCACGTGAAAATTCCTCGATCACATTTTTTAATTACGGCAGCCATTGTGTTTTTATGCACTGGCTTTTGTTTTGCGCAAGACGAATTGACGAAGGTCGATCCGAATTTGATCCATCACGGTGATGTTATCGATGTGGATGTCATCGGAAGTTTTGAATTCGATTGGCGCGGCGGATTGACGCCCGAAGGTTTTCTCGATGGTTACGACAAAGTTACCGATCAAATTCCTGCGTTATGCCGCTCTGAAACCGACGTTGCAGCTTTGATCGAAACGGCGCTAAAAACGGTCTTGCGCGAACCGAAGGTTGTTGTTCGAATCATCGACCGCTCGAATCGGCCGCTGGCTACGATCTCGGGAGCTGTCCGAAACCTTTATCGATTTCGGATAAAAAGGGAAGTTCGGTTAAATGAATTGATCGCTCTTTCGGGCGGAATAACTGATAATGCGAGCGGTACGATCGATATTTTCAGGCCATTGAACGCCGGGTGTGCCCTCAGATCAGGCCAAAGCAACGCTTCTGACCGCATCCACATCCAAATCTCAGAACTTTTAGCTGGAAGATCCGAAGCAAACCCGATCATCGCTGCCGGCGATATTATAAACGTACTGGAAGCGAATCCGGTTTATGTTATCGGCGGCGTAACGAATCCGGGACAGATAAAATTTCGACCTGGTCTTACATTGGACAGGGCGATCGCTATTTCCGGCGGTGTCGTCAAAAAGAACGGCACGGGAAAAGCAAAAATTTATCGACGAACAGGCGGCAGATCTGAAATAATAGAAGCCGATGTTTCGAGAACATCGGATGCGGAAACAGCCGAGATCCCGCTTGAACCATTTGATATTGTCGAAATACTCGAGCGCGGCTCGACCGAACGCAGATTTCCGACGATCGCTTCGCGAAATAATTCTGACGAGAACGATCAAAAGGCGATTCCTATCAGAACCGTTGATTGATTGGACTTTTTCTTCGAAAAGTTTAAAACTTAAAAGTTCGATCTTTATCATTTCGACGAATTTTATTTATGACACAACCTAAGAAAAAAATGAGCCGAAGGGCAAGTATTCTGCTTTGGCTCGGAACGGTCGGCATTGTTATCGGCGTTTTGATCTATTTTGAACAGATCGCTATCTTGTATGTTTTGGCAACGATCGCACTTGTTACTCTTTTGACCATCGTGAGTTTGTCCGATCTCGAGGGAGTCGAACGCCAAAATATGGAAAACGGCTGATAGCTGATTTCTGCAGAGTTTCATGAGAAGTACCTTACGCTTCATTCTAGTTTTGGCCGTATTCACGGCATTTTCCGTTTCGGCGATGGGTTCGGCAACGCTCGCTGCGGGGGAGACTGTTCCGTCTCGACTAAAGTGGAAAACTCGTGAAATAACGATCGCTGTATCGGTTTCGCTAACGCGTTCCTCCTTCAATATTATTCCCGGCAGCGATGTCGACGGAGCGATTCGACGAAGTTTGGATGTATGGGAAACTGCGGCGAATATCAAATTCAATTTGGTTAATTCCGACCGCCTGAATGTCAGCCCATCCGGAATGCATGGCGACGGTGTCAATTTGATCACGGTCGCACAATCGCCGGAGAATATCCTGCTCTTCGAACGCGATCCGGAAGGGATTTCCGCAACGACGCGCGTTTTTTACAACAAGCGAAATGCGATCACCGAGGCTGACATTGTTCTAAATCCATATCAACAATTTTCAACCGACGGAACCTTTGGAACCTACGATCTCCAATCCGCGTTGACGCACGAGATCGGCCATTTGCTCGGGCTTGGCCATTCGATAATTTCCGGTTCGACGATGTTCGACCATTACGGAAAGAACGGACTTTTCGGAATGTCGAATTTTAACGCACGGACGCTTTCGGAATCCGACATTGCCTCGGTTTCGGCCTTGTATGGTGTAAGAGACATTTCAGAAGATTGCTGTGCATCGATTCGCGGAACTTTTCCGAATCCTGCATCCAACCGAATGGTTTGGCTAGAAAATGCTTCGACTGGAAAGCTTATTCAAGCGGTTGATCCAGGCGAGTCGGAAAATTACGAATTCGACGGTTTGATCGACGGATCTTACAAAGTTTATTTACAGGGAAGCGGTTCCGCGGTTAATGGCGATGCTGTTGAAATAGCGACAGGCGACCGCAAACAGATCGAATTGCCGGAAACAAGCAGATCTGCGGAAGCATCGGTGCGGTTCATTGGATTGAACGGCGAGCTTTCAGATCAATCGATCACGCTGAACGCGGGACGCACCTACAGCGTTTATCTAGGCGGCGGAAAAGGTTTTGAAAGGATGAGTGCGAAGATCGGCATGGATTCGCCGTTTTTTTCGGTCAACGATAACACGAACCTTGTTCATGATTACGGTGAATCGATCACGGTGATGAGTGCGGATATCCGCGTCAGCCGCGACGCTCCGCCCGGACTTTACAGTATTTATTTCGAAACTAAAGACGGAAGCCGGTATTACCTCCCCGGCTCGATCTCGGTCGAATCGTACGAAAACCCTTGGGGATCAACCAACTAGATCTTTTTCGGAAGTGTACTCTTTTGTTGCATTTCGGTTTCCGTTATGCATAATCAACAGTGTTCACCTCCCCGGTGAACGTACGGCCGTGAGTAGTGAGGACTTATGGCCACGGGGCGGCGGTGTGGGAGACGCCGCCCCACATATCTTCCATAGATCTGTTCAATTCAAGATCAAGATTTGCGACATTTTGGATTTGTTGATACTTTCTAAAGATTCGTTTTAATAAAAGAGCCGTCGGCATTGGGCTGTCGAAAGGCTTTTTCTATTTTTCTATGAAACAAGCCGAGACAAGCCGGTTAAAAAAATGGCTCTACAACGAAACGGAGCCCGGCGACGAAGCTCATGCCGCCGCCCATCCGCAGCATTCCTGGTGGCAGGTAATGTGTTTGACCGGAGTCGATTATTTTTCGACACTCGGTTACCAGCCCGGTATTGCTTTGTTGGCTGCAGGTGCGATATCACCCTTTGCGACCTTAGTTCTTGTACTTTTGACACTATTTGGGGCTCTTCCGATGTATCGACGCGTTGCCGAGGAAAGCCCTTACGGCGATGGTTCCATATCGATGCTCGAACGTCTTCTTTCCCGATGGAAGGGAAAAATGTTCGTTCTTATGCTGCTCGGTTTCGTCGCGACAAGTTTTGTCATAACCATAACGCTCTCGGCTGCGGATGCCACCGCACATATCATTGAAAATCCTTTCGTCCAAGAACATCTGCCATTTCTTGAACATCGAATACTTATAACCTTGGTGCTTTTGACCCTGTTGGGTGCGGTATTTTTGAAAGGATTTAATGAGGTAATAGGCCTCGCCGTGGTGATCGTAGGCATTTTTTTGGTGCTCAATTTGGTAACTATCGTCACAGGTTTCTACCACATAACAGTCGTTCAGCCGGAAGCGTTTCTAAATTGGGAAACCATGGTTTGGAGTCATCAGGACGTTCGAGGAAGCCTGCCGATGCTAATGGTTGCGGCTCTTCTTATGTTTCCAAAACTCGCGCTCGGATTATCCGGATTTGAGACCGGTGTGGTCGTGATGCCGCTGATCAAGAGCGACAAAGGTGATCCTGTAAAAGCTTCTCGCGAGATACACGAAACGAGTTTCATCGAGGACAAGGCTACTGAGAGCACAAAAGATTACATCGAAAGCCGGATCGCAAACGGAAAGAAATTGTTGACCGCTGCTGCTTTGATAATGAGTGTCTATCTTATCGGCAGTAGTATCGTTACCGCCGTGCTCGTACCGCAATCAGAGATATATGAAGGCGGAGAAGCATACGGCCGTGCGATCTCTTATTTGACGCATGAGCTTTTGGGACACGGATTCGGAACCGTTTACGACGTTTCGACTATAATGATCTTGTGGTTCGCCGGGGCTTCGGCAATGGCCGGTTTGCTGAATGTTGTTCCGCGTTATCTGCCGCGATACGGTATGGCACCGGATTGGGCACGCGCCAGCCGTCCGCTTGTGATAGTTTTTACGGCGATATGCTTTTTGGTAACGATCTTGTTCGAGGCTGATGTTACCTCTCAGGGCGGAGCATACGCGACCGGTGTTTTGGTTTTGATGACATCGGCATCCGTTGCCGTAACGATCTCCGCAAAGAAAAAGAAGCAGAAGATATGGCTGCTGTTTCTTGTTATCACGATAGTCTTTACCTACACGACCGCCGTAAATATGATCGAACAGCCTGACGGCATCAAGATCGCTTCGCTGTTTATCTTTGCAATAATTCTGGCCTCCTTTATTTCGCGGGCGATGCGAACGACTGAGGTACGTATCGGAAAGATCGAGTTTGATGCGAAAGCTCGTGAGTTTATCGACGAAATGTCCGATGGCGAGATCCGCATCGTTGCCAACCGAAAAGAAGTTGGAAACGTCGCTGAATATCGTTTCAAAGAGCATGAAAAACGCATCGATAATCACATTCCAGCGACAGACCCGATATTGTTTTATGAGGTTACATTAGGCGATGCTTCGGAATTTGTTGGAGGACTGATGATACGCGGCGTCGAAGTAGAAGGCTACAGGATATTGCGAACCGAATCACCGGCTGTGCCGAATGCTATCGCCGCTTTGCTGCTTCATTTACGCGACGAAACCGGAAAAATTCCGCACGTATATTTTGGCTGGAGCGAAGGCAATCCGCTGATGTATCTTGCTCGATACATTCTATTTGGCGAAGGCGACACGGCTCCGGTTACTCGTGAGATCCTGCGGCAAGCCGAAGAAGATCCCGAATTGCGGCCGAGCGTTCATGTCGGCGGCTAGAGATTTGCAATTGTTTGTATGCAGGAGTATATTCCTGTTTTGACAATCTGTTTGCCGAAGCCGTTCACGCTGGAACGGCAGGGGGAACCAAAATATCTATTTGGGGCTAAACATTCTAGAATGTGGAACACTTCCTTTGTTCCAGCCCGACAGCTAACCTCGTAGGCGTATTGGAAGACAACAAGCCTGTCAAACCGGCAAAAAACCCGGCTCGGACGCAATGACTTGCGGTCGGGCGTTTTTATTTTAAAGCGATGGAACAAAAAGAGAGAGGTTGGTTTTCGCGTTGGATATACAAGACCGAAGCCCAATTGGGAGACGGTGGAAATGGAACCCATCACGAGCAACATCCATGGTGGAAAGTAATGTGCCTCACCGGTGTCGATTATTTTTCGACACTTGGTTATCAACCCGGCATCGCATTTCTTGCGGCCGGCGTTCTTTCACCCGCTGCTACGCTCGTACTCGTTTTCCTCACATTATTCGGAGCATTGCCTGTATATGCAATAGTTGCGCGTGAGAGCCAGAACGGCGAAGGCTCGCTTGCAATGCTCGAGAATCTGTTGTCGCGATGGAAAGCAAAACTATTTGTCCTGATCCTTCTCGGATTTGCGGCGACGGACTTCATTATCACGATAACCTTGTCCGCGGCGGATGCGGCGGCTCACGTTCTGGAAAACCCGTTCGTCAAAGAGTCGCTTCCGTTCTTGGAACACCCGGTCCCTGTTACCCTCGGCTTGATCACTCTGCTTGCACTTGTTTTTCTGAAAGGTTTTCGCGAAGCCATCGGCATCGCGGTTTTGCTTGTCGGACTTTATCTTCTCTTAAATCTAATTGTTCTGACCACTGCTTTTATGCACATAGCAGAACATCCGGAACTTCTTTCGGACTGGTCAACGATGCTGTTTGAGACCAAGGCATCTATCGGTCCGCTGACGACATCCGGCTTTTCAGCCATTATAGTTCTTTCGGTTCTTAGCTTTCCGCGTCTGGCATTGGGCTTATCGGGTTTCGAAACCGGCGTTGCCGTAATGCCGCTCGTAAAAGGCACGGATAGAGTTCGGCAAACGCTAAAAATGCTAGCTGCGGCGGCGTTGATAATGAGTGCATTCCTTGTTGCGAGTAGTATCGTGACGAGCGTTGTTATTCCCGACCGCGAGTTTTGTCCGCGAATAAATTGTGGTCGAGATATAGACCAAGGTGATATTCCTGAAATGTGTGCCTGTTCTCCGAGCGAAACCGCGTCGGCGGCGATAAAGGAATCAGGCAAAGCGAACGGCCGGGCTCTGGCTTATGTTGCACACCAATATCTCGGTGAGATCTTCGGAACGCTCTATGATCTAAGCACTATCTTGATCTTGTGGTTTGCCGGAGCTTCGGCGATGGCAGGCCTGCTGAATATAGTCCCGAGATTCTTGCCTCGATACGGCATGGCACCCGATTGGGCGAGAGCAGTTCGCCCGCTTGTCTTGATCTTTACGGCGATAAGCTTCGCCATCACGATATTTTTTGAAGCCAGCGTTGACGGCCAAGGTGGTGCGTATGCGACCGGCGTTCTGGTTTTGATGACATCGGCTGCGGTCGCTGTTTCTCTCTCGACGCGTAAACGAAAGAGCCGCTGGAAATGGGGCTATTATTTGATCTCGCTGATCTTCGTTTATACGACGCTCGCTAATATTTTTGAACGCCCGGACGGGATCAAGATCGCCGGATTGTTTATCGGAGCGATCATTTTGGCCTCATTTATTTCGCGGGCGATGCGTTCGACCGAAGTTCGCATCGACACGATCGAATACGACGAGAAGGCGAAGGAGTTTATCAATGACGTGTCCGACGGCGAGATCCGTATTGTTGCCAACCGAAAGGAGGTCGGCAATGTATCTGAATACCGCTTCAAAGAACACGAAAAGCGAATCGATAATCATATTCCATCGACAGATCCGATCCTGTTCTATGAAGTGACCCTGGGCGATGCCTCTGAATTTGTCGGAAAGCTGAAGATCAAAGGAGTGGAGCTCGAAGGATATCGGATCCTTCGAACGGAATCGCCGGCAGTTCCGAATGCGATAGCGGCAATTCTTCTCGATCTACGCGATCGTTCAGGTAAAATTCCGCATATCTATTTTGGATGGAGCGAAGGAAATCCGCTGATGTATCTGGCGAGGTATATTTTGTTTGGCGAAGGCGACACGGCTCCGGTTACGCGCGAGATATTACGACAGGCTGAGGAGGATCCGGATCTGCGCCCGAGCGTTCACGTTGGCGGTTAAATTATTGGCCGTTCATTTCCAAAAAACATGAACGACAATAGACCGGACGGCCTTGCGATGGATAAAAAGGAACCGTTGTCGCCGTTTCACATTTCGCGCATTTAACGGAAACTTCGATCTTTTGTTTGATACCCGTCAATTGTGCTCGGGCGATCGCGGATATTCTTTCGTTCTTTGCGTGCTTGCATTCTTTACAGCGTTTTGGCGGATTTTGAAGATTCTTATCGCGAAAAAATGCCTGCTCACCGCATGTCCAAACAAAATCCGAATCGCAGTCGATACAAACGATAGTGACATCGCTAAATTCCGATTCATCTAAGGGAGCCGATTTTTCCGTTCCTTGTCCTTCCATTGTTACGAGTCTAGCAAACATGTCCTTGAAAACGCCCAAAATATAGATGTTCCGATCTGATTCGAACATCGCTGTGTTGAATATCAAGGTATTCAAGCCGCAAGATCGATAGCAGGTATTAGCCGTTAATGCTCAGGGAAACACAAACGACGATATAGTCAGAGGTTTTGCCTGTCAAGTTCGCTTAACGTAAGATTATATAACAAAAGCATCGATTTAAAAAATATTATGAAGATCTTAATTATTGGATCCGGCGGACGGGAACACGCCATCGCAGCGGCATTTTCAAAAAGCGGTTCCGTTTCCAAAATATTTTGTGCAAATGGCAACGCAGGTATTGCGGACATCGCGGAATGTATCGACATCAAACACGACGAAATAGAAAAGCTTGTCGATTTTGCTGCGTCAAATTCGATCGATCTGACATTTGTTGGTGGCGAAACTCCGCTCGCTTTGGGAATTGTCGATGAGTTTAAAAAATGCGGTCTCCGGATCATCGGAGCATCAAAAGCGGCTGCAAGGCTCGAATCGAGCAAAGCTTTTGCCAAGGATTTTATGCTTCGGCACAATGTTCCGACCGCAAAATATAAAACAGCAAATTCGGTAAAAGAGGCAAACGATATTTTGAATTCCGGCGATTTGGGCGGTGATGGTTCCCCGGTCGTTGTAAAGGCCGATGGGTTGGCCGCGGGGAAAGGCGTCGTCGTTGCCAAAGATAGAGCCGAGGCGATCGCTGCGATCAGCGATATGGCTGATCTGGTTGGTGCTGAGGCTGCGGCTTCGATAGTTTTGGAAGAATGTCTATTCGGGAAAGAAATTTCGCTTATATTGTTCGCCGATGGAGAAGATTTCGCTTTAATGCCGCCGACACGCGATCATAAACGAATTGGTGAAGGCGACACCGGACCGAACACAGGCGGTATGGGAACGTTTACCGACGATGCTTTGTTGAGCGACGAAGAAAGAACGGCGGTCATCGAAAGTATAATCAAACCGACGCTCGCCGGTTGCATTGAAGACGGATTTCCATTTCGCGGTATATTGTTTTT
This sequence comes from uncultured Acidobacteriota bacterium, assembly GCA_963720905.1. Taxonomy (GTDB): domain Bacteria; phylum Acidobacteriota; class Blastocatellia; order Pyrinomonadales; family Pyrinomonadaceae; genus OLB17. The sequence goes on from CAVRHB010000013.1 coordinate 26,598, forward strand.
GGGGCTGATGATGACGGAAACCGGTGCAGAGGTTTTGGAATATAACGTACGTTTTGGCGATCCGGAAACTCAATCGATATTGGTTCGGTTAAAGACCGACATCTTCGAAATTTGCAACGCGATGCTCGACGGAAAGCTCGGCGATCTGACGATCGAATGGCAGGAAGGAAATTCCGCAACCGTTGTGCTGGCCGCCGAAGGCTATCCGTCAGATCCAAGAAAAGGCGACGCTATCGACGGTGTCGAAAAAGCCGCAGCGATGCCGGATATTTCGATCTTTCATGCCGGAACTTTCAGGACAGAAGAAGGGAAACTGATCACCGCCGGCGGAAGAGTTTTGGGCATAACAGCAACTGCCGAAAATTTGGATAATGCGCTGGAAAAAGCTTATGCAGCCGTAAAAGAAATTTCGTGGAGCGGAATGCAGTATCGCAAAGATATCGGTAGATAGATCTAAGATGTTATATCTATTGCTTTTACAGCGGAAAGCTTTTCCCTAAAACCTTTTTCATCCTTTACCAATCCGTATTTTTTTGCGAATTTTGCGAGGTCCGAATATCTTTTCTTCGGATCTGTTTTTGAAAGATAGATTATTTTTGCAGCACATTCGGGACCGGCGTCGATCGGGCGAGAATCTGTTTCGGTCAGGTTGTTCGTTCCGCTCATCACGCAGGAATATTTTGTGCAGTGACGCATCGAGAACATATGACCGGTTTCGTGTGCGGCTATTTTTAATGTGCGTGTGAGGAATACGTTGGGCGACGCATTTTTCTCCAGCCGATCAAATGACCAAACAGCAACTCGATCATCTAAACTCGCTTGTCCGAAAACGAAATTCATCGTGTCGGACATGTAAAGATCTTCGTTCGTAAATGCGATCAAAGCCGCAGCATCTTTCGGCAATTTCGGTTTGAGCAATTCATCCAAAATAAAACCGGTTCGGATTTGGCGTTTGCTCGGATAACCGCGCATACGAAAATTAGATTTAGTGATATTGGAAGGGAGCTGTCGCGGCGGCAGCATCTTCACCGGCAATTGGTAAAATGCTTTCAGGTAATCCGCCGTCGCTTCGACCACTTTCTTTTCATTAACTGAGAACGAGCCGATCGGTTGAATATAAAGTGTCCTGCGGACAGCGTCGGGAAGCTTAGGATCGGCGGCCAAATACTCAGCGAATGTCTGGCCGCTTTCCTGAAATGTCGCCAGCCAATCGTATTTGCCCGGCTTTCCCATCGGCTGAAAAAACGGTTCGATCACCTTGATCAGTTCTGCATATTGCTTTGTTACAGTTGGAGCAGCAGGTTCTGATCTGGCTTTGTTTGATGTTTCATTCCCGGTCGATCCGCTACATCCGGCGTAAACAAATGCAACCAGAATTATCCCCGCTGCGAAGGTTCTCATTTATTGTCTGGCTGATAATCCTTTGCCCATTTATTCATGGCGGTCACTTTTGAAACATTTGCCAAAACCCATTTGCCGGCTTCCTCGTTTGTTCCGCTTTGAAACTGGACCAAATTTGCAAGCGTTTCCAAATGTCCTGCCGCTTTCAGATCAACGAGGAATGGAACATACTGTTCGCCGACAAATGTTTTCTTCAATTTTGTATCCTCGCTCAATAGTGCAATGAGTGTTGATAATGAATCTTGGAATTTTTCGGCATCGGTTCTCGGTTTTTTATTTTTGTCTTTGTCTTTGTCGGTCACGCCAAGCGTTCCGAGCAAAAGATCATACATCATATAGTCGCCTTCGTCTTTTGGCGAATCCATATTCAAATTGATCTGAATTCCGCCGTCGGCACCTTTCTTAGCCGGTGCCAGACCAAGCATAACGATAGCCGAGGCTCGTTTTGCACGGGTAGTATTAAATTCTAAAGTGGCAAATCGCAATGCTGCGACGATCGCCGGAACTTTATATTGTGATGCGTAAAAAAGTTCGGACAAGATATAATGCGGCGAAGCTCGCTGGGTAATCCAATTCTATTGCGGTTTTTACCTCTTTGCGTGCTTCGGCCGTTTTTTCCAAACGAAAATAAGTGATGCCCATATTAAAGTGGAGATCAGCTATTTCCCGTGCAAATTTTGGATCATTATCAAGTATGTTTAGAGCATCACCGTAGATCTTAAGAGCCTGATCCGGCTTTTTAAGGTCGTCTAGGACATTCGCAATTATGCCGTAGAACATTGGAAGCTCATTCGATTTGTATTTCGAACCCCGGACGGAAGTTTCCATCGCGTTCTGTTAGGTCGCCCTTTTGTGTAATAGCGTCAAAGCAAGTTCATACAGAGCAGATGTAGAATCGGGGTTTTCCGCGAGGACGGATTTATATTTGACGATCGCGGCATCAAAGTTTTTTGCGTCGTGAAGGCTGATACCTTCTCTAATCAGTGCCGTTTGTTCAGGTGTTTCCGGAACAGGATTCAGAGTTGGTTTTGAGATCTTTTGGGCGTTAGAGGTAATCGTAATAATGCATAAAAGTAGTGAAAATAGTAGGGTTCTTTTCATAAAGGTTCTCCGTGAGCTTTTTGGTATTGTGTTTCTCTTTTTCGGGTTTGATGCAAAAAATAGTAAAAAATTAGCTTTGTGTGAATAATTTCTCAGGTTGGATAGATTATTACACGGGAACGATGATTAGTGAAGAAAATTAATCGTAACTGTAATCGTGAGTAAGGATGCTTATGCGCCAGTCGATATTCCGTTTTTCAGAACGATCCTATGTCTTGCGAGTCGTTCCGCTTCGGCTTCGTTGTGCGTCACGTAGATGAAGGGAACACCGGAACGAGATTGCGCGAGTTCGACCTCATCCAACAAAAGGGAACGTGTTTCGACATCGACGGCGGAAAGCGGTTCGTCCAGCAAAACTATTTTCGGATCGGATGCCAAGGCTCGAGCCAAGGCAACACGCTGCTGCTCGCCGCCGGAAATTTCATCGGGAAATCGCTTACCGATGTGTTCGATCTTGAATAGCTTGAGCAAGTCGCCGGCCTTGCTTTTTCGTTCGGACTTTTCCTTTATTCCGTAAGCGATATTTTGAGCGGCAGTTAAATGAGGAAACAACGCATAATCCTGAAAAACAAAACCGACGGAACGATCTTGTATCGAAAGATCGATGTTCGAATCCGAATCAAAATAACATTCACCGCCGACTGAGATATTGCCTTCGTCGGGCGAGAGAATTCCGGCGATCAGCTTCAGCGTTGTTGTTTTCCCCGAACCCGATGGGCCGGTCAAAACGATAAACCCGCCGTCGGCTTGGAAAGTAAGATCAAGCTTGAAAGTGGTGTCAAATTTCTTTTTTACCCGAATGTCGATCATCAAAAGATCCGTGTTTTACTCAATTTGTTTGTGAAATAAACGGCCGCGACCGAAATGCCGGTAAGTATCAGGGCCAATATCTGAGCCGCGTGTTCATCGCCCGAAGCAACCGCTTCGTAAATGGCGAGCGGCATCGTCTGCGTTTTGCCCGGAATATTTCCGGCGATCATCAGCGTCGCGCCAAATTCGCCGAGAGCACGGGCAAAACTCAAAACGAGACCGGCGATAACGCCGCGTTTTGCGAGCGGCAGTGTAATGCGAAAAAATGTATCTGCCTTGCTTTTGCCCAATGTATAAGATGCCGTTTCCAGTTCCTTGTCGATACTTTCCAAACTCGCACGCGAAGTTTTGATCATTAGCGGCAGCGACACGATCACGGCCGCGACAACCGCTCCTTGCCAAGTAAAAGCAAAGGTCCAGCCCGTGAGATCGTAGATGAACGAACCCAAAATTCCGCGCCTGCCGAGCAAAATTATCAGATAATATCCGGTCACCGTCGGCGGCAAAACAAGCGGCATCGTCAGCATAGAGCATCAAGCAGTTCCTTACCGAAAAATTCCTTTTTTGCGAGTAAATATGCAAAAGCAAGTCCAACTACTCCAACGATCACGGTCGTGATCGATACTACCAGCAGCGAAAGTTTTAATGCATCCCAGATCATTATTTGAGCGGCGAAATAAATCCGTACTTTTGCAAGATCGCTTGGCCTTTCTTACTCATCACAAAATCGATGAACGTTGCTGCCCTGAGATTTTGTGAATCGTGCACGACGGCGATCGGATAGATGATCGGCTTGTGCGTATCTTCCGACGCGATAGATTTAACGACTACCTTCTCACCGCCGATGACCGCATCCGTTGAATAAACGATCCCGGCATCGACCTCGCCCCGTATTACATATTCCAAAACCTGACGAACATTTTCGGCGTAAACAAGCTTCGGTTTCAGCGTCGTCTGATAGATCTAGCGAATCGAAAGTCTGCTTTGTATATTGACCGGCAGGAACGGTTTTCGGATTGCCAATAGCGATCTTTTTTATGTCGGCACTTTGCAATCCTTCGAAGTCCGCGATTTCGATCTTTGATTCCGCAGGCACGATCAAAACGATGCTGTTCGATGCGAACTTTCTCCGCGAATCGACATTTATTAATTCCTTTTCGGCCAAAGCGTTCATTTCCGATTCGCCTGCCGCTGCAAAAACGTCGGCAGGAGCACCTGATTCGATCTGCTTCTGAAGAGTTCCGGATCCGCCGAAATTGAAAAGAACTTTTGTGCCGGTTTCCGCCGAAAACTCTGAGCCTATTTCGGTGAACGCCTCTTTCAGCGAAACTGCTGCCGAAACTGTTATTTCACTATTTGTCGAGTCCGAAGAATACGCTCCGCATGCGGTCAGCGAAATTACTATGGCAAAAAAGACACTTAGTTTCATGCTGTTGCGGAATCAATATTTCCGTATCGACTCCGCATAACCTTCAAAATTTCGACGCATCTCTTCTATCGAATCGCCGCCGAATTTTTCACGGAAGGAATTTGCCAAGACGATCGCGAGCATCGCTTCACCGATGACGCCGGCCGCCGGAACAGCGGTAATGTCGGAGCGTTCGAATGCGGCTAGATCTTCCTCTTTCGAATCGATATCGACAGAATGAAGTGGTGTACGGAGGGTCGAGATCGGCTTCAAATAACCCCGAACGCGAAGCTCTTCGCCGTTCGTGATGCCGCCTTCCAAACCGCCGGCACGGTTTGTTTTTCGGAGGAACGCATTATCTTCGGCAAATATCTCGTCATGCACCTGCGAACCAAATTTTGCGGCGTTCGAAACTGCAGTTCCCAGTTCGACGGCTTTAACCGCTTGTATAGACATAAACGCCTGGGCAATTCGGCCGTCGAGCTTTTCATACCACGAAGTATGAGAACCGACACCGGGAATTACATTTTTCGCGATAACTTCAAAAATGCCGCCGAGCGTATCGCCATTTTCTTTGGCCTGATCGACAAGCTCAACCATCAAAAAATCCATCTCACTGTCGGCACAGTTAAGCTTAGAGTCTGTCGGGATATTCGATATCTCCTCCCAGGTCTTTTCAAGCGGCGTTTTCGGAATACTTCCGAGTTTGATGACATGACTTTTGATATCAACGCCAAATTGAGCGAGCAGCTGTTTTGCCAAAGCTCCACAGGCCACTCGTGCGGCAGTTTCGCGTGCCGAAGCTCTTTCCAAAATATCGCGAAGATCACGCGTTTGAAATTTCTGCCCTCCGGCAAGATCTGCGTGGCCGGGCCGCGGACGTGTCACTTTTCTCGGGTTCTTCGGTTCTTCGTCCAGTTTTTCGGCGGACATAACCTGTTCCCAATGAACGAAATCTTTATTTTCGATCGCCATCGCGATCGGAGAACCGAGAGCTTTGCCATGACGAACGCCGGAGAGAAATTCGACCGTGTCGCTTTCGATCTTCATACGGCCTCCGCGTCCGTAGCCCTGCTGCCGTCGCCAAAGTTCGTGATCGATCTTTTCGATGTCGATCTCAAGCCCGGCGGGAACGCCTTCGACAATAGCGATCAAAGCTTTACCGTGAGATTCACCGGCGGTTGTGAACGTGAAATTCATTGGTTAATTCTAACTCAAAGGCGCAAAGACGCAAGAGAAGTTGTGAAAATCAGGATAGGTTCACTTGTTGCCGTATCTTTTTTCGAAAGACGATCAAACCGATGCTCGCGATGATCAAGATTCCGCCGATAAATGTTTGCGGTGCAAGAGTTTCGTTCAGAACGATCGAACCGATGATGACGGCGATCAGCGGAGTGACCAGCGAAATGATCATCGCTATTGTCGATTCGATTCTGTTCAGCAGCCAATAATAGAGCCAAAACGCCGTTATCGTTCCGACGATCGATAAATATAATACTGAAAGCACCGCTGTCCGCGACCAATTGTGATCGATAAAACTGCCTTCGCTAGCGAACGCATAAACGGCGATCGGAGGAAGCCCGAATAATATTTGGGAAAAAACGATCGTTGCGGGATTCATTCCGGAAGCTTTTGCTTTCACTAAGATAGAAGCCCAAGCGGCGGCGACGGCTCCGACGACAATGCCGACGCTGCCGGCAAATGCCAATAAACTCTGCACAGCAAGCTGATCGACGAAAATTAGCGTAACGCCGACAATGCCGACAAATATCGCGGCGATCTTTAAGGGCGTTATGCGTTCCGCCGGAAGAAGTCTCCAGGCAAAGATCAATCCGAATACTGGAATGGTCGCCTGTAAAACGGCTGCGAGGCCAGAGGAAATATACTGTTCACTCCAAAAAACCAAACTGTAATTGATCGCAAATTGGAGAAAGCCGGTGAAAGCCATCAGCCGCCATTGAGCTTGTCCTTTTGGCAACGGAATTTTTTTGATCGTAATGACGATCCCCAAAATAACGAATGCGATCACAAAACGCGCAGTCGCGAATGTCATCGGCGGCAGATCGACTAGGCCGATCTTTATCACGATCCACGTCGATCCCCAGATCAGGCACAGCAATATCCAAACCAGAACTGTCATCTAATTATATTCGTAAAAACTCAGCGAACTTTCGCCTTGTTTTAAAATTCGCCAACGCCGCAGGTCGCCAAGTCCATCCGGAAGCCTCGCTTTTGAATGATGTTCCACGACCAAAAGTCCGCCCTTTATTCAGTTTATTATTGTCAGAATCCGCAAATTCGCGCATCGTGGGCAAATAATCCGCATCGTACGGCGGATCGAAAAACACTATGTCCCAAAGCTCCTTCTGTTCGCGCGAAACGAAGGCTTCTGCAGTTAAACAAACAACATCGGTCGCGTCTTCGGGAATTTCGAGCAGATCCAAATTTTCTTCGATAAGCGCACAAGCCTTTCGAGAAATATCGACAAATCCGACGAACGCACAACCGCGAGAGATCGCTTCAATTCCGATCGCACCGGTTCCTGAACATAGATCGAGGAATCGAGTGTCTTCGTCGATACGCGGATTTATAACATTGAAAAGTGTTTCCCGAAGCCGGTCGGATGTCGGCCTGGTCTTGTTTCCGGTCGGGCCTTTGATGATTCGGCCTCTGTATTCGCCGGCAATGATTCGCATAAATTCGGTTTTGGACGCAGGAATATTTTGAATGGTTTTTCTGATGTTTGCAACGAAGGGAAGTTTTTAACCGATACCGGCAAGATCGAAACGCGGATCACGTTTTACGTAGGCGATGAGGTCGGAAGCTTCGGCGGTCAATCTTTTTGATGAAAGAAAATCTACGGCGTCGTTTCGAGCGTCCTCAAGAATTTCAACATCGCGGATTATATTCGCAATGCGAAATGTCTGAACGCCGGATTGCCGCGTGCCGAATATTTCACCTTGGCCGCGGATCTCCAGATCCTTTTCGGCGATCTTAAAACCGTCGTTCGTTTCTTCCATTATGCCGAGCCGCTCTTTTGCAACTGCAGTTTTCTTATCGCCGGTCAGCAAGATACAAAAGCTTTGTTCGGCACCGCGTCCAACTCGTCCGCGCAATTGATGAAGCTGTGACAGACCAAACCGTTCCGCGTGTTCGATCATCATTACCGATGCGTTTGGCACATCGACGCCGACTTCGATAACGGTTGTCGAAACCAAAATATTGATCTCGCCGGCGACAAATCTCGCCATCGTTTCCTCTTTTTCGGGCTGCTTCATTTTACCGTGCAAAAGTCCGACGTTGTATTTCGTGAAATTCTTATCGCGAAGTTCTTCGAACATTTTGGTCGCGGCTTTTAGATCGAGTTTTTCCGATTCTTCGATCAGCGGGTAAACAACATAGACCTGACGGCCAAGTTCTATCTCTCGAACGATGCCTTTATACACGCCGGTTCGTTGATCTTCGCCAACAACGACGGTTTTTATGGGTGTGCGTCCCGGCGGGAGTTCGTCGATGACCGAAACATCCAGGTCGCCGTAAACCGCCATCGCAAGCGAGCGTGGAATTGGCGTCGCAGTCATCACCAAAATATCCGGATTGTAGCCGCGTTCGCGAAATTCGGCGCGTTGGAGAACGCCGAATCGATGCTGTTCGTCAATCACGGCAAGCCCGAGCTTTTCGAATTCCACAGCGTCTTGGATAACGGCGTGTGTACCGATGATCAGATCGGCTTCGCCGTTCGCAATTGCTGCGTGAACACGGCGCTTTTCCGCGGCTTTCAGGCTGCCAGTAAGAAGCTCGGAACGGTAACCAGTTTTTTCAAATAACGCCGCCGCGTTTCGAGCGTGCTGTTCAGCCAAGATCTCTGTCGGAGCCATCAATGCGGCCTGATAACCGTTCTCGATCGCGGCGAACATCGCCATAAAAGCAACAATAGTTTTGCCGCTGCCGACATCGCCTTGCAACAAACGGTTCATCGGCGAATCGGACGCAAGATCGGTAAAGATATGCTCTATCGCTTTTGTTTGAGCGTTCGTCAGATCGAATGGAGCAAGCTTTTCGGCTCGTTTTCGAAGGCCTTCGGTAATTTCGATCACTGTACCTTTGGGTTCCTTTTTTCGTTGGTTTCCGCGAAGCTGGAGTGCAAAAGTCACCCAAAAAAGTTCATCGAAAATAAGTCTTTTTTGTGCCGGACTGCGGAACATTTCGTATTCTGCGTTCGAAGAACCAGATGGCGGAAAATGGACATCAGAAATAGCTTCAGCTCTGCCCACCAGGTCGCGGCGTTTGCGTATTTCTTCGGGCAAATGTTCTTTCACCGATGTCCGATCGAGGTTGTCGATCACACCGAAAACTATTTCCCTAAGCCGTTTTGTTTGAAATGGGCCGAGTTTTCGATAGACCGGAACGATGCGATTTGTGTGAACCGTTTCAAATTCGGGATCGTTCGTCTCTTCGAGAAATTCGTCATCGGTCGGTTCGACAGGTTCTTCTATCAAAAGATCGTTGGTCGTGCCGGGGAGAATTTCGAGTTCATCGGGCTTCGCTAATTTTAGAGCGAATGTGTTTCGACGGCCGTCCCATTCCCATTTGCCAAATGCCACAAAACGGGTTCCGCGTGAAAATCTTTCGCGATAGTAATTTATTATGTGCGTAGCATTTTTGCCGGAAACGAACCACCAAACGACGACCGGTTTCATCGCACGATCTGCGTCGCTTGCCGAAATTTCAAAAATAAAAAGCTTTGGTGCACGCGGGCTGCGGTTTTTGCCGACCTGAAATCCGCCGGAAACTCGCGTGTAAAGTTCGACCGAGGCTTCCAAACCATCGTAGAGTTTGTCAATGCCAAGAAAATTCGAGCGATCTTCATAACGCATCGGATAGTAGTTGAGAAGATCGTTTACGGTTGCTGAAGTCGCGTCGCTGCGGCCGGCAAATGCAGCAACTGAAACGGCTAATTTCCTCGCCGCTGCAGCCGAAAGCTTTGCGATCTTGTGGGTATGAAGTTCGATCAGCGGAGTTTTTAATGTGACCTTCATTAGCGAGATATTATCACAATGAATTTCTGTTTCTGAACGGATCAAAGATGTTAGATCAGTGATCTGAGATCTTTAAGAAAACGATCCTATTTAAAATCAAAAAGGCCGTCTTTTCAGACAGCCTTTCTGCTAAAATTGTTTGCGCGTTATGCGATCTCAGCAACGTGCTTGGAAAGCCGCGATTTATAGCGAGCTGCCGTATTTTTATGGATGATACCTTTATTTACAGCTTTATCGATGATCGAGATCGTCGGATTCAAAAGCTCGGCACTTCCGTTTTTATCAGCCGATGCGATGGAAGCACGCAATTTCTTTATCGAAGTTCGCAGTTTACCGCGATTGCTGCGGTTGATCTCGTTTCTTTTTGTGGTCTGTCTGATCCGTTTGATCGACGATTTATGATTTGCCATTTAATATCCTCAAATTAATAAAAACAATCCCTTTACTAAGAGAAACTTTAGATTATATGGATGCGGTTCACACGTGTCAAGTCGATGCGTCAGCGTTCGAAACGTGAAACAAGCGAATGCATTATATCTACGAATAGAACAAATATCGGCGGATAAAGAATAACCTCGGGCGTCAGCGTCGTCGTTATCATTCCAAAAGAAGAATCGCCTTCGAAGCCGACAAAATGACTAAGAAGCAGGCCGAGCCCAAAACTGACTATCAAACCGACAAAGAGAAATACGAACGCTGTGAGACGTGAGAAAGGCTTTGCGGCCGGTTCTGCATCGTCCAATATCGAATCATGCAATTCGTTTTCATCATAAGTAAAACGCTCAAATATTTCGCGAAAGCGGCCGACAACGTGAATGACTCCGGCGATGAAAAGCGAGATCAAAATTATTTGCCCGATTATCGGCGAACCGGCGAATATGCCCGGTTTTGCGAATCCGATCAGAAAAAATGAAACGATAAGAGCAACCGTTGGAAAGATCGCCTTTTGCAGTGCAACGGTTTCGCGGCGTTCGTCGGCGATCATCCGGTCGATGATCTCGTTGTAACGCTGTTCATAAACCATCTTTCGCCAACGCCGTGCATGGCTGTTGGTCGAAGTAAATATAGTGTCGCCGTCCGCCGTGCCATTGAACTGAGCCTCTAAAATGCTTCGGTCATAAGCCGCACGCTGTTTTGGATCTCCTAAAATTTCATATGCTTCGGCGATCACTGCGAATGATGCGGCTGTTTCTTCGCTGCCGATGTTTTTGTCAGGGTGAAGCTTGCGCGCTAACCGGCGGTATGCCGATTTGATTTCCGCATTCGATGCTTTAGGAGAAACTTTTAGCTTTTCGTAATAGTTCGGCATTGCCGCAACAAATCGTTGGGGAAAGGTATGATCTTTGTGCCGTCATTTCGATCGGTACCAATCAAAAGAATATCATATTGCAGAAATGCACAGCTATTCAATCGAGACCATCGATCTGTAAGCCGATCGGCTCGGCACCAGAACTTTTAACGGCATCAACAACTTTTGCTACATTTCCGTAGCTTGCCGTTTTTGGGGCTTTGATAAAGACCGAGCGGATGATCTTGCCGTGTTCGTCGAAAGCCAGGTTCTCCGTCCGTTGTTCGAATATTTGTTTGAGCTTATTGACGGCGATCTCAGGATCAGAAACGGTACCGATATCGTCCGTCCCATTCAATTCTAGTGTTTGATCGGCTTTTACTGTCAGCACCAATGTATCCGGATTCGGTAACGAAATATCATTAAGCTTTGGTTCCGATGGAATTTTTGCATCAAGCGAGCTGGGTTTTAATGGTGAGATCACCATAAAAATGATCAAAAGAACAAGCAAGACATCGATCAGCGGCGTGACGTTTATTTCGGGTTGGTTCATCGTTTGTGCCTCCTGATATTTATAGACACCGATGATTACGAATTGTTCCCAAATTTTATTTTTGAATCTCGCCGCCGATCGCGGAGATCAATGCCTTTGCTTTCAATAGGGCTTCTTCGTATTCGCTTTCCGCGTCGCTATCGATAACTATCCCGCCGCCGACGTTGAACTCAGCAACTCCATTTTTTATGACCATCGTGCGGATAGCGACGCTCGTATCACAGCCGGAAGGGATCGAAAAATTATCACCATTGATGTTTAATCCGATCGTTCCCATCGAAAGGCCGCGAGGCGCTTTTTCTATTTCGTCGATGATCTTCATTGTGCTGATCTTTGGTGCTCCGGTGATGGATCCGCAGGGGAATACGGCCGGTAGAACATCTGCGAAATTGAACGCAGGTTTCAATGTTCCGCTGACGGTCGAAACCAGATGAAAAAGAGTCGGGTGTTCTTCTATCTCGCAAAGTTTTTCGACGCGGACGCTTCCGAATTCGCAGACGCGGCCAAGATCGTTCCGAAGCAGATCGACGATCATTGTGTTTTCGGCACGATCTTTTTTGCTGTTCAACAATTGATTACGGTTACGCCCATCTTCTTCTGCTGTTCGTCCGCGTTCACGGGTTCCTTTGATCGGCGAAGTGTCGATATTCTCTCCGCGAATTCTTATAAAGCGTTCAGGCGAAGCCGAAATGACAGTCGAATCGCCGCGATCAAAATACGCCGCGAACGGAGCAGGATGTTCCGACCGAAGATCTTTGAAGATCGCGGCACGCAGTTTTATCGCCTAAGTCGGCGGTCAACTTCATCGTTAGATTTGTTTGATAAGTATTGCCTGAGCGTATTTCGTTTTGGATCTTTTCCACTGCAGCGATGTATTCGCCTTTCGTGAAATTTGAATTGATATGTGAAGCTGCCGCCGGATTTATATTTGAAGGTTGCGGATTCGAAATCAGAGAAATTATGTTATCGAATTTGTCCGCATTTCCGCTGATCGTCGTTGTTCCGGTCGTGTAATCGTGCACTAAGATCGCGTCAAATGAGGCGTAAAAAACATCGGGCTCAGTCTCATGATTGTGCCGGCTGAGAATACCGTTTAATTTTGCTCCGAATTCATAAGAGATCGTAAAAAACACCGCTCTGTCCTGAATGGAGAGAATTGAACCCAATAGTTCGAGAGAAGATGTTGGCTCATTGTCCGAGATCTTACCGGTCTCCAACGGGTCTATTCCCGCGATCAAAAGATGCGATCCGAGATGGCCGACGCCGGAGCTGTCCAGCAAACAAACGCGATGTTCCTTCGATAAATTCAACAAACCATCTATCAGCTTATCGGCTGTTATCTCAATATCTTTCACATTCGCGATTTTATCACGACGCGGGCAAGTCTGATCTTGGCGAAAAATGATTTCCATTCGATAAAGATTTCACGTAGAATGTTCGGGTTTTAACACTTACGGAAAACCGACGATCCTATGACAGACGAAAAAATGAAACTCGTACGAGGGCTCGGACTCGTCGCTTCGATCTCTATTATTATCGGCAACGTTATCGGTACGGGCGTTTTTCTCAAAGCTCGCGTGATGACCTGCAATGTCGGAACGCCGGGCTGGGTAATTGCGGCTTGGATCGCGGCAGGTTTGCTATCGCTTGCCGGTGCACTGACCTACGCCGAATTGACCGCAATGAAGCCGATGGCCGGCGGAGAATATGTTTTTCTCCGCGATGCATACGGCCGCGTTTCGAGTTTTCTATTCGGCTGGATGCAGATGTTCATCGCAAAACCCGGCTCACAGGCAGCTGTTTCTGTCGCGTTTGCGATCGGTCTGAATGATTTTCTCGGCGGTGGTGCTTTGGAAAAAGTTACATTCGTTAAGACTTCGATCTTGGGTTATCCATTTGAAATAACAATGGTTCAGGTCGTTGCGGTCTTAGTGGTTGTTATATTCACCACTTTGAACTGTGCATCCGTAACGATGAGCGGCCAGATCGCGACGGTTCTGACCGGCGTCAAGATCCTTTTGGTTTTGTTCGTCGGGCTCGGCGCGTTCGTTTGGGTCACCGGTGATTTTTCGCACTTTTCGATGGTCGAAAGCGGCGGTGCTTGCGACGCTGTATCGGAATCGGTTCGGTTCGGTTCGGCAAGTTATACATTTGCGGCCGGATTCGGAGCGGCGATGCTCGGTGCACTTTGGGGTTACGATGGCTGGAACAATCTGACGTTCGTCGCCGGCGAGGTCAAGGACCCGAACCGCAACATACCGCTCGCGATCGTCGGCAGCACGATGCTGATAATTCTTCTGTATGTGTTTGTTCACATCGGCTATTTTTACGGCCTGGATCCGACAACCATCGCCTCGGTCTCAAAAGATTCGTCTGTAGCAAAAGAAATAGTCAGCCGTTTTTTCGGCGGTGATATAACGACGTTCGCAACCGGTTTTTCGGTATCGTTATTTACGGTCGGGCTGATGATATCGTCGCTCGGAACACTCCATACATCTCTTCTTTCCGGTTCGAGGGTTCCGTTCGCACTGGCTAAAGACGGGCTGATGCCGGCTATATTGGCAAAACTTTCGGTCAATAACGTTCCCGTTCCGGCCGTTTTGTTCCAAGGATTTTTGGCGATTATTTTGGCTCTTTCCGGTTCGTTCGATACGCTCACTAATTATGTTGTATTTGGTTCATGGATATTCTACGGCCTCGTAACTTCGACGATCTTTGTTTATCGAAAGAATCATCCGAATATGCCGCGGCCGTATCGGGCTTGGGGTTATCCCGTGGTTCCGGTGATTTTTCTTCTAGTTACGCTTTGGCTTCTCGGGAATACGATCATTACCGAACCGACCCAATCTTTTATCGGTATCGGATTAATAATTCTGGGATTACCGGTCTATTATTACTTCTCTTCTAGAAAGGTGAATTTCTCTGAAGCCAACGAGGAAACTGAAAATAATGACGACAATTGATAGAAGAAGCGGCAGTGACCGCCGAACATCCGAAAGATACAAGGTCACAATAGATATCGAATGGGAATCGGCCGCAGGACGCCAGCCGGGAACTCTGAGCGACATCAGCCTCAACGGCTGTTTTGTGCTCAGCAACGGAAATGTGAACGACGGCGAAACGGTGAAGTTATTTTTTCCTATCGGCGAGGATATGTTGTATGACGTCAGCGGCGTTGTCGAGAATCATGTTCCGGACATCGGTTTCGCTCTTAAATTTAACGACCTGACCAGCGTTCAGCGGACGCTGATAACAAAGATCGTAGATCGTTCAAAGCAGCGCTAGTTCTTTTCCGCAAGATTCGCCAGAGCTTCGGCTGCGATCTCGCGGTCGTCGAAATGATATTTTTCGCTGCCGATTATCTGATACGTTTCGTGGCCTTTGCCGGCGATGATCACAACATCATCCGGCGAGGCCATTTCTATTGCAGCCGCGATCGCATCACGCCGGTCGGGAATTGACCTAAATTCGCCGCCTGATCTTTTTAATCCGACTTCGACTTGCTCAATTATTTTCAACGGATCTTCCGACCGCGGATTGTCAGACGTAACGATCGCGATGTCGCTGTATTTACCGGCGATCTCGCCCATCGGGGCTCGTTTTGACGTATCTCTGTCTCCGCCGCAGCCAAAGACCGTGATGATCTTGCCTTGTGTCAGCGGACGCGTTGATCGAAGCGTATTGAGCAAAGCATCGTCCGTGTGGGCAAAATCGACGACCACGGCAAAACCGCTGTCGTTCGGCACAGTTTCAAAACGTCCGGGAGAGCCTACACAATTGGCAAATCCCGCTTTTATCGATTCAAGACTTGCTCCGTTCTCAATCGCCGCTCCGGTAGCTGCAAGCATATTGTAAACATGCGGACGGCCTATCAGCGGCGATGTGATCTCGATATCTCCTTTCGGAGTTTGCAGCAAAAACGATGTTCCGGAAAGCAATGAAACCTCGATATTCTTGGCTGTTAGATCGGCATCCTTATCTATTGCATAGGTTACGACACGCTGGCCTTTTGCACGAAGCTCTTCGGCAAGGTTCGCCGCCCATTCATCGTCAATGTTTATAACACTCGCTTCCGGAACGCTGCCAAGACTACCGTCAAAGAGCTTACGTTTCGCAGCGGCGTAATTTTCCATTGTTTTGTGATAATCGAGGTGATCGCGTGTCAGATTTGAAAAGACCGCGATGCGAAAATTCAGAAAATCGCAACGATGTAGATCGATCGCTTGCGACGAAGCCTCCATTATCGCGACCGAACATCCTGCTTCTACCGCTTCGCGCAAGAAACGGTTCGTATCCGATGCTTCAGGAGTTGTTCTAACTGCAGGCTCCGACCTTGAACTGATCCGGTATTCGACAGTTGTCAGCATCGCCGCTTTTTGTTTAGCCGCTTCCGCGAGAGCAAATGATAGATATGTCGTTGTCGTTTTGCCGTTCGTGCCTGTAATTCCGATCAGGGTTAATTCCTGCGAAGGGCTCCCATTGACCAGATCGGCGGTCTTGGCGAGTGCAATTCGGGCGTCAGCGACCTTTAGCCAAGCTCCGTCAAAGTTCTCCGGCCTATCAAATTCGGATATAACGCCGGCTGCTCCGCGACGGATCACGTCATCGACGAACCTATGTCCATCGACCGCAAGCCCTTTGATCGCCACAAAAAGTGTTCCTTTTGTCACCTGACGCGAATCGTGTGTGACGTCATTTGCAATACCCGATCCATCGCCTGATAATTCGGCGTTCAACGCGGCCGCTGCTTCTTTTACAGTAAGGTCTTTCACAATAAGTTATAATAGAACTATTCCTAAATTGTTAAAATTATACGACGAAAAACTTTTGGCGAACAATCGAGCCTGCAATTCGTATGGTTGATTGAAGGGAGAAAAAATT